>NZ_JBIVHW010000008.1:0-305892 GCF_044749405.1 Pseudomonas sp. NPDC089422
ATCTCGCGCCTTCGGCTACGCCGAAGGGGTGCTACGCACCCTGGCCCTCCAGACGCCTGCGTTCGGCCTCCTGAAGTCGCACTCTGCGTCGCCTGGACTACCGCGCGCTTAGAAGCAAAAGCAGAGCAAAAACAGAGCAAAAACAGAGCAAAAGCAGCTGGCCTGGATTCAGGCCACTCGCGCCAACGGGAACAGGCGCTTGAAGTTGGACGTGGTCTGCTCGGCCAGTTGCTCGTAGCTGACCCCACGCAACGATGCCACATACTCCGCCACCTCCCGTACATACTGCGGCAAGTTAGGCTTGCCACGATGCGGGATCGGCGCCAGGTACGGCGAATCGGTCTCCACCAGAAGGCGGTCGATCGGCACCTGCCGCGCCACGTCGCGCAGGGCATCGGCATTGCGGAAGGTGACAATGCCCGACAGCGAAATGTAGTACCCCAGGTCCAGCGCCGCCTTGGCCATGTCCCAGTCTTCGGTGAAGCAGTGCAACACCCCCGCCTGAGGCAGGTTCGCTTCACCCAGCAGCGCCAGGGTATCGGCCCGCGCCGCGCGGGTATGCACGATCACCGGTTTACCAGTCTGGCGCGACGCCTCCAGGTGCAGGCGGAACGATGCCTGCTGCAAATCGGCGGCTTCCGGTTCGTAGTGGTAGTCCAGCCCGGTTTCGCCAATCGCCACCACATGCGGGTGGGCCAGCTCGCGCAGCAGCCATTCCAGCGCCGGCGTCTCGCCCGGCGCCAGGTCCAGCGGGTGCACACCCACCGAGCAGTCGACATCGGCGTACTGCTCGCTCAGCGCCTTCACCGCCCCGGCATTTTCGGCGCTGACGCCTATGCACAGGAAATGCCCGACCCCGCGTTCGCGCGCCGCCTGCAGGGCAGCATCGAGGGAGCCCTGATGGGCGCTCAGGTCAAGACGGTCGAGATGGCAATGGGAATCTACGAGCATGGGAGGCGGCACACATGAAAAGATGGAAAATCAGCGGGAACCCGGCAGCTGCACCCAGTGGGCCAGCAGCGCCTCCAGCAGCAATACACGGTTGAGGTTAGCTTTGCCGAGCACCTTCTGGCGCTGCTCGAGGATCCACGCCTGGACCTCCAGCACCTTGCCCTGGCGGGCCTTCTGCGCCAGGTACTGCACCACCTTGCGCATGTCGGCCAAACCCAATCCCTCTTCATCCTGGGTCAACTGGTAACGCAGGATCAGGTGCGACCAGTCGCAGAACCAGTCGAACAGCAGCAACAACGGCACACTGCTCCAGGCCTCGGCCAGCTGGCTGGGGGATTGCTGCTGCTTGAGCAGTTTCTTGACCCCGTCGGTCACCAAGGCCCGTTGCTCTCGCACACCTTGCGCTTGCAGGCTGACAGCCATCAGCGGTGAACCGGCGGCCAGGGTCAGCAGCTCCTCGCGCTCGGCCTCGTCGCTGTCAGTCAATGCATTGGCCAGCCAGGCCTGGCTCTGCGCCAGGCTTGGCTGCGGGCAGACAACTTGCTGGCAGCGGCTCTTGATCGTCGGCAACAGACGGCTGGGCTGGTGACTGACCAGCAGCAGCACGGTATCGCCCGAAGGCTCTTCCAGGCTTTTGAGCAAGGCGTTGGAGGCATTGACGTTCATCGCCTCGACCGGCTCGATCAACACCACTTTACGCCCGCCCAGCTGCGCCGTCTGCACCACGAACGATACCAGCTCGCGCACCTGGTCGACCTTGATCGGCTTGTCAGCCTCCTCCGGCTCCAGCACGAAGTTGTCCGGGTGGCTGCCGGCCTTGAGCAGCAGGCACGACTTGCACTGCCCGCAGGCATCCAGCCCCTGCGGATGCTGGCACAGCAGGCGCGCCATCAGCCGCTCGGCCAGGGCGCGCTTGCCGATCCCCTGCGGCCCGTGCAGCAGGTAGGCATGGGCGTGCCGGGCACGCCCGGCCAGTTGTTGCCAGAGCGCCTGCTGCCAGGGGTAGGCCTCAGCCACGGCTACGCCCTACGATATCGGGCAGCAGCGCATCGATGGCACGCTGCACGGCCTCCAGTGGCTGGGCGGCGTCAAGCAGGCTGTAACGTTGCGGCGCGCCATGGGCGCGTCGCAGATAGGCTTGGCGCACAGCTTCGAAGAAGGCCTGGCCTTCCTGCTCGAAACGGTCCAGGCGACCGCGCGCGGCGGCACGGGCCAGGCCGACTTCCACCGGCAGGTCGAAGACCAGGGTCAGGTCCGGGCGCAGATCCCCCTGGACGAATTGCTCCAGTGCAGCAATACGCTCCACCGACAGGCCGCGGCCACCGCCCTGGTAGGCGTAGGTGGCATCGGTGAAGCGATCACAAAGAACCACCGCACCACGGGCCAGCGCCGGGCGAATCACCTCCGCCAAGTGCTGGGCACGGGCAGCGAATACCAGCAGCAGCTCGGTGTCTGCGGCCATCACTTCGTCGCTCGGCGCCAGCAACAGCTCGCGGACCTTTTCGGCCAGCGGCGTACCGCCAGGCTCTCGGGTCAGCACCACGTCCAGGCCCTGCTCGCGCAGGCGCGCAGCCAGGTAATCACGGTTGGTGCTCTTGCCCGCGCCTTCGGGGCCTTCAAGGGTAATAAACAAGCCGCTCACAGGCAGTCCTTAATGTTGTTCGTCAGGCGTTGCCGCGTCGGCCGGCTCGGCCTCGCTGGCAGGATCCTGCTCAGCCGGCTCGGCTGCGTCCGCAGGTGCACTTTGTGGCGCCGGGCTGGACCGGTAATCCGCACGACGCTTGAGCTGAAACTCGCGCACCGCCGAGTTGTGATCGTCCAGGTCATCGGAGAACACGTGGCTGCCATCGCCACGGGCGACGAAGTACAAGCTGGTGCCATCGGACGGGTTGAGCGCGGCATGGATCGCCTCGCGCCCGACCATGGCGATCGGTGTCGGTGGCAGGCCGGTCATGGTGTAGGTGTTGTAAGGTGTCGGTTCGCGCAGGTCGGCGCGGGAAATCTTGCCGTTGTAGCGCTCACCCATGCCGTAGATCACCGTTGGGTCGGTCTGCAGCATCATGCCCAGGCGCAGGCGGCGGACGAAGACGCCGGCGATCTGCCCGCGCTCCTGGGGGATGCCGGTTTCCTTCTCCACCAGCGAGGCCATGATCAAGGCCTGATAGGGATCACGGTAAGGCAGGTCGGTGGTGCGCTCGGCCCACTCCTTGGCCAACACTTCATCCAGGCGCATGTACGCCTGCTGCAGCAGCTCGACGTCACTCATGCCACGCACGAAGCGGTAGGTGTCGGGGAAGAAGCGACCCTCAGGGAACACGCCGGTGTGACCGAGCTTGTCCATCACTTCAGCGTCGGAAAGGCCATCCAGGGTGTGCTTGAGCTTTTCATGCTTGGCCACCGCCGAACGCACCTGGCGGAAGGTCCAGCCTTCGACCAGGGTCAGGTTGTACTGCACCACATCGCCACGGCGCCAGACGTCGAACAGTTCTTCCACGGTCATGCCGGGGGTGAGGCGATACTCGCCGGTATGCAACTGCGTGCCGGCCATGTTGAAGCGCCAGTACAGGCGCAGCCAGACGGCATCATCGAGCAAGCCTTCGGCCTGCATGCGATAGAACATGCGGTTGGGGTTGGTGCCACTGGGCACGTCGAGCAGGCGCTCTTCGGCCACATGCAGGGGCTGCTCCAGCACCGAGTTGATCTTCCAGGCCGACCAGCCCAGGGCCAGGCCGGCGAGGATCAAGCCCATTTCCAGCAGCAGCAGGAATTTGCGTCTCACGAATTCAGGTATCCAGTAACGTACGGGCAACGGCCTGCAGTTTACGGGTGAGCGGGCCCGGCGACCAGTTCAGCGCAGCAATTCCACGCACGGGCCAGACACCGTAGACACTGTTGCAGACGAACACTTCATCCGCCTGTTGCAGTTCGTCGAAGGTGATATCTCGTACCTGTACCGATATGCCCAGCCGCTGCGCCTGCTCCAGCAGGGCACCGCGCATCACGCCAGCAACGCCGCAACGGCTGAGGTCGGCCGTGAACAGCACGCCATCGCGCACCAGGAACAGATTGCTGTATACGCCTTCGATCACCCTGCCCTGCCCGTCACGCATCAGGCCTTCGGCATGTTCGCTGTCCTGCCATTCGGCACGGGCCAGCACCTGCTCCAGGCGATTGAGGTGTTTGAGACCGGCCAGTAACGGTTGCTCCCCAAGCCGGGTCTGGCAGGGGAACAGCCGCACGCCGTGCTCGGCATGTTCGACAGGATAGCTGGGCAGCGGGCTGCCCTGAAGGATACGGCGCGGCGCAACGCCGGCAACCGGCGCGTAGCCACGCTGGCTGTCGCCACGGGTGAGGACCAGCTTGGCGACACCGTCACCCAGCTGGCTGGCGAAGCGCAGGATTTCATCACGCACCAGCGCCAGGTCGGCGTCGATGGCCAGGCGCCGGCACCCCAGTGCCAGGCGGGCCAGATGGCCGTCCAGCAGACTGGGCCGGCCACCGCGCACGGCGATGGTCTCGAACAGGCCATCGCCGTAGGCCAGGCCGCGGTTCTGCAAGTTGATCGCAGTCGCGGGCTGGCCGTCGATCCAGCTGTGCATCAACCGGCGAACCGGCGGAATACCAGCGAACCGTTGGTGCCGCCAAAGCCGAACGAGTTGGACAGCACCACGTCGATCGGCATGCTGCGCGCTTCGTGCGGCACGAAGTCGAGGTCGCAGCCTTCGTCCGGCTCGTCGAGGTTGATGGTCGGCGGCGCCATCTGGCTGTTGATCGCCAGCACGCTGAAGATCGCCTCTACCGCACCGGCAGCGCCAAGCAGGTGGCCCGTCATCGACTTGGTCGAGCTGACCGCCAGCTTGTACGCATGCTCGCCGAACACGCGCTTGATCGCCGCAACTTCGGCGATGTCACCGGCCGGGGTCGAGGTACCGTGGGCATTGATGTAGCTGACCTCTTCCGGCTGGATGCCAGCATCGCGCAGGGCATTGGCCATGCACCGGGCTGCACCTTCACCGCTGTCGGGTGGCGACGTCATGTGGTAGGCATCACCGCTCATGCCGAAACCGACCAGTTCGGCATAGATGGTCGCACCACGGGCCTTGGCGTGTTCGAGCTCTTCGAGCACCAGCGCACCGGCACCGTCGGACAGCACGAAGCCATCACGGCCCTTGTCCCACGGTCGGCTGGCACGGGTTGGCTCATCGTTGCGGGTCGACAGCGCACGGGACGCACCGAAGCCGCCCATGCCCAGGCCGCAAGCGGCCATCTCGGCGCCACCGGCAATCATCACGTCAGCTTCGCCGTAGGCGATGTTGCGCGCGGCCATGCCGATGCAGTGGGTGCCGGTGGTGCAGGCGGTGGCGATGGCGTAGTTCGGCCCCTGCAGACCCAGGTGGATCGACAGGAAACCAGAGATCATGTTGATGATCGAACCCGGTACGAAGAACGGCGAAATACGGCGCGGACCTTGCTCGTGCAAGGTGCGGCTGGTTTCTTCGATGTTGGTCAGGCCGCCGATACCCGAGCCCATGGCCACGCCAATGCGCTCACGGTTGGCGTCGGTGACTTCCAGGCCGGCATTACGCACCGCCTGGAAACCGGCCGCCAGGCCGTACTGGATGAACAGGTCAAGCTTGCGGGCCTCTTTGGCCGACAGGTACTGCTCAACCTCGAAGCCTTTCACCGAGCCGCCAAAACGGGTGGAGTAGGCAGACAGATCCGTGTGTTCGATCGGACCAATGCCACTGCGGCCAGCCAGAATGCCCTGCCAAGTGCTCGGTACATCGGTACCCAGTGGCGACAGCATGCCCATACCGGTGACCACGACGCGTCTACGCGACACAGTACTCTCCTTTTCTAATCACAGAGTTTCTTGCCATTGCATTCAAGCAATGGAATGAAATGGCAACAAGCTCTCGGCGCGAGTGAAGCGACGCTGAAGGCTCGCAAAGAAAAAACCGCACGCCGGCAAAGGCAGTGCGGTTCTTCTCGACAAGAAGCGTCGACTACAACGTCTTAGGCCTGGTGGTTTTTGACGTAGTCGATTGCAGCTTGAACGGTAGTGATCTTCTCGGCTTCTTCGTCAGGGATTTCGGTCTCGAATTCCTCTTCCAGAGCCATCACCAGCTCAACGGTGTCAAGCGAATCGGCACCCAGGTCATCGACGAAGGACTTCTCGACAGTCACTTCCTCTTCCTTGACGCCCAGTTGCTCGGCGACGATTTTCTTGACGCGTTCTTCGATGGTGCTCATACCTAGTTTTCACTCCTAATGGACATATGTCAGGCAGCTGGCCGGTGACCAAGTTTATAGAAAGACGTTCGCTTTTCAAGCGGAACGCACCTTCCCTTAAGCCACCGCACCCGCTCCCTGGAATCTGGTTGCAGCTTTATAACGGATTTTAGGCTCGCAGTATGACTCTTTTTTGAAGCAATCCGTCACATTGCGTTGCAGTTTTACATGTACATCCCGCCGTTGACCGGCACGGTTGCGCCGGTAACGTAGCCAGCGCCGTCCGACGCCAGGAACGAAACCACCTTGGCGATTTCGTCAGCCTGGCCCAGACGGCCCAGCGGAATCTGGGTCTGCAGGGCTTCGCGCTGCGCTTCTGGCAGCTCGCGGGTC
Organism: Pseudomonas sp. NPDC089422; assembly: GCF_044749405.1. Classification (NCBI taxonomy): domain Bacteria; kingdom Pseudomonadati; phylum Pseudomonadota; class Gammaproteobacteria; order Pseudomonadales; family Pseudomonadaceae; genus Pseudomonas; species Pseudomonas sp. NPDC089422. The sequence goes on from NZ_JBIVHW010000008.1 coordinate 6,577, forward strand.
ATGTCGGTGTCAATGAAGCCCGGGGTCACCGAGTTGACGGTGATGCCACGCGAACCCACTTCACGCGCCAGGGCGCGGCTGAAGCCTTCGAGGCCAGCCTTGGCCGCGGCGTAGTTGGCCTGGCCGGCGTTGCCCATGGCACCGACGACCGAACCGATGCTGATGATACGACCCCAGCGCGCCTTGGTCATGCCACGCAGCACGCCCTTGGACAGACGGTAGAGGCTGTTCAGGTTGGTGTCGATCACGTCGAACCACTCGTCGTCCTTCATGCGCAGCATGAGGTTGTCGCGGGTGATGCCGGCGTTGTTGACCAGAATGGCGGGGGCGCCGAACTGCTCGCCAATGGCGCCCAGCACTGCTTCCACGGACTCGGCGCTGGTGACGTTCAGCTCCATGCCGGTGCCGGTGATGCCGTGTTCTTTCAGGGTGGCAGCGATGCGCTCGGCGCCGGAAGCCGAAGTGGCGGTACCGATCACGGTCGCGCCCTGGCGGCCCAGCTCGAGGGCGATGGCCTGGCCGATACCACGGCTGGCGCCGGTGACCAGTGCAACTTTACCTTGCAGACTCATGCAAGCTTCTCCAAATCAGGCCAGCGCCGCGCGGGTGGCGGCGACAGCGTCAGGGGTATTGAGGTTGTAGGTGGTCACGCCGTCGGCGCAACGCTTGTTCAGGCCAGCCAGGACCTTGCCCGGGCCGCACTCGACCAGGTTGACCGCACCGTTGGCGGCCAGGGTCTGCACGCATTCAACCCAGCGCACCGGCTGGTACAGCTGTGCCAGCAGGTCCTGTTTCAGGGCATCGAGGTCGGCGGCGACGGCGGCGGTGACGTTCTGCACCACCGGGATCTGCGGGGCCTTCCATTCGACGGCGTTGACGAACTCGGCAAAGCGCTCGGCAGCCGGCTTCATCAGGGCGCAGTGCGACGGCACGCTGACTGCCAGCGGCAAGGCACGCTTGGCGCCCTTGGCCTTGCACAGCTCCATGGCGCGGTCGACCGCGGCCTTGTTACCGGCGATGACCACCTGGCCTGGCGAGTTGAAGTTCACGGCGCTGACCACTTCGTCTTCTGCCGCTTCGGCGCAGATTTCCACCACGACGGCGTCATCCAGGCCGAGGATTGCAGCCATGGCACCGTGACCGGCAGGCACAGCTTCCTGCATCAGCTGGCCACGGCGCTCGACCAGGCGCACGGCATCTTTCAGCGACAGGGCGCCGGCAGCGACCAGGGCGCTGTATTCACCCAGGCTATGACCGGAAACGAAGGCTGGCTGCGCGCCACCCTCTTCCAGCCACAGGCGCCACAAGGCGATGGAGGCGGTGAGGATTGCCGGCTGGGTCTTGTCGGTCTGGTTGAGTTGTTCTTCCGGACCTTCCTGGACCAGCTTCCACAGGTCATAGCCCAGAGCCTCGGAAGCCTCCTTGAAGGTCTCGATGATCACCGGCTTTTCAGCGCCGAGTTCGGCGAGCATGCCCAGCGACTGGGAACCTTGACCGGGGAAGACGAATGCGAGGGATGCAGACATTGAACAAGCCCTTATGATCTTGTCGTCGAATAGGGTGCGCCGAGCCCAAGGCTAGACGCAGAATATGAAAACTTGGATGGAAACGCAGACCAAGCGGTCACATTTAAGCACTTCATCGGCGAAATGCCTAAGGCAACAAATCTTCGAGACGGCCGTGCAGCCGCTGCGGGAGGTTTTCCTGAATCTCGATCAGCGCCCGCTGGATCGCGCTCTGGAAGCCCTGCACCCCTGCCGAGCCGTGGCTCTTGATGACGATGCCCTGCAAGCCGAGGAAGCTCGCGCCATTGTGCCGCGCCGGCGCCAGGTCGGCCTGCAGGCGCTTGAGCAGCGGCATCGCCACCGCCCCGGCCAACCGCGACAACGCGCCGCCCTTGAACAGCTTTTCGATACGCGCGCCGATCATGGTCGCCAGGCCTTCGCTGGACTTGAGCAGGATGTTGCCGACAAACCCATCGCACACCACCACGTCCGCCTCACCGCGGTACAGGCCATCACCTTCGACGAAGCCGACATAGTTGAGGCCGCGGGCGTTCTGCAGCAACGTGGCCGCCAGCTTGACCTGCTGGTTGCCCTTGATGTCCTCGGTACCGATGTTCAGCAGCGCCACGCGCGGCCGGTGAATACCCAGGGCCTGGGCAGCCACGGAGCCCATGACGGCAAACTGGTAGAGGTTCTCGGCACTGCAGTCGACGTTGGCACCGAGGTCGAGCAGCTGGCAGTAACCCGCCTGGGTCGGGATCGCCGCCACCATGGCTGGCCGATCGATACCTGGCAGGGTCTTGAGCACGAAACGCGACAACGCCATCAGCGCCCCGGTATTGCCGGCACTCACGCAGGCCTGGGCCTTGCCATCACGCACCAGTTCAAGGGCGATGCGCATCGACGAGTCCGGCTTGCCACGCAACGCCTGGGATGGCCGCTCGTCCATACCGATCACCTCACTGGCGGCGACAATCTGCAGGCGCGCGCGATCCGCAGCCGCAAGGCCGCTGACAAGATCTTCAAGGAGGGAGGGTTGACCGACGAGGGTCAGGTGCAGCGAGGGGGTAGCCGAAAGGCAGGCAATGCTAGCCTGGACAATGCTGCGGGGACCGAAGTCCCCGCCCATTGCGTCGATCGCGATGATCTGAGCGGACAAGGATTACTCGTCAGCGCCCTTGTCGACCACTTTGCGACCACGGTATACGCCTTCTGGCGAAACGTGGTGGCGCAGGTGTACTTCACCGGTGGTTTTCTCTACCGACAGCGCGTTTTCCGACAGGGCGTCGTGCGAACGGCGCATGTCACGGGCAGAGCGGGATTTTTTGTTCTGCTGAACAGCCATAATTGATTAACTCCTAAACGTTTGGGTCACGCTTTAACTGCGCCAAAACACTGAACGGGTTGGACCGCGATACCTCGTCCTTGCTCGATTCGGGCTCGTCTGCGCCCGCCGGCTGCTGGCATTCTTCCGGATGATGAGCAGGCACGATAGGCAAGGCGAGCAGCAGCTCCTCCTCGACCAAGGCCTGCAGATCCAATGGATCTTCGCCCAGTTCCAGCACGTCATAGCCTTTCGGCAACGACTGGGTATTCGCACCCTCCTTCACCACGGCGTAAGTACATTCGCTGTGGATCGGCAGGGTGACCAGCTCAAGACAACGCTGGCAAACCATTTTGACTTCGACGTCCAGCTCGCTGTGGATAACCACCACGTGCTGTTCATCTCGTTCAAAATCGAACTTCGCCTGCACCGTACCGACATCGTCGGAAAGCGGGTCGCAGAGTCTTTCCAAATCAGCGAGTTGCAGCGTACCAGTGATGGATACGCCTCGGTCGGCTAATTTGCGCGGGTCAACGTGAGGTGGAATCGGGTCATTCAACATAGGCGCAGCATTCTAGGGATGCCCCCCGCCCCTGTCAAAGGAAATTCGGCGGCATCTCGCATGTTAGAATCAGGTTCAACTGACCAGGAGTCTATCATGCTGCCTCTGTTGCTGGCTTCCAGCTCTGCCTATCGGCGCGAACTGCTCGCGCGCCTGCGCCTGCCCTTCACCTGGGCAAGCCCCGACCTAGACGAGCAGCGCCTGGCTGACGAGCCTGCCGTGGAACTGGTACGGCGCCTGGCCAGGCAGAAAGCCGAGGCCCTTGCAGGCAGCCACCCGCAGCACCTGATCATCGGCTCCGACCAGGTCGCGGTGCTGGGCGAGCAGATCCTCGGCAAGCCACACACCTTCGAGCGCGCCTGCGAGCAGCTGCTCGAGGCCAGCGGCCAGCAGGTGACCTTCCTGACCGGGCTGGCACTGCTCAATACCGCGAGCGGGCACTGCCAGGTCGACTGCGTGCCGTTTACGGTGACGATGCGTGAACTGGATCGGGAGCGCGTGGAGCGCTATGTGACGGCGGAGCAGCCGCTGGATTGCGCAGGGAGCTTCAAGGCCGAGGGATTGGGGGTGAGTTTGTTTCAGAGCACACACGGGTGCGATGCGACCAGCCTGATCGGGCTGCCGCTGATTCGGCTGGTGGATATGCTGTCTCGGGAAGGCGTGGTGATTCCTTAGCCTGGCTTGAGAGCTTTGGCGCCCGTGAGATCGGGCGCCGCAAAAAGGCGCGCCGAACTCAGCGCAGCTGAGGCCCCTGGAAGCCCATCCACATGGCCAGATGCTCGGCCACGCTGGCGCCAATGCGCTTGGAGAAGCGATCGAACGGCGATTCCTGCACGGTGTAATCAACCAGATCCTTCTCACCGACGATCTCACGCGCCACATAGCTGGCACTGCCCAGGCCATCCACCAGCCCCAGCGCCTTGGCCTGCTCACCCGACCAGACCAGGCCACTGAACAACTCCGGATGCTCCTTGTCCTTCAGGCGATCCCCCCGCCCCTGCTTGACCATGGCGATGAACTGCTGGTGCGTGGTATCCAGCACACCCTGCCAGAACACTCGCTCATCAGGCTTCTCAGGCGAGAACGGATCAAGGAATGCCTTATGCTCGCCAGCGGTGTAAGTGCGCCGCTCGACACCCAGTTTTTCCATCGAGCCCACAAAGCCGTAGCCGGCCGCCGTCACGCCAATGGAACCGACCAGACTGGCCTTGTCGGCATAGATCTCATCCGCCGCACTGGCGATGTAGTAGGCACCGGAAGCCCCCAGATCAGCGATCACCGCATACAGCTTGATATCCGGGTGCTCGCCACGCAGACGACGGATCTCGTCATATACATAGCCCGCCTGCACCGGGCTGCCGCCCGGGCTGTTGATGCGCAGGACCACCGCCTTGGTCTTGGGGTCCTTGAACGCATCGCGCAGGCTCTTGACGATATTGTCGGCGCTGGCGGCCTCCTGATCGGCAATCACGCCACGCACCTCAACCAGGGCCGTGTGATTGCCGCTGCGCGACGCGGCCTTGTCCACATCCATGAACGGCAGGAACAGGGCGAGGATGCCGAACAGGTAGACGAAGGTCAGCAGCTTGAAAAAGATCCCCCAGCGCCGGGACCGACGCTGCTCCTGAACCCCGGCCAGCAGGGTCTTTTCCAGCAGCTTCCAGCTCTTCTGCTCGACACGAGCCTCCTCGTTCTGCGCTTCACGCGCTTCGCGAGCGAGGCGCTCCTCTTCGGTTTCGTTAACCGGCGCTTTCCACTCGTCAGCCATGCTCACCTACCTTGGAATTGAACTTGCCTGGAACCTGCCAGCCACTCGCGCAGCTGGGAAAAGTGATCAATGCACACCTGCGGCCCAAACTCGGCCAGGGCCTGCAGCGACATGGCACCATAACCCACCGCCACCGAATGCATGCCGGCGTTGCTGGCCATCTGCAGGTCGAATGCCGAGTCGCCGACCATCAGCGCCCGCCCGGGCTCGACGCCGCAGTGCCCGAGGATTTCCTCGAGCATCAGTGGGTGCGGCTTGCCACGAGTTTCATCGGCAGCACGGGTGATGTCGAAGAACTGCTCCCAGCCATTGGCCTTGAGCACGCGATCCAGCCCACGGCGCGCCTTACCGGTCGCTACCGCCAGGCGATAACCCTCGGCACGGAAGGCATCCAGCGATTCGACCACACCCTCGAACAGCGGCGAAGGCTGCTGATCGAGTGCCATATAGATGTCGGCATAGTGCTGACGGAAGGCTTCGACCTGCAGCGGATCAAGGTGCGGATACAGCGTCGAGATGGCTTCCCCCAGCGCCAGGCCGATGATGCCCTTGACGGCATCTTCAGCGCTTGGCGCCTCGCCGGCACGCTCGGCAGCGGCATTCATCGCCTCGACGATCCGGCCGATGGAGTCGGCCAGGGTGCCGTCCCAGTCGAAGATCAGCAACTCATAAGGCTTGCCCGACAGATCACGACGCACTCAAACGCTCCACGGTCTTTGCCCAGACGTCATCCACAGGCGCTTCGAGTTTCAGTTCGCCACCATCCGGCAGCGGCACGGTCAACGCGTAGGCATGCAGGAACAGGCGCTTGCCGCCCAGCTCGCGGATCTCGCGACTGAAGTCCTCGTCGCCATACTTGCTGTCACCGGCGATCATGTGCCCGGCATGCAGGGTATGCACGCGAATCTGGTGGGTACGACCGGTGATCGGGCGCGCCTCGACGATGGTGGCGAATTCGCCGAAACGGCGCAGCACGCGGAACAGGGTCAGCGCCTCCTTGCCCTCGTCGTTGACTTCGACCATGCGCTCGCCGGAGCGCAGGTTGCTCTTGAGCAGCGGCGCGTTGACCTGCTTCTTCGAGGTCGGCCAGTGGCCGCGCACCAGTGCCATGTAACGCTTGTCCACGCCATCGCCACGCAGGGCGGCATGCAGGTGGCGCAGCATGCTGCGCTTCTTGGCGATCATCAGCAGGCCCGAGGTGTCGCGGTCCAGGCGGTGCACCAGCTCCAGTTCCTTGGCGTCCGGGCGCAGCTGGCGCAGCGCTTCGATCACGCCGAAGCTCAGGCCGCTGCCACCATGCACGGCGATGCCGGCCGGCTTGTTCATCACGATCAGTGCCTTGTCTTCGTAGACGATGGCGGCCTCCAGCCGCTGCAGCAGCCCCTGGGCCACCGGCGCCGGCTCGTCACGCTCAGGCAACCGGACAGGCGGCACGCGCACGATATCGCCGGCCTGGATCTTGTATTCGGGCTTGACCCGCCCCTTGTTGACCCGCACCTCACCCTTGCGCAGGATGCGGTAGACCAGGGTCTTGGGCACACCCTTGAGCGCCGTGATAAGGAAATTGTCGATGCGTTGGCCGGCAAGTTCCGGCGCGACTTCGATCAGCTGAACGCCGGAAGTCGGAGGGGTATTGGTCGTCATGGCGGGAATCATAACAATTATTTATGGAATTGAAGCACTTAATCATCAATGCTATAGTCGCGAACGCCGCCAAAAGCGGCAGGCCAGTGAAACCAGGCCCTGGGCCGGTTCCTGACCTAAGCAGTTCTCCAGGACGCGAGGCCGTCCTACGGGGTTTTCGCCAGTTTACCGAATTGCCTGGAATCGCCACCAGCGCTGTGTAGAGAAGACCGAAAAAAAACGACAAGTGTGGTTTTTCACCTGCTTCCCGATTCTTTTCGCTGCACCTCTGCCCGCCCCGTCGCTTCCACGCAACGCCAGGCGAATGCTTCGGAAATACCTGCCTTGGATATGTAATGGCGTCAGCTTCCCATTCGAAGCTGGCGAAAAATGCAACCCGTTGCGGATTCAGCGCGCGGCAGCACCCGAATTATCAGGGATACGTGCAGGGTGGAGATGCACAGCCCTCGGACCGTGTAGCACCGCGTCCGGCCACCGGCCCACTGAATGGCCGGCGAGCGGATAAGGTCCTGAACAGATGCCCTCGGGCGTCCACGGCTGACGGTTGATTCCTCCTCCTGACTGAGTGCACGAGGCCCGCCTGGTTGATTCGGATACCCATTCGAAGCCACCGGGGCCTGGTAGGCACCGCAGCAAACAGGACGCGTCGTCGCGACAACGGCAGGCTGGGCAACCGGCTGGTGCCGAACGTTGCTCGACACGGGGGTGGCCCGGCCACCCTTTGCGCACCTTGGCACCGACCATGAGAAGTCGTGTGTGCCGAACGCCGTTTCCGGCAGCCCGGAAACCGACGGTACAACATGAAAAGAATGCTGATTAACGCAACTCAACCCGAAGAGTTGCGTGTAGCCCTGGTGGACGGCCAACGTCTCTACGACCTGGACATCGAGTCCGGCGCGCGCGAGCAGAAAAAGGCCAACATCTACAAAGGCAAGATCACCCGGATCGAGCCCAGCCTCGAAGCCGCCTTCGTCGACTTCGGCTCCGAACGTCACGGCTTCCTGCCGCTGAAGGAAATCTCCCGCGAATACTTCAAGAAGTCCCCTGAAGGCCGGGTCAACATCAAGGAAGTCCTGAGCGAAGGCCAGGAAGTCATCGTCCAGGTCGAGAAGGAAGAGCGCGGCAACAAAGGCGCCGCCCTGACCACCTTCATCAGCCTGGCTGGCCGCTACCTGGTGCTGATGCCCAACAACCCGCGTGCCGGTGGCATTTCCCGCCGTATCGAAGGCGAAGAGCGCAACGAACTGCGTGAAGCCCTGAACGGCCTGACCGTGCCGGGCGACATGGGCCTGATCGTACGTACTGCGGGCCTTGGCCGCAGCAGCGAAGAAATGCAGTGGGACCTCGACTACCTGCTGCAACTGTGGACCGCCATCAAGGAAGCGTCCCAGGACCGCGCCGCGCCATTCCTGATCTACCAGGAAAGCAACGTCATCATCCGCGCCATCCGCGACTACCTGCGCCAGGACATCGGCGAAGTGCTGATCGACAGCATCGATGCCCAGGAAGAAGCCCTGACCTTCATCCGCCAGGTGATGCCGCAGTATGCCAGCAAGGTCAAGCTGTACGAAGACAGCGTACCGCTGTTCAACCGCTTCCAGATCGAAAGCCAGATCGAGACCGCCTTCCAGCGCGTCGTCGACCTGCCGTCCGGTGGCTCGATCGTGATCGACCCGACCGAAGCCCTGGTCTCCATCGACATCAACTCGGCGCGCGCCACCAAGGGCAGCGACATCGAAGAAACCGCCCTGCAGACCAACCTGGAAGCGGCCGAGGAAATCGCCCGCCAGCTGCGCCTGCGTGACATCGGCGGCCTGATCGTCATCGACTTCATCGACATGACCCCGGCGAAGAACCAGCGCGCTGTAGAAGAGCGCGTGCGTGAATGCCTGGAAGCCGACCGTGCCCGTGTCCAGGTCGGCCGCATCTCGCGCTTCGGCCTGCTGGAGATGTCCCGTCAACGCCTGCGCCCGTCGCTTGGCGAAAGCAGCGGCATCGTTTGCCCACGCTGCTCCGGCACCGGCATCATTCGTGACGTCGAATCGCTGTCGCTGGCCATCCTGCGCCTGATCGAAGAAGAAGCCCTGAAAGACCGTACTGCCGAAGTACGCGCCCAGGTGCCGATTCCGGTGGCCGCGTTCCTGCTCAACGAGAAGCGCAACTCGATCACCAAGATCGAACTGCGCACCCGCGCGCGCATCATCATCCTGCCGAACGACCACCTGGAAACCCCGCACTTCGAAGTCCAGCGCCTGCGCGACGACAACCCGGAAGTGCTGAACAACCAGTCCAGCTACGAAATCGCCGCCGCCGAAGCCGAAGAAGCGCCGCAGCCGACCGCCACCCGCACCCTGGTTCGCCAGGAAGCTGCGGTGAAGACCGCCCCGGCCCGCGCCAACGCCCCGGCACCGAGCGCCGCCGAAGAGCAGCCTCAGCCTGCCGCACCGGTAGCCCCTGCGCCAAGCGCACCTGAGCCAAGCCTGTTCAAGGGCCTGGTGAAGTCGCTGGTCAGCCTGTTCGCCGGCAAGGAAGAACCTGCCGCCGCACCGGTCGTAGCTGCCGCAGAGAAGCCGGCCGCCGAGCGCAGCCAGCGCAACGAAGAGCGCCGCAACGGGCGCCAGCAGAGCCGCAACCGCAACGGCCGTCGCGATGAAGAACGCAAGCCGCGCGAAGAGCGTGCCGAGCGCGCCCCGCGTGAAGAGCGCCAGCCACGCGAAGAACGTGCACCTCGCGAGGAGCGTGCGCCCCGTGAAGAACGCGCACCTCGTGAAGAGCGCGCTCCACGTGAAGAACGTGCTCCACGTGAAGAACGTGCTCCCCGCCAGCCACGCGAAGACCGCCGTGGCAACCGTGGCGAAGAACGCGTACGTGAGCTGCGTGAGCCACTGGACGCCACCCCGCCTGCCGAACGCGAAGAGCGTCAGCCACGTGAAGAACGCGCGCCACGCGAAGAACGTGCTCCACGTGAAGAACGCGCACCTCGCGAAGAACGTGCTCCACGTGAAGAACGCGCACCTCGCGAAGAACGTGCTCCACGAGAAGAACGCGCACCTCGCGAAGAACGTGCTCCACGTGAAGAGCGTGCACCTCGCGAAGAACGCCAGCCTCGCCCACCGCGTGAAGAGCGCCAGCCACGCCCGGCCGAACAAGCCGCCGAGCAGGCTGCCGAGCTCGCCGAGGAGCAACTGCCGAACGAAGAGCTGCTGCAGGACGAGCAGGAAGGTACCGATGACGAGCGTCCGCGTCGTCGCTCCCGTGGCCAGCGCCGCCGCAGCAACCGTCGTGAGCGTCAGCGCAATGCCAATGGCGAGCTGATCGAAGGCAGCGACGAGGAAGGTAGCGAAGAACAGCCGCAGCAGCACCAGGCCACCGAGCTGGGCGCCGAACTGGCTGCCGGCCTGGCTGTCACCGCCGCTGTCGCCAGCAGCCACATCAGCGCCAATGCCGAAGCTGAAGCCAACCAGCAGGCCGAACGCGCCAGCGCCGAAGCCGTAACCACCGAAACCCGCGAAGTCGCCCAGCCGACCGAGCAGGTTGAAGTGGCCGCTCAGGCCGAGGAAGCCGTCATCGCGCCAGTCGTCGAACAGCCCGTCAGCGAGCCGGTCGCCGTGGTCGAAGCCAGCGCCGAGCCAGTGGCCGAAGTCGCACCGCAGCCAGTGGTTGAAGAAGCCCCTGCCGCCGAGCCGGTAGTGGTTGCCGAAGCACCAGTCGAGGCCCCAGCTGTCGTAGCCGAGGCCGTCGAAGCGCCAGTGGTCGAGAGCGGTGAAGCCGAGAAGGCTCAGGTTGTCGCTGAGGAAGCACCGGTTGCCGAGCAGCCCGTTGCTGTCGTCGAAGCCCAGCCAGAAGTGGCTGCAGAGCCCGCGCCTGCCATCGTTGAAGCCGCGCCGGTAGCCGTCGAGCCAGCCCCGGTCGAAGAAGTACCGGCCGTCGCCGAAGCCGCCACCGTAATGCTGCCAAACGGCCGCGCGCCGAACGACCCACGCGAAGTGCGTCGCCGCAAGCGTGAAGCTGAGGCCGCTGCCAAGGCTGCGCAGGAAGCTGTCGAGCCAGCGCTGGAAGCCGCCGATGAGCACAAGCCTCATTGATAGCTGACGCCGAATGAAAAAGCCCCGCCAGTGCGAACTGGCGGGGCTTTTTCTTGGCTACGGCCTTCAGGCGTGCACAGTACTTGTGGGAGTCGCGCTGCCCTTGCAATCAGTAAAGGTTGGGCTCCATCTCCAGCTCCACCCCGAACCGCTCCAGGATGTCCTGCTGAATCCGCTGCGCTAGCGCATAGACCTGCGCCCCGCTCGCCTGGCCATAGTTGACCAACACCAGCGACTGCAGCCGATGTACGCCGGCATCGCCCTCGCGGTAGCCTTTCCAGCCCGCCTGCTCGATCAGCCAGCCCGCTGCCAGTTTCACCTGGCCGTCAGCCTGGGGATAAGCGACCACACCCGGATGCTGGGCACGGATGCGCTCCACCTGCTCAGCCGACACCACCGGGTTCTTGAAGAAGCTCCCGGCATTGCCCAGTTCTGCCGGGTCCGGCAATTTCTCGCGACGAATGCTGCAAATGGCGTCACTGATCGCCTGTGCGGTCGGTTGCTCGACACCCTGCTCTGCCAGACGCTGGCGCACTGGCCCGTAATCCAGGTGGGCTTGCAACGTACGGCTCAAGGCAAAACGCACACGCAGGATCAACCAGCGCTCCGGGTTGCGCTTGAACACGCTGTCGCGGTAACCGAAGGCGCACGCCTCCAGACCAAAATCACGCAGCTCGCCGGTCTCCCGATCCAGCGCGGTCAGCCCGGCGAATACATCCTTGATCTCGACACCATAGGCGCCGACGTTCTGCATCGGCGCAGCACCCACAGTACCTGGGATCAGGCTGAGGTTCTCCAGGCCACAATAGCCTTGCGCCAACGACCATTGCACGAACGGATGCCAGGGTTCGCCGGCTTCTGCCTCGACCACCACCCGCTCGCCGTCATCACTCAGCACGCGTCGACCACGGCTGGCCATGTGCAACACCACAGCATCGATATCGCGGGTCAGCAGCAGGTTGCTGCCACCACCGATCACCTGCACCTGCAACTCACGCTGACGCGCCTGGGCCAACGTCTCGCGCACGTCGTCATCGCCGTGCGCCTGGGTGAAATACCGTGCTTTCACATTGATGCCGAAGGTGTTGTAGGGCTTCAGCGAAACCTGCTCCTGCCAAACCGCTGTCATAGCCGCCCCTTGATTTCCACAACCAGCTCGCGGCATGCAGCCTCGATCAGGTCGAGCACCTGCTCGAAGCCCTCAGCGCCACCATAGTAAGGGTCCGGCACCTCGTCCAGGGCCGCGCCATAACGGCGCAGGAACAGGTCGAGTTCGCCAGCGGCGTTGTGCGGGCGCATGGCGCGCAAGTGGCCGAGGTTGCTCTCATCCATGGCCAGGATCAGGTCGTACTCGGCGAAATGCGCCGGCTTGACCTGCTGGGCACGCTGCCGCGACAAATCATAACCACGCGCCAGCGCGGCCTTGCAGGTGCGGCTGTCAGGGGCCTTGCCGACATGCCAGTCACCAGTACCGGCAGACGCCACATGCACCTGCTCAGCCAGGCCGGCCGCCTGCAACTGATGGCGCAGCACGCCTTCGGCGGTGGGCGAGCGGCAGATGTTGCCGAGGCAGACGAACAGGACGCGCATCAAGCCTCCAGCAAGCGCCGTACGCGCTCCAGGTCTTCAGGGGTATCGACACCCACGGCTGGCGCCTCGATGGCGTCCTCGACGTGGATACGCACGCCATGCCACAGCGCACGCAGCTGCTCCAGGGCCTCGGTCTGCTCGAGCCAGCATGGGCCCCAGCTGACGAAGTCCTGCAGGAAGCCGACGCGGTAGGCGTACATGCCGATGTGGCGACGATACGGCACGCCTTCCGGCAGCACGTTGCGATCCTTGGCAAAGGCATCGCGGGCCCAGGGCAGCGGCGCACGGCTGAAGGTCAGGGCCAGGCCATTCTTGTCGCTGACCACCTTGACGGCATTGGGGTTGAACACGGTTTCCGGATCATGGATCGGCTCGGCCAGGGTGGCGATGCCGGCTTCCGGGTGGGCGGCCAGGTTGGCAGCCACCTGGTCGATGATCACCGGCGGGATCAGCGGCTCGTCACCCTGCACGTTGACCACGATGGCATCGGCCGGCAGGCCCAGGTGCGCGGCCACTTCGGCCAGGCGGTCGGTACCCGATTCATGGTCGGCGCGGGTCATCAGCACTTCGGCGCCAAAGGCCTGGCAGGCTTCGAAAATGCTGGCGTCATCCGTGGCGACGACCACTCGGCTGGCACCACTCTTGCCCGCCTGCTCCCAGACATGCTGGACCATCGGCTTGCCGGCGATCATCAGCAACGGCTTGCCCGGCAGGCGCGTGGAGCGCAGCCGAGCGGGAATGACCACGGTGTAATTCACGCTCATTTGTCCAGGCGCTCATCGTCGGTCAGGGTACGCGCCTCGCTTTCCAGCATCACCGGGATGCCATCGCGGATCGGGTAGGCCAGGCCGGCGCCCTTGCTGATCAGCTCGGTCTTGTCGGCGCTGAGCTTGAGCGGGCCCTTGGTGATCGGGCAGGCCAGGATATCGAGCAGTTTGGTGTCCATGGAAGCGTCCTTGAGGCCGGATGGCCGGAAATTGAAGAAGGGCTCAGGGCTTGCGCAGCAAGCGCTGCAGCTGGCTGTCGAACCAGGCGCCGAAGGCTGGCGTGGGCTGTGCCTCGACAGCCAGGTACCACCAGTCGTCGGCAGCGAAGGCCCGGCATTTCACCGCATCCTTCTCGGTCATGACCAACGGTAGCGTCGGGCTGAATGCCAGGCTTTCGGCGCTGAACTGCGCATGGTCGGCAAAAGGATGCGGCACCGGCTGCCAGTTTAGCCCCAGCAGGGTGTTGAAGAAACGTTGCGGGTTACCGATACCGGCCACCGCGTGCAGGCGTTGGCCTGCAGGGAAATGATCGAGTTCGCGGCGCTCGCCGCTGCGCAGGTTGACCAGGGCGGACGGTTGCAGGCGGAAACCGAAACCCTCGGCGCAGTCTTCACTGGCGCCGTTGAACAGCACGGCATCAGCTTCCTGAAGGCGCTCGGCAGGCTCGCGCAGCGGCCCGGCCGGCAGGCAGCGGCCATTGCCCAGGCCGCGGGCGGCATCGATCAGCACCAGTTCAAGGTCACGGGCCAGGCGGTAATGCTGCATGCCGTCGTCGCACAGGATCAGGTCCAGCGGCTCGCTGGCCAGCAGCGCCCGCACTGCGGCAGAGCGATCAGGGTCGATCATCAGCGGCACGCCGGTGCGCTGGACGATCAGCAAGGGTTCGTCACCGGCCTGTTCGGCTGGCTGACTTGCGGCGACCCGCCAAGGGAAGTGCGGCGGCTTGGCGCCATAGCCACGGCTGACCACACCCACCTTCAGGCCCTGGCGACGGCAATGCTCGATCAGCCAGAGAATCATCGGCGTCTTGCCGGTGCCACCCACCGTGATGTTACCCACCACGATCACCGGCACCGGCGCCCGGTAGCTGGCACTTGTACCGCTGAGAAAACGCGCGCGCTTGCGTGTCACCACGCGCCGGTATAACGCTTCGAGCGGGCGCAGCAGCGCCAGGGCCGGATGCCCGGCGTACCAGGCAGCGAGCAAGCGATCGGCGAGCGCCATCAAGGTGTCCCCTGGGCGGCCTCGACGGTGGTCATGCGCAGGTGGCTGAAACCGAGCTTGCCGGCGGCATCCATTGCGGTGATCACGGCCTGGTGCGGGGTCTTGCCGTCGGCGCTGATGGCCAGCGGCAGCTTGTTGTCGCCACCCGACTCGCGCTCGATGGCCTCGGTCAGGGTCGCCAGGTCGCTCTTGGGCAGCAGGTGGTTGTTCACCGAATACACGCCATCGGCGCTGATGGTCACTTCCACCAGCTTGCCCTGATCGGCCGGTGCCTGCTCGGCGCTGGCCGCTTCGGGCAGCTCGACGCGCAACTGCGTTTCGCGGGTGAAGGTGGTGGTGACCACGAAGAACAGCAGCAGGACGAACACCACATCGATCAGCGATGCGAGGTTGATGTCGACGTTCTCCCGCTGGCGATTGCGCCGAAACTTCACGCCTTGCCTCCGGCCACTTCCACTTCGCGGTCGCCCTGGATCACTTCCACCAGCTTGATCGCCTCCTGCTCCATGCCCACCACCAGCTCATCGATGCGGCGCAGCAGGAAACGGTGGAAGAACACCGCCGGGATACCGACCATCAGGCCGGCCGCGGTAGTGACCAGGGCCTTGGAGATACCACCGGCCAGCACGGCGGCGTTGGCGGTCATCTGCGAGCCCATGAAGGCGCTGAAGATGTCGATCATGCCCAGCACGGTGCCCAGCAGGCCGAGCAGCGGTGCCATGGCAGCAATGGTGCCGAGGGTGCTGATGTAGCGCTCGAGCTCGTGGATGACGCGCGAGGCAGCTTCCTCGATGCACTCTTTCATGATCTCGCGGCCATGGCGCGAGTTGGCCAGGCCTGCAGCGAGGATTTCGCCCAACGGCGAGTCGGCGCGCAGGGCCTTGAGCTTGTCACTGGTGAGTTGCTTGTCCTTGATCCACATCCACACCTGGCCCAGCAGGTGCGGCGGGGTGACGCGGCTGGCGCGCAGGGTCCACAGGCGCTCGACCACGATAGCCATGGCGGCGATGGAACTCAGAATGATCGGCAGCATCATCCAACCACCGGACTTGACCAATTCCCACACAGTAAACGCCCCTCTGGAAAAAGGCCGCCACTCTAACACAGGAGCGCAAGGGGCTCATCTGCCGGAGGTCAGGCAAATGGCAGACCAGATCAGCCAGTACCTGATTCACGCCAGAAGCGTCGCTGCCGGCGCACACCTTCAACCTCAGCCTGCCCGCCCAGGACCAGGCGCAAAGCCCCCTCCACCGCCGTGTCATGCACCATCACCCCATGCCGTCGATACCGCTCGACCACCTGTGCATGCGGGTGCCCGAAGCTGTTGTTGCGCCCCCGCGAAATCAGCACGCCACGCGGTGCCGTGGCGCGGATGAAGGCCTCGGTGGAAGATGTACGGCTACCATGGTGAGGCGCCTGCAGCCAGTCGACAAGAGGTGCATCGGTGTCCGCCAGCCAAGCCTGCTCGGCGCCAGCCTCCATATCCCCCGCCAGCAACATCCGCTCACCCTGCGCCTCGACCATCAGCACACAGGAGCGGTCATTGCTATTTTGCCCATCCACCCAGTGCCATAGCGAAAAGTGCACGCCATCCCATGTCCATTGTTCGCCACTGCTACAAGGTTGCAACTGAACGTCACCCAGTGCTTCACCGCCAACTATCCGACCGATCGGCAAGCCTCGCTGGATCGCCGCAGCACCGCCCGCATGGTCGGCATGGGCGTGACTGATCAGCATCAGGTCCAGGCGATCCACCCCCAGCTTGCGCAAGGTTGGCAGTACCACCCGCTCGCCCAGATCGGTTTCGCCCTTGGCCGGCCCGGCGTCGTACAGCAGGGTGTGATGCTGCGTGCGTAACAGCATCGCCAAGCCTTGGCCGACGTCCAGTTGCCAGATCTCGACCTGCCCATGGGGCACAGGCTCCCTCGGCACCCACAATGCCAACAGCATGATCCCGCCCAGCCCACGCAGCGGCACACCGCGAGGCAACAGCAACAGCAGCGCTCCACAGCACACCAGCAACCAGGCCCACACCGGCAGTGCCGGCGGTATCCATACCGGCCGCCACCCCGCCATCAACCCAAGCAAGCGAAACAGGATATCCAGCAAGCCACCCGCGACCCACAACAGCCCCTCACCAACGCCCGCCAGCGGCAACAACAGCGTACCGAGCAATGCCAGTGGCAACACCGCCAGGCTGACCCAGGGCACCGCCAGCAAGTTCGCTGCAGGCGCGCTCAGGCTGACCGGCAACCCCGTGGCCAGCAACACCGGCAACAGACCGACGGCGATCACCCACTGGGCCCGCGTCCACGCCTGCCAGGGTCGCCAGCCGCCAAGCCGTGCCGCAAAGCTGTAGATGAGGATCGCCACCGCCGCGAACGACAGCCAGAAACCGGGCAGCAACGCCGCCAGGGGTTCGGCCAGCAACACCAGGTTCAATGCCAGCAGCAGTGGGAACATCGCCCCCAGCTGGCGGAAGCGCAGGCGCCATAGCAGCACCACTGCCAGCATCAGGCAGGCGCGCTGCACCGGCACGCCCGCGCCGGCCAGCCAGCCGTAGCCCAGCGCCGCCGCCAGCGCCAGGCCACACGCCCACGGCAACCATGGCCACCCCCGCGGCCACAGCCCCCAGCGCGCCAGGCCCGCGACCACGGCATACAACAAGCCTGCGACGAGGCCGATGTGTTGCCCGGAAATCACCAGCAAGTGCACCGTGCCGGTCGCCTGCAACGCCTGCCACTGTTCGCGGGCCAGGCCCGCCCCGTCGCCAAGCACCAGGGCGACCAATGCCGCTTCCTGCCCCTGGGCATCGACCTTCAGCAGGCGCTCGCGCAGAGCATCCCGCCACCCTGGTGTCACCGCGTGCATCAGTTGGCCCGCCTTGACCGTGCCGGTGGCGCCGATGCGTCGGGCCAGCAGCTGCGCCTCGCGATCCGGCCCATGGGGGTTGAGCAATCCGGCCGGTCGCTGCAAGGTGACTGCCATGCGCCAGTGCTCGCCAGCATGCAAGACCGGGCCATCGAACCAGCTCAGCTGCAGGCGCCGGGGTAGCTCGGCACGACGCGAATGCGGCTGCTCCAGCTCGAAACGCACGCCCTGTGCGGTCCGCGTTGGCAGCCCGACCACCCGCCCTTGCAACCATAGCGTGCGGCCATCCAGGCTCGCCGCCAGGCGGTCATCCAGCGCCAGCTGCGCAGACCAGCAGGCCCAGCACAGCCCCAGCAGAAAACAGCCCAGTGGCCACAGCCGCGTGCACGCGCAGACGCCACCAGCCAGCAACAGCAGTAACAGCCACCCGACCGATGGCAACGCGGGGAGAAAGCCCAGGCACAACAGCCCGAGCGCGAGCGCAAACATCCCTGTGCGCATGAGGTAGAGCTCCAGAAGCCGAATCGCTTACTGAGGCATAGACGAAAAGCCGGCATTGCCCGCTCAACAATTGTCACAAACTCTAAACGAGGCTGAACGCGAATCGAGGCATACTTCCTGGATCAACGCTCCGGGAGCCTACATGCCGCGCCGACTTTTCAAACGCTACATGCCGGACCCGACCAGTATTCGGGAACACAAGTCCTTACGCTTTTTCGGCAAGCTGCTTCACGACCCGAACCTCTGGCACCTGAACCGCCATTCGGTGGCGCGGGCCATGGGCGTTGGCCTGTTTGCGGCGTTGATCCCGATGCCGGCGCAGATGCTGCTGGCTGCCGCGCTGGCCATTCCGCTGCGCGGCAACCTGCCGATTGCGGTCAGCCTGGTCTGGCTGACCAACCCGCTGACCATGCCGCCGGTGTTCTTCGTCACCTACATGACCGGCGCCTGGCTGATGCAGGTGCCACCCCGCAGCCTGCCCGACGAGCTGACCTTCCAGTGGATCACCGACCAGCTGTCGACGCTGTGGCAACCCTTCCTGCTCGGTTCGGTCGTGTGCGGCGTGGTGCTGGGCATCCTGGGCTATTTCACCACCATGCTCTACTGGCGCTGGTGGGTAGGCCGGCAGTGGCGTCGCCGCCAGTGCCGGTGCAAGACTTCAGGCCCGCATGCCGCGGCCGCTGACCAGCAAGCGAACGCAAACAACGTAGAGCACCGCGGTGGCCACCAGCATGAAGGTGATCGCCGTGCCAATACTGATGTCCGACACCCCTAGGATGCCGTAACGGAACGAGTTGACCATGTGCAGCACCGGGTTGGCCAACGACACGGTCTGCCAGAACGGTGGCAGCAGGTTGATCGAGTAGAACACCCCGCCCAGGTAGGTCAGCGGCGTCAGCACGAAGGTCGGAATGATCGAGATGTCGTCGAAGTTGCGCGCAAACACCGCGTTGACGAAGCCCAGCAGCGAGAAGATGGTCGCCGTCAGCAGCACCACGACCACAGTCACGCCCAGGTGATGCACCTGCAGGTCGGTGAAGAACATCGACAGGATGGTCACGATCACCCCCACCGCCAGGCCGCGCAGCACGCCGCCCAGCACGTAACCGACAAGGATGGTGTGCGGCGATACAGGCGACACCATGAGTTCCTCGATCGAGCGCTGGAACTTGCTGCCGAAGAAGCTCGACACCACGTTGCCGTAGGAGTTGGTGATCACTGACATCATGATCAGCCCCGGTACGATGTACTGCATGTAGGTAAAGCCGCCCATGTCGCCGATCTGCCGGCCGATCAGGTTACCGAAGATGACGAAGTACAGGACCATGGTGATCGCCGGCGGCAGCAAGGTCTGCGGCCAGATGCGCAGAAAACGCCGTACCTCGCGGTAGACGATGGTGTTCAGGGCGACCCAGTTGGTGCGCAGTTCCACACTCATACGGCCACCTTCGACAGGTTTTTTTCCACCAGGGACACGAACAGCTCCTCGAGTCGGTTGGTCTTGTTGCGCAGGCTCTGCACCTCGATGTTCTGCAGCGCCAGCTGGCCGAACAGTGCGGTGATGCCGATGTCTTTTTCCACCTGCACTTCCAGGGTGTGCGGCGTCAGCAGCCGGCACGGGTAGCCCTGCAGCACGGGGGCTGTGGCCAGGTCCTGCTTGAGGTCGAGGACGAAGGTCTCGACATGCAGCTTGCCCAGCAACTGGCGCATGCTGGTGTTCTCGACGATGGTGCCGTGGTCGATGATGCCGATGTTACGGCACAGCTGCTCGGCCTCTTCCAGGTAGTGGGTGGTGAGGATGATGGTGATGCCTTTCTGGTTGAGCTCGGTGAGGAAGCTCCACATCGAACGGCGCAGCTCGATGTCCACGCCGGCGGTGGGCTCGTCGAGGATCAACAGGCGCGGCTCATGGATCAGCGCGCGGGCAATCATCAGGCGGCGCTTCATGCCGCCGGACAGCGAACGCGACTGCACGTCGCGCTTGTCCCACAGGCCCAGCTGGGTCAGGTACTGCTCGGCACGTTCCTTGGCCACCTTGGGCGGGATACCGTAGTAGCCGGCCTGGGTGACGACGATGTCGAAGGTCTTCTCGAACTGGTTGAAGTTGAACTCCTGCGGCACCACGCCCAGGCAGCGCTTGAGCGCCGAGGGTTCGCGGTCAAGGTCGTGGCCGAACACGTTGACCGTGCCGCTGGTCTTGTTCACCAGGGTGGAGAGGATGCCGATGGTGGTGGACTTGCCGGCACCGTTGGGGCCGAGCAAGGCGAAGAAGTCGCCTTCGGCAACGTCCAGATCTATGCCCTTGAGGGCCTGGAAGCCGTTGCCGTAGGTCTTGGTCAGCTGTCGGATGGACAGGGCGGAACTCATAGCGGGTCACTTACCGAAGAAGAAGGTGCAGGACACGCCAGGGCAGATCACTGGCGCAGTGAGTGCGGCCATGGTGCAAGGCCAGGCCGCACAAGTACAGTCACATCTATTGATAATGACTATCGAAGCCGGGTCAGGTCAGCGCAGTCATCACCGCAGCCTGGTAGGCAGGACGGGCTTTCAGGCGCTCGTACCAGGCTTGCAGGTGTTGCATGGCCGGGCGTTCGATGGGCATCTCGAACCAGGCGTAGACGAAGCTACCCAGTGGGATGTCGCCCATGCCGATCTGGTCACCGGACAGGTATGGCTGGCTGGCCAGGATTTCATCGGCGATGGCCAGCAACGCGGCACACTGCTTGTGCGCGGCGTTGATCGCCACCCAGTCGCGCTGGTCTTCAGCGGTGCGCAGCAGGCCCCAGAACAGCGGGCGGAACGGTGCGGCGAAGGACGAGGTGGTCCAGTCCATCCACTTGTCGGCCAGGGCGCGCTGACGGGGGTCTTCCAGGTACCAGCCCTGCTCTGCGCCATACTCGGCGCACAGGTAGCGGACGATGGTGTTGGACTCCCACAGGGTCAGGTCGCCGTCTTCCAGCATCGGCACCAGGCCGTTGGGGTTGCGGGCACGGTAATGCGGCTCGTTGACCACGCCGAAAGCGCCACCCGCGTCAATCGACTCGAAATCCAGGCCCAGTTCATGGGCGATCCACAGTGCCTTGCGCACATTGCTCGAATTCTTGCGGCCCCAGATCTTCAGCATGGCAACGTCCTTATGAAATGCGGAGGTGGGACAGTCTACTCCAGAGCTTTATCGCCTGTACCGGCCTCTTCGCGGGCACAGGAAAACAACAACTGAAACTCCCAGCGCCACACCCTGTCACTGTTCTGACCCTGCCGTTCACAGGGTGCGTCTAAGCTTTGTGGGACGGCTCAAACCCCTGGTTCCAAGGAGGACCGATTATGTTGCTGTTGTGGTTGGTGGTGCTGGTGATCGGCGCGGCGTACCTTACGCACCGGCGCCTGGCGCCCTTGCAGATTCTCGGCATCATCGCGGCCTACGTGCTGCTGATGGGCATTTTCAGCCGTGCCCCTGGCTGGCTGCTGACGCTGTTCTGGATCGTGCTGGCCCTCAAGACTGCCCTCGTGGTGCTGCCGGAATGGCGGCGCAAGGCGTTCAGCGGCCCGGTGTTCAAATGGTTCCAGCGCACCCTGCCGCCCATGTCGCAGACCGAGCGCGAAGCCATTGATGCCGGCACCGTGTGGTGGGACGGCGAACTGTTCAGCGGGCGCCCGGACTGGCGCACCCTCCTCAGCTACCCGGCGCCCAAGCTGACCGAAGAAGAACAGGCCTTCATCGATGGCCCGACCGAGGAACTCTGCGCCATGGTCAGCGACTGGCAGATTGGCCAGGATCTCGACCTGCCTGCCGAGGCCTGGGCGCACATCAAGCAGAACGGCTTCTTCGCCCTGATCATCCCCAAGGAATACGGCGGTAAAGGCTTCTCCGCCCACGCCCACTCCCAGGTGGCGATGAAACTGGCCACCCGCAGCGGCGACCTGGCGTCCACGGTGATGGTACCGAACTCCCTCGGACCGGCAGAGTTGCTGCTGCATTACGGTACCGATGAGCAGCGCAATCATTACCTGCCGCGCCTGGCCCGTGGTGACGAGATCCCCTGTTTCGCCCTAACTGGCCCTCTGGCCGGTTCCGACGCTGGCGCCATGCCCGACACCGGGGTCATCTGCAAAGGCCAATGGGATGGCGAAGAAGTCATCGGCCTGCGCCTGAACTGGGAGAAGCGGTACATCACCCTGGGTCCGGTGGCCACCCTGCTGGGCCTGGCGTTCAAGGCCTACGATCCGGACCACCTGCTGGGCGATCAGGAAGAACTGGGCATCAGCCTGGCGCTGATCCCCACCGACACACCCGGCGTGGAGATCGGCAAACGCCACCTGCCGCTGGGCGCGGCGTTCATGAACGGCCCCAACAGCGGCAAGGACGTGTTCGTGCCGCTGGACTTCCTCATCGGCGGCCAGGCCATGCTCGGCAAAGGTTGGATGATGCTGATGAACTGCCTGTCGGTGGGCCGCTCGATCTCCCTGCCTGCGGTCGGTACCGGCGCCGCCAAGTACACCAGCCTGGTCACCGGCCAGTACGCCAACATCCGCGAACAGTTCAATGTGCCCCTGGCGGCCTTTGAGGGCATTCAGGAATCCCTCGCACGTATCGGCGGCAACGCCTGGCTGATGGACAGCGCCCGCCTGCTCACGGCCAAAGCCGTGGACCTGGGCGAAAAACCTTCGGTGCTGTCGGCGATCCTCAAGTACCAACTTACCGAGCGCGGCCGCGAGTGTATCCAGCACGCCATGGACGTGCACGGCGGCAAGGCGATCATCATGGGCCCTAACAACTACCTGGGGCGCAACTGGCAGGGGGCGCCGATCTTCATCACCGTCGAAGGGGCCAACATCCTCTCGCGCAACCTGATGATCTTTGGGCAGGGCGCGATCCGCTGCCACCCGTTCGTGCTCCGGGAAATGGCCCTGGCCGCGCGCGAGGATCACGACCAGGCGCTGGTCGAGTTCGATGAGCTGCTGATGAAGCACATCATGTTCGCCGCTGGCAATGCCGCCAGCACCCTCATCTACGGCCTGGGGCTGGGCCGCCTGGAGCAGGTGCCGGGCGATGCCCTGTGCCAGGGCTACTTCCGCGCCCTCAACCGCCAGGCCGCGGCGTTCGCGATGATGGCCGACCTGTCGATGCTGCTGCTGGGCGGGGCGCTCAAGCGCCGCGAGCGCCTCAGTGCCCGCCTTGGCGATGTGCTGAGCTATCTGTATCTCGCCAGCGCAGCACTCAAGCGTTACCACGATCAGGGCTCGCCCGAATACCTGCAGCCGCTGTTGCGCTGGGCCATGGAAGAAAGCCTGGGCCAGGCGGAGCGCGCGCTTGACCGCCTGCTCGACAACTTCCCCAACCGCTTCGTCGGCTTTGCGTTGCGGGTGCTGGTGTTCCCCTTCGGCCGTCGCCATACCGGCCCCAGTGATGAACTGGACGCCGAAGTGGCCGAGCTGATTGGCCGTCGCAAGGGCGACCCCGCGCTGGAGGAGCTGCTGGCGGGCTGCTACCGCCCGCAGGGGGAGGATGACCCGGTGGCAGCCCTGCAGAAGGCCAGCGATCTGCTCGACGAGGTGGCGCCTTCAGGCAAGGCATTGCACCAGGCCATCAAGGAAGGAAAACTCCAGCCTGCACCTGGCCAGTCAGCCATCGACGCCGCCATCGAAAGCGGCGTGCTGCAACCTGGCGAAGGCCAGCGTCTGCATCAAGCCGAACAGGCACGCCGCAGGGTGATCGATGTCGATGCCTTCGACAAGGCCCAGTTGCAACCAGAACCCGGCAAGGTACGCTGACCCTTCGCGAGCAAGGGGGGGGCGGCGTATACTCCGCCCCCGTTTCAGCCATACCGAGGACCCATTCCATGGCCCCCCCCCACCTGGAATATCACCTGCAACTGCTCCAGCACCTGCGCACCATCCTGGTGGCGCTGGGTGAAGCAGAACAGGTGCCGGAAGAAAGCCACGCCCTGTTCCTCGAACGCTTCGACGAACTGCTGACGCTGTTGCCGCAGGATCCGCTGGAAAGCCAGTACCTGGGCCAGGACCTGATCTGCCAGGTGATACAGCGCTACCCGCAAATCGCCCACCTGGTACCACGTGACCTGTTGTGGTTCTTTGCCGGCGACTGCCTGCACTTCATGCCAGACGAAGAACTGGCGCTTTACCAGCAACTGGAAGAGCGTCGTTATGAGGCCGAACAGGCTGATGAACCCTTTGACTGGAACCAGGAAAAACAGCTGCTGAGCTTCAGTGGCCGCGACACTTCGCACTAGCGCCCTTTGTCCGACGCCTCGGTCATGCAGCTGCGAGGCGTCTGCACCTTTACAAGTTACGCACTGAATCTGACTTGTCACCAGCTCGCAACTGTTCTTCCAGTGCTCGCCCGCCACCTCCCCCCGCTCACCTCCCTAACTTTGCACTTTCATCTTGTTCCGTGACGGCATCGCGCCCCACCACGATTCCGAAAACCCTTATTGCACCCACATCAATCAATACAGCATCAGAACTTATCCCCCATCACAAACAGAAAAGACAACAACAAATAACTACACCACCTATACATAAGAAAATAATAAATAAAAGTTTCAAATTTATATTGAAACAAATCAATCGCCATTATTAGAATCGACGCCGAAGCACAGCCACGGTATTGCACAACGCACTACCACACTGACATGCCTTCAATTACATCCTATTCCTCACTAACTCAGGAATCATCGAACCATGAAAAAATCTGTCGTGGCACTTTCGCTCGGCCTGCTTACTCTCACCGCAGGCACTTCGGCTTTTGCCAATACCGGCACCCTGGATTTCGAGGGCCGCATTACAGCAGGCGGTTGCCCGATTGAAATCGTCAATCCTGGTGACGGCAGTGTAGGCAGCACCATCCGCCTGGGCGACTTGCCAGCCAGTCAGTTCAAGAGCGTGGGTGAAGAATATGTTGGCAAACGCTTCGAACTGGTAATTCGCGATGGCGCTGCATGCGGCTTGGCTGACAATACCGCCACTGTCAAATTCGCGGGTACCGCAGATCCAACCGGTGACTACTTCGCAGTGACGCCAACCAGTGACGGCGCAAAAGGTGTGGCCATTTCGCTGCGTGACCAAAACAACAAAGGGGTCAAACCCAATAGCGTCACTGACGCGTTTGATCTGAACAACACCGGTGAAACACGCCTGCCATTTGACGCCTACTATCGCTCGACTGCAGCTACTGTGACCGCTGGCGCAGCCTCTGCAACCGTGAGTTTCGTACTCGATATCATCTGATATAAAGCGCACCCGGCCTGACCTGGCGTGTAACTTCGCTTCATCGCATTACCCAGGCGTCCTTGACGTCTGGGTCCGAAAGGAACCTTCTTCATGCCCGGCTTATTTCCAGCGGCGGCACGCCTGCGCCCGATCATGGGCGCCTGCATGGCCATATTGCTGTACACCTTGCCCATTACCAGTGCCCAGGCGGCGTTGGCTCTGAACAATACCCGGCTGGTGTTCCACAGTGACAAGCGCAATACAACGGTGGTCGTGCGCAACCCTAGCAAACAGACGTATGCCGTGCAGGCGTGGATCAACACAAGTGCCGATGACAATACGACCGCCGTACCGTTTCTGCCAGCGCCACAGTTGTTCAAATTGCTCCCCGGCAAAGAGCAGCTTGTGCAAATCAATGGACTACCCCGCACACTGCCCGACGATCGCGAGTCGCTGTTTTTCCTCAATGTTCAGGAAATACCCGAAGCCAGCGGCGCGCCCGGCAATACCCTCAACATTGCGATGCGAACCCGCATCAAGATGTTCTACCGACCGCAGCAACTGAAAGGTACGTCCACCAGCCAATTGAAATCGCTGAAATTTTCATTGATTGACAAGGACGGCAAGCCCCATTTGCGGGTTGATAACCCCTCACCGTTCCATGTCACCTTCATTCGCCTGAGCGTACATGGCTCAGGGCAGCAACAAAAACTAAGGAACACCGCCATGTTGGCGCCCTTCGCTGCTCAGGACTACCCGGTTGACGGTATTACCCGATCCGCCGGCTTGCGCGCCGAATTTTCCGTTATCAATGACTACGGCGGGTACACCACCCCGCTGACTTCACCCATTCATTTGCCCAACTAGGGCCGGCCTCGCAGTAACAAAGGACATCATCATGTTCCTCCCCTCACTACGCTGGTGCATTTCGCACAGTCAGCGCAGCGCACTGTTGCGCCTGCTGGGCAGTTCGGCCTTGGTCGCACTGCCGTGCGCACAAGCAGACTCGGCGTTCCAAAGCGGCTTTCTGCGCCAGGTACCGGGCCAGCCCGAAGACGTTGGCGCCTGGTCCCTGAGCAAGCTCACCAGCGACCAGGCACTGACGCCAGGCCTTTACCGCGTCAGCGTGCAGGTCAACCTCGAATCCGTCGGTCAACATGAGCTCGACTTCCAGCCGAACCCGGAGGGCGAACTGCTACCTTGCCTCGGCGCAAGGCTGCTGGGTGAATGGGGCCTGCGCCTGGAAGCGCTGGCCAACCCGGATGATCAGAATAATGCTTGCCTGGACCTCGAGGCAGTGGTGCCGGGCGCACAAGTCGTCTTTTACCCGGGGGAGCTGCACCTGGCCATTTCCATACCCCAGATCGCCATGCGCCGAGACAGCGCCGGTCAGCTCGACCCGTCTCGCTGGGAAAGCGGTATCAATGCAGCATTCATCAGCTATCAAGCGTCGACCCTGCAAGGCCAAAACCGCTACTCAGGCCGTTTCAACAGTGACGACCTGTACCTGAACGCCGGCGTCAACCTGGGCGAGTGGCGCCTGCGCAGCACGCAGTCCTGGCGCCATGATAGCCAGGGTGGACGTGAATGGACCCGGGTGCAGACTTTCGCCCAACGGGATATACCGGGTACCCGTGCCAATGTGACGCTTGGCGAAACCTTCACCGACAGCGACGTGTTTCGTTCAGTCCCGATTACCGGCGTGCGGGTGGCGTCTGACATGAGCATGCTGGCCGACAACCAGCGCGGGTACGCGCCGGTCATTCGTGGGGTAGCGCAAAGCAGGGCAAAGGTCGAGGTGTGGCAGAACGGCTATCCGATCTATTCGACATACGTCAGCGCCGGGCCCTACGCCATCGACGATCTCAGTGCAGCAGGCAGTGGCGAACTGGAAGTCGTCCTGACCGAGGCCGATGGCCAGGTGCGGCGGTTCATCCAGCCCTACTCGACCATCAACAGCCTGATGCGGCCGGGGGTCTGGCGCTACAGTGCCACCCTGGGGCGCTACAAACCTTCGACTCAATTCGACACCCCCCTGCTCTGGCAAGGCACACTGGCACTCGGCACTCAGTGGAATACCACCCTTTACGGCGGGCTGATGGCAAGTGAGTTCTACCGCGCGGGCAATCTGGGCCTGAGCAAGGACCTCGGCAACTTGGGTGCGCTGGCCTTCGACGTTACCCAGGCATTCAGCGCCATAGACAACGCCCATGAGCAGGATGTGCAGGGTACGAGCTACGCGTTGAAGTACGGTAAAGCGTTCACTACCCAGACCAATCTGCGTTTCGCCGGCTACCGCTATTCGACGCAAGGCTACCGTGACTTCGATGAGGCGGTGCGCCAGCGCAGCAATGACGCCAGTTTCAGTGGCGGCCGTCGTAGCCGGCTGGAGGCATCGGTGCACCAGAGCCTGGGCAGGAGCAGCTCGATGACCCTCACCTTGTCACAACAGGACTACTGGCAGCGCAATGCTACCCAGCGGCAATATCAGTTCAATTTCAACACTCATCACCGCGGGGTCAGTTACAGCCTGTTCGCCTCGCAGTCATTGGCCGACCGCTACGGCAGCGATCGCCAGCTCGGCCTCAGCGTGTCCATGCCGCTGCATTTCGGCCGCCCCATCAATACCTCTTTCGGCCTGCAGCACAACGCCAGAGGCCACAGCCAGCGTGCAACGCTGAGCGGCAGCAACACCGAACACGCGCTGAGCTACAGCGCCAGCCTGAGCCGTGATGAGAGCGACCGTAAAACAGCGGCCCTGTCCCTTGGCCACCAGGCGCCCTATGCAAGCTTGAGTGGTGGTTATACCGAGGGCGACGCCTACCGCAGCCTCTCGTTGAATGCCAGTGGCGCTGTATTGCTGCACGCTGATGGGCTGGCATTCGGTCGCTACCTGGGTGATACCGCAGCCCTGGTCGAAGTCCCCGGCGTGGCCGATGTCGGCTTGCAGAACGCGATCGGCACCCGCACCGATGCTCGCGGCTATGCGCTGCTGCCCTACCTGCAACCTTACAGGGCCAACGCGATAGTGCTGGAAACCGACCGCCTTGACCCTGATGTGGAAATCGACAATGGCATCGCACACGTGGTGCCACGCCGAGGTGCAGTGGTGAAACGTCGCTTCGAGGCCAGCCGCGTTTCGCGTCTGGTGCTGACCCTGCACGACGCTGGCGGCCAGCCGCTGCCCTTTGGTGCCCACGTTCTGGGTAAAGACGGGGAGCCGATTGGCATGGTGGGGCAAGCCGGCGTGGTCATGCTCACCAGCCCAAGTGTGGAGCACCCCCTGCTGGTGAGTTGGGGTGACCAGCCCGAGGCCAGTTGCCAATTGCACGTCGACCCGCTGGCCGCCCCGCTGGTCGACGGTTATCGCCTGCAAACCCTCACCTGTATCTAGCAAACCAACCGCACGGCAGCCTCGCAAGTGGCTGCCCCACGTGCTTCAGGAAAGCCATGAAAGACATAAAGAAAAACCTGCGCCGAGCCTTGCTGATGGCGCTGGTCTGGCCAGCAGCTCAGGCCATGGCAACGTCCGACCGAGACGAGCGGTGCTGGTTCGATCCCCTGCGCAGCGCCGGGATCATGCAATATGAACGCGACCTGGGCACCCTCTACGTCCCGCGCGATGCGCGGATCGGCAGAACGATCGCCACTTACGGGTTTACGTCTCTCCCTGACAGAAACCTTTTGGTCCTTACCTGTGATCCCAAGGGCAACCGAATCAACTTCGACATGGTAGCTTCCTTCGGTGTTCACCCCCCCATAGCCACTGTTGACAGCCACCTTTCGGATGCGCCTATCCTGAACACCAGTATCCCCGGCGTCGGCGCAATCATAATGATGGGGCTTCCGTTTCAGGGGGGGACCGACCAATTCAACCCGGAACCTTCACCGTATGTGCCATTCACGTCCTGGTACGAGCAAGTGAGGTTGGCCCCCGTTGAGATGCACTTTTTTAACCACACTCTCACCTTGGTCAAGACGGGCGACTTGTCGCCTGGGGTCCATGTAATGGACGACCCAATGATCACTGGCCACGTGGACACCGGCCTGGGCAAGGTACTCGAATACAGCCTGCGGGCATCGATCATCCAGACCCAGTGCGATGTTCTCGCTGCGACCAGCGCCATACCGGTGAGTCTCGGCGAGTGGAACACCAAAGACTTCACCGGCCCGGGCTTCACCACGACCGCGCAGCCTTTCCAGATTCGCTTGAGCAATTGCCAGGTTGATAGCGACCCGGACAATGAGACGTTGGCCACCATCGAGCTCCATGGCATCAAGGGTTCAAAACCAGTAGGCCCCCCGGGAGAACACGTGTTCAGCCTGACCGACGACTCCGATGCACGCGGTGTGGGCATCCAGATGCTCTACGCCGGGAAGCCGATGCAACTGGGCACGGAGCACGAACTGATGCCCTTGAGGAAGGGCGAGGTACCCTTGGACTTCGAAGCCCGCTTCTATCAGCTGGAGGCGAGCAGCGCAGTGGTTGCCGGCCTCGCCAAAGGGGCCCTGAACTTTACCATTCGCTACCGCTAGCAGAACAAGGCCGGCCATGACGCCGGCCTTGCTTCAGCGTGTGCCCTCAGGCAGGCGAGGTCCCGGACAGGATGTTCTCGGGGTCGTAATGGTAGAGGCAGTGTTCACCCTCGGGGGTGTCGACCCGCAGCAGGCGGTTGAGTGAATCGTAGGTCAGCACTCGGCCTTGATCATCCCTGGTTAAATTGCCATTCAGGTCGTACTCCAGTTCGACTGGCGGTTGCGGGGCAGGTGGAAGGATCCTGGTCAGTTGCGCCGGGTCGTCAGTATTGGTGAACTCGTACCGTGTCCGCTGTGGGGCCCCTCCTGGGCTCTGGGTGATGACCGAGATGATGTTGTCCACCGCATCGAAGCCGAATGTCTGTCGGGCAATGACTTGACCAGAAGGATCGACAGGCGCCTCGGGGCCCTCGCAGGTGTACAGCTGCAGCCGACCACGCCGATCATACTGGTATGTTTCATGACGCAGCAGTTCGGCATCGCTTGGGTCAGCGCCCATGGCGCGCTGTTTCAGGATTCGATAGTTCAGGCAATCGAACTCGTCGTAATCCTGCTCCAGGGTTTGCAGCGTGTCGCCAAAATCGAAGGTACGAAGTACCTCCCTGTCGAACTCGTCGTAATCAAGCCGCGTGATCAACGCCTGCCCGGCGACGACATCCTGCGTGGAATAAGATGCCATGCGCCCCTGTTCGTCATACTCGAACGTCGACGTCAGCAGCACCAGCTGCGCAGTTGGCTTACGACGCATTCGGTAGCGGGAGTTCGCAGCCACCGGCGCGCTCAGCACAGTCTTCACCAGGCGGCCGAAATCGTCATACTCGTAGGATTGCATCTGGTTCAGCACATCCAGGTAGCCGAGCAGGCGACTGCGGTAGCTGTAGTCGTAGACCATGGTGAACGCTTCACCGTCCACGGTCCGCTTCTCATGCCTGACCTCGCCATTGCCGAGGAAGTAGTCACGGTCCATCAGATAGTGAGAAGCCTCCCCTTCACCGGCCTCTTCGCAATGCAACAGCCTGGCGTTTTTAGGGTCGTAGTCGAATCGGGCGGTATTGCGGGCCAGCACTCGCCTTACCGGATCCTCACCCAATGCAGGGTCATACTGATACTCGATCAGCTCGCCATCAGCCGCTTTCACCCAACGCGGTTGCCGTTCGCCGGGCGCATACTTGAATTCCTGCCGACGCCCCCCCGTGGTCGCGCTGATACGCCGCTCGAGGCCATCGAACTCCTGCAGTCCGAGCAGAAGCGCGCTGGTCTCGGAATTACCTACCTTGATGCTTTCAGGCAGGTCGTTGCGACTGTGAAGGGCGTACGCACGATAAACCTTGTTGACACGATCCGGCAGGTCATGTTGCAGAATTCGGTCAAAAACGTCATAGCGATATTCATCGATGCGCTGGCCAGTACCGCTCCCCCGTTTTTCGGCACTGAGGCGACCGAGGCCGTCGTACTCATTGATCTGCAAACTGACCACAGTCTCGCCGTCCAGTTTGAAACGCTCGATCCGCCACGGTTTTTCGAACAGGTTTTGCCAGGTCTCGGTAATACCGCTGCAGCGCGCACCAGCCACTTCTCGCCAGGTACGATGCACCGGCCCATCCTTGCTTGCCACCTGATCGACTTCCTCGACCTCGGTCACACCGTAGGGCAGCGTGACGCTGTACTGCTGACCCCAGTCGTCGTAGTCGTAGGTGCTGGTCAATTCGAGCAAGCGATCACCCAGCCAATCGATCTCGGTTTCCTCGGTCAACTGGCCCAGTTCGTCGTACTGCGCGCGATAAATTGGCCGTGATGCACCGGCAAAGGTCGCGCTGTCGTGGTCTTCGCGCTCTTCGAACACCGGGCGCCTGAGGCCGTCGAACAAGGTATGGGTCTCTACCTGTTTGACGTCGTAGGTCCACTGCTGTGCCTGCTCATTGTCATAAGCGCAAAGGAAGTACTTGTATCGACGGTTCGCCTCGATTGGCTTGCCTGGCGCCACGATTTCACGGGTCACCCGGCGCAAGGCATCGTATTCATAGCGAATTTCGACATCGTTGTCGTCCCGGTTGAGCAACGGCTCACCCGTTTCAAGGCCATGCTGCAAGGTAATGGTCTTGGTTTCACCGTCAAAGCCCACCAGCGTTTCCAAGGTCTGCAGGGCACGGGTGTCCTTGGGCAGGCTGTAAGCGTACTCGGTCGTGGTGTCGAGGGTCTTGCCCAGCTCCTGGCTCGGGTAACTCAGGGTCCGCTGCTGGACTCGACCATAGCTCATTGGCTCGGCAGGGGCGTCGAAATAGACACTGGCGATTTTCTCGTGGAATTCGTCAGGATCGGCGCCGGGGTCGCTCAGCGTCTCTACCTCGACCAACCGCCATGCTTTCTTCAAATAGCTGCCCAGTGGCGCCATTTCCCTGTACCGGTATTGCTGGATCAAGGTAGGCGCACTGCCCGCCCCTGTAGCTGCCGGCTTTATCTCCCTGGATTTCAGGTTGCGCACGAAACCGTGCGGGTCGCCTTCTTCTGCGGCCTGGTACCAGACACTGGTCTCCAGTACTTTGTTCGGCAGAATGCGAGTCAAAACGTTGCCGTGTGTATCGTAGGTTGTCAGCTGTGTTTCTTCGCGTTGCCTGGAGGCGTCGCTGACCCACGACCAACGCTGGGTTTCCTGGTGGGGTAACTGGAAGTATGGCGGTTGCTGATCGAAAGAGCCGTCCACCTCACCATAGACGTTGATCGCCTGCAACCGTTTGTCTCCCTTGACGGTATCCTGAACCGTCAGCAGATGAAAACGATTGAACGTGCGCATGATCGTACGCACGGCCATACCCTTCTGTTCATGGTGCTCCACGGTCTGGTAGGCATACCCCTTCTCTACCTGATAAAGGTTGTCCAACCCTTCATCGGACCATGGAATAGTGCTGCCACCACCGATGAAATTGCGCGTGCCGGGGTACTCGTAGCGCACCACGCTGGCAGGCTGGCCAAAACCGGGCAGCGTTTCGTGACGGGTGACTCGGGGCAGGTTGGCACGGTTGGCGCTCGACGGAAATTCGTGCCCGGCGTCATCGTGGAAAATGCGCTCGAGCCCACCAAAAGGCGTGCGCATCTCGCTCAGGCACAGGTGCCCACGCACTTCCCGATAGGCGAAGCGCCAACGCGCCTGATTGGCCGTGGGCAGGATAATCTCGCTGACCCGGTAGTCGCTGCCGCTCAAGGTCATGCCGTAGCGCGCCAGCGGCTCGCCGCCGCCGCCGCCAAAGGGATAACACAGGATCTCGACCCGGCTACCCGCGCGCTGCAACGTCAGCAGTGTTTCATATTCGTCCCACACCTCGCTCAGTAGCATGTGACCGTTCTGGAAAGGCGTGTAATCCAGGTACAGCACGTGGCCAAGCGGCGAATGCAGTTCGACGGGCAAGGCAACCTGGCCGGCGCCCGAGCCCATCGTCTTCAGCACCTCGACCAGGCCGGAGCTATGCTCCACGCGGTAACGCTCGGCACCGTCGGGCCCTGCAGGTTCCGGGTACAGATCGAAGCGCCGCAGCTTCTGCTCGCGCATTTCCAGGCGCCCGGTGGACGAAGACGTGCCGGTAATTCTGTAAGACTCACCACTGCTCAGCGTTACTACGTTATTGCGCACTTGCGTCAGTTGCAGATTCCAGCCTTTACCGAAACCGGAATCATCGCCATTCAAGGGGCTGTAGAACAACGCCAGGTCAAAGTCCGGGCCCTGAAGGTCGTTGCCCTTCAATGCGGGCAATCTGATGGATACGGTGTATTGACCGGTCCGTGAATCGACACCGGTGTCGATATAGTCAGCGTAATTGAAAGCATTGGAGTGCACAGCGGTGGATGCGCTCATGGTCGGTCGCCCTCATGGGATGCGTCGGGCATGTCTTTATCTCCTGGCGCGTAGACAACAGCGCAACTCAGCTTGCCTTTGATATTCCCATGACTGTAGCGGTCGTAACTTTTGATCAGGCCGGCCTGAATAATTGTATCTACTGGCATGTTCTTGAGCTCTTGAATTTCCGCCCACTTCGAGGTGGTGGGATGCTTGTACGCCTGCACACCAAATGTCCAATCTCCGTCGTAACACCTCTTTTCAGATGATAAAAGCACAACCGTCGTGGACGGGACATCGACAAACCTGAAAAAACTCACAACATTATCACCACACCCGGCATCGGTCATTTTAGTTTGTTCGTTGCCCTTGCTCGGAACGCTGACCGAACATCGCTTACCACCCGGCAGCTGGTCGCCATCCATCTTTTCCGCAAACTCGATCCTACCCAGGTTCTGCTGCGGAGAACTTTGCTGATCCACCCATGCGCTACTGCAACCCGAAAGAAAACAAACCATGAGTACATAAACCGTTTTTGTTTTCATACCGATTCCCCTGCATTAAAGTTGACTAGGCGAATGATCGAGTCGTCGCCAGCCGTTGGCCGTGAAGGCACACTGTGCACCAATACGTTTCGAGAACCGATGGTGGTGGAAGGCAGATAATCGACTTGCACCACGTGGACATTGCCCTGCGCATCACGCAACTGCACGCGCAACGGCTTTGACAGCTTAGACAACACATACCGCCAGCTAACGTCATCTAGGTAGCGATTCATATTTCGGTAGTTGGCGATCACCAACAGCCCTGCTTCATATTGCGTACGCACTGGGCGCTGGTATTCTTCCGAACCCACGACAGCCTTGATGAGTTTATCGAAGGAAATAGCACGAGGTTCCGGCTCGCCGTGATTCTGGAAAATCCACCCTGTGTAACTGTGGAAACGCTCGTTGGGGTAGGGGCTTTCCCAACGCGCAATCGAAGTATTTAGATAATGGTCATCAGCATTTGCGTTGGCCTTGATGAATTCTGCTGTGTAGAACGTTCCGTTCCTGAAGTCCAGCAACCAGTAATCTTCAGTGACCGGGTGCAAGTCGAAATCGTCAGCTTCCGGGTCCGCCCCGCCCAAGTCACCTCCTCCCCCATCAACACGCTTGCGAATCAACGTGTAATCGCTGGACTTGAACGGCTCCGGTGTCCGTACCTGAACTTCGATGTTGGCGTTGCGATGGTCGGTGTCATTGGAGTAGAACCAGACGCCACTCGCGGACTTGAAACCGGCGTAAAACACTTGCGACCCGGATGCTCCGCGGCGGTGCAGGTATAGCGTCTGGCGTATGGTCCGGTCTTCCGGACCACGCGGCGTGGCAGGTTGCGTGGAGCCTTCATTGGCCAGTATGAAACGGTTCTTCGTCAGGCTGGTGCGCCAGACATTGCCATACACCGAGCCGATCCCTTCCTCGTTGTCGCACAGGCTGGCAATCTTCTGCCCCGCGCGATCGAAGAGCGTGATCGTGGCAATTTCTGCCGGGCTCAACTTGTAGTCCTTGCCATCCGCTTGCAAGGTTTCCACAGTGATCTCGATTTCCAGTTGCTGGAAGCCACTGGAGCCGACTAACCCACGCACGCCCTCGCTGCTTTTGCCAACCGTGACAGCGAAGCGCTGGAGCGCCACCCAGCTGCTCAGCGGCTGCACGGGAGTCTCTTTCAGCACGCTATAGCCTGATGCGAATACCACACTATTGCGCACCACTTCGCAGGCCACCACGTTGGGTTGCTGTATGCGTTGTGTAGAGGCTGTGAACTGTCCCGACTGGGTGACGTCGCCGGGGCCTGACAACATTCGCCAGCGCCGCTGTTCATTGGGCATGATGCGATTCACTTCGCGCAGCTGGGTAGTGCCACCGAAGGCTTGCTTCGGCACGAAGGGTGGGTCGAGCGCCACCAGTGGCTGGTTGTGAACCAGCACCAGCGCAGTTCGGTTCTGCTCCGCTGACTCGGCCTGCAGTTCCTGCACACTCATGACGCGTCGGCGGGCTTGTTTACCAGGTACGAACCTTGATCGCCCGCCGCCCACATACGCCAGCTCGCCCAACGGCTGGCCCAGCATGCGGAACCTGACCTGATCATTGCCCGCGTTCCACACGTCTATCCCTCTTGCACTCTGTGTGGGCTGATAGGCGCCGGCAACGGGCATCGGCAGTACCTGCGCCGATGTCACCAGCAAGCGCGCAGAGGCCTTGTAGGTATCGTTACCTTTCTTGAATTCCGCTGTGATGATGACGGTCAGCACATCCTCCCCCACCTCATCCGCAGCAGGGGCAGTGTAAAGGCCATTGGCGTTGATCGTGCCATGCCCTTTGTCGTCATGGCTTTGTGGGTTGAGCGCTGACCAAGCGCTGGCTTTCAGCACCTTGTCCTCACCATCGTGCAGCACGAACTGCTGCGTTTTGCCGGCCGGTACGACCGTACCCATGGTCGGCTTTACCTTCAAGCTCATGAGCAACGGATTTATGTTGCCGAAAAGGGCCCGATCCAGCGGCGTGTGGTCTTCCTTCTTGACGAAGGCATTGAGCTCCGGAAACAGCAGGGTGGCGAGAAGCTCGACGCCTTCTTCGGAGGCATAGCCCAACAGGTCCTTGTTCAGCACCAGCGTGGCCGAATAGTCGCCATCGGGGAGCAGAAAGGGGTACGTTTCATCAGGTTGTTGGCCATCACTCGCGTTGCCACGCAAGCGCATGAACACCAACACTGCGCCATCACCGTAATTGTCCGCGCTTCTGATACGCGCACCGGGGGCCGCCTGGGTGCGCAGAATGAAGTTGGTAGGGGTCAGTTCGTCGTAACCGGCGAAGTCCACCGTGCCCAGTTCAAACATCACGCAGCGCGCAGGCATGTCACCTAGCCAGGCTCCCAGTGCCTTGTCCAGCTGCTGGTGAAGATGGTCCTTGTCCTCGTCATCAAAGAGATCGCTGGTGAATTTTGCTCCCCTGGCCAGGTTCAGCGCGACCCGACCATAGGGGGCGACCTCACCGCGAACGGTTTCCAGGTCGACCTCCATCGACAGCGAGTGCCCCTGCGCTTCGGTGATCACGTAGCTGCGCAGCAGTTCCCCGTTGAAGGTCAGCGTGCCTGCGATGATGTTCATGGTCAGCGTGGCCCTGGAGTTGCTGACAGAGGCGCTGCTGAATGACAACAAAGGTGTGCCGAACTCGAGCCCTGCCACCGAGACTGTCTGGCCTGGTGCCGTGCGTTTCAGTATGTCGCTGAACGGCGGAAGAAAGTTGTTCTCCGCAAGGCGTTGCAGGTACTGCTGCTCCAGCAAGCGATTGAGCTGGGGGCGGCTGTAAGCTGCGACTGCGCCCCAGCCCAGCGTCACCGAACCTTGACGCATTTTTTCAAGCAGTTCTTCCAATGAATTGGACATGGCATCAACCTCCAAACGATGGTGCAGGGGCCACGCGCAGGCCGGCCGGATTGGCAGCGCGCCGCATGGCTGCGAAATGAAGGGACAAAGGCAGCTGTAGCAGCAGGTGGCCTTCGAAAATGAACTCGGTACCCGGTAGCACCCATTTGCCGATGATCAGGGTGAAGCGTGCATCGGAATCATCAGAGGGCGGGGTGTAGCAGTCGTTGTTTTCGCCATCGATCGTGCCGGTACCCGCGATCGGCAGCGTCCACTCCACGCCCTGCAGGTCAGTACCGTAGGCGCGCCCCTGCAAGTGCCACTTGCCGTCTTGCTGCTGGGCAAGCGTCACCGTCATTTCCGGGCCGCGCTGGCGCACCAGCACGTAGATCGAGCGCGTCTCGTCTGTCAGCTCATTGCGCACCCTGACTTCGTCGAGCACATAGGTCTGGTTGCCTTCCACCTTGGCACCTGCGATGTAAGTGCAACGCTTGCCCACGTCAGGCACTACCGAACCGCGTCCTTCCTCGTCCGCATCTGCCACAGACCACTTCAGGACGCCGTCCAGCGTGCCGGCCGTCAGGGGAAACGTGTCATTGAAGTAGCACACCTGAACCAGTGGGTTGACCGTCATTGCAGAGGGCACCACGGTGACCAGCGTGGTGCTGTGCGCACCGGTTTTCGAGTGAGTGGCGACGACCATGGCACGCATCGAATCGTCCCCCATGGCATGCGCTGGAGGCGCCCGATAGTCACCGGTAGCGGGATCGAGCCGGCCAAGGTCGCCGACGCTGCCAGGAAGCGCCCGCAACGACCATGTCACCTCTTCCAGCGGCGGATCGACGGTAAAGGTGTGCCGCTGCGCCGGGGCCAGTTTCAGGGGCGGATCGACGACTCGAAAACCTGCAACGCCGCCGTGACCGGCAAACAGGGCCATGCCATCGGGCACTTCGTGCCGGAAAGGCGCGAGCTGGTGCCACCCTGCCAACGTTACGCCGCCCAGCACTTGCTCCGGAATCAACGCAGTCAACTGCTTGGCCAGGCCTTCCAGCACTGCCTGCTTGATCACGTACGCGACAAACGCGCAGGTCTCATCGCGCAGCTCGGCTGGCATGTCGTTCGGCAGCCCGCTGACGGGGGTCACTTCGGCCGCCTGTTGCCATGGCCACATCACTTGCCCGAGCAGCATGCCGCCAGCGCTTTCCTCGGATGATGTCGGTTCATTCAGGTAGAACAGGGTTTGCAGGTCGAACTGGAAGGTCGCCGCGTGCGTCCGCCAGGCTCCACCCGACTTGGGTCTGTAGCTCAGAGGCAGGGTGCAATAGGACTTCCAGTGCTGACGCACTTCGTCGCGCTCGAACGAGATACTCAGGGGCGATTGGAAATCGGCCTGAGGCTCCTGGCCCTGAACATTGCTCAGGGCTGATGCGCAGCAGCAACATCCCTGGCCATGCTGACTGGCGATACGCTGGTGGGTATCGGCAGCAAGCGGCGCGCCGGCCACGGCAATGTCGAACCCATCACATTTGAATTCATGACTGTTGCCTTCGTATGTGCTCGGGTGCACACGCAGCAGGCCAGCCTTGGCATCCAGGCGCTGCAGGTTGTTGTCGGTGTCGTGCGTGGCGTCGAACGCCCCACCTTCAAGCATATGCGCGAGGCCGACACCGTAGGCAGCCCGATGCAGGAAGCGCGAAGTCAACAACACACTGCTGCTGACTGGTTGCTCCAGGTCGTCAGGGAGCAGGAAAGGGAACCCGGAGTCCTCGCCAGGCAGGTTGCCCGTCGGCCCGTTGTTTACGCCTGCAAATATGACTAAGGCGGGATTGCCGTTGGCTTTGCTGACATGGGTGCGTACTTCACTGCGGCGCACTTGCAGGTAAGGGTTGCTGGGCTGCGGCCCGAACGTCACCAACGGATAGACTTGCCGGGCACTGCCCACCCCGCTGAGCACATCCTTGAAGAAGCGCCCGGCGGCCAGGCGCTGGGGTAGCCCGCCGCCCAGATCGAGTTCGGTATCAGTGCCCTCGCGCAGGTCGGCCCTGACGCCCTGGGCATCGGTGCCAAGCACCAATGCCTGGGACACGGGCAATGGGTCCAGCACATCATGCACCGCCAGGCCGAGCAGGCCGTCTACCTTGTCCACGATCAGGTGAGTACCACCGTCCAGGGCGATACGTTGCTGGACTTTTGCCGAGGCATGCGCTGCCTGCATGGCCACCAGTAATGGCGGCCCCATGCGGTAGCCCGTCAGGATGTGAGTGACGCCGGAACCCGGCAGGGCGATCTCGCCTTCGATATCGTCCCGGACGCTATCTTCCAGGCTGTAGTGGGCCTGCTCGACCAGGTGGTTCAGTTGCTCGGGACGTGTGGCAAATGTGAGGTCCCAGTTCAGATGGCTTGTTTGCTGCTTCATCCAAGCCGTGATGACCGACAGATAATTGGTAGCCATGATTTAGCCCTGTTCCATTGAAGTGCTGGACTGCATTCGTGTACGTGAATGCGGCCCCGTTAACGGCGCAATACGCGTTGTGCAGACTGTTCGAGGGCCTGATAAGCGTTGACGTGCGCACCGAGCGGGAGCGGCAACACGATGAAACCCTCGAAGTTGAAGGGGAACCCCGGCATGGGCTCCCAGAAGGCGCGGACCACGCAGAAATGTGCGGAGCTCTCGGCAGTTGCCTGGTAATAAGGTTTGCCGGCCTGGTCAGTGTCGATCCGGCCCGGGCCATGCACGACGGTCAGCTCACTGACACCGGACATCCCCCCCGCACTGATCGATAGCCAGACTCTGCCCAACGTGTCATCGCGCTTGTCCACAAGCACGTCGGCGGGGCGGTTTCCGGTCATCTGGGTGACCATACACAGCGTTCGACGCTCATCGGTCAGCCTGTTGCTGACCTCTACCTCCTCGACCACGAACGATTTACCCGCCACGTCCGCGCCAGGTCGATAGGTGTTGGCCTTGCCCGTCGTATGAGCCAACTGACCAAAGGGTTGTGAGCCCAAAATGCGCCACTGCAGATCACCACCCGCTACGTGATCTGCCTTCAGGCTGACCCCTTCGTCGCCCGCTTGACACACCTCCAGCAAAGGGCTGACCTGGAGGGCGTGCTTGACCACGGTGAGCAGGGCAGAACTGAAAAACCCGGTGACCGGATCAGTGGCAGTAACCCGAACGCGCGTGAATTCACCCTTGATGCCTGTGCTGCCCGGCGCCAGATACAAGCCGTGGGTGTTCTGGTCAAAATGGCCCGCATCGTCCGTCGCCCCCTCAACCGACTCGGCCGACCACTTCACACCGGGTTGCGCAGGAACGCACGCAAGCTGCAACTTGTCGCCCTGGACCAGGATTTTTTCCAGCGGTATCACGGTGAACGTGGTCGACCGTGGGTCAACATGGCCGAAACACACGATGTCACGGAGCATGTGCTGCTCGCGGCTCACTATTGCGCCGCCGAAGTTCAGCTTGATGGTGTTCTCGACCACCTCATCCATACGGAAGTTGGAAGCCAAGTCTTTGGCGAGCGCGTCCCTGATAGGCCCATAGGCTTTGGATCTCAAAAGCTGGTAGAAGCCATTGCTGGCGAGATACAGGACAAACAAGCCATGCTCCAAATCCAGCTCACGGCCCGGGTCAGGTCCAAATGGAGGAACTCGCTCAGCGTTCCTGTTAACTCCTGTTTCTGTGGTAAAACTGGACAACTCCAACCGGGCGCCTTGAAGGTCCTTCATCCGCCATTCGCCGCGTACTTCGAAACTGGTGTCAGCCTTCCACCACGCTTTGACCCAATCTGGGTTTATCCAAGGGCCCGGCTCGTGGATGATTTCCGTGTAACCGGTCACCAACGTGATGACCTCACTCCGAGGACTCACAATTTCCAGCGTGACGCGATCTCCCGTCACATCAATTTTCAGAATTCCTGCAAGGGGAGTGCTCTTGGTATGCACCAAAACTCCAGCTACACAGTGAACGCGTCCATAGCTGGTGGTTTTTTCGTAGCTGGGGGACATGATCTCTGCATCCATCCTCAGCTCACCCGCTGTTGCGATTGCTGACAGCCCACCATCAGGCGTCCGCTCAAGCTTGAACTCGACATCTTTGAAAATGTCACGCGGAAGGTGTCTCATCACGGTCGCAAGCGCGACGCGTGAACGCTCGAAAACAACACTCGCCGAATAATCGTCACTGTCATCAGGGATCAAGTAGCGATATTCCGGCCCTGGTGTATCCGGTTTCCCGGTGCCAGCAACCATGCTGACCAATCCCAGTACCGCACCGTCAACATCCTCATCACCGTCGTCCATCGGTGATAGCTCGACTGCAGGATTGCGCTGAGTGAACAGTCGGAACGACTCGGGTCGAAGCAGTTCATCATCACCGTGCTCGATACGCCCCAGCGACCAGATACGCTTCGAGTCGGGCAACGCCCTGAACAATGTCTTGAAAAAGTCGCCTCCCAGTTCCCGAATACGTCTGGAATCGGAGAAGGTCAACACGAAATCATCACTGTTACGCAAATCGAGGATCAGGTTGGCCTCTTCACTCACATAGCCTGGTACGTCTGTCAGCTCAAGCCGCAGGCGCAACTCCGGGCCCACCAGGGGTTCAATCCGATCAATGCGCTGGGGGTACCAATGGGCGCCGACCTGCTTTAAACCGACTTGGTTGCCGCCAACAATCTTCATGCGCAGGCTGGCTCGCGAACTGGTAATTTCGGCGTTATCAAATGACAAGCGCGGATGATCCAGCATAAAGTTTTGCATGTAAACTTTATAACCGTTATCCGGAGGCGTTTCGCCATTGACCGGGCTCAGGTACGAACCGGTGTGGAAACGCCTAATGTATTCCTGGGTCAACAAGGCGTTGGCCTTGTTCTTGTCAATGGCAAAAATCGAATCGCAATTAAGCATGCGATCACCGGAATTGAACCACTCCAGCAGCGCCGCCTTCGAATTAGTCGACACAAGTCACCTCCGAATCAAATTATGTTTTCAGCCAATCAGTTCTATATCGACTGAGCGGAAGTCCCGCCAAGTCTCACCATCATCGAAACTGGCAGATGCTGTCAGCCTCAACGTACTATTAAGATTGAGGCCATCGAGAAACTGTTTGGGAAGCAGCGCTTCAATACCACCCTCGTAATACTCATCTTCACTCACTTCGGCCGTACGCGGACGTAGAACATGCGTGGCGGGCTTACCGGGTTTCGGAGAGCCCTCTGCCTCGATGCCAAGTTGCTGCCCTTCTGCCATGAAACTCCAACTATCCAGCGTGCACCTGGCGCCGTCCTTTGGCACTTTGCTCAACGACAATTGCCGATTCTCGACACCAGCAACCTGAATAAGGGGGTAGTTTTCAGTACCGAAATCGGCCACCCGCAGGTCGAACTTTTCCGACTCCCGAGACGTCTCGCCGGAGCGCGTGAGCGTGTAATACACTTCAAGCCGCCTGCCCAGGTTGGCAGCCATTGCCGATCGCGGCACCTTGAACAAGCGCCGGTCGCCGGAAGCAGGCTGTGGCACAATGGCGCCCCCTGTACTGCCGTGTCCCTCCCAGTGCATGTTGACCTGCGGCGCCGGCAGCTCTCCCTCGGCGAGTTCTGCATCCGGTGGAATTCTTACTTCAGCACCATTGTTCAGGTTGCGTGGGTGGACCGTGCCCTGGTGAGAGTCGTCACCGGGCTCTTGCGTTGCATGTGTGATCACCGGCAGGGGAAGGTGCAGTTTGCGTTGCAATATCACGGTGAGC
Source organism: Pseudomonas sp. NPDC089422 (assembly GCF_044749405.1). Classification (NCBI taxonomy): domain Bacteria; kingdom Pseudomonadati; phylum Pseudomonadota; class Gammaproteobacteria; order Pseudomonadales; family Pseudomonadaceae; genus Pseudomonas; species Pseudomonas sp. NPDC089422. The sequence goes on from NZ_JBIVHW010000008.1 coordinate 49,171, forward strand.
ACCTCAGAGCGCTTCTGCACACCTTGCCGCGCAAATTCATAGCTGAAAGCGACCTGCTTGCCGCGGTTCTCGTCACTCTGCAGCCACGCGCGGTCCAACCGCACGGCAATCCGCCCACCTTCCAGAGAGCTCACATCTGCGCGCACACCCCGCAATGTCACTTCAGGGCCTACTGCGTAGAGCATCAGTGAGTCGCTCACCTGCAAGTTCGGGTCATCTTCCAGTTCCAACCAAACCCCGTCCTGGTAGGCATCGTCATCGGGGTCCAGGGCACCACCCGTAAACCCGTCAATGCTGGGTGCCCGCAACAGTGGCGCGAGTGGCGGATCGGTAGGTTCGGGCCAGACGATATCGAAGCGCTGCACCGGAGATGAAATGGAAGCGCCATTGGCGAACTTGATGGAGTATTGCAACAACCCGTAACCATACAGATAGTTGTAGACATCGCCATATTCCAGATGCCACAACAGTGGTTGGCCGATGTCACGTTCCTCGACCACATGTTTCTGCTGAACCGGCGTGCCTTCCGCAAACTCGTCATAGAAGGGCGTCCAGATCAGGGTAATCTCATCACCTTTACTCATGGCCGCATAAGGCGCTGTCGCCAACAGCACGCCTTCAGTGTTCAACTCACTGGCATCAATTACACACTCGTGGGCGTCTTGAAGATGGGGAACAGCCAATGACCAGTAGCCATCGTCCGGCCGCTGAACATAGAAGGCCCGACGCTTGGACTCCTCGCTCAGCGGGTCGCCTGCTGACGTTACTTGCATGTACGAGTAGAAGACTTGCCCTCCGCGCAAGGCGGTGATCCGGTCGTTTGATACAGAGAACATCCAGCCCTTGTCGGGATCCAGGCGAAGGACTTGGCGAGCGCCAAAAATATCATCGACCGTATTGTCTGCCCTGCACCCCCGCCAGTTGACATGTATGTATTGCCCCACAGCGATACCGGGGTAGTTGATCCAGGTCGACAGCGCGTCCAGGCCTAGTTCATCCAAGTTGACTGAGTTGCTCCGTTCATCAAGGTGCTCGACCTCTGGCATTTCCATTATTGTGTCTCCGTTGCAAACCACGGCCAATCGGCAAGTTGAACTAGATATAACACCCGCCCTGCCGGTCGACACCTGACAAAACTGCTAGGTGCCAGCCCACGCAACTTCATCTACTGTCGCCCCATGTCGCAGCCGTTGCGCTGCCCTGTACGGCCCGGGCGCAAATGAAATTGAAACGCCTTTGTTCATTCCTCATGCACAGTGAGAGACACCTCCATGAGTTCAGAACCTTCACTTCACTCCAACGCCCTTAACTTCATGAGTTCCATGGAAAACGGTGTCGATACGCGCACGGGCCAGTACACCTTGTCGGTCAAACTTCCAGCGTTGCATGCCAATAACTTCCAGGGCCCCGATCCAGAACTCAGCCTCCACTTCAGCCCGCTCAACAAGAGCGACTCTGGCTGGGGCAGAGGCTGGAACCTGTCACTGACCCAGTTCACTGCACACAACCAGGTCATCGCCACCTATACCGGCGAAACCTTCAAAGTCACCGGCAGCGTCGGCAACCGCCTGCAAATGCGCGAGCAGCGGCTGGCGCACTTTCATTTGTATCGCGAACCCGCCGGGCCTGGCGGCAACGCGCGCTATCGGGTGGTACACCGTTCCGGTGTGGTGGAAGTTCTTGAAGAAATGGGCAGCATGACGGGGCGCATCGCGCTGCCGGTAGAGATCTATTCGGCAACAGGGCATAAGGTCAGCCTCGCGTACCAGCCCTTCAACCCGGCATACATGATGCTCAGTTCGATCACCGATGGCAGCGGGCAGATCCTTCTGGAAATCGAACGCAAGGATGGCCGCATCGAGTTGCGCGAGCGGCCTTACCAGGGCGACGACGGCCAGCCCGTCGCCCGCTATGTGATGAACCTGATCAACACCGACTGGGTCGACTCGATCGTTCTGCCAACTGCCGAGCAGGCAAGCTGGCGCCTGGAATACAGGCAGGTGCTCGACCATCTGTGCCTGAGCAAGGTCGAGACCCCTACCGGCGCCCGGGAGCACCTGCTTTATCAAGATGGCGGGCATCAGTTCCCGGGTACCAGCCGCCCCCTGGCCTTGCCCCGTGTTAACCGCCACATCGTCGAGCCAGGTCAGGGCCAACCCGCGTTTCAGCGAGCCTATGCCTACCCGGGTTCGCATAATTTCCTGGGCTTTGGCAGTGGTATTAGCTGGAGTGACGACGGGCTGGACAACCTCTACAAGTATTCGGGCGACTATGAGTACCAGACCGTCGAAACCTTATCGGGCGCAGACACCAACCCACTGCAGGTCGTCACCCGTACCTTCAACCGCTTCCACCTGCTGACCGCCACCAAAACCGTACAGAACAACTGCGTTCATGAAGTCACCACCACCTACAACCTCAAGCCGGGCTCGTTCGACGAGCAAGCACCAACCCTGCAGATACCAATCCGGGAGCAGGTCCGCTGGTCCTTGGCCAACGACATTACCCGCAGCCGCCTGGAAACCGTAGAAACCAAATACGACATCCATGGCAACATCACCTGGCGCAAACTCGCCAGCGGCGTGACCGAGACCAATACCTGGTATGGCTTGGACCCTGAAGACGGCTACCCAGGTGATGCCAATGGTTTCGTCCGCCACCTCAAGAGCCGAACCACCACCCCGTCCAGCGACGCAGACGGGCCAACCCCCACCCTCACCCACCACTATCAGTATCGTGCGCTGAGTCCGCTGGCGAGCACTACCATCACGCTCAACCCAATGGTTGTCGAGCACACTGAGACACTGGTGGATGAAGCCAACCCGGCAGAGGTGCTCGCGCAAACCGTGAGCAACTACATCGATGCGCCCTTAGCCAGCCTGCTGCATGGCCGCCGCTACCAACAAACGGTCAAACGCAACAAGCTGGAAACCACCACCCAGTATCAGTTCAAGCCGATGGTCGACCCGCTCGGCAAACACCCGGTTCTGGAAACCCGCACTACGCTCATCGGTTATGACGGCACGCGTCGCACAACCGCTGAAATGCGTTCGCTGCTGGTCGGTGAGACGGTGTTCGAAAGCGATGAGAACGGCGTGCAGATCCATCGGGAACACGATGCCCTGCGCCGGGTTACCCGTGAGCGGGTATCGCCGGGAACCGACTTCGTGGCAGGCAGACGCTATGCCTATGAACTGTGTGCCCGCGACGGGGACATCGCCCGCCATCGTGTGACCAACGCGCGCGGTATTACCACCGAGACGGTACTGGACGGCCTGGGCAGGCCTGTCCTTGAGCAGCGGGACAACGTCCACCCCTCCCGTCCGGGCAGTTTTTTCGAAGTCATGGCCCTTGAGTACGACGCTTTCGGCAACCGAGTCCGGGAGACCGTTACCGACTGGCTGCAAGGTAGCCAGTTCCTGACCTTGACCAACAGCCTGAGGTACGACGATTGGGGTGAACAATGCTGCACCATTGGCCCGGATGGCGTTGAACAACACGACGTGCTCGACCCTATCGGGAATGCCGCTCACAAAGGCGCCATCCGTTACACCTGGCGCGAAGGCGGCAAGCTGCAATCACGCACCCGGACAAAGACCCGCAACGGTGTCAAAACCCGGGTAACCCAGGTGGCGCGTGCGATCAGCGGCAAGACCGAAACCTGGCTCAACCTGTTCAACAAGCCCGTGCGGCGCAAGCGCCTGGATGCCTTCGACGAGCTGCTCGGCGAGCGCAGGTACAGCTATGACGGCCTCGGGCACGCCCTGAGCGAAACGGACGAGCGCAACTACACCACAACCTTTACCTACGACCCCTGGGGCCGCATGCTGGTCACTAGCCAGCCGAACAAGACCCGGCTCACCCGTACCTATGCCGAGCACTCCACCGAAGAGCTGCCCGCCAGCCTGGTGGTCACCCCGGCGAACGCCTTGTTACCCGCCCGCGAGATTGGCACGCAGTACCACGACGGGCTGGACCGACTGGTCGGTGCTACCACAGGGGGGCGGACCGAATACTTCGTGTTCCGCGAAGGCGAAAGCAGGCCACGCCAGCACATTACCCCTGCTGGCGAGACCATCGAGCTGGATTACAACCTGCAGCTCACCGACATGCCGACCAGCAACAACGCGCCCGAAGACCACGCCCGCTTCGACTACCACGCCACCAGCGCACGCCTGCTTAGCAGCGACAACGGCCAAGGCAAACGACGTTTCGATTACAACATCGCCAACCAGCTGACTGCAGAACATTGGGATGACGTGTACACAGGCAAGTCCTGGAGCAGGACCCACGTCAACACCTTGCGAAACCGGTTGATGAGTACACATGAAGCCAATGGTTTAACGACCGCGAACGAGTACTACCCGAATGGTCACCTGAAATCCACGCTGCAGGGCCAGTTGGAAGCCATCTTTGAATACGATGACCTGGGCCGCGTGCAAGTGATCACCAGCCACGACCGGACCGGCGCCCATGCGCTTGTAACGACGATCGAATACGATGATCACGATCACGAAACCAAACGCACCTGGCGACAGAGCGGTCAGCCAGATCGCCTCCAAGAGTCAGTCTGGGGCGCGGATAACCTGATGCTCAGCCGCACGCTGCATGTCGCGGGTGTTTTGCGCCTTGAAGAAGGCTTTGGTTACGACACCCATGCGCGCCTGGTCCGGCACACCTGCAAGGGGCCGGACCTGCCTCGCGATGCGCTGGGCCGGAGCATCGAATCACAGGTGTTCACCTTCGATGCCTTCAACAACATCCTGACCACGCTTACCAGTTTCAGCGGCGGAGCCCGCCCGGAAAGGGCCGAGTTCATTCATGCAGAGCGCGACCCCTGCCAGCTGCAACGCATCAAGTACACACCTGCGCGTACCGAGCCCGATCCTTACTTCAGCTACGACGCCAACGGCAACCTGACCCGCGACGAGCGTGGCCGCCCGGTCCGCTATGACAGCCAGAACCGGTTGCTGGGCCTGAACGCTGCGGGCCAGCCCGATACCTATGGCTATGACGGCCATGGCCTGCTGGTCAGTCGCCACGACGCCGGCAAGCGCACGCTGCTGCTGCATGACGGTCAACGTTTGCGCCTGGCCGTGCGTGACGGCGTGCAGACCCTGTACCTGCACCACGGCGAGCAATCCCTGGGTGTGCAGCAAAGCGGCAAAGGTGCGCACTCACCGTTGCTGCTGCACACCAGTGCCAGCCACAGCGTGATTGCCGAAAGCCAGGCCGGTAGCACGCGGGCCACGCGCTACACGGCCTACGGCGAAGGCCACAGCGACGACCCCACGCTCGCTGCGCTGGGCTACAACGGGGAGGCGCTTGACCCGGACAGCGGCTGGTACCTGCTGGGCAACGGCTATCGCGCCTACAACCCGATGCTGATGCGCTTCCACAGCCCGGACTCGCTGAGCCCGTTTGGCGAAGGGGGGCTGAACTATTACGCCTATTGCCAGGGCAACCCGGTGACCTTCCGCGACCCTACAGGGCACTACAGCACCGGTTACAGCGGTACCAGCCAGTCGCGGCAGGAGCTTGAGCGGCATGTGATCTCACCACGCTTTGAGATCGGCACATGGGGCTGGGTCGGCATCGGGTTTGGCATCTTTTTCGCCGCCGTGGCCGCGACAGTGGCGATTGTAATCACGGGCGGTCTGGCTGCGCCTGCGGTGGCTGCCGCCGTGGCGGGAGCCGGTTCAGCTGTGGGCGCGGGCGCAGGCGCGGCTGCGGCTGTAGGTGCGGGTGCGGCGGCTGGGTCTGCGGCATTGGCGGCAACGGTAACAACAGCTGGGAGCGCCTTAATCGTAGCCTCCAAGCTCGCGCTGGTTGCCTCGTCCCTACTCTCAGTGGCTGGCACGGCGATACAAACGGAAAGTATCCTTTCCGGAAATGAAACCCGAAACAACATCGGCTCGGCCCTTAACTATGCGGCTGGCGTCTTAGGTCTAGCAGCGTGGGGGTCGATGGCGTTAGGCGCGCCTAAATCGAGAAGTGGGAATTATCAATCGAATCCTGCCATAGAACCCTATGAGCCTTTTAAGTCGGTACCCGAGGAAACAATAAAAATCCCGAAGGCCAACCCCCATATCAGGCACCCCCGCTATAACCGAGCCAATAGAAATTCATTTACCTCCAACAACGAGGCTTACTTATACGACATCAGAGATTAAAAACAACGTCCCTGTAGTTACAAACTTTCAAAGTTACTTTCCGGGAGCATTGAAATGCATAAGCCAGCGAGCACTTCAACCCAGCGAGCCGATGCTGAATTAGCCCGCAAGCGCTATCTGAAATCAAAAACAGCCAGTTTGCAGCCATCCCCAAAGAGTCTCAACGCCCCCGATGTCAAAGGCATCATCGATCCCTCAGATGGCACGCTACACCGGGATGCCTTGACTGAAGATCTTGAAGTCCGCATTCCACCATGGCCGATTCTGCCGGACGACCCCGCTTTAGGCTGGGAAGAACTGCAACTGGAGTATTCCCTGACCGGTACCGACGGCTCTTTCAAGGATATCGGCCCCCTGGAGCGATTCGACCCGCCGATCGAACCAGCCGATTTCCCTATTCTGCTGTCATTCCCTCAGCGCGACATCCCCGTCAATGGTGAGTTATGGATCCGCTACAAACACGTCGATTACCTGGGCGTGGACACCTGGTCGACGGCCGTCAAACTGATCAGTGACAGCATCCCGCCGTGGGGTGAACAGGTCGTGCCGAATCCGGTACAGCTGCCCGCAGGCTATATCAACGAAACCTATCTGACCGCCAACCCGGGTGGCATTGAAGCCACATTGCCGCCGCGGGCCGATGAGCAGCCTGGCGATACGTTCAAGTTGTATTACCTCGAGAAATGGCCAGAAGAAGAGAGCGAGTTCGGCACGCCGGTGGCCGAGGGCCCCGTTCCCGCCGGCCGCAAGGTAATCATCCCGGCCGACCAGGTACGGCACTTGGGCGATGGCCGCTTCTTCGTCACCTACTTCGAGTTCGATAAAGCGACCAACATGAGCCGTATGGCCTACCCAGGCTCGGTCGACGTAGTGCTCGGCGACGAACCGGAAGACCTGCAGCCACCCGAAGTCCCGCTGGCCCTGGACGGCGTACTGGACCTCAAGGATGCTCAACTCGGCATCAAGGTGGAAATTCCGGAGTACAAGAACCGCGGCATACGCGACACCATCGAGGTCACATGGAAAAGTGCAACCCCAGCCGGCTCCGTGTTGCGCCCTGAGCCTGTGGGCTCACGCCCCTTCCCTATCAGCGTCCCGGTTCCCCCAGAGGTACTGCGAGAAGAATACGGCACCAGCACAGGTGTCGAAGTCACCCATGTCAGCTATCGAATCTTGCGCGGCGAAGTGCCCTATGGCCCGGTAGATGATGACATAAACGTCGATTTTTCCTACGTAGGCCCCGAACGCCCCGACCCGGACCCCGAATGGCCGACGCCAGTCAACCCCGGCTTGAACGCCCCCGAGATCACCAGCGACTCGGGGCTGAGCAACCGACTGGTGCGCGCTGACGAAGGTAAGGACGCGACGCTGAGTTTCGATCTGTACGACCGCATCGAGCTCGGGCAAGTCGTGGACTTCTACTGGGATGGCACCCTGGTAGAAGAGGCAACCTGGGTGGTCGACCGGGTAACAGGCGCGCCCAAGGACGTCACGATCCTCTGGGAGTACATCCGCGCGGCAGGGAACAACCCGACGCTACCCGTGCACTACACCGTGCGCGCCGAACCCGACGCGCTCAATGAACAAGAGTCGGAACGCCAGTACGTCGATGCCAATGCGGTCACCATTACCCCGGATGCCGGGGTGTTCGAGGGGCTGACCTCCCGAGACTGGCTGGGTTGCTCATCCTTGTGGGACCCGGACGACAGCACGGCACCTCCTGCATTCAGGATCAGGATCCCGGCCAGTGCACAGTACAACCTCGTCCCTGGCGACGAGATCACGCTCGAATGGACCGTCGTCGAGGGGCTTAGCGGTGAAGACCCCATCGACGTGGGCCCCCCCGAAACGCTGCCCCTGACCCAAGCAATGATCGACGACGGCTTCGTCTGGAAAATTCAGCCGTATGAGGACCGTATTCTGCCGATCTATGTCCCGTCACCGCTGGCGGCACGCGGTCGGGTGAAGTACAGCTTCCCCGCTAAAGCACTGGTATCGGCAACTGCGGAAAAGAAAGTCAGCATCGGTGACAACAGCACAGGAAACACGTGCGATTTGACCCGACCCTGACCGCCGCTGGCAGCGGCCTTAGGAAATCGGGCCGCTGCCAGCACTAAATGTAGGACTTATCCTGGTGAATTGTAGGGTAATTCCTACATTCATGGCGAAGTGGCGCACATAGGCTGACGACCTGAAAGATCCCCCTACAAAAAGGAGAGATGGATCTTACAAACGCAGCCATATACACAAGGAAATTCCATGTCTAGCCACCCGCGATCAACCTTCTATGCTCTTCGGCATCTGACCATGCTGGGCAAACTGAGCCCGCTGCTGCTGGCAACCTCGGCCTGGGCCCAGACCAACATTACCAAGGACACCCTGATCGATGCCCGCAGCGCGCTCGACAGCTACCGCGTCATAGGCCCCGCCACATTGACCGCCAATGGCGCGAAGGCGTTGCAGGTGTCCGCAGAGACGGGTGCCACCGTCACGTTCAGCGACAGCCGGATCGACGCCCAGAACAATGCCAACGGCCTTAGCCTGCGCGGTGCCGTTGCCACGCTGGAGCGCACCAGCGTGGTGAGTGAGTCCCGCGGCCTGAGCCTGACAGCAGATGCCATCTCGGGCACACGCTCCCAGGCACTGGCCGTGGACAGCAACATAAGCGGCGCACGCCAGGGCGCCCTGGTCAACGACAGTACGCTCGAGCTGCAACGCAGCGAACTGCGTGGCACTGGCGCAGCCAGCCTCGGCGCCGAGCTGGCCAATGGCACGCTGATAGCCCGCGAAGGCTCCACCATCAGCGGTAGCGAGAACGGCGTGCGCCTGCGTGAAGGCAGCAATCCTGCCGGCAACTCCACGCTGGTGCTGGACAACAGCCACGTGGAGGGGGTGAACGGATCGGCAATCGTCGTGGGCATCGGCGCCATCCGCCCGGCTACAGCGCACATCGATGTGCTCAACCGCTCGACCCTGCGCGCTGGCAATGGCGTGCTGCTCGAGGTCGCGCACAGCGCCGACGCAACCCTGCGGGTGAATGACAGTCACTTGGAGGGCGACGTTGTCGTCGCCGAAGGTGGCAATGCCGCGGTTCAGCTCGAGAATGCCGCCACCCTCAAAGGCCGACTGGAGAACGTCGCCAGCCTGGGCATCAACAGCAATGCCCAATGGGTGATGGTCGGCGATGCCCACGTCGGCGCATTGAGCATGGACGGCGGCTCGGTGCGCTTTGGCGAGCCGAACGATTTCTTCACCCTTTCGGTGGACAGCCTGGCGGGCAACGGCACCTTCGTGATGGAAGCTGACTTCAGCAACGGCCAATCGGACAAACTGGACGTGACGGGGAATGCCAGCGGCAACCATACCTTGCTGATCAACAGCAGTGGCCGGGACCCGCACGCGGAAAGCAGCCTGCACATGGTGCACATCGGTGGCGGCGACGCGCAGTTCGCACTGCAAGGCGGGCCGGTGGACCTCGGTGCCTATTCCTATGACCTGGTGCGCAAAGGCGACAACGACTGGTTCCTCGACCTGACCACGCGAGTGGTCAGCCCTGGTACGCAATCGGTCATGGCCCTGGCCAATGCAGCCCCAACCATCTGGTACGGCGAACTCGGCACCTTGCGCAGCCGCATGGGCGAAGTGCGGCGCAACCCGGCCAACTCGGGTGCCTGGGTGCGCACCTTCGGCAATAAATACAATGTCGCGGCCAGCGCTGGCGTGGCCTACCAGCAACAACAGCAAGGTTTGTCATTCGGTGCCGATACCCCGCTGTCAGCCGGTGATGGCAACTGGCTGGTCGGGGTAACGGCGGGCATCAGCACATCCGACCTGAACCTTGTACGCGGCTCCTCCGCAACCGTCGACAGCTACCACGTCGGTGCCTATACCAGCTGGTTCGAGGCCGAAAGCGGTTACTACTTCGACGCCACGGCTCGGCTCAATCGCTTCGAGAACAGCGTTGATGTACGCCTGAGCGACGGCAAGAAGACCGAGGGTGACTCCACCAGCCATGGGCTGGGGGTGTCGCTGGAAGTCGGCCGCCACCTGAGCCTGACGGACGGATACTTCCTCGAGCCATTCGCCCAGCTCTCGGGGCTGGTGGTCCAGAGCAAGGATTACAGCCTGGACAACGGCATGAGTACCGAGGGCGAACGCACTCGCTCGCTGCTGGGCAAGCTCGGCGCCACGACAGGGCGCACCTTCAGCGCTGCGGACGGGCGCACCCTCCAGCCCTACCTGCGCGTCGCGGCCGTGCATGAATGGGTCAACGATAACCAAGTGAAGGTTAACGGCAACCGCTTCGCCAACGACCTGTCCGGTACACGCGCAGAGGTCGGTGTGGGCCTGGCGCTGTCCTGGGCAGACCGATGGCAAGCGCATGCCGACCTCGACTACAGCAACGGTAACAAGATCGAACAGCCCTGGGGCGTCAATCTCGGGGTGCGTTACAACTGGTGAACACCTGAGGGAAGGCCACAGTGCCTTCCCTTTTTCATCTCAACGTCAGGCTGGGAGAAGGCCGATGACTCGTAAAAGAACCACCCAGGAAACCAAAGAGCCCAGCAATGCATCGACCACAGCGCCTTCACCGGCCACGGATACCGCACTGCTCGTTCCTCCAACCGTACTGGACCTGGTGCCTGATGCGGAGGGCGCACCGAGCAATGTCGTAGATTTTGTCGCCACCTACACGCCATTGCGCGTCGAGTTCCCCATGTGGGCGCACTCGGCCCCAGAGCTTGGCACCGAACACCTGACGCTGTACTGGAATGGTGTCGAGGTCGATAGCAAGTCTTTCGACAAGCCAATTCAGCCTGAAGATCTGTTCATCCTTGCACCTGTCAAATTCATGATCGAGGGCGAGCACGAACTGCATTATCACGTGGTCAACTACGTGGGAGAACCCTCCACGTCGCGGCCACTGACGATCTACATCGACAAGACCCCACCTCTGCTCGCACCCGGTGATGACAAGCTGCAATTTCCCGATTTCATCATTCGTGAAGGGGTGACCGAGGACTACCTGAAGGCCAATGACGACAAGGTTACGGCCACAGTCCCGCCCTTCCTCGGTGCCGAGCCAGGCGACAGTGTGAAGTGGTACTGGAGCGACGACCCGGTCGGGGAGCAGATGGTCGGCATGATCAAGCTGACCAAAGACGACATCGAAATCCTGGGTACACAAAGTAGCAGCAAACCGCTGGAACTGGACTTTCCAGGCGCCTTCATTCGCCAGTCCGGCAACGGTACTCGCTTCGCCCGTTATGAAGTGCAGGATCGGGCCGGTACGGCACCTCAGCGGGCCTTGGCGCGTTCGCTGCTTTCAGACCCATCCCCGCCAACGCGCGAGCTGCCCCCGCCCCGCATCAAGGAGGCGACAGGCAGTGACTTCTTCAGCACGCTGGATCCAGCCAAGGCGCTCAATGGCGTCACATGCGTCATACCGAACGATGCAGACATCAGACCCGGAGAAACAGTCACCGTGTACTGGGGCGAACCAGGCACCCTCGGCGGCTATTCCACCAGCACGCCCACATCGCCAGGTGCGCGTGAATACCTGATCCCTCGCGTGCATGTGCCACCGCACATGAACAGCCGGGTCGAGTTGCATTACCAGATCAACAAACCTGACGTGCCGCCATCGCCCTCGCACTTTGTCACGGTACGGAAAATCGAAGGCCTGCCAATCGTACAGTGCAGCGATATCCGCAATGGTGCGCTGAACCTGCGCAACCTGGGCAATAGCGCCAGTTTCACCCTCGATGGCTGGTCATTCCGGCATACATCGCAGTTCGTCAACGCCTGGATTCTAGGGGTGGAGCGAGGCAACATCACGCGCGAAATCAGGCTGCCCATTGCCACGCAGTTGCCGGTGCCCACCGAGGCTGGCGTCATGACGCTGGGCTCTGTCAGCAAGACCGACCTGGTGAAACTGGCACTCAACTACCAGTTTCGGGTATCGGTGGAGGTGTCGTTCGACGACAAGGTGAGTTGGCTGAAATTCCCGGATGCGGCCGCCCAGTTGGTAGACGAGGCCTGATGCGAGACAAAAAAAAACGCCACTCGAAGAGTGGCGTTTTTTATGTTTGGAGCGGGAAACGAGACTCGAACTCGCGACCCCGACCTTGGCAAGGTCGTGCTCTACCAACTGAGCTATTCCCGCAATTTGAAGCTTTACCGCTACCGGCGTGAAGCGCCATGAAGACCTTCACCACCACTGCACCGCATAGACGCCACAGTATTTAAACTGGAGCGGGAAACGAGACTCGAACTCGCGACCCCGACCTTGGCAAGGTCGTGCTCTACCAACTGAGCTATTCCCGCATTTGGCGTCCCCTAGGGGACTCGAACCCCTGTTACCGCCGTGAAAGGGCGGTGTCCTAGGCCACTAGACGAAGGGGACACACAACACTTTTCAGTGCACCAGAACAGAACCTCACGATTCAGCCTGGATTTTCTTTTCCTGCCTCGCCGAAGCGCTGCCGGAGAAACTGGAGCGGGAAACGAGACTCGAACTCGCGACCCCGACCTTGGCAAGGTCGTGCTCTACCAACTGAGCTATTCCCGCAATTTGGCGTCCCCTAGGGGACTCGAACCCCTGTTACCGCCGTGAAAGGGCGGTGTCCTAGGCCACTAGACGAAGGGGACACGCTGCTGGCATTACTGCCTGCTTTCACTCCCTGCCGCGTTTCGCTGTGTGCTTTACGCTGCAAGTGGCGCGCATTCTATGGATGCTTCGAAGGGCCGTCAACCCCTTTGTAGAAATTTATTTAAATCAATGACTTCGGTCCATATAGGAGGTGCCTCCAGGCGGTGCCGATGGATTGGCGTTGATTTTCTGACACAGCCGTCGCAAAGTGCCATCACTTGAGGAATGCGGCGCTCGGCCGACAAAGTGCATCAAGGCGGCCGCGTCGATCCCTTCGCGGCAGCGGCCGCTACCACTACACTCTATTAAGCAAAACTTCTTGATGAGGCGTTAACGGTGACACCACTTCTGATCACTCTGCTCATCGTGGCGGGTATCGCGTTGCTGATCGTGATCGGCTACCTCAACAACGTGGTCGAAAACAGCAAGCTCGAACGCGCGCGGCTGAAAGTCGAACTCGCTGACCGGGTACGCCGCTGTGGCGAAATCACCGAGACCTTCCCGGGCCAGTTCATGACCCCGGCCCTCAAGCTGCTGCTGGCGCGCCTGGAGCTGAACCTCAACCAGCGGCAACTGGCGCTGGACAAGCACAACGCCCAGCTCAAGGCGCGCATCGCCGAGCTTGAAGGGCTGATTGCCAAGGGCGAGCACATCCCGGTGAACAACCCGCCCTGCCCGATCCAGACCGAGGTCAAGGCCAAGGATGTGCGCTTCCTGCTCGAGGCGCTGCACAACCAGATCGCCAAGGCCACCCAGGAAAACGTGCTGCCGACCAACGAAGGCAAGCAGTGGGTCAGGGAAATCCGCCACATCCTGGTGCTGCTGCACATCGAGTTCTTCAACAACCTCGGCCAGCAGGCGCTGCAGCAGGAACAGCCGGGGCAGGCGCGGCTGGCCTTCGAACGCGGCGTGCAGTACTTGCGCAAGCAGCCGGAACCGAAAGTGTATGAAGAGCAGCTGACGTATCTGGAGAAACTGCTGGCGCGGGCCAATGCCCAGGTGCTGGACAAGATGGAGCCGGCGGAGAACGAACAGAACGAATTGACCGAAGGGCTCAAGACCGATGAGGACGAGACCTGGAAAAAGCGGGTGATCTACGACTGATCCTGAAACCTGTATCGGCCTCTTCGCGGCTAAAGCCGCTCCTACAGGTACTGCGCGATCCCTGTAGGAGCGGCTTTAGCCGCGAAGAGGCCGGTACAGGCAACACAGCATCAGCAGTCGGTCAGCTCCAGGAAAATCGCCGCCAATCTTTCCAGCCCCACCTGATCCACCTCACTGAAGCGCGCCAGCTTCGGGCTGTCCAGATCCAGCACGCCAATCAACCGCCCTTCCTTTACCAGCGGAATCACCAGCTCGCTGTTGGACGCACTGTCACAGGCAATATGCCCCGGGAACGCATGCACATCCTCGACCCGCTGGGTCTGCCGGGTGGCCGCAGCCGCGCCGCACACGCCCTTGCTGAACGGAATGCGCACACAGGCCACCTGGCCCTGGAACGGGCCGAGTACCAGCTCTTCGTTGCGGTTGAGGTAGAACCCCGCCCAGTTCAGGTCGTCCACCTGGTTGTAGAGAAACGCCGAAAACTGCGCGGCATTGGCGATGAAGTCGCGCTCGTCGGCAAACAGCGCCTGCACTTGCGCGGCCAGCAGGTTGTAGCCGTCGAGGCCGGCGCCACTGGCATTGAGGTCGATCATGGTTACTTTTGCTCCAGCAATTGCAGCCCGACCCAGTAGCGGGCGAACTGATAGGCACAACGGCCATTACGGTTGCCGCGCCCGGTTGCCCAGCGCACGGCGAGAATGTCCAGGGCTTCGTCACGCTGCCAGGCCAGGCCTGCAGGGCGGGCCAGCTGGCCGATCCAGTGTTCGACCACGTCGAGGAAGTGTTCCTGGCTGAACGGGTAGAACGACAACCACAGGCCGAAACGGTCGGACAGGGCGATCTTGTCTTCCACCGCCTCGTTGGGGTGCAGCTCGCCGTCGACCATCTTCCAGTTTTCGTTGTCGCTCTGTTTTTCCGGCACCAGGTGGCGACGGTTGGACGTCGCGTACAGCAGCACGTTGTCCGGCGCCTGCTCCAGCGAGCCGTCGAGCACGCTCTTGAGCACCCGGTAGTCGCCCTCCCCGGCTTCGAACGACAGGTCGTCGCAGAACAGGATGAAGCGCTGCGCCAGCTTCTGCAGCTGCTCGACGACGCGTGGCAGGTCGGCCAGGTGGTCGCGCTCGATTTCGATCAGGCGCAGCCCGGCGCCTGCATGCTCGGCCAGCAGGGCGCGTACCAGCGACGACTTGCCGGTGCCGCGTGAGCCCCACAGCAGGGCATGGTTGGCGGGCATGCCGTTGATGAACTGGTGGGTGTTGCGGCCCAGCTGATCACGTTGCTTGTCGACACCGATCAGGTCGGTCAGGCGGATGTCCAGGCTGACATCCAGCGGCATCAGGTAGCCCGTGCGGCCGTCACGCTGCCAGCGCGCAGCCAGGGTGGTGCTCCAGTCGATCTGCGGGCGCGGCGCCGGCAACAAGGGTTCGAGACGCGCCAGCACCGATTCTGCGCGTTCCAGGAAAGCATTCAAGCGAGCGTCCATGACGACTCCTGCAAATTTCAGTTTTAGAACCGTTCGCCTGTAGGAGCGGCCTTGTGTCGCGAAAGGGCGGCGAAGCGGCCCCAGGGGATCAGCTGCAACGCTGAAAATGCCGGGGCTGCTCTGCAGCCCTTTCGCGACACAAGGCCGCTCCTACAGGCTATGCTTGCGCAGCGCAAGGGACGTGAAACCGGCTCGGGACTCATGGATATCAAGTTCACCAATCGCCTGTCATACAAGCAAGCCCGGTTGACAGTCCTGGTCGGCTTCATCCTGGGAACATTGCTCAGTCTCATCCAGATCGGCATCGATTATGCCAGCGAAGACGCATCCATCAACCGCGAAGTGCGGGCATTGCTGCAAATCAGCCACAATCCGGCCTCGCGCATCGCCTACAACATCGATTCGGAGCTGGCACTGGAGCTGACCCGCGGCCTGCTGCAGTCGCCGGCCGTCATCCGTGCGCGGCTGATCGACAACAACGAAACCGTGCTGGCCGATGTCGAGCGCCCGCGCCTGCAGGACCGCTACCGGCCGCTGAGCGACTTCCTGTTCGGTGAGAAACGCCAGTTCAAGGAACGCCTGTACCTGACCCACATGCCCGAGGAATACCTCGGCACGCTGTACCTGGACGTCGACACCTACACCTTCGGCAGTCGCTTCCTCGACCGCGCCGGGGTTACCCTGCTCAACGGCTTCGCCCGCAGCCTGGTGCTCACCGGCATCCTCCTGGCGCTGTTCTACATGATGCTGACCAAGCCACTGGTGACGGTGATCGGCGCCCTCACCGGCCGCGACCCGCGCCAGCCCGGGCAAACCCGGGTGGACTGCCCGCCCGGCCACGAACTCGACGAGATCGGCGTGCTGGTCAAGGTCGCCAACCAGCAGTTCGTCAGCATGGCCACCGAGATCCAGCAACGGCGCACCGCGGAAAACCGCCTGACCCAATACCTCAACGAGCTGGAAGACATCGTCTCGGCCCGTACCGAAGAACTCAAAGCCAGCAACAGTCGCCTCAGCCAGTCCAACCAGGAGCTCGAAGAGGCCCGCCAGAGAGCCCTCGACATGGCCCAGGCGCGCGCGGCCTTTCTGGCCAACATGAGCCACGAGATCCGCACCCCGCTCAACGGCATGCTCGGCATGATCGCCCTGGCCCTGGACAGCCCGCTGTCCGGTGAACAGCGCCAGCAGCTGTCGATCGCCCATGACTCGGGCAAGGTGCTGGTGGAATTGCTCAACGATATCCTCGATCTGTCCAAGTTCGATGCCGGGCAGCTGGAGCTGGAGCGCATTCCGTTCGACATGGGCGCGATGGTCGAGGACACCGCCAACCTGCTGTCGCAGAACGCCGCGCAGAGCGTCGAGCTGACCTGCCTGATCGCCGACAACTTCCCCAGTTCAGTGCTCGGCGACCCGACGCGGGTGCGCCAGGTAGTCAGCAACCTGCTGTCCAACGCCCTCAAGTTCACCCGCTTCGGCCGCGTCGACGTGCGCCTGGCAACGATCGTCGGCGGTGTGCGCCTGGAAGTGCGCGACACCGGCATCGGCATTCCCGAAGCTGCCCAGGCGCGGATCTTCCAGCCGTTCACCCAGGCCGGTGCCGGCATTACCCGCCAATACGGCGGCACCGGGCTGGGCCTGGCCCTGACTCGCAACCTGTGCAAGGCCATGCAGGGCCATCTGCATATCCAGTCCGAGCCTGGTTTTGGCAGCCGCTTCAGCGCCGAACTGCCGCTGACCACCCACACCGAGGCCATTGCGCCAACCGCCCTGCAGGGCAAGGTGATCGCTCTCAGCAACGCCGGCAGCGGCCTGAGCGAACTCTTGCAAGGCCTGTTGCCGGGCTGGGGGCTGGATTACCAGCGGCATGACAGCAGCGCAGCACTCGACAACAGCATCGACCTGCTGATCACCGACGACCTGGAGCAGCTGTTCCAGCTACGCCCGGCCCTGAAGGCCCCGATCCTGCTGGTGACCGCCTACGGCAACTTCCTGCCCGGCGAGCAATCGGCGCAACTGGCGCCACTGCACCAGCTGGCCCGCCCGCTGGCACGCAACGCGCTGTACCAGACCTTGCGCCGCACCCTGCAGGGGCACGCCCCGGAGCACCCACTGGCGACCCCGCTGCTCACTGCCGCCGACGGCCGCGCGCGCATCCTGCTGGTGGAGGACAACCCGGTCAACCAACTGGTGGCCAAGGGCATGCTGGCCAAGCTCGGCTGCCAGGTGCAGCTTGCCACCCAGGGCGTCGAGGCCCTGGAATGGCTGGAACGGGAAGACTTTGACCTGGTGCTGATGGACTGCAACATGCCGGTGATGGACGGCTACGAGGCCAGCCGGCGCATTCGCCAGAGCGGGCGCTGGCCCGAGCTGCCGATCGTCGCCCTGACCGCCAACGCCATGCCCGAGGAACGCGAGCGCTGCCGCGCGGCGGGCATGAGCGATTACCTGGCCAAGCCGTTCCGCCGCGAAGAGCTACTGGCGCTGATCGACCACTGGGTGCCGTTCAGCGGCTGAGCAGGCGCTCGATGTCGGCTTCCAGTGCCTGCGGCTTGGTGCTCGGCGCGTAGCGGGTGACCTTGCCGCTGGCCGGGTCGAGCAGGAACTTGGTGAAGTTCCATTTGATCTTCTGCGTACCCAGCAGGCCAGGAGCGCGCTGCTTGAGTTCGACGAACAGCGGGTGGGCGCCAGGGCCGTTGACTTCGATCTTGCGAAACAGCGGGAAACTCACGCCGAAATTGGCTTCGCAGAACTGCGCGATGTCCCGTGCATCGCCCGGTTCCTGCTTGCCGAACTGGTTGCAAGGGAAGCCCAGCACCACCAGGCCGCGCCCGCGGTAGTCCCGCCACAGCTGCTCCAGGCCCTGGTATTGCGGGGTGAAGCCGCACTGGCTGGCGGTGTTGACCACCAGCAGCGCCTTGCCGGCGAAGTCGCCGAGCTTTTTCTGCTCGCCGCCCAGGGTCACACAAGGGATATCCAGCATCGATCCGCCCATTTTCAGGCTCCGTCGCGGGGTTTGAAGTCCAGGCACACCGAGTTGATGCAGTAACGCAGGCCGGTCGGTGGCGGGCCGTCGGGGAATACATGGCCCAGATGCGCATCGCACTGGGCACAGGTGACCTCGGTGCGGATCATGCCGTGGGAGGTGTCGCGGATCTCGACCATCGCGCTTTCCTCGATCGGCGCGTAGAAGCTCGGCCAGCCGCAGCCGGAGTCGAACTTGGTCTGCGAGTCGAACAGCGGCAGGTCACAGCAGATGCAGTGGTACACGCCGGCACGGCGCTCGCTGTTGTACTTGCCGCTGAACGGCCGTTCGGTGCCCTTGAGGCGGCACACCTGATACTGGGCGGGATCGAGCATTTCGCGCCATTCTTCAAGTGTCTTGTCGATCTTTTGCATATGGGGACCTCGGCAGGCTGAATTTCACCTCGCACTGTCTTTTCCGTAGCGCGGGTGGCACGTATATTAGTTGGCTTCGTGTGCAAGGCCTCAAGTCTGGCACCCGCTTCCTGCCCTTTCAAACCTTTCGAAGGTTTCGAAGAGGGCCGCAGTGCGTATTCTCAATCGGGACCACATCATGCAGTTCAGCAAATCGAACAAGCTCGCCAATGTCTGCTACGACATTCGCGGCCCAGTGCTCAAGCACGCCAAACGCCTGGAGGAGGAAGGCCACCGCATCCTCAAGCTGAACATCGGCAACCCGGCGCCGTTTGGCTTCGAGGCGCCGGACGAAATCCTTCAGGATGTGATCCGCAACCTGCCCACCGCCCAGGGCTACAGCGATTCCAAGGGCCTGTTCAGCGCGCGCAAGGCAGTGATGCAGTACTGCCAGCAGAAGGAAATCGAAGGCGTCACCATCGAGGACATCTACCTCGGCAACGGCGTGTCCGAGCTGATCGTGATGTCGATGCAGGCGCTGCTGAACAACGGCGACGAAGTGCTGATCCCGGCCCCCGACTACCCGCTGTGGACCGCCGCAGTGAGCCTGGCCGGTGGCAAGCCGGTGCACTACCTGTGCGACGAGCAGGCCGACTGGTTCCCGGACCTGGAAGACATCAAGGCCAAGATCACCCCGAACACCAAGGCCCTGGTCATCATCAACCCGAACAACCCGACGGGTGCGGTGTACTCCAAAGAGCTGCTGCTGGGCATGCTGGAGCTGGCGCGCCAGCACAACCTGGTGGTGTTCTCCGACGAGATCTACGACAAGATCCTCTACGATGAAGCCGTGCACATCAGCACCGCCTCGCTGGCCCCGGACCTGCTGTGCCTGACCTTCAACGGCCTGTCCAAGTCGTACCGGGTGGCCGGCTTCCGTTCCGGCTGGCTGATCATCTCCGGGCCCAAGCATCACGCCCAGAGCTACATCGAAGGCATCGACATGCTGGCCAACATGCGCCTGTGCGCCAACGTGCCGGCCCAGCATGCCATCCAGACCGCCCTGGGCGGCTACCAGAGCATCAACGACCTGGTGCTGCCGCCGGGCCGCCTGCTGGAGCAGCGCAACCGCACCTACGAGCTGCTCAACGACATCCCGGGCGTCAGCTGCGTGAAGCCGATGGGCGCGCTGTATGCCTTCCCGCGGATCGACCCGAAGGTCTGCCCGATCCTCAACGACGAGAAGTTCGCCCTCGACCTGCTGTTGTCGGAGAAACTGCTGATCGTTCAGGGCACGGCGTTCAACTGGCCGTGGCCGGACCACTTCCGCGTGGTGACCCTGCCGCGGGTGGACGACCTTGAAGCCGCGATTGGCCGGATCGGTAATTTCCTGCGGACTTATTCGCAGTAAGTCATGGCCTTTTCGCGGGCAAGCCCGCTCCCACAGGAGTTGCACAGGGTTCGAGACTTGTGACATCCCTGTGGGAGCCGCGCTTGCCGGCGATGGGCCGCAAAGCGGCCCCATGCACCCTCGCAGAATGTTTCTTACATCCTGCAACGCTCTATCTCACAGCCCGCGCAAAATCCTCTGCCATACTCCGCCGTACACAGTTTGAAATAGTCGCCCGATTGAATCGCCGCGGCAGGGACCTTATATACCCCGCAGTAAGCGACAACTCATCCGTCAGGAGAACGTAACAACCATGATGCGCATTCTGTTGTTTGTAGCCACCAACCTTGCGGTGGTGCTGGTTGCAAGCATTACCCTGAGCCTGTTCGGCTTCAACGGGTTCATGGCCGCCAACGGGGTTGACCTCAACCTCAGCAGCCTGCTGGTCTTCTGCGCCGTGTTCGGCTTCGCCGGCTCGCTGGTCTCGCTGTTCATCTCCAAGTGGATGGCGAAGATGACCACCGGCACCCAGATCATCAGCCAGCCGCGCACGCGCCACGAGCAGTGGCTGCTGCAAACGGTCGAAGAGCTGTCCCGCGAGGCGGGCATCAAGATGCCGGAGGTGGGCATTTTCCCGGCCTACGAGGCCAACGCCTTCGCCACTGGCTGGAACCGCAACGACGCGCTGGTAGCCGTATCCCAGGGCCTGCTGGAACGCTTCTCGCCCGATGAAGTGCGCGCCGTGCTGGCCCACGAAATCGGCCACGTGGCCAACGGTGACATGGTCACCCTGGCGCTGGTGCAGGGCGTGGTGAACACCTTCGTGATGTTCTTTGCCCGCATCATCGGCAACTTCGTCGACAAGGTGATCTTCAAGAACGAAGAAGGCCAGGGCATCGCCTACTACGTGGCGACCATCGTCGCCGAGCTGATCCTGGGCATCCTCGCCAGCATGATCGTCATGTGGTTCTCGCGCCGTCGCGAGTACCGTGCCGACGAAGCCGGTGCACAACTGGCCGGTACCGCTGCAATGATCGGCGCCCTGCAGCGCCTGCGCGTGGAACAAGGCCTGCCGGTGCACATGCCCGACACCATGAAGGCTTTCGGCATCAATGGCGGCCTCAAGCACGGCCTGGCCGGCCTGCTGATGAGCCACCCGCCGCTGGAAGACCGCATCGAGGCCCTGCGCCGCCGCGGTTGATCCAACCGCTAAGGAAAAGGGCGACTTCGGTCGCCCTTTTTCGTAAACGCTCAGAACTGTACGCGGTAGGCCCGTTCAATCAGGCTGTTCACCCCGGCTTGCAGGAACTTCGGGCTCTCCCCGATCACTTCGTGCGCCTCCAGCGCTTGCACCTGCCAACCGGCAAACCCACGCCGCACTTCATCATCGGTCACTGAAAACGGCGGCCCAGCCAGCCATTCCTGCTGATAATCCAAGGTTACCAGCAGCCCGACACCTGCCGGTAACGCCTGGGAAAGCAAATGCATGTATCGCTCGCGCATTTCAGGCGGCAGGGCAATCAGTGCGGCGCGATCATAGAGCGCCACACAATCCGCCACATCCTCCGTGCGCAAGGCAAAGAAGTCGCCACACCAAAGCTCCACATCGCCACTGCGCCAGACTTCGAAGGCACCCTGCTGCACCACCTGCGGCTCCAGCCCATGCTCATGGAAGAACGCCGCCACCGCCCGCTGCGACAACTCGACCCCCAACACCCGGTGCCCCTGCCCCGCCAGCCAGGCCAGGTCCAGGCTCTTGCCACACAGCGGCACCAGCACGCGGCTGCCCGGCGCCAGCTGCAACCGTGGCCAATACCGTTGCAGATAAGGGTTCACCTGCGCTTGATGAAAACCGATCTGGTTGTCGGCCCACCGCTGCTGCCAGAACGCTGGCTCCATGATCACTCCCGATTTTTAGATGGTTTTTCGGCAAAACTTGGTTTGGATTTCGATCGGTAGTTGATCGAAGATGGTTGCATCTTAACCCTCAGGACCCCGCCATGCTGCCCAGCCTGTTCATTTCCCACGGTTCTCCCATGCTTGCCCTGCAACCCGGCGCCAGCGGGCCGGCATTGGCCGGGCTGGCCAATGCCTTGCCACGGCCGAAGGCGATCGTGGTGGTGTCGGCGCACTGGGAGAGCCGCGAGCTGCTGGTGACCAGCGGCGCGCAGCCAGAAACCTGGCACGACTTTTACGGCTTCCCGCCGGCACTGTACGCCGTTCAATACCCGGCGCCGGGCGAGCCGGTCCTGGCCAGCCGGGTCGCAGAATTGTTACAGGCCCGCCTGGACCCGCAGCGACCGTTCGATCACGGCGCCTGGGTGCCGCTGTCGTTGATGTACCCGGATGCAGGCATTCCGGTGATACAGGTTTCGTTGCCCAGCCAGATGGGGCCGGGGTTGCAGATCAAGGTTGGCCAGGCGCTGGCCGGGTTGCGTGCTGAAGGCGTTTTGCTGGTGGGTTCCGGCAGCATCACGCACAACCTGGGTGAACTGGACTGGCATGCCGGACCCGATGTGATCGAGCCCTGGGCCCTGGCGTTCCGGGATTGGGTGGTGGAGCGGCTCAAGACAGATGACCAGGCAGCGCTGCTGGATTACCGGAAGCAGGCGCCATTTGCAGCGCGTAACCACCCCAGTGACGAGCATTTGCTGCCGCTGTTCTTTGCCTTGGGGGCTGGAGACAGGTTCGGGATCGTGCACCAGGGTTTCACCCTGGGGGCGCTGGGGATGGACATCTACCGGTTCGACTGAAGGACCTCTTCGCAGGCAAGCCCTCGAAGAGGCCGGCACAGGCAAAAAAAATCCCCGACCAAGGCCGGGGATTTTTTTATTGCGCCAGGATCAATCTTCGCGATAACGGCGCAGCTTCAGCTGCTTGCCGGCCACACGAGTGTCCTTGAGCTTGGTCAGCAGACGCTCCAGGCCATCTTCCGGCAGCTCGATCAGGCTGAAGCTGTCGCGCACCTGGATGCGGCCAATGGCGTCACGTGCCAGGCCACCTTCGTTGAGGATCGCGCCCAGCAGGTTCTTGGCGGCAATACCATCACGGGCACCCAGGGCGGTACGGCAACGCACACGGCCTTCGGCCAGCGGCATCGGCGCACGACGCTCACGGTCACCACCACGGTCGCCACGATCACCACGGTCGCTGCGCTCACCACGCTCG
The DNA here is from genome assembly GCF_044749405.1 of Pseudomonas sp. NPDC089422. Lineage (NCBI taxonomy): Bacteria > Pseudomonadati > Pseudomonadota > Gammaproteobacteria > Pseudomonadales > Pseudomonadaceae > Pseudomonas > Pseudomonas sp. NPDC089422. Next base: position 72,516 of record NZ_JBIVHW010000008.1, read on the forward strand.
GTACGCTCGCCACGCGGGGCGAAGCTCGGTACCAGCGGCTGCTCGCGCTCTACGGCGGCCAGGTCCAGCGCCTGGCCATTGGTGGCCTTGCGCAGCAGGGCCGAAGCCAGGGCACGCGCGCTGCAACCCAGGTCGGCAGTCAGGCGGTCGAACAGCTCGCCATGGGTGGCTTCCGCTTCGGCCACCAGCGGCGCCAGGCTCGAGGTCAGCTTCTTGATGCGGGCGTCCAGTACAGCCTGGGCGTTCGGCAGGCGGGCTTCGGCAACCTTCTGCCCGGTCACGCGCTCGATCACCTGCAGCATGCGACGCTCACGCGGGGTAACCAGCAGCAGCGCACGGCCATCACGACCGGCACGGCCGGTACGACCGATACGGTGCACGTAGGACTCCGGGTCGTACGGCATGTCGACGTTGAACACGTGAGTGATGCGCGGTACGTCCAGACCACGGGCAGCGACGTCGGTGGCGACGACGATGTCCAGGCGGCCATCCTTGAGCGAGTCGATCACGCGCTCACGCTGGTTCTGGGCGATGTCGCCGTTCAGCGCAGCAGCCTTGTAGCCCTTGGCTTCCAGCGCGGCGGCCAGGTCCAGGGTGGCTTGCTTGGTGCGCACGAAAGCAATCAGCGCGTCGAACTCTTCGACTTCCAGCAGACGCAGAACAGCCGGGATCTTCTGGTCGGCGTGGACCATCAGGTGGGCCTGCTCGATCGCGGTGACGGTCTGGGTCTTGCTCTGGATCTTGACGTGCTTGGGCTCGCGCAGGTGGCGTTCGGCGATCGAGCGGATAGACGACGGCAGGGTGGCGGAGAACAGTACGGTCTGGCGGCTGGCCGGGATGGCATCGAAGATCACTTCGAGGTCGTCCATGAAGCCCAGCTTGAGCATTTCGTCGGCTTCGTCCAGTACCAGGTACTGCACGGTCGACAGGACTTTCTCGTCACGACGCAGGTGGTCGCACAGACGGCCCGGGGTGGCGACGACGATTTGCGCGCCGTTGCGAATGGCACGCAGCTGTGGGCCCATCGGGGCGCCACCGTAAACGGCCACTACATTAACGCCTGGCATCTGCTTGGCGTAGGTTTCGAAAGCGGTGGCTACTTGCAGCGCCAACTCACGGGTTGGCGCCAGGATCAGGGCTTGCGGTTCGCGCTTGCTCACATCGATCTTGTTGAGGATCGGCAGGGCGAAGGCAGCGGTCTTGCCGGTGCCAGTCTGCGCCTGGCCGATCATGTCGTGACCGGCGAGGATGATCGGGATCGATTGTTGCTGAATGGCGGACGGCTCTTCGTAGCCGGTAGCCAGAACGGCAGCAACAATGTTCGGATTAAGATCGAGAGCGGCGAAGCCGCCGGTTTCCTGGGTCATGGGTCTGCCTCTAAGTGCATCCGCAAAGACCCATGCTGCAAAGCTGCACATGCCTTGAAAGACCGGAACGGTCACCCAGGCAGCTTTGTCGGCGGGGATTTGCGAAAACGATTGAAAAAGAAAACTTTGGGAAGGTCCGCCTAGCGGACGTGCAGCCGAAGCTGGACTCGGAGGATTTGCACCACCTGATTTTGAGGTCCGCTAAAAGACCGGCGCGTACTATACCCGAAATAATAGTGAGGAGTGAGTAAATTTTTCTGGCCCAACGGCCAGTATCGGGCCATCAGGCGGCAGCAGCTGAATCGGTTTTCTACGCAAGCCCGCGCGGCTATCAGGTCGCAGGGCGGATCTCGCGAATCAGCCCTTCCAGGCTATACCCCAACCGAGGCGCCAAGGCCTCGGCCCGCGCCCGCAGGCCGTCGAGGTCCAGGTGCTGCTCCAGGTCCGCCGGCACCAGCAGGATCACATTGCCCTCCTTCACCGGCAGCTCCCAGTAATGCCGGTGGTACAACCCGCGCAACAGCGCCGCGCCCAGCGGCTTGCCGTCGTCGTTGGCCCACTGGTTGATCACCAGCCAGCCACCCGGGTTGAGTTTCTTCTGGCAGTTCTCGAGGAACTTCCACGCCAGGTGCCCGACACCCGGCCCGTAGTCGGTATAAAGGTCGACGAACAGCAGGTCGGCCTGCTCGGCCGTGGGCAGCAACTCCAGGGCGTCACCAATGCGCACGTACAGCCGCGGGTCATCGTCCAGCCCCATGTATTCCATGGCCAGGCGCGGTACGTCCGCACGCAGTTCGATGGCCTCGATGTCCTCCAGCGGCAGGAACTTCATGCACGCCTGGGTCAGGGTGCCGGCGCCCAGGCCGAGAAACAGCGCACTCTCCGGCTGTTCATGGCACAGCGCGCCGACAAGCATGGCGCGGGTATAGTCGTACTCCAGCCAGCTGGGGTCGGCGGTGAACACGCAGCTCTGCTCGATGGCATCGCCGAATTCGAGGAAGCGGTAATCCTCCACCTCGTACACGCTGATGACGCCAAAGGCATCCTCGACCCGGGCCAACAGCTTCTCTTCCCGCTCCGTCGCCATCTACCTGCCACCCACCCGCGCAAAAACGCGCATTGTCCGTCAACGCCCCGGATGCAACAAGCGCGGCGCCAACTGATACCATGGCAGGCAGCCTAAACAGACAATACCGAGCCTGTGATGAACCGACCGTGGAGCCCTGACAGCTGGCGTGCCCTGCCGATCCAGCAGCAACCGACCTACCCCGACGCCGCGCACCTGCTCAAGGTCGAGCAGACCCTGGCCAGCTACCCGCCGCTGGTGTTCGCCGGCGAGGCGCGCGAGCTGCGCCGGCAGTTCGCCGAGGTCACCGAGGGCCGCGCCTTCCTGCTGCAGGGCGGCGACTGCGCCGAGAGCTTCGCCGAGTTCTCGGCGGCGAAGATCCGCGACACCTTCAAGGTGTTGCTGCAGATGGCCATCGTCATGACCTTCGCCGCCGGCTGCCCGGTGGTGAAGGTCGGGCGCATGGCCGGGCAGTTCGCCAAGCCGCGCTCCTCGGGCGACGAGACCATCGGCAACGTCACCCTGCCGGCCTACCGCGGCGACATCGTCAACGGCATCGGCTTCGACGAAAAGAGCCGCGTGCCGGACCCGGAGCGCCTGTTGCAGGCCTACCACCAGGCCACTGCCAGCCTCAACCTGCTGCGCGCCTTCGCCCAGGGCGGCTTCGCCGACCTGCACCAGGTGCACAAGTGGAACCTCGACTTCATCGCCAACTCGGCGCTGGCCGACAAATACCACCAGTTGGCCAACCGCATCGACGAAACCCTGGCGTTCATGCGCGCCTGCGGCCTCGACAGCGCACCACAACTGCGTGAAACCAGTTTCTTCACGGCCCACGAAGCGCTGCTGCTCAACTATGAAGAAGCCTTCGTGCGCCAGGACAGCCTGACCGGCGACTACTACGACTGCTCGGCGCACATGCTGTGGATCGGTGACCGCACCCGCCAGCTCGACGGCGCCCATGTCGAATTCCTGCGCGGCGTGCACAACCCGATCGGGGTCAAGGTCGGCCCGAGCATGAACCCCGAAGAGCTGATCCGCCTGATCGACACGCTCAACCCGGCCAATGACCCCGGTCGCCTCAACCTGATCGTGCGCATGGGCGCCGGCAAGGTCGGCGCACACCTGCCCGGGCTGATCCGCACCGTCGAGCGCGAGGGGCGCAAGGTGCTGTGGAGTTCGGACCCGATGCACGGCAACACCATCAAGGCCAGCAGCGGCTACAAGACCCGCGACTTCGCACAGATCCTCGACGAGGTGAAGCAGTTCTTCCAGGTGCACCAGGCCGAGGGCAGCCATGCCGGCGGTATCCATATCGAAATGACCGGGCAGAACGTCACCGAGTGCATCGGCGGCGCCCGGCCGATCACCGAGGATGCCCTGTCCGACCGCTACCACACCCACTGCGACCCGCGGATGAACGCCGATCAGTCGCTGGAACTGGCCTTCCTGATCGCCGAAACCCTCAAGCAGGTGCGGCGCTGAGCAAGGCCTGACGCAACTGGCTGCCCTCAGCCCGAGGGCAGTTCAGTTGCACCCGCTCCAGGCCCAGCCACCGGGCCATGCGCAGCAGATTGCCCGCCAGGGCCTGATAGCCCTCCGCGTCCAACGGTATCGATTCCGCATGCACGGCATGCACCGCCAGTTGCCCCTGGGCGCGCTCGGCGCGCAGGTCCAGGCGCGCGGCGATGCGTTCGCGGTGCAGGAAAGGCAGCACGTAGTAGCCGTACACCCGCTTGTGCGCCGGGGTGTAGATCTCCAGGCGGTAGTGGAAATCGAACAGCCGCTCGGTGCGATTGCGCTCCCAGACCAGCGAATCGAACGGCGACAACAGCGCGCTGGCGTCGATACGCCGAGGGATGCGTGGGGTGCCGGCACAGTAGGCGAGCAGCTTCCAGCCTTGCACCTCGACCGGCTGCAGGCGGCCGTCGGCGACCAGCTCGTCCAGCGCCGCCCTGCCCTGGCCGGGTTCGAGGCGGAAGTAGTCACGCAAGTCGCGCTCGGTGGCCACGCCCAGGGCCGTGGCGGCATGCAGCATCAGGCCTTGATGGGCTTCGGCTTCACTCGGCAACGGCTGTTGCAGAACCGCCTTGGGCAGGACCCTTTCCGGTACGTCATAAAGCCGTTCGAAGCCGCGGCGCCCCGCCACCGTCACTTCACCGACGGCGAACAGCCATTCCAGCGCGTGCTTTTCCTCGCTCCAGTCCCACCACGGGCCGGCCCGCTCCTGCCGGGTGGACAGGCTGCCCGCGCCCAGCGCGCCTTGTTCGCGCACGGCGGCCAGTACGCGGGCGATCACGTCCTGGCGTTCGCGGCCGAACTGCGCAAGCTGGCGGTAGATGCCGCGGCCGTCGGCCGCATGAGCCATGCGCCAGCGCATCAGCGGGTAAAGGCTCAGGGGGAGTAATGACGCTTCGTGGCCCCAGTATTCGAACAGCTGGCGACCACGGCCCCAGGCAAGTTGATCGAGCATTTCCGGTGGGTAGCCGCCGAGGCGGGAGAACAACGGCAGATAATGGGAGCGAACCACGGCGTTGACCGAGTCGATCTGCACGACGCCCAGACGTTGCAGCATGCGCTTCAATGCGGGCAGGGTCGGTGGGGAGTCAGGCTGTTTGCCGAATCCTTGGGCAGACAAGGCCAGGCGGCGGGCCTGGCTGATGGACATCTTGAGCGGCAAGCCTGATCTCCTTGTGGTAGGTCTACCTGCCTCATCGCGGCTAAAGCCGCTCCTACAGGTTTACCGAATCCCCTGTAGGAGCGGCTTTAGCCGCGATGAGGCAGGTAGACCCACCGACAAACTTAGCCTATTTGCGCAACGGGTCATCCCAGAAATGCCGCTCGGCCTCTTGCTGGATATCCGCCCGGCTCAAGCCCAGGTCATGCAAGGTCGCATCACTCAGGCTGGCCAGTTCCTGGCGCTGGCGGTACAGCTGCAGCCACCGGACCGGGCGGTCCAGGGCCACATGCCACAGGTGGTTCAGGGAAAAGGCAGGTTGCTGGATGCTGCTGACATGACCTTTCATCGTGAAGCCCTCCGTGTTGATGGCTCCAGTCTCTGCCCAGGCTTATGATCAATCCAACGAATGTTTCTGATGCCATGCATCTCGGAGATTGATGCAATGTCCCAGTACCAGAGCCTCGATGCCGATGTGCTGCGCACCTTCGTCGCCATCGCCGAGCAAGGCGGCTTCACCCGCGCCGGCGAAGTGGTCAACCGCACCCAGTCGGCGGTGAGCATGCAGATGAAACGCCTGGAAGAAGACATCCTGCAGCGCCAGCTGTTCGAGCGCGACGGCCGCCAGGTCAGGCTGACCGCCGAGGGCCAGGTCCTGCTCGGCTATGCCCGGCGCATCCTCAAGCTGCATGGCGAAGTGTTCAACACCCTGCGCATGCCGCACATGGTCGGGATGGTGCGCATCGGCACGCCAGATGACTACGCCATGCGCTTTCTGCCGACCATCCTCGCGAGCTTCGCCCAGGCTTACCCGCTGGTGCAGGTGGAGGTGCATTGCGACTCGTCCAAGCAGCTGATGCTGCGCCAGGACCTGGACCTGACCATCGTGACCCGCGAGCCGGGCAACGAGGTTGGCCAGTTGCTGCGCCAGGAGCGCCTGGTGTGGGCGGCGGCTGAAGGTTTCTGCCCACAGGAACAGCGGCCAATGCCACTGGCGTTATTCAACACCGACTGTTTCTGCCGCGCCTGGACCTGCAACGCCCTGGAGGCCCAGGGCATCGACTACCGCATCGCCTACACCAGCCCCAGCCTGGCGGCGATCTTTGCCATCGTTACCGCCGGGCTTGCAGTGACGGCGCAATTGCAGAGCCTGGTCGGTGGCAACATCCGCATTCTCGGCGAGAACGATGGGTTGCCGCAGTTACCACTGGCAAACGTGATGCTGCTGCGCAACAGCCAGGGTCAGTCGCCTATCACCGACTGCATGGCCGATTACATCGTTGAAGGGTTCCTATAATCTGGGGCTGCTTTGCAGCCCATCGCAGGCAAGCCAGCTCCCACAGGTGCTGCACAACGCCTGAAGCCTACGCTATCCCTGTGGGAGCTGGCTTGCCTGCGATGGGCCGCAAAGCGGCCCCGGCGATCTCACAGTTCGAAGCCCAGCATCACCGCACACACCACCAGGAACACACAGAACATCGCCCGCAATGCTTTCTCCGGCAGTGCATGGGCCAGTTTCACCCCCCAGCTGATGCTCAGCAGCCCACCGACCGCCAAAGGAATGCCCACACTCCAGTCAACGCTGTGGTGCACCCCATAGGTCACCAGGGTCACCAAGGTACTCGGTGCCGCCAACGCCAGCGACAGCCCCTGCGCCACCACCTGGGTGGTGCCGAACACACTGGTCAGGATCGGCGTGGCCACTACTGCCCCACCCACGCCGAACAGGCCACCCATGGTCCCGGCAAAACTGCCCAGCACGCCCAGCCAGGGCCAGGCATGGCGCAGCTCGGCACTGGGCGGCGAGACCTTGAGAATCATCCGCGCCACGTTCCAGATAGCCAGCGCCACCAGGAAGCCAACGAAGCCCAGGCGCATCGAGTGGGCGTCGATACCCACCGCCCAGATCGACCCCAGCCAGGCGAACAGGAAGCTGCACAGCGACAGCGGCACGGCATGGCGCAACTCGATGCGGTTGCGCTGGTGATAGCGCCACAGCGCCAGCAGCACATTCGGCACCACCATCACCAGCGCCGTGCCCTGGGCCAACTGCTGATCGAGACCGAACAGCACGCCCAATGCCGGGATGGCGATCAGGCCGCCGCCGATACCGAACAACCCACCCATGGTGCCCAGGCCGGCACCCAGCACGATATACAACAACCACTCGATCATCAGGGCCTCATCCGCCAGCAGTTTGAATGCGAGCATGCTAACGACTGGGCGCTAGCGGGGAAACGCACAGCAACGCACAATGGCTGTGCGCTTCACGCACAAGCAGAGTGACCATGAGCCCCGATACCCTGACTGAACAACTGAGCTTGTTTCTCGATGTGCTCGAGAGCGGCAGTTTTTCCGCCGCCGCCCGTCGCCACCCGCTGACACCGTCCGCCGTGGCGCGGCGCATCGACAACCTGGAAAGCGCCGTGGGCAGTCGCCTGTTCACCCGCAGCACCCATGCCGTACGCGCCACCCCGGCGGGCAACGCCTTCGCCGAGCGAGCCCGGCGCATCATCGAGGAACTGCGCCTGGCCCGCGCCGAGGCGGTATCACTGAGCAATGCCCCGGAGGGCCTGATCCGCATCGACGCCCCGGCCGCCTTCGGCCGCCGTCACCTGGCGCCGGCGATCGCCGACTTTCTGCTGGCCTATCCAGGCCTGGATGTGCAATTGCGCTTGATCGACAGTTTCGTCGACCTGCAGGGCAGCCACCTGGGCGAGGTCGACCTGGTCCTGCGCGCCGGCCCCCTGGCCGACACCCGCCTGGTCGCAACAAAACTGGCGCACATGGTGCGTATCGCCTGCGCCAGCCCTGCCTACCTGGCCAGCCGCGGCATGCCCAGCTGCCCCAGCGAACTGCCCGGCCACGACGGCCTCGACTGGGACGGCCTGGCGCCACCTTTCGCCTGGCGCTTCGCGGTCGACGGGCAGATGCGCCTGTATCGCCCGGCACGCATGCGCATGGCTGCCAACAACGCCGAGACCCTGTTGTTCGGCGCCCTCGCCGGCCTCGGCATCGCCCACCTGCCGACCTGGCTGATCAGCGACTACCTGCTGCGCGGCGAACTGCTGCCGCTGTTCTGCGACAACGGCCTGCCGGAGGCTGAAACCAGCGGTATTTATGCACTGCGCCTTGAACATGAAACGAACTCTCGCAGCCGTTTGCTGCTCGAATTTCTCAAGAGCCGCTTCAGCCCGGTTCCACCTTGGGACCTGGCGCTGCGCAGTGAACTGCGCTGGCAATAAGCGCCCCAACCTTCAGCGTGCTAGATTTCTCCATTGATGACATTCAAGGACCTGCATGAACGCCAACACCCAAGCTTCCTGTGACGAGCTGCTGCTGGACAACCAGGTCTGCTTTGCCCTGCATTCCACCTCGTTGCTGATGACCAAGGTCTACAAGCCCCTGTTGCAAACGCTGGGGCTGACCTACCCGCAGTACCTGGCCATGCTCGTGCTGTGGGAGCAGGACGGCCTCACCGTAGGCGAGATCAGCCAGCACCTGCTGACCGACCCCGGCTCGCTCACGCCCCTGCTCAAGCGCCTGGAAAGCGAAGGCCTGCTGCAGCGCAACCGCAGCCGCGAGGATGAGCGGGTGGTGCTGGTGCAGCTGACCGACAAGGGCCGCGCCTTGCAGCAGCAGGCCCGGGAAGTGCCGCAGTGCATCCTCAAGGCCTGCGGCCTCAGCCTCGAACGCCTGCAACAGCTGCAGGCCGACCTGCTGGAGCTGCGCGAAAGCCTGCAAAAAAACCTCTGACGGCTACGCTGTGTGATGCCCGTTCGGATGAGCGGTGAAAATTTATCTTGCGCACTAACTAATTGCGCGCTAATTTAAATCCCGTACCCACCCGACGCCACCTGATCACCAGGGGCGCACAGCACACTAGCGAGGCTCAAGATGCAAAAGGTCACTCCGCTGTACATCGCAGAAGCCACCTCCACCGGCGGTCGCGACGGCAAATCCCGCTCCAGCGACGGCAAGCTGGAAGTCAAGCTGAGCACCCCCAAGGAACTCGGCGGCGCCGGTGGTGACGGCACCAACCCTGAGCAGATGTTCGCCGCCGGCTATTCGGCCTGCTTCATCGGCGCCCTGAAGTTCGTGGCCGGCCAGGAGAAGAAAGCCCTGCCTGCGGATGCCTCGATCACCGCCAACGTCGGTATCGGCCAGATCCCGGGTGGTTTCGGTCTGGACATCGACCTGCACATCAACCTGCCAGGCCTGGCCCAGGCCGATGCCGAAGGGCTGGTGGAAAAGGCCCACAAGGTCTGCCCTTACTCCAACGCCACCCGCGGCAATGTGGATGTGCGTTTGCATGTGACCGTGTAAATCACAGGCACAAAAAAACCCGGCCAAGGCCGGGTTTTTGCGTTTCGCAAGAAGGATTACTTCTTGGAGCGGCCTTTGAAGCTGTTGTCGCGAGTGTCGATGTCGATCCACTCGTCGATAGCGATGAAGTCGGCAACCTGGATCTCGGTACCGTTTGCCAGCTTGGCAGGCTTCATGACTTTACCGGAGGTGTCGCCACGAGCAGCGTTCTCGGTGTAGACGACCTTACGGCTGATGGTGGTCGGCAGTTCAACCGATACCAGGCGGCCTTCGAAGAACACGGCTTCGCAGACGTCTTCCATGCCTTCTTCGATGTACGGCAGAACGGCTTCGATGTCCTCGGCGTTCAGCTCGTACATGGTGTAGTCGGTGGTGTCCATGAAGGTGTATTCGTCACCGTTGATGAACGACAGGGTCGCTTCTTTGCGATCCAGGATCACGTCGTCCAGCTTGTCGTCCGCACCGTACACGGTTTCGGTCTTGTAGCCGGTCAGCAGGTTCTTCAGCTTGGTCTTCATGATCGCGCTGTTACGGCCCGACTTGGTGAATTCAGCTTTCTGAACCAGCCACGGATCGTTATCGATGCGCAGAACGGTACCGGGTTTGATTTCTTTACCAGTTTTCATTGCAAAATATCCGAATCTGGATGGATTTATAAAAATCGAGGCCGCGTATCATAGCGAATTTCGGTAAAAGTGTACTAGCGCTGCGGCAAGGTCCGGCCGAGCGGCCTGACTCACTGCCCAATCGGCGGCGTGCTGCTGCAGTTCCGCCCAGTGTTTGCGGGCGCCTTGCCAGGCCGCGTGCATGTCGCGGTCCATGTTCCAGGCACGCCACAAGGCCATCAGCGCCTCGTTGGCGGCGTCCGACAAGCCCTGTCGATAATGGCCGAGGAAGGCTTCGAGCTTTTCCCAGTGGGCATTTTCGTCCTGCACGTAGATGTGCCACAGCATCGGCCGGCCGGCCCACTGGGCGCGCACGAACGAATCCTCGCCACGCACCGCGTTGAAATCGCAGCTCCACAGCAGGCGGTCATAATCGTCCTGGCTGACGAACGGCAGGATCTGCACGGTCAACGTGCCGCGCCGGTGCACATCGCCTGGCTGCAGCTGCTGCTCACCCAGCCAGGCACCCAGGTCGCCGAGAATGCGCCCCTGCGGCACCAGCAGGTGAACCGGCTCGGTATCCTCGACCAGCGCATCGAGCCAACGGCCCAATTGGCCGTTTTCGTAGGCGAACAGCGACATCAGCAGTGCACCGGGCTGCACCTGCACGCCCAGGCCCTGGAGGAATGCCGCACGCGCTTCGGCCGACTGCTCGAAGGCCTGCCGGCGCGGCAGCAGGCTGGCCTCGCGCAACAGCCCGCCGGTCTTGTCGGTGAAGCCCGGGAAGAAGAACACCTTGCGCAGGCCATTGGGTTGTGGCGATGGCAAGCCATGGCAGCCCTCGACCCAGTCCTCTGCGCTGAGGTATTCGAGGTTCAGCCACAGCACCGGCGCCGTGCGTGTGCGCATCGCTTCGACGTAAGCTGCCGGCAACTGGCAGGCAAACGCACCAATCACAACGTCGGCAGGCTCAGCAGGCTGCCAGTCGGCAGGCCAAAAGCGCACGTCGACGCCTTGCTGCCATTGCTGCGCGGCACGGGGATCGGCACCTGGGCACAGCGGCACGAAGGCATTCAGGTCGTCCACCCACAGGCGCACCGCCAGGTCGTGCTCAGCCACCAACTGCCGGGCCAGGCGCCAGGTCACACCGATGTCGCCATAGTTGTCGACGACGCTGCAGAATATGTCCCAGGTGGTTTTCATGTGCCCTGCCTCGCCCTGCGCAAAAACTGCGAATTCTGCGGATAAATTGTCGTCGACAAAAGCATCACACGGAAAAAAGCGCCAGCGCCATGCGACAATGGCACCCTCGCCCCGCCCTGCCAGGAGGCCGCCATGCCCCGCCACCGCGAACTGAAGATTACCCTCAAACCACTGCAACTGATTTTCTGCGTGGCCTTTGGCCTTTGGCTCGGCGCCGTGGCGATCGCCCTGAGCCTGTGGCTGGCCCTGCAAGCGTGGCCCGAACAACTGGAACCCGTGGCCCTGGCGGTTGCACCGGCCTACAGCAAGCCGGCCGCAGCACCGGTGCCCTCAGTGGACGCCCAGGGCGAGATGTTCGAGCGCTACAAGGACATCCTGCACAAGCAGGAAATGCAACAGGCCGCCGAGGCCGCCCAGGGCAACCCGCGCAACCTCAACAGCCCCAAGTGCCAGTTCTGGCTTGCCCAGAACCGCACCGCGCCTACCGACAAGAGCCAGGCCAACGTACTGGAGTTCTGCTACTGACCATGGACAAGGCCACCCTGCTCACGCGCATCGTCGCAGCCCTGGAAACCGACATGGAGGTATTGCGCCGCGCGGCCCAGACCGCCTACGAAGCGGCCACTGCCGAAGAGAACATCGCCGAGAACAAGTACGACACTCTGGGGTTGGAAGCGTCGTACCTGGCCACTGGGCAGGCGCGGCGCACGGCTGAAATTCGCCAGGCGCTGCTGACCTACCAGCAATTGCTGTTGCGCGAGTATGACCCGGCGCGAGGGGTGCAGGTGAGCAACCTGGTGACGCTGGAAGATGAAGATGGCGGGCGGCGGTTGCTGTTTCTCGGGCCAGAGGCGGCGGGCTTGAAGATTGGCGAGGGGGATGAACGGGTGACCGTGATCACCCCGCGCTCGCCATTGGGACAGCAACTGGTGGCCAAGAAAGTCGATGATGAGGTGCGTCTCGGCACTCAGTTTTTCTACATCATTGATGTTGCCTGAGCTGGCAACCCACTTCTAAGCCCCTGAGAGCGCATCGAAGCGAGTCGCCAACCCCCGCTCGGCAAACTGCTCCACCACAAAGTCGATGAACGCCCGGGTCTTGCCCGGCAACAGCTTGTGCTCGGCGTAATACAAGCTGATATGTCCATCATCCACATACCAGTCCGGCAGCACTCGCTGCAGCTGCCCGGCCTCCAGATAAGGCACGGCAAACGGCAAACTGACCAGGGCAATCCCCAACCCCTGCTGCGCCACCGCACACGCTGCATCCGAATCGCTCATGGTCATCGCCTGGCGCAACAGCAACGGTTGCTGTTCCTGCCAACGGCTGGTCAAGGGCCAGGAACGTACCCGCCCGGTCTGCGGGGAGCGGATCAGAATCCCGTCATGACGCTGCAACACCTGCGGATCGTCGATAACGGCATGCCGGCCCAGGTACGCGGGCGCCGCCACCAGCACCCGATGCGCGGGGGTCAGCTTGCGCGCCACGACGCCCAGCGGCAGCTCGAAACCACCGCCAATGGCCGCATCGAAACCCTGGCCGATCAGGTCGACCTGGCGGTTGTCGAAATGCCAGTCCGGGGTGATCGCCGGGTAGCGGCGCAGAAATTCCCCCAGCAGCGGCAGCACGTACAGGCGGCCGAAAACGGTGCCCATGCTCACCCGCAGCAGCCCGGCCGGCTGACCTTCAGCACTGGCCAGGTTGGCCACGGCGTACTGGATGGTGCGAAAGCTGTCGCTCACCTCACCGAGAAAACGCTGCCCCGCCTCGGTCAAGGTCAGCTTGCGCGTACTACGCTGGAACAGCCGCACCCCGAGGCGCGCTTCCAGCTGGGCAACGTGCTTGCCCACTGCCGCCGGGGTGATGCTCAGGCGCCGGGCCGCCTCGGCGAAACTGCCCACCTCGGCGCTTCGGATGAAGCACTCGAGGGCGTTGAAAGACTCCATGGCCATGATTACCAACCAAAGGTTTACTCTGCTGATAGTGATTGCCATCTTATCAGCAGGTAATCATCGGTCGATACTGCGTCCATCCAAGGCATCCGGCCTTGCTTCCAGCAGGAGATCAGCATGTCCAAGCAACTTACCCTCGAAGGCAAAGTCGCCTTCGTCCAAGGCGGCTCGCGCGGTATCGGCGCGGCCATCGTGCGGCGCCTGGCTCGCGAAGGTGCACAGGTGGCCTTCACCTACGTCAGCTCTGCCGGCCCTGCCGAAGCGCTGGCCGAAGAGGTCAAGGCCGCTGGCGGCCGGGCCCTGGCCCTGCGCGCCGACAGCGCCGACGCCGCAGCCCTGCAACTGGCGGTGGACGACACCGTGAAGGCGTTCGGCCGCCTCGATATCCTGGTGAACAACGCTGGCGTGCTGGCGGTTGCGCCGCTGGCCGAGTTCGACCTGGCGGACTTCGACCGCACCCTCGCGGTCAACGTGCGCAGCGTGTTCGTCGCCAGCCAGGCCGCTGCCCGCTATATGGGCCAGGGTGGGCGCATCATCAACATCGGCAGCACCAATGCCGAACGCATGCCGTTCGCCGGTGGCGCCCCGTATGCCATGAGCAAGTCGGCGCTGGTCGGCCTGACCAAGGGCATGGCCCGTGACCTGGGGCCGCAGGGGATTACCGTGAATAATGTGCAGCCGGGCCCGGTGGACACCGACATGAACCCGGCCAGTGGCGAGTTTGCCGAAAGCCTGATTCCGCTGATGGCCATCGGGCGGTACGGGCAGGCGGACGAGATTGCCAGCTTCGTGGCCTATCTCGCAGGGCCTGAGGCGGGTTACATCACCGGGGCCAGCTTGTTGGCCGATGGTGGGTTTGCGGCTTGAGGGTTGTATGAAGGCGGCAACGTGCATGGCTTGAGTTGTATGCTGGTGCAGAGATCGAGCGCCGCGCGGGCGGCGCTCGATCCCACAGGCACAACAAAATCACCGAAGAACACCCCCAGCACCAAACGAGAATCTCATGAAAGCCCCCTCCCTGAGCCGCGCCCTGATCCTGCTGATGGCCACCGCCACCGGCCTGGCCGTGGCCAGCAACTACTACGCGCAACCGCTGCTGCACAGCATCGCCCAACAGTTCGGCCTGAGTACTGCCAGCGCCGGCAGCATCGTCATCGCCGCGCAACTCAGCTATGGCGCCGGCCTGCTGCTGCTGGCGCCGCTGGGCGACCTGTTCGAACAACGTCGGCTGATCGTGGTGATGACGGCCATTTCCACCCTGGGCCTGGTCATCAGCGCCTGTGCCCCAAGCCTGCCCTGGTTGCTGCTCGGCACCGCGCTCACCGGCCTGTTTTCGGTGGTGGCGCAGATCCTGGTGCCGATGGCCGCCACCCTGAGTGAGCCGCATCAGCGCGGCCGCGCGGTGGGCACATTGATGAGCGGGCTGCTGCTGGGCATCCTGCTGGCACGTACCGCGGCCGGTTTCATGGCCGAACTGGGCGGCTGGCGCAGCATCTATGTGCTCGCTGCCGTGCTGATGGCGCTCGCAGCACTGGCGCTGTACCGCAACCTGCCTGAACACAATAGCCATGCCGGTCTGAAGTACCCGGCGCTGATCGGCTCGGTGTTCCGCCTGTTCATCGAAGAGCCGGTGCTGCGCCTGCGCTCGCTGCTTGGCCTGCTGGCGTTCAGCCTGTTCGCACTGTTCTGGACACCACTGGCCTTCCTGCTGGCACGCGAGCCCTACCATTACTCCGATGCGGTCATCGGACTGTTCGGCCTGGCCGGTGCGGCCGGTGCACTGGCAGCCAACTGGGCCGGGCGCCTGGCCGACCGCGGCAAGGGCTCGCTGGGGACCACCGTCGGGCTGGTGGCGCTGCTGCTGTCGTGGATCCCGCTGGGCTTTGCCGAAAGTTCGCTGCTGGCCTTGCTGGCAGGCGTGCTGGTGCTCGACCTGGCCGTGCAACTGGTGCACGTGAGCAATCAGAATGCGGTGATCGCTTTGCGACCTGAAGCACGTACGCGACTGAATGCCGGCTACATCACCTGCTACTTCATCGGCGGTGCGCTAGGCTCGTTGCTGGGCACGCAGCTGTTCCAGCGGCAAGGGTGGATGGGCATCGTCGTGGCAGGCCTGGCAATCGGCACGCTGGCCCTGGTGGTATGGGGCCTGGCACAGCGCAAGGCCGCCCCCCAGCTAGCCTGAAGCCACCATTGAGGGCAACAGACCTCCGTATTACCCTCCGTCGCCTGGTCGTTGACTTGCCTGCCCAGGCGGCGCTCAGTAGGCGCTGGTCAAGGACCTTTCACTGACAGGATGAATCAATGACAAGACTCACGGTGCAATCCGGCGATTTCTTGCAAGGTGAAGGCGAGTTTCGCAATGGATCGCTCACACTCAAGACCCCGCGCAGCCCTTCACCCGGCGAACGCATTTCTCTGGCCCGCATCGCTG
Organism: Pseudomonas sp. NPDC089422; assembly: GCF_044749405.1. Lineage (NCBI taxonomy): Bacteria > Pseudomonadati > Pseudomonadota > Gammaproteobacteria > Pseudomonadales > Pseudomonadaceae > Pseudomonas > Pseudomonas sp. NPDC089422. The sequence goes on from NZ_JBIVHW010000008.1 coordinate 88,146, forward strand.
ACCTGCGCCTGGCCAGCCTGGAGTCCAGCCGCAGCCTGGGTACCGCCCTCGGCTGGGGCGTGGCCGGGGCACTGGTAGCCGGCCCGGTGGGCCTGCTGGCCGGGCTCTGGCTGGGCGGCAAAGAGGAAGAAGCCACCTTCCTGGCCACCTTCAAGGATGGCCGCAAACTGATGGCCATCACCGATGGCAAGACCTGGTCGAAGATCGACGACACCTGGCGCCAGCATCGCCGCCCGTCAACTGCTGACTGAGCCCCTGCAGGGCCTGGGCCTGCTAAGATAGCGGCCTTTTTCTGCCTGTACTGGCCCTTTCGCGGGTAAGCTCGCGAAGGGGCCAGTGCGCTTCACCCCAAGGACGCCCCTGCATGCCCCTGCTTCGCCCTCACCTGCCCCTGAGCCTGCTCAGCCTGGGCCTGGCCCTGCACAGCCCCCATGGCCTGGCCGAAGACAGCCTGGAACTGGCCCCGGTGCAGGTGTCCGACACCTACGGCGATGAGGGCTACCAGGTGCGCGAGGCCTCGGTCGGCGGCTTCCAGCCCGCCCCGTTGCTCGACACCCCTGCTTCGGTCAGCGTGTTCAGCCAGCAACTGCTGGAAGACCGCCAGGTGCGCCTGCTCAGCGAAGTGCTGCAAAGCGACGCCTCGGTAGGCGAAAGCTATGCCCCGATCGGATACTACGAAAACTTCAACGTGCGCGGCTTCGAGCTCAACGCCGCCAGCAGCTATCGCATCAATGGCCAGACCATCGCCGGCGAACAGAACGTGGCGCTGGAGAACAAGCAGCAGGTCGAGCTGCTCAAGGGCTTGTCTGGCCTGCAGAGCGGCGTGTCGGAGCCGGGCGGGCTGATCAACTACGTGACCAAGCGCGCCGCCGACGTACGCAGCGTGACGGTTTCAACCAACGCCCAAGGCGAACGCTACCTGGCCACCGACCTTGGCGGCTGGTTCGGCAACGAGCGGCAGTTCGGCCTGCGCGTCAACCTGGCCCACGAGGACATCCGCTCCTACGTCGACCATGCCGACGGCCAACGCGACTTCGCCTCGCTGGCATTCGACTGGCAGATCAACCCCGATGCCACTTTGCAGCTCGACGCCGAGTACCAGCACCGCGAACAGCGCTCGGTACCGGGCTATCAGCTGCTGGGCGGCAGCGAACTGCCCCACGGTATCGACCCGAGCGACCGCCTGGCCTACCAGCACTGGGCAAAGCCTGTGCAGAACGATTCGCTGAACCTGGGCGGGCGCTTCGAATACCGCTTCAACGAGGCCTGGACCGGCACCCTGAGTGCATCGCGCAGCAAGCTGGTGATCGACGACTACAGCGCGTTCGCCTGGGGCAGCGAGGGTGGCTGGCAGTCGCATTTCAGCCCCGAAGGCGACTACGACATCTACGACTTCCGCAGCCCCGACGATACCCGCCGCACCGATGAGGCCCAGGCCATGCTCAATGGCCATTTCGACGCGCTGGGTGTGCAGCACGACCTGACCGTGGGCAGCAGCGCCCAACGCCGCACGCTCGACCAGCGCCCCTACTACAACGAGCTGGTCGGCAGCGGCAACATCTATACCGGCGCGCCGGCCGTTGCGCCGTCGGACAAGCCGGTCGGTGCCAGCGAAAAGCGCCTGGACAGCCGCCAGTACGGCCTGTTCGTCAGCGATCGCATCAGCTTCAACGAACAATGGCAGACCGTGCTTGGAGCCCGCGAAGTGCGCCTGGATGAAAAAACCTGGGACGAGAACGGCGTGGCCGGGCGGCATACCCGGCAATACCAGCTGCTGCCCAATGCCGCGCTCATCTACAAACCACGCCCCGACACCACGGTGTATGCCAGCTACGCCAAGGGGTTGTCGGCTGGCGGCACAGCACCCTGGTATGCCAGCAACGCGGCCGAGATACTCGCCCCTACCCTCTCGCATCAGCTGGAGCTTGGCATCAAGCGTGACTGGCAAGGCATGAGCTTCAGTGCCGCGCTGTTCCAGATCCGCCAGGCCTACCAGTACGCACGCCCCGAAGGTGACGGCAGCTTCACCTATGTGCAACAGGGCCAGCAGAAGAACATCGGCCTGGAACTGGGCGCCAGCGGCTGGGCAACTTCTAATCTACAGCTGCAGGCCAGCGCCGCAGCGATTCGCGCCCGGGTGCAGGACAGCGGCACCGATGCCTATGAGGGCCATCAGGCGATCAACGTGCCGCGGCTGCGCGCCGCCCTGCAGGCCGAGTACAGCTTGCCAGTACCCGGCCTGGCATTGCTCGGCGGGGCGCGCTACAGCGCCAGCAAGTATGCGAGCCAGGCTGGCAACGTCGAGGTGGGTGGGTACACCGTGTTCGATATCGGTAGCCGCTACCGCACGCAGATCGGTGGGTATGACACCGTGCTGCGGCTGACAGTGGATAACGTTTTCGACAAGCGCTACTGGCGTGATGTGGGGGATTACCTGGGTGACAACTATCTGTTCCAGGGGGCGCCGCGGACAGCGCGGTTGTCGGCCTCAGTGAACTTTTGAGTCTCTGGAGCGAGTGACGGCCTTGTAGGAGCGGCCTTGCCGGGGCGCTCCTACAAGGCCCCGGAATGCAAAAAGCCCCCGAACTTTTCAGCTCGGGGGCTTTCGCAGAATGTGGCGGTGAAGAAGGGATTTGAACCCTTGATACGATTTCTCGTATACACACTTTCCAGGCGTGCTCCTTCGACCACTCGGACACTTCACCGTTTTCCCTTCGAGGCTTTCACCCCGTCGAGGCGCGCTAATTTAGTAGAAGAGCTTTTCTTTGGCAAGCATTTTTTTCAAATTTTTCATGTATTTGCATGGAGGGACCAATAAACGCTGACCGACCAGTCAGCCTTGCTGCTTTACCTGGCCTTCGGCGCTGGGTAACGTCAGCGCCACGTCACCCAAAGGATCCTGCAATGAGCGAGCTGATTACCTACCACGCCGAAGATGGCATCGCCACCCTGACCCTGGACAACGGCAAGGTCAACGCCATCTCGCCGGACGTCATCGCGGCCTTCAATGCCGCCCTCGACCGCGCCACGCAGGAGCGTGCCGTGGTGATCATCACCGGCCAGCCAGGCATTCTCTCCGGGGGGTACGACCTCAAGGTGATGACCTCCGGCCCTAAAGAAGCCGTCGCCCTGGTCACCGCCGGCTCCACCCTGGCCCGTCGCCTGCTGTCGCACCCGTTCCCGGTGATCGTCGCCTGCCCCGGCCATGCCGTGGCCAAGGGTGCCTTCCTGCTGCTGTCGGCGGATTACCGCATCGGCGTCGAAGGGCCGTACAAGATCGGCCTGAACGAAGTGCAGATCGGCATGACCATGCACCACGCCGGCATCGAGCTGGCCCGCGACCGCCTGCGCCGCTCGGCCTTCCACCGCTCGGTGATCAATGCCGAGATGTTCGAACCCAGGGATGCACTGGATGCCGGCTTCCTCGACAAGGTGGTGCCGGCCGAGCAACTGCTTGAGGTTGCCCAGGGCGTTGCCCGCGAGCTGAAGAAGCTGAACATGCTGGCGCACAAGAACACCAAGCTGAAAGTGCGCAAGGGGCTGCTGGATACCCTGGACGAGGCGATTCTGCTCGACCAGGGCCACATGGGCTGAGTGCACTGACTCACACCAAGGTTTGCCGCGGCCAGTGCACAGCCGTACACTGCGCCGCGACTGTCTGGTGTGAGTCGTACCATGCTTTACTCGCTTCGCATGTTCCTGCTGGCGCTGCACTTCCTGCTGGCGAGCGCCCTCGGCCTGCTGATCGGCCTGCTGCGCCCCTTCAACCGTGACAACAGCCGCATCTTTGCCCGCCTCTACAGCCTGCCGGCCACCTGGCTGATGCGCATCAAGGTCAAGGCCGAAGTCGGCCCGCTATGGGACCAACCGCCCGGCTGCGTGATCGTCGCCAATCACCAGTCCAACTTCGACCTGTTCATCCTCGGCCGTGTGGTGCCGCAACGCACCGTAGCCATCGGCAAGAAAAGCCTCGGCTGGATCCCGCTGTTCGGCCAGCTGTTCTGGCTCGGCGGCAATGTGCTGATCGACCGCAACAATGCCTACCTGGCGCGCAAGGCCATGCAGACCACCACGGGCATCCTGCGCGACGACACCTCGATCTGGATCTTCCCGGAAGGCACGCGCAACCCCGAAGAACAACTGCTGGCGTTCAAGAAAGGTGCGTTCCACATGGCCGTGGAGGCCGGCGTGCCCATCGTACCGGTGTGCGTCAGCCGTTATGCCCGGCGCCTGGGCCTGAACAGCTGGCGGCGGCGTACCGTGATCGTGCGCTCGCTGCCACCGATCGCCACCAGCGGCCTCAGCCAGCAGGACCTGCCGGCACTGATCGAACAGTGCCGCACCCAGATGCAGCAATGTATCGACCTTATGGAAAGTGAACTGAAAAAGACCTAGTTTGCTTCATCGCGAGCAAGCTCGCTCCTACAGTTGCTCTACGGCCAACTACAGCCCAAGCTGTAGCCCGTGTGCAACCGAATAAGTGGATAACCATGGGTCGAGTCGTGGCATCGGCGGTGTATGCCGCCGGCAGAAAGGTCACCAACATCAATATCGACGAGGGCAGCGAGTGGGCGCGCAAGCCGGGGCACTTCGTGTGGATCGGCCTGGAAGAGCCCAACGCCGAGGAGCTGGCCAACCTGCAGTGCCAGTTCAACCTGCACGAACTGGCCATCGAGGATGCGCTGGAGAAGCACAGCCGGCCCAAGCTGGAAACCTTCGGCGACGCGCTGTTCATCGTCACCTATTCGCCGGTACGTCACGAAGGCAAGCTGGAGTTCATCGAAACCCACATCTTTGCCGGCAACGGCTACATCATCACCTGCCGCAACGGCCACTCGAAATCCTACGCCCTGGTGCGCCAGCGCTGCGAGGCGCGCCCGCTGCTGCTCGAACATGGCGAAGACTTCGTGCTGTATGCCCTGCTCGACTTCGTCACCGAGAACTACCAGCCGGTCAGCGAGGCCATTCATGGCGAGATCGAGGAGCTGGAACAGAGCGTGCTGAGCACCACATTGCAGGAGGAGGATATCCAGCGCCTGCACAGCCTGCGCCGCGACATCCTGCGCCTGCGCCGTTACGTGGCGCCGATGGTGGAAGTCAGCGAAGAACTTCAGCGCCTGAGCTTCCCGTTCATCGACAAGAACATGCGCCCGTACTTTCGAGATGTGCAGATCCACGTGACGCGACAGATGGAGGACCTGGCCGGGATTCGCGACATCGCCAGCCAGACCATCGAGATCGGCATGCTGCTGGAATCGTCACGGCAGAGCATCGTGCAGCGCAAGTTTGCCGCCTGGGCGGCGATCCTGGCCTTCCCCACGGCGATTGCCGGGATCTACGGGATGAACTTCCAGAACATGCCGGAGCTGGGTTGGCACTATGGCTACTTCGGGGTACTCGGCGTGATCGTGCTGGGGTGTACCGGGCTGTTTGCCAGCTTCAAGAAATCTGGCTGGCTTTAGAATGCCGGGGCTGCTTTGCAGCCCCGGCAATTGATCAGGCAGCGCTGTCGCTGGCCTTGGCCGGCTGCTGGATGAAGCGCATCATCCACTCGCCCACCAGGTCACCCTGATGCTCGGTGGCCAAACTGGCAATGGCCTTGTGGTACACCTCGTCCCCCAGGTACTCCTGACGCGCATCGAGCAGCGCCCGTGAGTAGTCGTGGACGAACTCCGGGTGGCCCTGGAAGCACAGCACCTGGTCACGGATGTGGTATGCCGCATTCGGGCAGAAGTCGCTGGAGGCAATCACCGTGGCGCCCTCCGGCAGCTCGGTGACCTGGTCCTGGTGGCTGATCAGCAAGGTCAGCTCGGAAACCTCCGGGTCCATCCACGGCGCATGCGCCGCCAGCGAATAGCGGTGAACGCCCACGCCCCAGCCCTGGTCGGCGCGCTCGGCCTTGCCACCCAGGGTCAGTGCCAGCAGCTGATGACCGAAACACACACCCAGCAGCTTCTCGCCACGCTCGTAGAGCTTGAGCAGGTAGGCCTTGAGCGTCTGGATCCAGGGGTCGCTACCGAACGAATCGGCCTTGCTGCCCGTCACCAGGTAGGCATCGAAGCGTTCGCCGTCGGGCGGGTAGTCGCCGTTCATCACGTTGTACACACGAAACTCGGCGGCGATCGGCTGACGCGAGAAGAGCTGCTCGAACATCCTTCCGTAGCCCTGGTACTGCGCGGTCAACTCCGGTCGCAGGACATCGGTTTCAAGGATGCAGATGCGTAACGACATAGGGATAGTCCTGAACGACATGGGTGGAAATCTGTTGTAGAGACTGACGCGAAAGCCACGTACAAGCAAGTAGGCTGCACTGACGAACGGTCACATTTTGTCGGAGAACCGCAGCTGGATACGCGGCTGTCTAGGCAGAGCGTGCCAGCGCTATGGCCACTGGCCTCATAGCCAATCGGAATTTCCGTTCAAGCTATTTAGAACAAAGGGTTCTCAATATTGGTTAACGCTCGCCCTGTGGGTGGTTTATATCCACATACATGAGGCAAGCAGACCCGACAAGGAAGCCACCGGGTATTCAGGAATAACAACAAGAAGGCGGTCCGCCATGTTCAGACAATCGAAACTTCGCCAAGCCGGGCTCATTCTCTTCGCCACGACTTTGCTGCTGATTCTTCCCAACCTCACGCGGTTGTTCGGCTGAAAGCGCCAATGCCGCGCTTGGGTTAACCTGCGACTTTCCGGTCGGAGATTGCCCATGCGCCATTGCATTGCCCTGTTGGCCCTGTTGTTGAGCCTGCCGCTATCGGCGGCGCAGTTGTACCTGGAGCTGGGTGACAGTGCCCGGCAGTGGTCCAGCGACGAACTGCTGAAGCACCCTCAGGCACGCGACATCGACATCGATCAGGACGTCTCCTACAAGCGGCCCATGCATTATCGCGCCGTGCCCCTGGCAACGCTGCTGCAAGGGGTAAAGGCCGATGACCATCTGCAGGCCGTAGCACTGGACGGCTTTGCCGCAGAAATGCCTGCTGGGCCTTTGCTGCAGGAAGGCCCGGCACGTGCCTGGCTGGCCGTCGAGGACCCGGCCAAACCTTGGCCAGCGCTGGGCGATGGCAAGCCGAGCGCCGGGCCGTTCTACCTGGTGTGGAGCAACCCGCAGGCGAGCGGCATCCGCCCCGAGCAATGGCCCTTCCAGGTCGCCACGATTCGTCGACTGGCGCCGGTCGAACAGCGTTTTCCGGCGCTGCTGCCCGACCCCAGGCTGCCGGCCAATGACCCGGTGCGCCAAGGCTTTGCCCTGTTCCAGCAGAACTGCCTGGCCTGCCATCGGCTTAATGGTGCGGGGGATGCGCAGTTCGGGCCCGACCTGAACGTGCCGCACAACCCGACCGAGTACTTCCGGCCTGAGTACCTGCGCCTGTACATCCGTGACCCGCAGGGCTTGCGGCAATGGCCGCAGGCGCGGATGCCGGGGTTTGCCGAGAATGTGTTGAGCGAGCAGGAGCTGGATGCGCTATTGGCTTATCTGGGGCATATGGCTGGGCGCAGGCCTTGAGATTGTCGGGGCCGCTGTGCGGCCCATCGCAGGCAAGCCCGCTCCCACAGAGACATCACAGGGCCTGAGGGCGGTGATATCCCTGTGGGAGCGGGCGTGCCCGCGAAGAAGGCAACACATTCCTTTCAGGCAATCGGCCTCTCCTGCTTGACGCCCCACCCTTCGACTTCGCCACCATAGGGTGAAACGACCTGCTCGAAGGCTTCCTCGAAATCACCAATCCCGCCATAGGTGGCGTACATGACCTTGCTCAGTTCCAGGTGCCACGCGCCATCGTCCAGTTCACGCACCTGAGCATTCAACGATTCACCACGAAACTGCCCGGCTGCCCGTCGCGCGCCGGCTTCATCTGGAAATACCGCGTAGAACTCGATGGGGTGGATGCGGGTGAAGTCGAAACCGCCAGCTTTCATCTGGCGCAGGACATTGCTGCTGATATCGTCGTTCAGGCTGCTCATGAATCGTCCTCCCGAATAATGCGATGGATAGACTTTCCGTGCACTACGCACCTGCCGGCACTGCCGACAGATCGAGCTGATGCAAGACGCGAATTGAATGGGTGCAGGCCCGCAGAAAAGGCCGGCACCTCCCTCCAGCGTAGTGCCTGCGCAGGCACCACGCCAACCCGTGATTCAGGGCGCTTCGTGGATGCTGGTGATGATCACGCCGTTCTGCTCCTTGAGCCAGCGTGCAGTGGGGGATGGGGCGCGGTCCTGGAAGTCGTTGAGGTCCAGCTCATCCATGACCGGAAACAGATGCGAACGGATGGCGCGGGCCGCTTCCTCCTCGCTGGGGCACTGCTCACCATGCAACAGCAAGGTGGTTGGCTCGCCTTTCTGGTCGGCAAAGATGACTTCCCACTCTTTCATTGAATTGCCCTCTCAATCAAAGAACACCTGGTGTGTGACGCCTGTAGATGCAGACCTTGGGCCTGGGAATTCGTTCATGCAACTGCCAGCAACAGAAACAGAAAGGGCCGCAATGCGGCCCTTTCTGTTTGCTACAGGATGCTTATTTCTTTGGCGTACCGTGGACAACACCGGCGGTGTTGTCCAGCAAGCTCTTGGTCGCCGTCTGGATGAAGGCCTCGAGCTGCTGCAGCATCTGCGGCTGCTCAGGGCTTTCGATCAGCTCGGCCTTGAACTCGCTGCCCAGCTGGTAGCGGTACATGCGCGGGCTCATGTCCTTGGACTCGATCAGCAGGTGATCGCCCTTGACAAGGCCGACGATCTGCTCGCTGCCCGACGGTTTGATCATGCCGATGCCCGGGTCGCCCTCAGGCAGGTTGAGCAGGTCGCGGCCCCAGCACTGGTGACGGGTTTCGCCACCCAGGCGGCCCATGATGGTCGGCACGATGTCGACCTGGGTACCCACGGTGTGGTTGACCGCACCGAACTTCTCCTGGATGCCCGGCGCGATCAGCAGCAGCGGCACGTTGAAGCGGCCCAGGTCCAGCTCGGTGACCTGCTGCTGGTTGCCGAAGCCGTGGTCGCCGACGATGACGAACAGGGTGTCCTTGAAGTACGGCTCCTTGCGCGCCTTCTCGAAGAACTGGCCCAGCGCCCAGTCGGAATAGCGCATGGCGGTCAGGTGCTCGTCCAGGCGGCCTTGCCCTGTGACCTTCTCGACCGGCAGGTTGCTTGGCAGCGCGTACGGGGTGTGGTTGGACAGGGTCTGCAGCAGCGCGTAGATCGGCTTCTTCTGGTCATGCTTGGCCAGTTCCTCGTTGCCGCGGTCGAACATGTCCTGGTCGGACACACCCCAGGTCGGGTCGGAGAACACCGGGTTGACGAAGTCGTTACGGCCGATGAACGTGGTCATGCCCTGGTTGCCGAAGAACCCGGACTGGTTGTCCCAGGCAAAATCGCCGTTGTAGACATAGACGTCGTCGTAGTCACGGGCGCTGAGCAGCGCGGGCAGGCCCGACAGCTTGTGGCCACCTTCAGGGGTCTGCATCAGGTATTCGAAGCCTGGCAGGTTGGGGAAGCAGGCCATGGTGGCGAACATGCCCTGGTGGGTATGGGTGCCGTTGGAGAAGAAGCGGTCGAACAGCAGGCCTTCTTTGGCCAGCTTGTCGAAGTACGGGGTGATGTTGTTCGGGCTGCCCAGGGCGCCGACCGAGTGACCGGCGAAGCTTTCCATGAGGATCACCACGACGTTCTTGATCGGCAGGGTGCGGTCGGCCGGCGGCACGAAGTCGCGGCGCACGGCTGCCTCGTCGGCGTCGACCAGGGTGTCGTTGGCGGTCAGCAGCTGCTTGCGCACGGTCTCGGTGGCCAGGTCCTGTTTCAGCACCGGCTTCCAGATATTGGCGCGGTCTTCGCCGAAGCGGCTCTTGGCAGCGTCGATCAGGGTCAGGGTGCCGTTCAGGCCCAGCTGGTTGACGAAGTTGGAGTCGGTGGTGAAGGCGTCACCCCAACGCATCGGCGGGCCCTGGCGCAGAGTGCCACGGGCGGCAACCACGGCCACCAGCAAGATCACCATGAACACCGCCAGGCGGTTGTACCACGGCGCCACGCGCTGTTCGCCGGTACCCCGGGTCAGGCGGTCGATGCCCTTGAACAGCAGGCTCAGCAGCCAGGTGCCGAAGGCCCAGGCCAGCAGGTAGCGAACCACCGGGAAGCCGTACCAGAGCATGCTCAGCACGGTTTTCGGGTCTTCCTTGATGTACTGGAAGACCAGGCCGTTGAGGCGCTGGTGGAACTCACGGTAGAAGTCCATCTCCATCAGGCCGAGGAACATCACCACGCTCGAGGCGAGGGTCAGCCAGAAGCGGAACAGCCCGCGCCGGGCCATGAGCCAGGGGCTCAGCATTGCCAGCAGCAGAGGAATGCTCAGGTACACCACCACCCGCAGGTCGAAGCGCAATCCGTTGAAGAAGCCTTCGGCGACGGTCGAGTAAGGGGTGTCGCCGATCATGTCGCTGTTGTAGACCAGCAGCGCCAGGCGCACCAGGCTGAGCATCAACATGATCACCAGGCCGCTGAGCAGCGTATAGGCCAGGTGCGATTTCAAGGTCGGCGTGAACGCTCGCGCGCCCTGTTGCCTCAAGGCATCCGTGTTAGCCATGAATGGGAAGGTCCTAGGATTGCGGTTTGCGGAGATGGCGTTGGGGCTGGCCCAACGCTGCATTATGCGGGAGCGGATTCTGTTTAAACCAATGTGAAAATTTTGTCACGACACTATTGCTGATTTTGTCTGCGACGCGGCTTTCATATACGGACATCACCCCGCGGCCCGGCAATCGCCCAGATCACCAGGCCGATCACCGGCAGCAGGGCAATCAGCAGAATCCACAGCACCTTGATCCCCACTTCGCTGCCGCTCTTGATCACATTGAGGATCGCCCAGATGTCCAGGGCGAGGATGATCAGGCCGACCAGGCCATTGAATGTAGAGCCCATTGCCACGTTCTCCTTGAGAGGCTGTTGCTGAGCATAGTCCTCTATCGGCGCCATAGAAGGGAATCCTTGGCCAGCCGCACAGGTCACTGCATAGACTGCAAGCATTCATGGATTCGAGGTTCCTATGCCCCCCGCCCACAGCCACAGCGCCACCCCACCTTCCCTGCTCAGCGCCTGGCGCCAGCAGGCGCTCAGCACCCCATGGCTCAGCGCGGGCCTGGGCGTGAGCCTGCTGGCGGTCATCGTGCTGCTGGCGGCCAGCTTCTGGAACGCCATCAATGGCGACCACGCCGACAACCTGCACCTGGCCGCGTTCGGCGGGCTTTCCGGTTTTGCTGCCACCGCCCTGGGTGCGGTGCTGGCGGTGGTGCTGCGCGATGTCAGCGCGCGCAGCCAGGATGTGATGCTCGGTTTTGCCGCCGGCATGATGCTCGCTGCCAGTTCGTTCTCGCTGATCCTGCCGGGCCTGGATGCCGCCCGGGCGATCACCGGCAACGGCCCGGCGGCGGCGTTCACCGTGGTGCTGGGCATGGGCCTGGGCGTGCTGCTGATGCTCGGCCTCGACCGCTTCACCCCGCACGAGCATGAAAGCACCGGGCCGTGCGGCCCGGAGGCCGAGCGGCTGAGCCGGGTGTGGCTGTTCGTGCTGGCGATCACCCTGCACAACCTGCCCGAAGGCATGGCGATCGGCGTGAGCTTCGCCAATGGCGACATGAACATCGGCCTGCCGCTGACCAGCGCCATCGCCATCCAGGACATCCCTGAAGGCCTGGCCGTGGCCCTGGCCTTGCGGGCGACCGGGCTGTCGAACCTGAAAGCTGCGCTGGTGGCGATTGGTTCAGGGCTGATGGAACCTCTGGGCGCGGTGATCGGCCTGGGCATTTCCACCGGGTTTGCCCTGGCCTACCCGATCAGCATGGGGCTGGCGGCGGGAGCGATGATCTTCGTGGTGTCCCACGAAGTGATTCCCGAGACCCACCGCAACGGGCACCAGACCTCGGCGACCCTGGGATTGATGGGTGGGTTTGCGGTGATGATGTTTCTGGATACCGCGTTGGGCTGAGGGGCTTGTCGCTGGATTTGCGGCGCCTGTGAGATCGAGCGCCGCCCGCGCGGCGCATCGCAGGCAAGCCTGCTCCTACATTTGTTTCGGGCCAGTCATGCCTGTGCCATCAGCGCGCGGGCCTTTGTTTGTACTACACGATATCGTGCCATGCGCAAAGGGTTACGCGCGCCGCTGCCACAGGACTCACTGGCCCGAAACAGATGTAGGAGCAGGCTTGCCTGCGATGCGCCGCGCGGGCGGCGCTCGATCTCACAGGCGCTGCAAATCAGACATGAACCGCGACCTTCAAGGCCTCCAGTGCCGGCTCCACCTTGATCCCCACCTCGGCCCCCAGCTCCAGCACCCGCGCCAGGTCCTGCTGGCCAACCATCACCATCTGCAGTTCGTCATCGAGTAGCTGGCTGAAGTTGAGCAGCACATAACCACCCGCTTCCTTGTTCAGCGCGCCCATCTGCACCTGGATGCGGTTGAGTGCGGTCAGCGGCTCGGTGCGCGCCAGCTGCTTGGGCTTGAGGGTGAACGGCACGCTCTGGTCGAACGAATCGCTGATGTGCTGGAACAGCGCCTGATAGCTGTCGGCCTGGAACACCACCGTGTCTGGCAGACTGCCGAGCACCACCCATTCACCCAGCGGGATCGGGAAGCTGTCGTCGTAGTTGATATCAGGGTTGGCGGCGAGGAAGGCAGCGGGGTCAGCGTAGGCCTGGGCGGCCTCGTCGGCGATGCGCTCGATGTCCTCATCGCGCATGCAGCCGGCGCCGATGAGGCTGATGAATTCGAGCAACTGGTTTTTCATGAAGGGGGCCTGCGACGGGTGAAAAGTCGCCAAGGATAGCCGCAAATGCCCCCGGGCAGTTAGCCGGCCAGCGCTTGCAGGCGTGCGACAGCGTCCACCGCGCCCATGGTCTGCGCCGCCATCAGCGCCGTGGCGCCACGGGCGTCCTGGCGCGCCGGGTCGGCACCCTGTGCCAGCAGGTAGTCGAGAATCTCGCCACGGTTGAACATCGCCGCCAGCATCAGCGCGGTACGCCCGTCCTGCGCGGCAGCATCCACCGGCACGCCGCTTTCCAGCAGCAGGCGGATCATTGCCAGGTCCCCCTTGAACGCCGCGCCGGCGATGGGCAACTGACCGTTGTCGTTGGCGATCAGCGGGTCGGCACCGTGGGCCAGCAGCACCTCCACCGCTTCATGCTGGCCGTGGTAGCTGGCCAGCATCAGCAAGGTGTCGCCCTTGTGATTGCGCAGGTTGGCCGGCAAGCCGCCGGCAAGCAGGCGCCCGAGCATCTCGGCGTCGCCCTGACGGGCACGCTCGAAGACCTGCTCGGCAAAAGCGGCGGTTTCGTCATCGGTCATGGCGGTAGCGGTGGGTTGAGCGGACATCGGGAACCTCCTGGCATAAATGATTGCCCAAGTTTTTGTCAGGCATGCCATTGCGGTCAAAGGTTCAGATTCTATGGGGCTGATAGGCAAAGCCTGAACCGTGCAAAATGCACTGTGCTAAATGCACGACCATGCAGCCTGCACGATGCCGCTACTGAAAATACCCCATAAGGCCCTGTATTTACGGGACTTTCCCCGCCTCCACGTTCTGGCACGGTCACTGCAAAGATCAACTCACGTCTGCCCACACAACAGTCAGGAGTTGATATGGACCTCATCCAGGAAAAATTCGTCTCGGTGTTCTCGGCTTACCAGGTCGCCACCCAGCCCCGCCCTGACGGTGGCGTGCTGCTGACCCTGCGCGCCGCCGACGGCAAGGTCACCCGCCGTGTGCTGACCTACGGCCAGCTGCACAGTGCCGAGCAGTTGTCCTGGGCGATCAGTGCCATTCGTCGTGACCTGGCCGAGCAGGCCAGTGAACTGCCGGTGATATCCATGCTGCAGAGCCAGCAACGGTTTGCGCTGCCGACCTACCGCTGAGGTTTGTCTGTACCGGCCTCATCGCGGATAAATCCGCTCCTACACACAGATACTGCATTGCCCCTAGGGATGGCGGGGTACCTGTTTGTAGAAGCGGATTTATCCGCGATGAGGCCCGGTCAGTCACTAAAGCTCGTCGATCCCGAGAAACGCCCGAGCAGTCGCATCGCCGGTAAACCGCGGCTCCATACCCTGCTCACTGGCAAACAGGCGCAACGCCAGGCAGAACGGATTGTCCCCCAGCTCCACCCAGCGCCGCGTCCCTGCCGGGACCACCAGCTGGTCACCCTTTTCGCACAACACCGCATACACATACTCGCCCAGACGCAGGCCGACTTGTGCGCGGCCGGTCACGACGGCGAACACTTCGTCGCTGTCGTGCACATGCTCGTCACGCACATCGACCTGCGTCGGATCGAGGCCATCACGGTTGAGCAGCGTGAACGCCGCGCAGCCCTGCGCCGTCATCAGCTGATCGAGGTGCCCACGGCAGGCGTCGAGCACATCAGCCTGGTTGCTGCCCGGGCGCACGCGCAACTCCAGCGGGCTGTGGCTGAAGCGCACGCCCTGCTCGGCCAGGGTCGCGGCGATGTCGTCGTGGTGGGTCAGCACCTTGCTCGGCAAGTCCGGGCTGGACGGGTGGAAAACACAGAGGATGCTCATCGGCTGCTGGTCCTGGTCGATTTCGAACGAGTGGCAATGATAACGGCTGCCGCCAGCGCTGCGGCGCTGGCCATACCAAAGGTGAAGGTCGGCCCCAGCATTTTCCAGCTGTAGCCCGAGTACAGGGCGCCCAACGCACCGCCGGTACCCGACAGCGCCGCGTACAGCGCCTGGCCCTGACCTTGCTGGCGGGCACCGAAACTGGCCTGGACGAAAGCGATGGACGCGGCGTGGAAGCAGCCGAAGGTGGCCGCGTGCAGCAACTGGGCGAAGATCAGCACGGCCGGCTCCCCCGCCAGGTTGCCCAGCAGCAGCCAGCGCAGCGCTGCCAGCAGGAAGCTGACCAGCAGCACCTGCTGCACGCTGAAGCGGGCAAACAGGCGGCTCATGACCATGAACATCAGCACTTCGGCCACCACTCCCAGCGCCCACAGCAAGCCGATGGCACCGCGGCTGTAGCCCAGGTGTTCGAGGTGCAGGGTGAGGAAGGTGTAGTACGGGCCATGGCTGAGCTGCATCAACGCCACGCAGATATAGAAGGCGATCACCCCTGGCGCCGTCAGCTGGCGCAGGAAACCGCCCGCCTCACGGCGCTCGCCCTGCTCCACCGGCTGGGCATTGGGCACCCACAGGCTGGCGGCGACAATGCCAGCCATGATGGTCACCAGTGCCACCGGGTAGATGTCCAGGCTCAGCCATTCGAACAGCCGGCCCAGGCCGACCACGGTGAGGATGAAGCCGATCGAGCCCCACAGGCGCACCTGGCTGTAGCGCGAGGTCTGCCCATGCAGGTGGGCCAGGGTGATGACTTCGAACTGCGGCAGCACCGCATGCCAGAAGAACGCATGCAGCGCCATCACCAGCGCCAGCCAGGCGTAGCTCTTGCCGAAGAAGATCAGCGAGAAGGTGGCCAGAGTCGACAAGGCGCCCAGGCGAACGATCAGCAGGCGCTGGCCACTGCGGTCACCGAGCCAGCCCCACAGGTTGGGGGCGATGCAGCGCATCAGCATGGGGATGGCCACCAGCTCGCCGATGCGTGCCGGGGAGAAACCCAGGTGGTCGAAGTACAAGGCCAGGAACGGCGCGGTGGAGCCCAGCAGGGCGAAGTAGAACAGGTAGAAGCTGGACAGGCGCCAGTAGGGGATCGGTTGCATGGAATGGGCCTTGTGGAGACCTGTACCGGCCCCTTCGCGGGCTTGACCCGCGAAGAGGCCGGGCCTGGCTAGATCAGAGCTGGCCCAGCACCGGGGTGTTGACTTTCACATCGGCATTCTGCGCACGGTGACGCAGCAGGTGGTCCATCAGCACGATGGCCATCATCGCTTCGGCGATCGGCGTGGCGCGGATGCCTACGCAGGGGTCATGGCGGCCCTTGGTGATCACCTCGACCGGGTTGCCATCGACATCGATCGAGCGGCCTGCGGTGGTGATGCTGGAGGTCGGCTTCAGCGCCAGGTGGGCGACGATCGGCTGGCCCGAGCTGATGCCACCGAGGATGCCGCCGGCATTGTTGCTGAGGAAGCCTTCCGGGGTCAGCTCGTCACGGTGTTCGGTGCCGCGCTGGGCAACGCTGGCGAAGCCGGCCCCGATTTCCACGCCCTTGACCGCGTTGATGCTCATCAGCGCGTGGGCCAGCTCGGCGTCGAGGCGGTCGAAGATCGGCTCGCCCAGGCCTGGCATCACGCCTTCGGCGACCACGGTGATCTTCGCCCCGACCGAATCCTGGTCACGACGCAGCTGGTCCATGTAGGCCTCGAGTTCCGGCACCTTGCTCGGGTCGGGGCTGAAGAAGGCGTTTTCCTCCACCGAGTCCCAGCTCTTGAACGGGATTTCGATCGGGCCCAGCTGGCTCATGTAGCCACGCACCTGGATGCCCTGGGTGGCCAGGTACTTCTTGGCGATGGCACCCGCGGCCACGCGCATGGCGGTTTCGCGGGCCGAACTGCGGCCGCCGCCACGGTAGTCGCGGGTGCCGTACTTGTGGTGGTAGGTGTAGTCGGCGTGGGCCGGGCGGAACAGGTCCTTGATCGCCGAGTAGTCCTTGGACTTCTGGTCGGTGTTGCGGATCAGCAGGCCGATCGAGCAGCCCGTGGTACGGCCCTCGAACACGCCGGAGAGGATCTCCACTTCGTCGGCTTCCTGGCGCTGGGTGGTGTGCCGGCTGGTGCCGGGCTTGCGCCGGTCAAGGTCGTGCTGCAGGTCGGCGAGGGAGATTTCCAGCCCAGGTGGGCAACCATCGACAATGGCGACCAACGCCGGGCCATGGCTTTCGCCAGCGGTGGTGACAGTGAACAGCTTGCCGTAGGTATTGCCGGACATGGACGCTCCGCGAAATCTGCCTGAGATGAACGAAAGCAGGGAGTATACAGATGGAATGGCTGTCTGTGCGCTGCGTAAGGCTTGCCTGCGAACCTTCCCGCAAACATTGGGTCAAAGCGTCATCTCTCCATGTAGTACCGCATGATGTCGCGCCTCGTCGCCTTCTTCCTCCTGCTGTGCACTGGCCTGGCCCAGGCCGCCGCCCCCACCGTGCTGCAACGGCCCATCGACCTGGACACCGGCCAGGGTGTGCTGCACGGCAGCCTGCTGCTGCCGCAACAGGCCACACCACCGCCGGTGGTGCTGATCATCGCCGGTTCCGGTCCCACCGACCGCGACGGCAACAACCCGGCCTCGGGGCGTATCGACAACCTCAAGCGCCTGGCCCTGGTGCTGGCCAACGAACACATCGCCAGCGTGCGCTACGACAAGCGTGGGGTGGCGGCCAGCCAGCCGGCCACACCCGATGAGCGCGACCTCAGCGTGCAGCGCTACGTCGACGACGTGGTGGCCTGGAGCCGCAAGCTCAAGGCCGACCCACGTTTCGGCCCACTGATCCTGGTCGGCCACAGCGAAGGGGCGCTGATCGCCAGCCTGGCCGCCGAGCGTGCCGGCGCCAGCGCGGTGATCACCCTGGCCGGCATGGGCCGGCCCTTGGCGGACGTGCTGCGCGAGCAGCTTGCCCAGCGCATGTCACCGGCGCAACTGGCCGGTGGCAGCGCCCTGCTCGACCGCCTGCAGGCCGGGCAGACCAGCCTGGACGTGCCGGCGCCGCTGCGCCAGGTGTTCCGCCCCAGTGTGCAGCCCTACCTGATCACCCTGCTCCAGCAGGACCCGGCGCAGGCCTTCGCCCGCTTGCCGATGCCTGCGCTGATCGTGCAGGGCCGCAATGACGTGCAGGTCGACGTGGCCGACGCCGAACGCCTCAAGGCGGCCAAGCCGGATGCCCAGCTGGTACTGATCGACGGCATGAACCACATGCTGCGCATCAGCCCCAAGGACATGCACCTGCAGCGTGACAGCTACCTCAACCCGGAATTGCCATTGGCGCGGGAGCTCGGCGAGCGGGTGGTCAGTTTCATTCACCAGTTGCCTTCGGCCTGACCCTCAAATATCGGCAAAACCTGCCGATAACGCGGTATCGGTGCTGATTGGGGCCGCTTTGCGGCTCCGACAGCGCCCGCCCGTATCTGAGGAAATGCCTTGATGACCGATGCCCCCGCCGCCGTAGAGCCAGCCGAGGAGCCGCACGCCCCGGAACCTGCCGCCCTGCCCTGGGCCGACCTTGCCGTCGAACACTTCCAGCTGCTGCGCCTGGCGCCCTTGCCCACCGACCGCAACAGCGGTGCACGGCCATTGCGCTTCGTCGAGTTCGCCTACGCCGAGCGCCATGACAAGGCCCACAGCCTGCTGCGCATGGAAATCCGCCTGCCCGGGCAGAAAGTGCGCAAGGAGCAGAACCAGCTGGATGTGCGGGTGGATCACACCGAGCGCCTGGTGACCCTCGGCAGCGACAGCGGCCTGCAACTGGAGCCGCTGAACCGTGGCCTCGGCCGCTTCATGCTCGGCCAGGCCGTGCAGTGGCTGCAGCGGCGCTGGTCGAACTACCGGGTCGAAGGCATGGCGCTGCCGAACAAGGATGCGCTGAACGAAGATACCCGCCTGCGCCGCGACCGCTTCATCACTGCCAGCGGCATGGAAGTGGAATACGCCGACCCGCAGCACCTCAAAGGCCGCACCCTCGACACCACGGTGAACCAGCTCAAGGGCGGCTGGAATACCGAGAAGGTGCAGCAGTTGGGGATTCTCGATACGGCGGGGATGCTGCAACAGGCCGAACAGCAGTTGCTGGAAAAAGAGGGGCAACTGCGCGAGCGGGATGAACGGGTGGCCAAGTACCGCCGTGAGGACAGCGGGTTGCGCTTTACCATCACCTGCCTGGTGGCGTTTGCCGTGTTCCAGGCGGGGTTGCTGATCTGGATCGCTACCCGGTAAACAGCTGGGGCCGCGTTGCGGCCCAAGCAATCCAGCATCAGACGCGAGCCTTGAACAGCTCCTGGTGCTGACGGCACTGCTCGGCGGTGAGCATGAACACACCATGCCCGCCACGCTCGAACTCCAGCCAGGCGAAGTCCACTTCCGGGTACAGCGCCTCGACATGCACCTGGCTGTTGCCGACCTCGACAATCAGCAAACCTTTGTCGGTCAGGTGGTCGCCCGCCTCGGCCAGCATCCGCCGTACCAGGTCCAGGCCGTCATTGCCGCAGGCCAGGCCCATTTCCGGCTCGTGGTGATACTCGGCCGGCATGTCGCCGAAGTCCTCGGCATCGACGTACGGCGGGTTGGACAGGATCAGATCGAAACGTTGCCCCGGCAGGCCGGCGAAACCGTCACCCTGCACAGTGAATACGCGCTCGTCGAGGCCATGGCGCTCGATGTTCTGGTTGGCCACCTCAAGCGCGTCGAACGACAGGTCGGCCAGCACCACTTCGGCCTCGGGGAACACCTCGGCTGCCACGATACCGATGCAGCCGGAGCCGGTGCACAGGTCGAGGATGCGTGCCGGCTCCTGCGCCAACCACGGCTCGAAGCGCTTTTCGATCAGCTCGCCGATCGGCGAACGGGGCACCAGCACACGCTCGTCGACGATGAACGACATGCCGCAGAACCAGGCTTCGCCCAGCAGGTAGGCGGTTGGCACGCGGTCTTCGATACGGCGTTTGAGCAAGTGCTGCAGGCGTACCCGCTCGTCGTCCTCGAGCTGGCAGTCCAGGTAGCTGTCGGCGATTTCCCATGGCAGGTGCACGGCGCCCAGCACCAGCAGGCGGGCTTCGTCCCAGGCATTGTCGGCACCGTGGCCGAAGAACAGCTCGTGCTCATGGAAGCGGCTGACCGCCCAGCGGATATGGTCGCGCAACGTGCGCAGACGAGATGTGATCACGGGGTACTCCTAATTCAGACCGTACAAAAGTCTAACAGCCCCACCCGCACATTTGTTCGCCGCGATGCCCCAACGGCAGGCCACAGGCCAGTAACCACGCCGCTTGCGATGTCAACCATTCCCATTGGCGCCAAGGCAAGGGAGAATAGGTATACAAAAGCCCTACCCAAGGAGCCCTTGATGTCCGTTCCAACCACGATGTTCCGCCTCACTGGTCGCGACTACCCGCCGGCCAAGCTGAGCCAAGCCAGCCTGATCATCATCGATGCGCAGAAGGAATACCTGAGCGGTCCTCTGCAGCTGTCGGGCATGGACGAGGCCGTGGCCAACATCGCCCGGTTGCTCGACGCCGCCCGCAAGGCCGGCCGTCCGATCATCCACGTTCGCCACCTCGGTACCGTTGGCGGGCGCTTCGACCCGCAGGGCCCGGCCGGCCAGTTCATCCCGGGCCTGGAGCCGCGCGAAGGTGAAATCATCATCGAAAAGCGCATGCCCAACGCCTTCAAGAACACCAAGCTGCACGACACCCTGCAGGAGCTGGG
Source organism: Pseudomonas sp. NPDC089422 (assembly GCF_044749405.1). Classification (NCBI taxonomy): domain Bacteria; kingdom Pseudomonadati; phylum Pseudomonadota; class Gammaproteobacteria; order Pseudomonadales; family Pseudomonadaceae; genus Pseudomonas; species Pseudomonas sp. NPDC089422. The sequence continues at coordinate 108,511 of NZ_JBIVHW010000008.1, forward strand.
GCACCTGGACCTGATCGTGTGCGGTTTCATGAGCCACTCCAGCGTCAGCACCACCGTGCGCCGCGCCAAGGACTATGGTTATCGTTGCACCCTGGTGGAAGACGCCTCGGCAACCCGCGACCTGGCGCTCAAGGACCAGGTGATCCCCGCCGCGCAGATCCACGCGTGCGAAATGGCCGTGATGGCCGACAACTTCGCCTGTGTCGCCCCTACCGCCAGCCTGATCTGAGCTGACGCTGCGATGACCGCCCGGCAGCCGGGCGGAACCCGAGGGCCGGGCCCAGGTCGAATTCCGGATGTCCACAGAGGAAACTGGAATGAAGCTCAAAGGCAGTTTCGACGCCAAGCGTCTGCGCCCGCGGGAACCGCGTAACTGGGGTGCGCGTATTGCCGCCGGCCTGTCGGCCCTGATCGCTACGCTCGGCGTGCTGCTGGCCATGGCCGGCATCGCCGGGCTGCTCGGCAACTACACCGCCCTGGCCGAACTCAATGCCAACCGCCCGCTGGCCGGCATCGTGGCCGTGGTCGGGCTGTTGCTGCTGTACCTTGGCGTGCGCTTCTGGCGCCGCAGCCGTATCCGCCTGCGCCGCGGGCGCGAGCTGAACCTGTCGCCGCACCTGATGAAGAAGCATGACTGAGGCCAATGCAGACGCCACAGGGCTGATCGCGTAAACTACGCCGCCCACGTGGAGGCACCATGCAAGACGACGATTTTTCCCTGTTCAGCGCTGAAGTGCGCGGCGTCAAGCCGATCAAGCACGATCGCGCTGAGGTGGGCAAGCCGAAAACCGACCGCAAGCAGCTGGCCGGCCTGCGCCAGGCCGCGACAGTGCGCAGTGACCAGACCCTGGTGATCGACGGCCTGTCCGACCAGTTTGTCATCGATGTCGGTGCCGAAGACGAGCTGATGTGGCGCCGCGACGGCGTGCAGGAAAGCCAGATTCGCAAGCTCAAGCTTGGCCAGATCGCCTTCGAGGGCAGCCTCGACTTGCACGGCATGAGCGTGGAAAAGGCCCGTGAAACCCTGTGGGCCTTCATCGCCGAAGCCACTCAGCTGGAAGTCCGCTGCGTACGGGTGACCCACGGCAAGGCCGCACGCCTGGACGGCAAGCGCCCAATGATCAAGAGCCACGTCAACACCTGGCTGCGCCAGCACCCGCAAGTGCTCGGCTTTACCTCGTGCCAGGCCCGCCATGGCGGCACTGGCGCGGTCTATGTGATGCTCAAGCGAACCATGATGGAAGGCCGCGACGAGTAACGCCGTGCTTGCAGCGCCGCGCGCGGCGCCGTACCCTTCCTTTTTGCGATTTTTACCCACAGGTAGATACATGTCCCTGGAACAGAACTACACCGAGATCCTCAGCCAACTTGGCGAGGACGTCTCCCGTGAGGGCCTGCTCGACACGCCCAAGCGGGCTGCAAAGGCCATGAAGTACCTTTGCCGCGGTTATGAGCAGACGCTGGAAGAAGTCACCAACGGCGCGCTGTTCACCTCCGACAACAGCGAGATGGTGCTGGTCCGGGACATCGAGCTGTATTCGATGTGCGAACACCACATGCTGCCTTTCATCGGCAAGGCCCACGTCGCCTACCTGCCCAAGGGCAAGGTCCTGGGCCTGTCGAAGGTCGCGCGCATCGTCGATATGTTCGCCCGCCGCCTGCAGATCCAGGAAAACCTCAGCCGCCAGATCGCCGAGGCCGTGCAGCAGGTAACTGGCGCCGCTGGCGTGGCGGTGGTCATCGAAGCCAAGCACATGTGCATGATGATGCGTGGCGTGGAGAAGCAGAACTCGACCATGCTCACTTCGGTGATGCTGGGTGAGTTCCGTGAAAACGCCTCGACTCGCAGCGAGTTCCTCAGCCTGATCAAGTGATCGGCGCATGACCCGAGCCGGCCCCCAGGGGTCGGCTTTTGCATTTCAGGAGTAGCCCATGATCGTCAAAGCCCTGCGGGTCGGCCTCGGCCAGCTCATCGTGTTCGGCGACTGGATCAGCCGCCCGGCCAAGCAGAAGCGTGATGCGGCGGCCCAGGCGCGTGTCGAGCAAGAGGCCAAGGGCCTCGCGCTGTACCAGTTCCATGCCTGCCCGTTCTGCGTGAAGACCCGCCGTACCCTGCACCGCCTGAATGTGCCGGTGGCGTTGCGTGATGCCAAGAACGACGACGGGCATCGCCAGGCCCTGCTCGAAGGCGGCGGCCGGGTGAAAGTGCCGTGCCTGCGCATCGAAGAAGCGGGCAAGGTGGCCTGGATGTATGAATCCAAGGCCATCATTGCCTATCTGGACAAGCGCTTCGCGTAAGCCCTGCGCGGTCCCTGTAGGAGCGGCGCCAGCTCAGTCGACCATCGGCACATGCCGCGGATGGCTGGCCACCCGCCCAAGCCAGGCGCGCACTGCCGGGTAATCGGCCAGGTCGAACCCGCCCTGATGCGCCACATGGGTATAGGCATACAGCGCCACATCGGCGATCGAGTACTGGTCTCCGACCAGATACGGCGTCATCTGCAACTGCCGCTCCATCACCTTCAACGCCTTGTAACCGCCCTTGTGCAGCTTGCGGTATTCCTCCACGCGCTCGTCCGGCAGCCCCAGGTAGAACTGGATGAACCGCGCCACGGCAATGTACGGCTCATGGCTGTATTGCTCGAAGAACTGCCACTGCAACACCTGGGTCCGCAGGCGCGGCTCGCTGGGCAGGAACTCGCTGCCGTCGGCCAGGTAGTTGAGGATGGCGTTCGATTCCCACAGGCAGGTGCCGTCCTCGAGCTTGAGCACCGGCACCTTGCCGTTGGGGTTCATGGCCAGAAACTCAGGGGTTTCGGTCTCGCCCTTGAGGATATCCACCGCGTGCCATTCATACGGGCGGTCGAGCAGGCTGAGCATCAGCTTGACCTTGTAGCAGTTACCGGACTGGTAGTCGCCATACACCTTGAACATCGCCCATTCCCTCCCATGCAGTTGCGCATTCGTGCCCAATAGTTGGCGACTGTACGGCTAAAAGCAATGCCTGCTGTATGGCAAGGATCAATCCGCCCCGCGTTAGTCTGAAAAAAATGCTTACACATGGACAAGGACCCAACCCCATGACCGATGCCACCTCCGCACGCCTGCGGCCCCTGGCAGACACCTCCCCCTCGGCGGTGGTCGCCGGCTTCATCGCCATGCTCACCGGCTACACCAGCTCGCTGGTGCTGATGTTCCAGGCCGGCCAGGCAGCCGGCCTGACCAACGCGCAGATTTCTTCGTGGATCTGGGCACTGTCGATCGGCATGGCGGCGTGCAGCATCGGCCTGTCGCTGCGCTACCGCACCCCCATTACCGTGGCCTGGTCGACCCCCGGCGCGGCGCTGCTGATTACCAGCCTGGGCGGGGTCAGCTACGGCGAAGCCATCGGTGCCTACATCACCTGTGCGCTGCTGGTGCTGATCTGCGGCCTGACCGGCAGCTTCGAGCGCCTGGTCAAGCGCATCCCGGCATCACTGGCCTCGGCCTTGCTGGCCGGGATCCTGTTCAAGATCGGCAGCGAAATCTTCGTTGCCGCCCAGCACCGCACCCTGCTGGTCCTGGGCATGTTCTTCAGCTACCTGCTGGTCAAGCGCCTGTCGCCGCGCTACTGCGTACTGGCCGCCTTGCTGGTGGGCACGGCACTGTCCGGCGCCCTCGGCCTGCTGGACTTCAGTGGCTTCAAGCTGGAGGTGGCCACCCCGGTGTGGACCACGCCAAGCTTCTCGCTGGCCGCCACCATCAGCATCGGCATCCCGCTGTTCGTGGTGGCGATGACCTCGCAGAACATGCCTGGCGTGGCGGTGCTGCGCGCCGACGGCTACCAGGTGCCCGCCTCGCCGTTGATTTCAACGACGGGCCTGGCTTCGCTGCTGCTGGCGCCGTTCGGCTCGCATGGGGTCAACCTGGCGGCGATCAGTGCGGCGATCTGCACGGGGCCGCACGCCCATGAAGACCCGAGCAAGCGCTATACCGCGGCAGTGTGGTGCGGGCTTTTCTATGGCATTGCCGGCACGTTCGGCGCCACCCTGGCGGCCTTGTTCGCGGCACTGCCGAAGGAGCTGGTGCTGTCGATTGCGGCGTTGGCGCTGTTCGGCTCGATCATGAACGGACTGACCGTGGCCATGAGCGAGGGCAGGGAGCGCGAGGCGGCGCTGATCACCTTCATGGTGACGGCTTCGGGATTGACCCTGTTCTCGATCGGCTCGGCGTTCTGGGGAATCGTGGCGGGGGTGTTGACCTTGCTGATCCTCAACCCGCGCAAGGCCTTGTAGGAGCGGCCTTGTGTCGCGAAAGGGCGCTCCTACAAGAGATCTTCACAGCCTGAAATGGCCGACCATGCCTTTGAGGTCATTGCCCAGCTGTGCCAGTTCGATACTGGAGCGGGCATTGTCCTGCATCGCCAGCGCCGCCTGGTCGGCACTGCCGCGAATCTGCGTCACGCTGCGGCTGATTTCCTCGGCCACCGAACTCTGCTGCTCGGCCGCCGCCGCAATCTGCTGGTTCATCTGCTGAATCAACGATACCGCCACCGCGATGCTGCCCAGCGCGCTTTCGGTCTGCAGCGCATCCGCCACGGCCAGGCGCACCAGCTCGGTACTGCCGCGGATCTGCGCCACTGACTGCTGGGCATTGCCGCGCAGGCTGGCCACCAGGCGCTCGATTTCCTCGGTCGACTGCCGGGTACGCCGGGCCAGCGCCCGTACTTCGTCGGCCACCACCGCAAAACCACGCCCCTGCTCACCCGCCCGGGCCGCCTCGATGGCCGCGTTGAGCGCCAGCAGGTTGGTCTGCTCGGCGACACTCTTGATCACCGCCAGCACATCGCCAATGGTGTGGATCTCGGCACTCAGGCTGTCGATGCCGGCGCTGGCAGTGTCCGCGGCCGTCGCCAGCTGTTCGATGCGCTGCATGCTCTCGCGCACCACGCGCTGGCCGGCGTCGACCTTTTCATCGGCAGCCTGCGCCGCCTGTGCGGCTTCTTCGGCATTGCGCGCCACGTCGTGCACGGTGGCGGTCATCTGCTGCATGGCGGTGGCCACCTGCTCGGTCTCTTCCTTCTGGCTGCCGACTTCGCGATTGGTCTGCTCGGTCACCGCCGACAACGCCTGGGCGCTGCCAGCCAACTGCTCGATACCCTGCTGCAGGCCACTGACCACCCCGGACAACCCGGCGGCCATCTGCTGCATGGCCTGCATCAGCTGGCCGACTTCATCACTGCGCGCCGCCTCGTGCTCCAGGCTCAACTCGCCCGCGGCAATGCGCTGGGCACGGCCGATCACGCGCTTGAGCGGGCCGACCACGGCGCGGGTGATCAGCCAGGCGGCGAGCAGGCCCACCAACAATGCCAGCCCGGTGGCGAGGGCGATGGCCAGGCTGTTGCGCGCCAGTTCGGCCTGCATCGCCTGCTGATCGACGGCATAGGCCTGGTCGACCCGGCCCGTGACCTGCTCGGCTCGCGCCTGCAACTGCGCCTTGATGCCTTGCTCCTTGCCCAGCAGGTCGGTGTATTCATTGAGCTTGTCGGAGAAGCTGGCAATGTGCCCGGCCACCTCGCCGAGCACACTCTGGTAGCCCGCGTCACCGACGGCGGCTTTGAGCTGCTCCACCAACTGCGCCGCCTCGACCGTCTGGGCGATACGGCCTTGCTCGCCCTCTTCGCCCTTGCGGCTCTTGTCCAGGCGTACCCGCGCTTCATCCATGGCCTGCAGCATCAGCCGCGACACTTGCGCCACCTGGCCGGCCTGCTCAAGGAACTCGCCACCTTGCTGGCCCTGGGACTGCTTGAGCGTGTAGGTGGCATCGTCGGCCAGGCCGGACTGCAACACATCGAGGTTGTTGGCCACGCTGGACACCGACCAACTGGCCATGTCCAGCGCCAGCTCCTTGGCCTGTACCGCTTCGACGAAAGCTTCGAAGGCCTGGCCGTAAGCCGCCAGGTCAGCCTCGGCAGCCGCCAGCGCTGGCAAGCTGCGGGCGCGCTCGGCAAGGCTCTGCAGGCCGCTGCGCAAGGCCTCGGCCTCCTTGATGTCGGAGCGCAGGGCAAAGGCCTGCTCGTGCTGGCGCAGCCGCAGCAGGTCGGTATTGATCTGGCCCAGCTGGCGCAGGCCGTCGAAGCGCTGGCCAACGCTGTGCAGCGCCGCGATGCCGATGGCTGCCACCGCGACGGTCAGCAGCAACACCAGGGCAAACCCCAGGCCCAGTTTGCGGGCCATGCCCAGGTTGGCCAGAACACCGTGCCTGCTCGTCGCCATCGCCGATCCCCCTTCACCGTGCAAGGTTTTGCCAAGGGCCAAGCGTGGCAACCTTATCGCCCTAGTAACAAGAGGCTGGCGCCAAAATGGTGTCAAATCGCTATGAACGTGTCGCGATCAGCTAGCTGAAGGTCGCCTTGCGTGCTGAAGAAAGCCTTGGGCGCGGGTGTCCTGCCCGTAGGCGACATTGATCCGCAGCCAGTCGCTGCCGGCGCCCTGGTAGTCGAAGGCACTGCCCGGGGTCAGCAACACCGCATGCTCCAGCGCCAGGCGTTCGAGGCTGGCGAAGTCCCGCCCGGGCACCCGCGCCCAGACGAACATGCCGCCATACGGCTCGCAGAACACCTGCCAGCCGTACTGTTCCAGCTGCCCGAGCAGTTTGGCCATGTGCTGCCCCAGGCGCACTCGCAGGCGCTGGGCACTCTTGCGGTAGCTGCCGTTGGCCAGCATCTGCCCAACCACCTGCTCGGCAAAGCGCGAGGTGCCGATGCCACTGACCATCTTCAGTTCGGCCAGGCGCGCCACCAAGGGCGCATCGGCCACCAGGTAGCCGACCCGCAACGAACTGCTCAGGGTCTTGGAGAAACTGGCCAGGTAGATCACCCGCTGCTCGCTGTCGAGGGTGGCCAGGCGGGTGGCCGGGCCTTCCTGGAAGTCGGCGTAGATATCGTCCTCGATGATGCGCAGGTCGTATTCGCGGGCCAGCTCCAGCAGGCGATAGGCAACCTTGGGCGCGAGGCTGGTGCCCGTGGGGTTCTGGTACAGGCTGTTGGTGAACAGGCAACGCGGGTGGTGCTCGGCCAGCAAGCGCTCGAGCACTGCAAGGTCAGGGCCGGCAACCGTGCGCGGTACCGGCAGCATGCGCACCTGATGCTGGCGCAGCAGGTTGTACAGGTTGTAGTAGCCAGGGTTTTCTACCAGTACGGTGTCGCCGGGGCGCAGCAAGGTACGCACCAGCAGGTCGAGGCCATGGCTGGCACCTTGGGTGGTGAGGATGCGCTCGGGCCCGGCCGCGATGTCCAGCCGTGCCAGGCGCTTGTGCACGTGCTGGCGCAGGCTGGCCAGGCCCAGCGGCGGGCAGTAGTCGAACAGGTCCTGTGGATTGCCGCGGCTGACCTGGCGGATCGCCTGGGCCAGTTCGACGTCTGCGCGCCAGCTGTTCGGCAGCCAGCCGCAGCCGAGCTTGAGCAGTTCGTCATGGCCTTCGCGGAACTGGCGCCAGCTGCCATCACCCGCCTCGCCCCACACCGGCTGATGTTCGGCGGCGACGGTGGCTTTGCGCTCGGCGACGAAGAAGCCGGTGCCATGACGTGCCTCGAGCCAACCGCTGGCGACCAGACGGTCGTAGGCTTCGATCACGCAGGAGGCACTGACCGACTGATCACGGGCCAGGCTGCGGATCGAGGGCAGACGGGCACCAGGACGCAGGCGCTGCCGTTCGATCCAGGCTTGCAGATGGTCGGTGAGTTGCTGCACCAGCGGGGTGGGGCTTTGGCGGTCGAGGGTGAAGTGCATGGCGCTGAGTGTTTGCTGATTTTGAGCGAACAGTTAACCATAAATGCGGCCAAGGTGTGCCTTGTTGGGTATCTGGGCTGAGGGCAATGTCTCCTTTACCGGCCCCGCGAAAGGGCCGGTACTGACAACCCAAGAACCAGGACCACGCCCATGCCCTCGCACCACTCCCCCGCCCTGCTCGCCTTCGCCCTGTGCCTGATCACCCTGGCGGTCAACCTGCAGGCCCCGCTCTACATCACCTACGCCGACCTCTCCGGCCAGGGCGCCGGCGCCACCGCAGTGGCCTTCTCCGGTTACGTGCTGGGCGTGCTGCCGGTGTTGCTGGCCTTGGGCGGATTGGCCGACCGGGTCGGGCGACGGCCGCTGATCCTCACCGCGCTGGTGCTGTCGATGGTTGCCACCCTGCTCATGCTGTTTGCACCGAGCCTGCAGGCGCTGGGCGTGGCGCGCTTCTTCCTGGGCCTGGGAACCGGCCTGGCCTCAGCCACGGCAACCGCCTACATGACTGAGCTGATGGGCGCCGGCAGCAGTGCTCGTGCCGCCAACTGGGTCACCGCCAGCACTTCGCTGGGCTTTGGCCTGGGCGCGGCGCTGACTAGCCTGTACCTGCTGCGCGGCCCGAGCCTGACGCCCGGCAGCTTCCACTTGCAGTTGCTGCTGGGCGCAGTGGCTGTGCTGCTGGTGTGGCGCTTGCCCGACCCACGCCCGGCGCAGCGCAGTGCCATGGTGCGACTGCCCTGCTACCCCCGCGGCAGCGTGGTGTATGGCCTGGCCATCCTGCTGGCCTGGGCCTGCGTCGGGCTGGTGATCGCCCTGCTGCCCGGGATCCTGCGCCAGCACGGCTTGAGCACCTGGTCGGGGTTCTCGACGTTCTGCGTGATCAGCTGCGGCCTGCTGTTCCAGCCGCTGGCCAGGCGCATGTCAAGCCGCGCGGCCACCTTGCTGGGCATGGCGATCCTGCCGTGCAGCTATGCCTTGCTGGCCTGGGGCGCCGACAGCGGCCGCCTGTGGGCGGTGCTGAGCGGCGCGGTGGCAGCCAGCAGCGCCTGCTATGGGTTCATCTACCTCGGCGGGCTGACGGCGGTGAACGAACTGGCCGGAACCGAGAAGACACGCGCCAGTGCGGGGTTCTTCCTGCTGGCCTACCTGGGGTTCAGCGTGCCGGTGATCCTGACCGGGGTCATGAGCGACCGCCTGGGCTCGGGCGTGGCCTTGCTGGGGTTTGGCGGGGTGTTGCTGGTGGGTTGCGTGGCCGTTGCCGGGACGTTGCAAGGCACCCGGCAAAGCGTGCAACAAGCCAGCAGCCATTGAGCCGACTCAACCCCGAACAGCGTCCTCCAACAAGCGCTCCAGCAACCCCGCCGGGGTATGTCGGCGCAGGGCATCCGGCGCCACCCCTGGCGCCTTGCTGGCCAGGAACGCTTGCAGCTCGCGCTGCTCTTCTCCCAGCACATAGAAGCGGTCGGGATGGTAGAAGGCCGTGTCCCTGACCCGACGGTTATCGGTGATCAGCTGCTTGTCGAAGAACGCGGCCTCCAGCGGCCGCAAGGTCAGGCCAGCCTGGCCCGGCTGGTTGATCTCCACCAGCACATCGCAGGCCATGGCCCTGGCCAGGTTGGCCTCGTAAGGCAGCGCTGCGTCGACGTGGTAGCTGCCCGGTGCTTGGGTAGTGCCGTCCTTGACGATCTGGAAATCCAGCGCGCAACCCAGCCCGACCAGCTCCTGCGCCAGGGCCTGCAGGCGCCGGGCACGGCCTTTGTCGCGCCCGAGGAAGAAGCACAACGGCCCCTGCCTGCCAGCAGCACGCCCGGCGGTCGGTTGCCTGACGCTTTCGGGATCGAAAGGGAAAAACTGCTCCAGATGAACCATGCCCAGACGCTCGCATTGCACGGGGTCGTAGCTGTAGACACGATCGAACAGTGGCCGCATGCGTTCAACAAAGGCGGCATCGACCAGGTCCCGAATCAGTAGCACCCGCTGGCCAGGAAAACCCTGCACCAGATGCAGCTGGCGCCCACGTTTGAGCTGGCCCTCGTTACACACCAGCAGGTCGCTGGCAGTGGCCCGATTGGCGGCGCTGGCTCGCCTGCCCAGCCACCTCAGCAACGCCGGCGCACCACCCAGCGCCCGCGCCAGGCGCACACCCCGGCGAGCATAGCCAGGCAACTGGAACACCCGCACCGCGTGCGACTGCGCCAGGTTTTCGATCATGATCTGCTCATAACGGGCTTGCCAGCCGAGGAAGTAGACGGTCACGCGGGGTGGCTGCACAGCATGGCCTGGTGAACGTTGCCACGGATGATCGCCTGGGCCTGCTCGACGGTAATTTTGGGGATGACCGAATCCGGGATTTTTGACGTAGCCGACAGGTTGTAGACGGCAAAATGCTCATCGACCACACGGTCAGCCATCAGCTTCAGCGAGGGCAGGATGCGCCGCTCGTATGACTCATCCAGATGACAGCGAGAAGCCGCCTGGCCCGGGGTTTCATAAAAACGCCCCACGGCCTGGTCGAGGTCTACACCCACCAGGAAAACCTGATTGAAACCCAGGTGGCAGGCAATCTGCAGCGCCGCATAGGCCACCGTGCGCGCATCGAAAAACCCTTGTGAAAGGTCTTTGCTGAAACCCACGGAGCGCGACCGGTTACCCCAGAATGCGCGGCTGCGCACCACCTGCGGGTCGGGGTTGAAAAGCGAGTCACGAAGGCTTGAGCGGGCTGCCTTGGCCAGCGGGAAGATTTGCGCCTTGGTCGACGCCGGGAGTGCCCCGACTTCACTTGGCCAGATTGCCAGGCGCTGGCTAAGGCGTACCGCTTTTGCGTAGAGGTCAGGCTGCTGATGGGCAAAACCGGTGTCGGTGCACACGTAGAAGTACGGGCGCGGGCCGTGCTCCGGGAACATCGAGATCGCGCCGTTGAGCGTGATCATCGGCACATCCGCGAAGCGCTGTATCGGGAAGCCCTTGGCAGAGGCGCCCGACGCCACAATGAACACGGGCCCTTCGGCAATCCCGCGACAGGCCGAGAAATCCATGATCGAGGGATGCCGGGCAGGCTTGTTGCCACTGTCTGTTTCCACTGTAGCTCCCCAAAATTTGAGAAGTGGAAGTATAGACAGCCGAAAAACAATCCGCCTTTACACAACTTAACGTTCAACGTCAAGAGGTTAAGCAACGCACATCACCCTCGACTCAAATCGCGGTGGCCCCGCCATCCACCGCCAGGCTGTGCCCAGTGGTAAAGGCCGCCCCGTCACTGCACAGGTACAGCACCGCACTGGCAATTTCCTCGACCTTGCCGATCCGCCCGACCGGGTGCATCGCTGCGGCAAACTCGGCCTTGCGCGGGTCTGCCTCGTAGGCCCGGCGGAACATGTCGGTGTCGATCACCGCCGGGCATACGGCATTCACCCGAATGCCCTTCTTGGCATACTCGATGGCCGCCGATTTGGTCAGGCCGATCACCGCATGCTTGGAGGCAGCGTAGATGCTCATCTTCGGTGCCGCGCCCAGGCCCGCCACCGAGGCGGTGTTGACGATCGCACCACCGCCCTGGGCAAGCAGCAGCGGCAACTGGTACTTCATGCACAGCCACACGCCTTTGACGTTGACGCCCATGATCGCGTCGAACTCGGCTTCGCTGCCCTCGGCCAGGCGCCCTTGTTCGATTTCGATGCCGGCATTGTTGTAGGCGTAGTCCAGCCGGCCATAGGCCTCGATGGCGCGCTCATGCAGCTGGCGCACCTGGGCGTCCTGGGTCACGTCACAGGCCACGAACAGCGCTTCGCCACCCGCTTCGCGAATCAAGGCCACCGTGGCCTCGCCACCGACCGGGTCAAGATCGGCCACCACCACCTTCAGGCCCTCGCGGGCAAAGGCCAGTGCCGTGGCCCGGCCGATCCCTGCTGCACCGCCGGTGACCAAGGCTACCTGGCCGGAAAAGGTCATGCTCATCGTCTGCTCCTGAGGGTGATGGATGGACCCAGAGTCTAGTCAGCCCACCGCCCGGCTGGGCAGCATCATCAGGCCAGCGGTTGGGCTACCATGCTTACCAGTGATTTTGCGGACCAACCTGCATCAGCAGGTTAAATTGACCGCTGTGCCTCATCGCCCACAAGGACCTGCCATGACCCAGACCAACCGCCGCTTCCTGCTTGCCAAACGCCCGGTCGGCGCCGTGCGCCGTGACGATTTCACCTTCGAAACGGTACCCGCCGAAGCCCCCGCCGCCGGCCAGATCCAGGTGCGCAACCTGTACCTGTCGCTGGACCCGGCCATGCGCGGCTGGATGAACGAAGGCAAGTCCTACATCCCGCCTGTCGCCCTCGGCCAGGTGATGCGCGCCCTGGGCGTGGGCGAAGTGGTCGCCTCCAACCACCCGGACTACAAGCCCGGTGACCATGTCAGCGGCGCCCTCGGCGTGCAGGACTACTTCACCGGTGAACCCCAGGGCCTGCACAAGATCGACCCCAACCTCGCCCCCCTGCCCCGCTACCTCTCGGCGCTGGGCATGACCGGCATGACCGCCTACTTCGCCTTGCTCGAGGTCGGCCAGCCCAAGGCCGGCGACACCGTGGTGATTTCCGGTGCTGCCGGCGCGGTGGGCAGCATCGTCGGCCAGATCGCCAAGCTCAAAGGTTGCCATGTGGTCGGCATCGCCGGTGGCGCGCAGAAGTGCCAGTACCTCAAGGACGAACTAGGCTTTGACGGCGTGATCGACTACAAGGCCGAAGACGTGCTGGCCGGCCTGAAACGCGAATGCCCCAAGGGCATTGACGTGTACTTCGACAACGTCGGCGGCGAAATCCTCGACGCCGTGCTCACCCGCATCAACTTCAAGGCACGCATCGTCATCTGCGGCGCCATCAGCCAGTACAACAACAAGGAAGCCGTCAAAGGCCCGGCCAACTACCTGGCGCTGCTGGTGAACCGTGCACGCATGGAAGGCTTCGTGGTGATGGACCACGCCAAGGACTATGGCAAGGCCGCCCAGGAGATGGCCGGCTGGCTGGCCACGGGCAAGGTCAAGAGCAAGGAGGACGTGGTCGAGGGGCTGGAAACGTTCCCCGAGACCCTTCTCAAACTGTTCAGCGGCGAGAACTTCGGCAAGTTGGTGTTGAAGGTGTGAGTCTGTAAGATTGGCTATCGCCACTGAAACCAGTGACTGGGATTTGCAGAGTAGACCATGATCAAGATCACCCCCACCATCGAGTGCTCCAACACCGCCCCGTTCGTCCTCTTCGGCGGCATCAACGTGCTCGAGTCCGAGGACCTGGCCCTGACCGCCTGCGCCGAGTACGTCCGGGTTACCGAAAAACTGGGCATCCCTTACGTGTTCAAGGCCAGCTTCGACAAGGCCAACCGCTCCTCGATCCACTCCTACCGTGGCCCGGGCATGGAAGAAGGCCTGCGCATCTTCGAGAAGGTAAAGGCCGAGTTCGGCGTCCCGATCATCACCGACGTACACGAGATCTACCAGTGCGCGCCGGTGGCCGAAGTGGTCGATGTGCTGCAGCTTCCCGCGTTCCTGGCCCGCCAGACCGACCTGGTGGTGGCCCTGGCCAAGACTGGCAAGCCGGTCAACATCAAGAAGCCGCAGTTCCTCAGCCCGTCGCAGATGCAGAACATCGTGCACAAGTTCAAGGAAGCCGGTAACGACCAGCTGATCCTGTGCGACCGCGGCACCTGCATGGGCTACGACAACCTGGTGGTCGACATGCTGGGCTTTGGCGTGATGAAGCGCACCTGCGACAACCTACCGATCATCTTCGACGTGACCCACGCCCTGCAGAACCGTGATCCGTCTGGCGCTGCCTCCGGTGGCCGTCGCGAGCAGGTGGTCGACCTCGCCCGTGCCGGCATGGCGGTTGGCCTGGCCGGGCTGTTCCTGGAGGCTCACCCGAACCCGGACCAGGCCAAGTGCGATGGCCCGAGCGCCCTGCCGCTGGACAAGCTGGAGCCGTTCCTGGCGCAGATCAAGGCGCTGGATGACCTGATCAAGGGCTTCCAGCCGCTGGTTATTGCCTGATTCAAGGGCAATAAAAAAGGGCCGACATGCACTGCGCATGTCGGCCCTTTTTATTGGCAGATATCAGCCGCGGATTTCCGCCACTACGGCTGCCAGCGCCTGGGCCGGGTCTGCCGCCTGGCTGATCGGGCGACCGATCACCAGGTAGTCGGAACCAGCATCCAACGCTTGGCGCGGGGTGAGAATGCGGCGCTGGTCATCCTGGGCGCTGCCCGCAGGGCGAATGCCAGGCGTCACCAGTTGCAACGCCGGGTGTGCGGCCTTCAGCGCTGGCGCTTCCAGTGCCGAGCACACCAGGCCGTCCATGCCCGCCTTTTCGGCCAGCGCCGCCAGGCGCAGCACTTGCTCCTGCGGGTCCACGTCCAGGCCGATGCCGGCCAGGTCCTCACGCTCCATGCTGGTCAGCACGGTTACGCCGATCAGCAGCGGCTGCGGGCCGCTGCGCTTGGCCAGCTCTTCACGGCAGGCCGCCATCATGCGCAGGCCACCGGAGCAGTGGACGTTGACCATCCATACGCCCATTTCGGCAGCAGCCTTGACCGCCATGGCCGTGGTGTTGGGGATGTCGTGGAACTTGAGGTCGAGGAACACCTCGAAGCCCTTCGCGCACAGGGTTTCGACAATGCCCGAAGCGCTGCTGGTGAACAGTTCCTTGCCAACCTTTACCCGGCACAGGGCGGGGTCGAGCTGGTCGGCCAGCTTCAGGGCGGCGTCACGGGTAGGGAAATCCAGGGCGACGATCAGGGGCGTCTGGCAGGCGGACATGGTCGGGGTTCTCTTGGCAAGTCGTAAACGGCGCGCATTGTAAACGAAGTGGCACAGGCTTTGGGGCCCGCGGGTCAACGGAATTGGCCCGGCAAGGTGCGGCACCTATAATTGAACCAACGCAACCGGCAATTGTTCAATATTTGTACAAGCACTGCCCAATGACGCCGACAGGAGAATGCACGATGCCCTGGTATGCCTGGTTGATACTCATCATAGCCCTCGGCTCGATCATCGGCGGGCTGATGATGCTGCGCGATACGGCGAAAAAGCTGCCGCTGACTGAAGAGCAGCTGAGGAAGGTTCACGAGCGTAATGCCGAGGCCGACGCGAAGGATGCGCAAGAACGTTGAAGCCTTATCGCTTTGGGGTGAAACCGGTTGGCGCAATGCCAACCGGTAGGCCTACAGTGTTAATTGATCACCAATTTTTCCCGGTTGCGTTCCAGCAGAGCTTTGCCGATCCCCTTGATTTCCAGAAGTTCATCTATCGAAGCGAAAGGGCCATTGGCTTCCCTATAGGCGACGATCGCTTCGGCCTTGGCTTTGCCTATACCGTTCAGGGCCTGTTGTAGCGTTAGGGCATCTGCGTCGTTCAGGTCGATCTTCCGTGGCTGCAGTTGTGCCCCCCCCTGCACCTCTTTTGCCGCGCTGATTGATGCTGGCTCAGCCAGAGACGCCGGGGCCGCGTTCAGCGTGAAAGGAAGGGATGCGAAGAGCGGGAGCAGCAGGTAGGACAGGACGGTATTACGCATGTTTGGCTCCATGTAAGGTTGAGTGGCAGCTATTCCTTGGCTGCAACTGAACTTTAGCCTTCCCTCAAAGAGCCGCAAGCCGGTACGTGCCAGTCATTTATTACCAAATCATGCAGAACCAGGAGCCATCATCTTAAAATCACTCAAGCAACATCTTGAATATTGGATTTCGAAGCCACCTCAATTAGCAAACTTTCCATGGCTTCACGACTCTTACTGGCTTCAAAATTTTTCAAAACGTGGGCTGCACCATTCGCACCCATCTGCCGTCGGCGTGGCTCATCATCCATTAGCTCTTGAATAAGCACAGCTAGCTGCCTTTCATCATTTGGTGCAAATACCACTCCCGCTTCGGCCGTCTCGACAATTTGCGCAGCCTCCCCGCGAACGCCACACAAGACTGGCTTCCCGCAGGCCATGTAATCAAGCAATTTTGTAGGGATAGCGCCTTCAAAAAGCGGAATATCCTGTAATGTGACCAAACAAATATCAGCCGCACTTATGCATTGCCTTACCTCACTTTTCGCAACAGGCTCCCAACACTGAACATGGGTCATGCCCGAATCTGCTATACGCTTTTTTATCTCAGCGCGCCTCATACCGTCACCCACCAAGAGAAACAACAGATTACTGTCTCGAGACAGAAATGCTGCATTTAGAATGACATCGAGATTGTTGGCCTCCCCCATGGCCCCCATATAAAGCACAATCCGACGGTCCTCCAGGCCATACTTACGACGTAACGCAAAGCCCGCATCGTCATCGGGATAGAGCATGTCACTTTCTACTCCACAAGTAATGACCTGCAGCCGGCTAGCAGGCCAACCCCGACGTTGAATGTCATTTTTAATACCGTGAGTCAAGGTAACGATTCGCCGCGCCTGATTGTAAAGCAGACGTTCCATCCACAGCATGATCGAAATCAAGTATTTATTGCGTAATATACCCATCTGAACAGCGGACTCCGGCCATAAATCGCGCACTTCCAGAACCATGGGAATACTACGAATCTTGCATACGAGCCACACCGTAAACATCGGAAAGATGGGAGGTGATGATGCAAGCACTACATCTGGCTTGCTGATTTTCAATAGACCGAATGGAGCCGTAATGGAGAACGAGAGAAAGCTGATCAGTCGCCCAATGTAACTGCGGTGCAATTGAGTGTAGGTAAATGTTCGAATCACCGTCACCCGCCCCTCAAACTCCTTGCGGAACAGTCGCTTGTACCAGGGCAAAGCGGGCTGTTGGCTACTCATGTATCCGGTCTCACCTGAAACCACAGAGACTTCATGGCCATTTTCAGCCAGTTGCTGAGTAAGTTCATAAACCAGCGAGTGCCCAGGCGCTGAGTGCCCCTGGTAATACTGATAAACTACAGCAACCTTCATTTCAGTTCCTCGTAGATCTGCTTCAAGCGCTCACCTTCCCTTTGCCAACTGAGCGTTTCACGAACCGTCAGCAAGTTATCCCTCCATGCCTGCAACTGATCCGCATTCTGAAACATTGCCGTGATTGCACTAGCCATTTTCTCCGGCGTGTCCAATGACTCCACCCGCCCAATAGCATTGCCCGCAACGAGGCGTCGTAGCTCAGGTAGATCACTTGCTAGTATCGGAAGCCCGGCTGAAATAAACTCGAACAGCTTGTTCGGAGTGCAATAATAGTTATTGAGGCAAATTGCTTGGTATGGAATGACCCCAGCATCAGCAGCAGTCGTGACCTCCAACAGTTGAGCCTGCGGCACGGCCGGATGGAAATGCACTCGTGAGCCCACCCTTTTTTTTGTGGTCAACCGCTGCAATCTTTCCGACAGTTGCCCTTCTCCCAAAAACACAAGATGGATTCGTGGATCACTGACATATGCCATTGCCTGGACCAGCTCTTCAAGATTTCGACCTGCCGAGAACCCCCCCTGAAAAAGCAGAACGAAGTGGTCACGCGGGATAGCAAAGCGCTCGTGTAAGTACCAGGAGCGCGCCCCTAATGGGCAGATGCGTTCAGCATTATGGATGACAGCGACTTCCGAAATCGCATAGCGAGACTCCAACTCATGAGCAATCGATGGATTGACCGTGATTACCCGCTTGCAGCTCCGCACGTGCCGCCTCTCAATGTCTGCCCAACTACGTTGCTCTCCAGGCGTAAACTCTTGCTCACTAAAAAGCTCATGACTGTCATAAACAAGGGCTGCATTGAACTCTTCAGCCAACGCCCTTCCAACCGCCAACATAGGTAAATCATGAGCTACGACAACATCTGCAACATGGCGCCTGCCATCCGCCATGAACAAATTCATGTAAAAGCGCTCTTGGTCGATCACGAAACGCCACGCAAAAGACTTGATTTTACGCATGAAGAAACCATTCATCGGCATCAAACTTCGCGCTAATCGGTAAATTTGCAGAATGCGATTTTCTTTGCGTGCTTGCGTCTCGACCAACGCGCCAATTCTTTGAATCCGCTCATCTTCATGAGTGACACGTTTGTCTAGCGGCATTGCCAGAATAGTGACCTGCCAGCCAGCCTCCTGCAGGCTATCTGCCTGCAGGAGGATTCTCCGGTCTATCTGCCGGTCATTGCTGAGCATCAGAACCCGACGGCGGGCCCCAGCGGAATTAGATACCACTTGGCTTCAGATCCCGGTCAATGAAAATACGATGCCACAACTCCAGGCTAAGCAGGCCCCATACGACGCGACCAAATTCTCGCTCATTACCCAGCATTTTCTCCACGACATCCAGGTTGTACAGACCTCGCCGACGAGCTTGATCCGACAACAAAGTATCGCGCACGAAGTCACGGGCAACGCCCTTGGTCCATTGCGTCAACGGTGTAGGGAAGCCCATCTTATCTTTGCGTTCACTAATTGCTTTGGGAACTGCGCTCTTGATGGATTCTTTGAATAAGTGCTTCATTCGGCCACCAGCGAATTTAATGTTCGGTGGAATTGTCGCCATGAACTCAACGATACGGTGATCGAGCAAGGGTACCCGCGACTCGATGGAAGCAGCCATACTGGTGCGATCTTCAACATGAAGCAAAGCTGGCAATGATCCCTTCAAGTCGAAGTAGGTCATTTGATTGACCAGCGAATGTAGTTCGCCACGGTTAAAAATACGCTGGAACGATGCGAAAGAAGAATATCCGCCATCACTGAGCAGCGCATCCTGATTAAACAACTGACTCATGCCTTCGCTACGATCTACCAAGCTGAAGTAGCGCTGATCGTGTGGACCGAACAGACCGTTTTTCCACAGCCCCTGCAACATAGGTTGATAAGTTGCTAGCAGTGGTAAGTTGGGGACAATGGACTCCAATGATACAGCGAAACGACTTTGATTAGCCGTCTGATAAATCGCACCCGACAAGCATTTTTCGAGATACGCCGCCATGTAACGGGCATAGCCAACGAAAAGCTCATCGCCACCTTGGCCTCCCATCACGACCTTGACATGCTCGCTGGCCAGCTGAGAGACATAATATTGTGGGATTACGCCTGGACCTGCCAAGGGCTCATCCATGTAATACATCAGGCGTGGCAGCACCTCGGGTAACTCATGACCCGCCGGGATATAAATCTCATTGTAAGCAGTACCGGCGAACCTGGAGACCTCTTTTGCATACCCCGTTTCATCGAATTGCGGACCTTCATTGAATGCGCCAGTGAACGTCTTGAGCTGCTCGCCCTTCAACATTCTAGAAGCCAGGCAGACGACCGCACTTGAATCCAGACCACCCGACAAATGAGCCCCAAGTGGCACATCCGAGCGCAGGTGCAGGCGAATGGAATCGTCGATCAGACCCGCAAGGGTATCGATGAAGTAGCGCTCATCATGGGACTCATCGATGTTGTAATGTAGATCCCAATACTGTCGAATCTTGACGTCGAGTTTATCGCCCACATACTGGACAGACAGGCTATGCCCTGGTTCCAATTTCTGGATGCCCTTGAACAGGGTCTTATCATCTAGGCAAAACTGGAAAGTCAAATAGTCCTGCAGGCCTTCGGCCGAAGCTTGTGCGCGGATGGAATCATCCGCGAGAATTGCCTTGATTTCGGACGCAAACAACAGCCGCTGGCCGTCGAAACTGTAGTAGAAAGGCTTGATCCCAATGCGATCACGGGCACAGAACAGCTTCTGCTCATGGCGGTCCCAGATAGCAAAAGCGAACATACCGACCAATCGGTCGACGAACGACTCTCCCCACTCACGGTACGCGTAAAGCAACACCTCGGTATCCGAATAGCTGTGTAGGGGATGCCCCTTGCTAATCAGCTCGCGGCGCAACTCGAGATAGTTGTAGATAGCACCATTGAAAACGACTGTGTAGCGACCATCTTCCGTGGTCATAGGCTGTTTGCCATGCTCCGGGTCGATGATCGCCAAACGCCGGTGCCCCAAAGCTACAGGCCGCGCAACATCCTGCCACAATCCTTCGCCATCCGGACCGCGGTGGCGGATCGCATCCATCATGTTCAGAGCCGCATGTTTCATCGCCTCAGGCGCGCCTGACAGCGTAACTATCCCTGCAATACCACACATACAAAATCCAGCCTAATTCTCGAAGTCCGATGTAAACCTGCCCCTGGTTGATCAGTCAGAATCAACCAACGACTCCTTTATAGATCCCCAACAGTTTCTCGGATTCAACTTCCCAGTTCATGGTGCCGCGGGCCTTCCGTGCCCCTTCCTTCAACGCAGCCAACCGCGTGGAATCAGAAAACAGTGAGTTCACAGTCTCAGCAATGGAGGTAGATGAACTCAGATCAGCTAGCAATCCATTACCATAAGTCCTAACAACGTCACTCAAGAATGGAAGATCGTTGCAAACAAACGGCAGCTCGGCAATTGCAAACTCAAATAGCTTGTTGGGGCTGCAGAAGAAGTTATTCTCATCAACACCGTGATATGGGATTACTCCCAAATCAGCATCACACGTTAACTCATGCAACTCGGCAGATGGAACACCGCCATAGAAGAGCACGCGAGACTGCAAACCCTTTTGAGCAACCTGCTTCTTAAGTGCATCTTCGTAGGCGCCATAACCGACAATCACCAGATAGATGTTGTCCTGAAATTTTTCCGCCGCATCAACAAGACGTTCAATCCCTCGATTGTCAGATATCCAACCTTGATAGAGAAGAATATTGGCATCAACGGGCAGGTTAAATCGGTTGCGCAGCAATGAGGTAGCCTTCATCGGCGCAAGCGGTGCTGCATTGAGGATGACATGAGGAGCCTTGACCTCATAGCGATCTGCCATGAGCTGGGCAATATACGGATTAACCGTGATTGCAGCATCAACCTCCTTGATCAGCGCTGCTTCTTTTCTCTTGTACTTATCCTGCACCTCTTTCGGTAACTGTACCTGGGCGTAATACAGCTCATGCGCATCGTAAATCAATGGTACTTTACGAAGTTTGGCAATTTCTACAGCTGGGGCCAACATTGGGAAATCATGAACATGCAGGACATCTACCTGATACTCAGTCATTCGATCATAGATAAATTGCTCGAAGCTGCTCAGCTTGGACACTCGGTTGGCCCAGGCACGGAACAAGCGCCACGCCCAGCCGTAAGCTTTTGAGCCAGGCTCAAGACCATACCGACGGGCAAGCGGCGGAAAACGTGAGTCCCCCCAGTCGTATACAAAACGCTCGATCTTGATACCATCCTGAACATAGGACTCTCGTTGAGGGCACTCAAAACCCGCCAACAACGTTACTTGGTGCCCTTGGTCGACGAGGGTTTTGGCTTCCTGCAAAATCCGCCGATCAATCATAAGATGATCAGCAGTTGTCATCAAAATATTCATATTACCCGAGTACACCCCAGCCAATTATCGGCAAGAAGAAAAATCCATGTTCTGGAAAAGCTTGGCGGGTTTGTATGTGGCCACGCCAATCTGACCACCCTGCTCAAAACCATGCCCTTCGATGCCGTTGTAGTAAACTTTGGAGTTAGTTTCAGAGAAAAACATGCCGTACTTCAAGCGATCCCACGAAGTGTCCCCTTCAAGGTTAGTCCTGAGAATCGGTTCCCCAGGAATAGCTGCAAGCTCGCCTGACGCGTTAAAGCAGAGTGGCAGCCAGGTATCCGCTGCCTCTACAATTACAATGGGAATTTCCTGCCAGTGGAGGAGGCCTAAGGTGTAAATTCCTTGCTGCGGTGTATAGACAACCCTACTCTGGAGTGGCTTACCATCCTTATTGAGCTCAACGGCCTTGATGACATTCAAGTCGCCACTGGCAACGGTGTACAACAATGTCTCTCGATCACCTTCCGAAATGACGATGGGATCAAGGCCGGACTCTTGGATTATGCGCTCTGGTGCTCCCCATGCAAAACCATTTGCACTGGTTGATTTATAGATGCCTGTATAACCTGAGGTGATACTATCACCTGCAGCGAAATACATCTCATAGCTGCTGGATTTTTCCGAAGCCACATTTCTCACGAAGGGAAAAGCATAGCCACCAGCAAATGCGAGCTTGGACTCATCAAAAATGTTGCCCTGCTTCACAAAAGTCTCGCCATCGGACGTTGTTGCCATCTCGATCCGCCAACGACGATCGTCACCATATGCGGAGTACAGCATGTAATGAGTACTGCCCGCGGCATAAACTGAAGGATATTCAACATGCAGCGAATCCTGACTGCCTGGCTGAAGCTTGATAACCGGCTCGCTCATCCAGTCAAAAGGCCCTTGATTAAAAGCACCTGATTTGTACGCAACGCCCAGACCTGCTGCTGCCAGTGCCAGCACCCCAACAGCAACCTTACTGCTCTGCTTCATACAAGACCTTAGAAATATTTTTTCACAAAATTGATTTTTCGCAACAACCAAGCAGCAGCTAATGATACTGCAAAGGTCAACACAACTGTCATTGGAACTTCGACAACCGGGCGCATTAACTCAGGCGAAATCTTTCCGTATTGAGATCGCAAACACTCCATCACCATCGGGTGCAATATATAGACCAACAATGTCAAGGGCGCTGCCGCACGGATAAAGCGAGCGTTGACCATATGCGAATACTTCAGTGCCATTCCCCACACACCAATTGCCATAGCAAAAACGGTCGGGCTGAAGTAGCTGTAGAAATACAATTTCCAAATATAGTTGTTACCCATCGTGTAGGCCAACGCCTGCGTACCGCCTACGGTGACAACGTAGCCACCTATGAGAATCCACGCATAAGGAAGCGCAGGCTTGTATCTGTACAGATAATAACCAAGCAGATAGTAACTTATATACCACCACGAGAAAGTGGCGCCGTTGGGTGTATAGGTACGCGAAAAACTACTCCACGCAAATACAATCATCGTCAGCATGCACGTTACTATCACCACGTTGCGCAACTCGACTTCCGGCATGTCGACCACCACGCGCGACAGAGCTGGCGCGATAAAGTAAAGGCCAATAATCAAGTAGAAAAAATGCAAGTGGTAGTAAGGTTGTCCCAAGATCAGCGAGCGCAAGAACGCATCCCACACGAAGCTACCCTGAAATAACTTCATCCAGAGCCCATAGATAAGAGTGGAAACTGCTAGCACTCCGAGCATGCGCGGAATCCGTGAGCTCAACATTACCTGATAGGTAGTCTTCACATTTCCCAGGATCAAAACGGCGCTAAGCATGACAAAAACCGGCACGCACCAATGCGTGAGCGAACTCACAGCGTTACCCAATAACCAGCCCCACGGACTCAATTCGCTTTGCATATATATCGGCCTTGCCGACACATGCAACAGCACAACGGCAAAACAAGAAACCACACGAACGAAGTCCAACCTCGCATCATGCGCAAGCGCAGGATTCTTTAGCGATAACGCTGTCATTCAGACCATCCACCCTGATATCCAAATACTACGAATTTATTTATCACTCAGCGCTTGCATATAAACAGTAGCCAGATTTTTTGCCACACTGCTAGCAGAGAAGCGCATCTCTGAATACTTTCTAATTACCTGAGCATCAAAGCCGCCTAACGAAGCCGCCATATGCAGCATACCATCAGCCATATCCTCTACCGTCAAGCCGACCACCCTACCAAGGTTGGAGTGGGTGATGACATCAACAGGCCCGCCACAGTCACTGCTCAATACCGGACGCCCACAACTCATAGCCTCAATCGCTACCACGCCAAAAGTTTCGGTCTCACTTGAAATCACCAGGAAGTGGCAGTTTTGATAATGAGTCTGTAACTCTTCCCGCGTAGCCCTGCCCAAGAATGTTACAAGGTCTTCTATACCTAACTGAGCCGCAAGCTGACGTGCCTGATTCTCCCCTTCGCCGTCCCCTGCTAAACTCAATCTTAAGCGTGGCTCCGATTTCAATGCGACTGCGAAGGCTTCAAGCAAGAGCGGTATACGCTTAACCGGAACAAAGTGACCAACCCATAACATGTGAATTTGACCATCACTGGGCAATGGTTTGACTCTAAAGAACTCCGTGTCTACCAGATTCGGAATCACCTGTGTCTTGAGCTTAGGGCTCAAGTGGACGTTTTTTCTTATATCCCCCAGCAGAGCATTACTGACCGAAATTACTTTATCCGCCGCATTTAGACTTTTTTGCGTCGTACGTCGCAGATACGCAGTGCGCGTCAATGTAGTGAAGGGTCCGGTATGCTCTGTAATGACGAGCGGCATCTTGTATTTGCCTGCCAGTTTCCTCGCCGCCGTACCATCGGTATAGGCAGTGTGCGCGTGAATCAATTGGAAATCGAATTTCTCACGCAGCCTTGCCGCATGTCGCATTAAGCCGTGACTGTAAGTGAATGCATGGGTCTGGAAAGGCAAGAGAGCACTCACAATGTAGGGGAAACGGATGACTGGAACGCCCTCGTTTTCCTCCCACTCAGGTAGCGCCTGTTTCCTGTAGATATCTAGTGCGCGCTTAATGATTCGAGGGCTGTAGGTGTTGATCCAGAAAGGCTCGCCGCTGACCACTCTCGCGTCAACCCCCAAAGCACGCAATGCCTTGACCTGCTCATGAACGAAGATGCCGCCAACCTTGTTATATTCTCGAGGATACATGTGGGATACCACGAGAACTGCCTTTGGAACGGCACCGCTGTAATGTTCGACAGGGAAAGTCTGCATTGCCAGCGCCTTAGCCAGAACTTGATACTCTGTTTTTTCTTTCGACAGCGCGTCTATCATGCTACCGAAGCTCTGAACTTTATCTTCTAGCATTTGACGCTGCAACTCCAATCGCGAGGTCAGATCACCGAGCTGCTCTGTCAGTTTATTTTTTTCGATTATCTCATTAGCGCGAACTTTAATATCCACTTGCAGGCTTTCAACTTCCAGAGACAGAGCTGACTTATCTAACTCTAGTGAGTCGATGCGCGCTAGCAGTGCTTGCTGGTCCAGCAACCGAGCCGAGGACTCATCAAGCCGCGATGCAAGTGCATTTGCCGCTGCCATGATTTCAGCCTGACTTTTTTCCATCGCACTCAAGTGACTGTCCTTGACACCCAATGCAAGCTCCAACTCCGCGCGCTGCGCTTCAAGCTGATTCGAGAGATTATTCAAACTTTCCATATATTGCAGTTGCTCTGCCAACTCAACACTGCTGCGCCGGCACTTCTCTTCCAATTCGCATCGCTTGTATTCCAGCAAATTGGTTGAATTCAGCAGCTCAGTATGACCACACTCCAATACAGCCAAGCGCGCATCGCGATCGAACAACTCTCTTTCCAACCTTTCTCGCTGAAGCTCGAGGCTATTGGCAAGCTCATTAGTGCTCGCGAGGCTATTGAGCAACTCAGTTAACTGCTCATGGTTACGCTCACATTGGCTTTCCAGCTCAACACGCTGCCCCTCCAACTCATCAGCTGTAGTTAGCAGCTCCATATACCGAGCTTCAAGGACGGCCAATTGATCATCTTTAGATGCTAGTTCGCGCTCCAGATCGGATCGCTGTAACTCCAGATCATTTGCCAAGCCATTGACTTCATTCAGGCGCTGAGTAAACTCAGTTATCTGTTCATAATCTCGGCAGCATTGCTGCTCCAACTCATTACGCTTGCTCTCGAGCGTGTTTGCAAGCGTCGAGAACTGTTCGAGCTTCTCCTGAAGGCACTGGAGCTGCTCGTTTTTTTCTGCATGATCGAGTTGCAGATGCTCCAGGTCATATCTCAACGCCGTGCAATTTTCCTCAAGCAGTTGATTACTCTCTGTCAGCTGATCAACTTTCAAGTTGCTAGCATTGTGTGCTCGCTCCTGCTCTGCCGCTTTGCTACTGAGTAACGTATAGCTACTTTCAATTTCCGCACGGGTTTTTTCCAACCCATTCGCCAATGCATTTAAATCTTCGATTGTCCGCTGATGATTATTGATCTCAAGCTCTTTAGCCTGCAGCTTCAACTCAAGTCCTGAGCGGGTGGCCTCCAGCCGCTCGCTCAACTCTTGAGCATCGATCAATTGATCACGCACCTGCTGCAGGCTGGGATCATCGCCCATGCAATTGTCGGCTATTTTAACAAAGTCGGCAGGCTCAAAATCAGCAAGCAGATCAAGGTCCTGACTGGGATTAGCGATTCTGATTATGCAGCCATGTGGCCCATATGGCACTGAAGCGATCAGTAATCGCCCATTTTGTTGATCGGCTTGCCTGCAGGCGACGTAGTGCCCGCGTACATGGTCGTATACTTCAAAAGACTCAGCCGCCCCTTGAACTACCTCTAGCGTTTTCGGCCGACGCGGCATCACCACAACACCGAAGCCCGCCGTATCATGGATACGATAAACGCTTCGTGGGTAGTTCACTGGATTATCACGTACCACCAGTGCGGCAAAGTTGATATGTGACTCTTCGTACATTCCCACATGCTGTGGCAAAAGCCACTCGGTGGCTTGAGCAGCATCCCTCTCGAACAGCACCAGAATTTCACTGCTCGGAGGCACTTCGCGTAAGCCTTCGGCTACTTGCATGGCCTGCAACGACTCGAATCGCCTCTTGATCCTCTTCGCATTTTCAGCCTGCGGGACATGCCCTCTCCGAGTAGAGCAATCAGGACATACGCCATCCTCGAAGGGATAATCTAGCCCCGATGTATTGCGAGCCGCCTCGACGAGTTTGGAATCCTCAAAAGTCCACTTCTCGCCAGAAAAGCTAACCGCTACAGGCGTGAATTCCTCGCCAAACAAACCGATAGCATCTTCAAGCTCATAGGAGCGTTGATGTAAATGAGCATGATAATTCGTGCCGCATTTCGGGCAGTGCACCTCCGCGGCCTCAAGCGTTTCGCGGTACGGAACGGCAATGAGGATGTACTTGGCTGATACCCGGGCGATTTCGGAAAGAGCCTTGGCATAGATCTCATCAGGTAGATGCTCAATGACATCACTGGACAGCACCATGTCAAAATGACGATCCATGAAAGGGATACATGACAAGTCCGCCACCAACGCTGGCGCTTGAACATGCCTGACAGCAGACTCGCTTAAGTCACAGCCAACGACGCTCCAATCCTTGGCCAGCTTGTTGGTAACCGTGCCATTACCGCAACCCGCGTCAAGAATGGATACGACATCCTCGGGAATGAGCTCGATCAGATCCTCGGCAACCGCGAGCTGCTCGGAAACGGCGTCACGGTCCCACAAGTTATTTTGTGAAAAATAGGCAAATTCGGCACGTTTATTCATTCAAAAGCTCCCATGGCAGCCCAGGCTACCGGGTGCACTACCTGCCCACGCTCCATACGAACGTCACCAGGGGAACACACGCGAATTCGATACTGCCGATCATGAACGTCCAGCGGATACTCACCAGATGCTTGCTCTTCAGTCATTCCGTCGAAGATACCCACTGAGATGACATAGTCACCGACACCTACCATCAATGGGTCGAAATTGGCTTTGATTGTGCCTACGCGACAATCACGTGTGGCCGAGACGAAGGGGGAAACTACCTGCGAAACGCAACGTCCATCCATACCGTAGATGCACACGATGAAGGCCATGTTCGGGATATCAACTTTAGCGCCCCACTTGATCTTTACTACCAAAGGTTCACCGAAGGAAAACACTCTTCTGGATTCAAGGTTTCCATCGAGGAAGTCGACATCATCGATCCATGCGCTACCCTCGCCATACTCAAAATCCGAGCGCTCGTTAGATACTGGAGTGCTGGCAATCGCATTAACGATGCCGGCATTACCCAGTGAAAACGCCTGGGAAAGTATTTGCCCATCAGCTGTGGAGTGGCCCAGTTCACCAAGGGTGACATACTCAATGCCATCAAAGATCTGGAACAGCACGCGCTCATCCTGCGCTGAACCTGCATGGCGGACGACGATCGAAAAGGTATCCAGTTCGCCCAGCCCCAATGGAATTTTCACGCTAACAGGCGCATGTCTGTACTCGCCAGCACAATCCTTGAATTCTCGAAAGGTAACGCCTTGCGCATCACTGCCAGGTTCACCCCAGTTCATGTGATCCCTGCTCGTCAGCAAGTGCAACCTCTGATTGCGATCATCGTCAAGCGCCTCACCGACCAACACATTGTCGATTCGATTTCCGCCCTGCAGAAGTTCCAACTCGTGAATGGCCACCGGTTGTTTCGGGGCAGCGTCCTCTGCCGTGATGAAGCGGAGGATATTGACCCGTTCGGTTTCGGTGTCTGTCAACAGTTCACTAACATCACCGCGACTGAGTTTCAGGTTGATAGCCCGCAACCGCAACTCTTCCTGCTTACGAATAGAAGCGGCATATGATCGGCCCACTTCGATAGGATCACCGTCCGCAACGATTCGCCCGCGCTCGATCCATACGGCTCGATCACAGATCATCTGAACAGCTGACATATCATGGGAAACGAACAGGACTGTCGAGCCCTCGGCGGTCAGAGTGCGCATTCTTTTAGCAGACTTACCAGCGAAGTAAGAGTCACCGGCCCCCAGAATCTCGTCGATGATGAGAATTTCCGGACGAACCGCAGTCGCCGCCGCAAATGCCAGGCGAGAATACATGCCAGAGGAGTATGTCTTGACCGGCTTATCGATGAAATCATCCAGCTCGGCAAACTCCAGCACATCTTCAAGTAGCTTGCGAGCACGCGCCCCTGTGATGCCTTGATAGGCAAACGAGGACAGGACGTTGGCACGTCCAGTGAATTCTGGATGGAACCCTGTACCCAGCTCCATGAGTGCCTGCACTTTGCCCTGAACGCGTACGGTACCTGCCGATGGTTGGATCAGACCGGCAATCAACTTGAGCAAAGTGCTCTTGCCAGCGCCATTACGCCCAACCAGCCCCACTCGTTCTCCAGGCTTGATGGAAAGGGACATATTACGGATCGCCCAATACTCATCATAACTGGACTTGGAAACCGGTAAACCTAGTGCTTCAAGCATTCGGTGACGCGGAGATCGGAATGTACGGTACATTTTGGCGATGGACGCCAGCTCGATGATCGACTCAGACATAATCTGCAAACAAAGGCTTCAAACGTGAAAAGATCAATCCACCCATGAAAAAAGTAGACAGTGAAATAACTGTGAAAATCGAGAACAACTCAAGATTGAATTCACCGATAAACGCGGCATCCCGATACAACATGATCAGGTAATACAACGGATTCGGGTACATGAACGGGACAAGTTCCTTTGGTATCATTTCGTGCGTATAGGCAATCGGCGACACCAGCATAAGAAACAAGATCAAGACCGATACCATCTGGCTCAAGTCTGGAATGAAAACGTTGATTGCCGATAATATCCAGATCAAGCCCACAGTAAAGACAATTTGCAAGACGAATATCAAGGGAATGGCCAATTGGGACGTATGGACGATTCCACGG
Organism: Pseudomonas sp. NPDC089422; assembly: GCF_044749405.1. Lineage (NCBI taxonomy): Bacteria > Pseudomonadati > Pseudomonadota > Gammaproteobacteria > Pseudomonadales > Pseudomonadaceae > Pseudomonas > Pseudomonas sp. NPDC089422. Next base: position 137,645 of record NZ_JBIVHW010000008.1, read on the forward strand.
CTCCATAAAACCCCAAGCAGCATGACCAGCCCAACCAACATTGTCACGCTGCTCGCCAGAACGGTCTTGACGGGAATCAGGTCGATAGGAAACAGCGTGTTCTTTACCAACGCTTTATTACCCAAGACACAACCTACGCCACTGCCCAAGGACTCGGCGAACCCCAGGAACGGCACCAGGCCGCAGAAGATCAGCAGCACGTAGTCAAAGGTACCAAATTCTGCCACCCGGATTCGGTAAATCATCGTATATACGACGGCATACAAACCGAGGAACAGGATGGGGTAAAGAAATAGCCATGCGCCGCCAAACACCGTACCGACAAAGCGAGTGCGTATATCAGTTAGCGTCGTAGCCCATAAAACATGACTATGACGCCAGATGATGGAGACCGGATTCATTGCCTCTCACCCTTCAGAATATCGACAATCTTACTTGCAGCCTGCCCATTCCCATATACTTCGAAAGCTCCTTCAGGAACTAGCAAATTACCCATGGCCTCTTTGATAGCCTGATGATCTGCACCGACCAACTGGTTGAACTTAAGCTCCACGGTCTCAACCCATTCGGTTTCGTCACGCAAGGTAATGCAGGGAACACGATAGAAGAACGCTTCTTTCTGTACGCCACCTGAATCGGTGAGGATCACTTTCGCAGACTGCTCCAGCGCGACCATATCCAGGAAAGCCAGAGGCTCGACTACCGTGATGTTCTCAAGGTGGCCATCAAGACCATAATCCGACACCAACTTGCGCGTACGCGGGTGCAAAGGAAGTACGACTGGCAAGGAGCCGGCGATTTCCGACAGAGCCGAAAGGATACTGCTCAGACGCTCCTTGGAATCGGTGTTTTCGGCGCGGTGGCAAGTTGTCAGTGCAAACCCCCCCTCCTGCAACCCAAGCGTCTGCAAGATGCGGCTCTCGCTACGCGCGCGATCACGGTAGTACAGTGCAACGTCGTACATCACGTCACCGACATTCTGAACGCCGGCCACGATACCCTCACGCGCCAGGTTCTCAACGGCCACGTCAGTAGGGCAAAGCAGCAGTGTCGAGACACGGTCGGACAGAATTCGGTTGACCTCCTCCGGCATGCGCATGTTGAACGAGCGCAAGCCCGCCTCCACGTGAGCAACCGGGATGTGCAGCTTGGATGCAGCCAACGCACCTGCGAGGGTAGAGTTGGTGTCGCCGTAGATCAGTACCCAGTCCGGCTTCTCTTCGAGCAGGATCTTCTCGATACCTTCAAGCATGCGTCCAGTCATTGCACCATGACCGCCGCCCGATACCTCAAGGTTGTACTTCGGCGCCGGGATTTCCAGCTCATCGAAGAATACCTGAGACATGTTCGGGTCGTAGTGCTGGCCGGTGTGGACCATGACCTCCTCGATCTCACCGGGATGCTTCAGAATCTCCCGCGATACCGCCGCAGCCTTGATGAATTGCGGGCGTGCGCCGACGATAGTGACGATTTTGCGGGTCATGCGCTGAGGCTCTCTTTCAAGGCGGTGATGATGTGACGCTGGGAGGCGACATCGAGATACGGGTGCATCGGCAGACTCATGACACGCGCGGCAATCGCGTCGCCAATCGGTAACTGGGCCTGGTCATCACGCACTGCCGGCTGGCGGTTGAGTGGTATCGGATAATGAACCGCAGTGGGAACGCCTACGGCCTTCAGGCGCTCCTGAACCGAATCGCGCTCGGCAACCTGAACGGTGTACTGGGCCCAGGCGCTCTGATTGTGCGCTGCAACAAAAGGCGCAGCGACGCCCGCTTCCTCAAGCAAGTGGCCATACTGAGCGGCAACCTGTTCACGCTGGGCGAGTTCCTGCTCGAAGATTTCCAGCTTTGGCAACAGAATCGCAGCTTGCAGCGTATCCAGTCGGCTGTTCACGCCTACACGGATATGGTGATAGCGACGGTCCTGGCCATGACGGGCAATCTGCCGCAAAACCTTGGCCAGCTCGGCGTCGTTGGTGAAGATCGCACCGCCATCGCCATAGCAACCCAGCGGCTTGCTTGGGAAAAAGCTGGTGCAGGCGATGGTGGTGAGGTTGCAGGAACGCTTGCCTTTGTATTGCCCACCAAAACTTTGCGCAGCATCCTCGATCACCGGAATACCATACTTGGCGGCAACAGCATTGATCGCGTCAAAGTCGGCACACTGGCCATACAGAGATACGGGAATGATGGCTTTGGTACGTGGTGTGATCGCAGCCTCGAGCTTGGCCGGGTCGAGGTTGTAGGTCTTCGGATCAACGTCCACGTAGACAGGTTTGGCACCGAGCAAGGCAACGGTTTCAGCCGTGGCAATATAGGTGAAGCCCGGTGTAATGACTTCATCACCAGGACCAATCCCAAGTGCCATCTGGGCAATCTGCAGGGCATCGGTACCATTGGCGACCGTGATGCAATGTGCTGCGCCAGTGAAGGCTGCCAGGCGCTCTTCGAGCTCCGCAACTTCAGCACCGAGGATGTAGTTACCATGGGCAAGAACGCGGGCGATGCCGGCATCGATCTTGTCCTTGATCAGATTCTGCTGAGCCTTGAGATCAATGAAATCGATCACTGTCCGTTCTCCTTGCTGACGACATTACCGCGCAATACATAACGAATTCCCGAGTGTGCGCACACTGCGGCAGCTTCGCCTTCGAGGGGCAGCTCAAGCTGTTCTCCGTGCTCGCTCATCCAGCCTATCTGCCGCGCCGGCACACCTACGACCAGGGCATAATCGGGAACGCTCTTGTTGACCACTGCACCCGCCCCGACAAAAGCGAACTGACCAATGGTAACGCCGCACACTATGGTGCAGTTGGCGCCAAGGGTAGCCCCCTTGCCGACCAGCGTGTCGCGGTACTCACTCTTGCGCTCGATCAACGAACGCGGGTTGTAGACGTTGGTGAACACCATGCTCGGGCCACAGAAAACGCCCTCTTCCAAGGTCACGTTGTCATAAACCGAGACGTTGTTCTGAATCTTGCAGTGGTCACCAATGACCACTTTGTTACCCACAAAGACGTTCTGCCCCAGGGACACGCCCTTACCGATACGTGCACCGCCACAGACATGAACAAAGTGCCAGACCCGCGAGTCTGCACCGATTTGCGCACCATCATCGACGATGGCACTTGGGTGCTGGAAGAAACTCATGACTTACCTCAACCTGCAGTCGCCGGCCAGGGCCGGCGATGCTGCAATGTATATCAACCCAGCAGGTGAGCCAGGAACGGATGGCCTTCGTTGTCCGTCGGGCGGCTCAATGCCAAGGTACGGATGGTCTCGACTGTCTCGACGCAGTGCCGCGCGTCTTCGATGCCATAGCCCTTGCCATCGAGGATGGATTGATAGCTCACGGTGTGCAGGTCGGTGAAACCTTCGGAGAACTCGATCTCCGCACCATCACAGGTGATCGAGCGATAGGTCGGCTTCTTGCCCTTGACGCTGTCCGGCAGGTCGTTGGCATCGATGGACAGGAACCAGCGCACGCGCGCGTTTTCGTATTCCAGGTAACCAGCCGCCTTGTGCTCATTGGCAAAGTGCACGACATTGCGCTGCAACTTGCCGAAGATGAAGTGCAGCATGTCGTAGAAGTGCACACCGATGTTGGTGGCAACGCCAAACGACTTGCGCGGATCACCTTTCCAGCTTTCCATGTACCACTTGCCGCGGGAAGTGATGTAAGTCAGCTCGACATCGTGCTTGTGGTCTTGCTTTCCGTTCTGCACGCGATCTTTCAGCGCGATGATTGCCTGATGGTGGCGCAGTTGCAGGATGTTCCACAGGCGGCTGCCAGTTTCCTTCTCGACCAGCGCAAGGTCATCCAGCATGGCTGCGGTAGGAACCAGAGGTTTCTCGCAGATCACGTCACAGCCCAGACGCAGGCCGGCAGTGATGTGCGGGTGGTGAAGGTAATTTGGCGAGCAGACGGAGACATAATCCAGCGCGGTGGCCGGGTCACGCTTGAGACGCCAGGCATGATCGTAGAAGCGCTCGAACTCGGTGAAGAACTCACTGGCCGGCGAAATACTGTCGATGATGCCGACAGAATCGTTGATATCGTAAGCACAGGCCAACTCATTACCTGTGTCCTTGATGGCACGCATGTGACGTGGAGCAATGTAGCCGGCGGCACCAATGAGGGCGAAACGCTTCATCCTAACCTCTCGCATAAATTCGGTAAGCAACAAGCCGGCAACGACGTCGTCGATGCCGGCTGGGCAGAGCGGGGCGCAATCAGGCCTTGATTACGTTTTCAGCAGGTGCACGGTATTTGCCGCGGCTGTCGATGACCAGTCGAGCACTGCGCTGAATCAGCTCGTAGTCGAACTTGTCATGGTCAGTTGCCAGCACCACGGCATCGAAGGATGCCAGGTTATCCGCGGTCAGCGCTTCGCTGCTGAGCGTGAAGTGATGCTCGCGCATTTGCGGGAAGACAGGTACGTGCGGGTCGCTGTAAGCGACCACGCCGCCCTTGGCCTCGATCAATTCCATGATCTCCACGGATGGCGACTCGCGCATGTCGTCGACGTTCTTCTTGTAGGCAATGCCGAGCACCAGCACACGACTGCCCTTGACGGCCTTCCCCTGATCGTTGAGGCCATCCATCAGCTTGCCGACTACATACTCCGGCATGGCCTGGTTGACTTCACCGGACAACTCGATGAAACGAGTGTGCAGGCCATATTCGCGCGCTTTCCAGGTCAGATAGAACGGATCGATCGGAATGCAGTGGCCGCCGAGGCCTGGGCCCGGATAGTACGGAGTGAAACCGAAAGGCTTGGTGGCTGCCGCGTCGACGACTTCGAAAATGTCGATGCCCATGCGATCGGCAACCACTTTCATTTCGTTGACCAGGCCGATGTTCACCGCACGGTGGATGTTCTCCAGCAGCTTGGTCATTTCTGCGGCCTTGGTCGAACTCACAGGCACGACCTGATCGATCGCCTGCTCATACAGGGCGATACCCACTTCCAGACACTGAGGCGTATGGCCACCGATGACCTTTGGAATGGTGCGGGTTTCGAAGTTCGGGTTACCCGGATCTTCGCGCTCAGGCGAGTAGACCAGGAAGATGTCCTCGCCCACCTTAAGACCATTCTCCTGAACGCGAGGTAGCAGTTCTTCCTCAGTAGTACCTGGGTAGGTGGTACTTTCCAGGGAAACGACCTGACCTGCACGCAGATATGGCTTGAGCGCATCGGTAGTGTTGATCACGAAGCTCATATCAGGCTCGCGATACTTGTTGAGTGGCGTAGGCACACACAGAATCAGTGCATCGCACTCGGCAACCCGGCTGAAATCGGTGGTAGCCGAAAAGCCGCTGGCACGCGCCTGGGCGACCGACTCGCATGGAATATGCTCGATGTAGCTTTTCCCCTGATTGAGCTTTTCCACTTTTACGGGATCAATATCGATACCCAAAACACAATAACCGATAGCGTTATAGCGAAGCATCAGAGGCAGACCAACATACCCCAGACCAACGATACCGATAATTGCTTCCTTGCTCTTGAATTTATTTACTGCCGCCGATGACATTGTGGAGTTCCGCTTCCAAGGTGTTAAGAAATCTATTTCAAAAATGGCGGAGATATTACACTTTGGATCCAGAGATGGCAACGCGACACCTGCGATGCAACCCCCACAATCTCGATTAAAAAAGAACAACCTTAAATCGAGAAAAATAGGCAATTTAGCGAAATTTCCAGGCTATCTTCGACGAAAACCACCTTTTATCCAGATTCTTCCCGACCTCTCAAATGAGGGGTCGAAAGCAAAAACACGCAATAACCACATTCAATCAGCCACGTCAATACGCCATTCGTCGGGCCGCGCGCGGTACGCGATGAGGCAATGAACCACAGCGACAAGGGGGAGGTTTGAGTATCAATAGTTAAGATTGCGAAAACCTGTACTCAGTTTCAAAACTTGCCACACCCCTTGAGCGGGCATGGCAAGTTTACATCGGCATTAATGATAGATCTTGCTGTCCAGCAATCTCAGCAGATATTGACCATAACCATTCTTGGCCAACGGCGCGGCCAGCTTTTCCAACTGCTCGGCAGTTATCCACTTCATGTGATACGCCACTTCTTCAGGGCAAGCAATCTTCAATCCTTGCCGTCGCTCGATAGTCGCAATGTACTGACTCGCTTCCAGCAATGAATCATGCGTACCTGTGTCAAGCCATGCGTAACCCCGCCCCATGATCTCGACCGACAACGCATTTCGCTCCAGATAGACGCTGTTGACGTCGGTAATCTCAAGCTCGCCACGCGCCGAAGGCTTGAGCTGCTTGGCAATGTCGACCACTTCCTTGTCGTAGAAGTACAAGCCGGTCACGGCATAGTTGGACTGCGGCCGTTTCGGCTTTTCCTCGAGACTGATCGCCTTGCCTTGCTGGTCAAAGGACACCACGCCATAACGCTCAGGGTCGGTAACGTGATAGGCGAATACGCTGGCACCCTCTTCTCTCGCCATGGCACTGGCCAGAAGGTCGTAGAAGTCGTGGCCATAGAAGATATTGTCACCAAGCACCAAGGCCGAAGGGTCACCCGCGATAAAGTCTTCACCGATCACAAAGGCCTGCGCCAGTCCGTCTGGCGACGGTTGCACGGCGTACTGGATATTCAACCCCCACTGCTGGCCGTCGCCGAGCAGCTGCTCGAAACGTGGCGTATCCTGAGGTGTGGAAATCACCAGGATGTCACGGATGCCGGCCAACATCAGCGTAGTCAACGGGTAGTAGATCATCGGCTTGTCATAGACCGGCAGCAACTGCTTGGACACTGCCAGCGTGGCCGGATGCAAACGCGTACCCGAGCCTCCGGCAAGAATGATGCCTTTACGCTTGGTCATGGTGCTCCCCCGTCGTGATTGTGATGGCCCACTTGGGCATTGTCATTCGCCTTGGCCGCCATACTGCTTTGCAACCCAGTCCCGATAGCTACCGGACTGCACGCCCTCTACCCACGACTGGTTGGCCAGATACCACTGGACCGTCTTGCGGATACCGGTCTCGAAGGTTTCGGCAGGTTTCCAGCCGAGCTCGCGCTCAAGCTTGCGGGCGTCGATGGCGTAACGCCGATCATGGCCCGGGCGGTCAGTGACGAAGCTGATCTGATTACGGTATGGATTACCGTCGGCGCGGGGCTGAAGCTCATCAAGCAGGCTGCAGATGCGCTCGACGATTTCAAGATTGGGCTTTTCGTTCCAACCGCCCACGTTGTAAACCTCGCCCACCTGCCCTGCTTCCAGCACGCGACGGATAGCGCTGCAGTGATCCTTCACATACAGCCAGTCACGAATCTGCTGACCATCGCCATACACCGGAAGCGCCTTGCCAGCCAGGGCATTGACGATTACCAGCGGGATCAGCTTCTCAGGAAAGTGGAATGGTCCGTAGTTGTTCGAGCAATTGGTGGTGAGCACCGGCAGGCCGTAAGTGTGGTGATACGAACGGACCAGGTGATCACTTGCCGCCTTGCTGGCGGAGTACGGGCTGTTCGGCGCGTAAGCGTGCTGCTCGGAAAATGCCGGAGCATCCGCCTCGAGCGAACCATAGACCTCATCGGTCGACACATGCAGCAGGCGGAACTGCTCGCGCGGCGCCTCAGGCAAGCCCTTCCAGTATGCGCGCACAGCTTCCAGCAGGCGGAATGTGCCGACGATATTGGTCTGTATGAAGTCTTCTGGCCCATGGATGGAGCGGTCCACATGGGACTCTGCAGCGAAGTTGATCACTGCGCGTGGTTGATGCTCAGCCAGCAATTGTTCGAGCAACGCGCCATCATTGATATCGCCCTGCACGAACAGATGCTGCGGATTGCCTTCCAGGCTGGCCAGCGTCTGCAGGTTGCCCGCATAGGTCAGCTTGTCCAGGTTGATAACTTTTTCATCGCTCTGGGCGACCCAGTCGAGCACGAAGTTTGCACCGATAAAACCAGCACCGCCGGTTACCAGAATAGCCATAGGGTTCACTTTTTCGGATTCAGGGCAAGGCCACGCCGGCCAGAGCCGACGCTGCCTGCGGGTTCATATTGTTGACCGAGCTGGCGATGCCGCTCGGCGCGACAGATGCCGCGCTCATGGTTCGAGTCGGCGCTGCTGGTAGATCCAGTCGACAATTTCGCCGTCAGGCGCATAACCGATCACGGTTTCACGCAACAGCTGGCGAACACGCACGTAATCGTCTTCGGATACGGCGCTCAGCAACTGGCCCAGTGCCTCCTTGAGCGTCTCCCAAGGCAGGAAGTCCTCGTTGGCACTCATGATCATGGGATGCGGGGTAGCAACGACATTGTCACCAATCAGCAATTCCTCATAAAGCTTTTCACCTGGGCGCAGCCCGGTGAACTCGATCGCGATGTCACCACTGGGATTGCGCTCGTTGCGCACACTGAGGCCGGACAGGTGAATCATCTTTTCTGCCAACTCGACGATCTTCACCGGCTTGCCCATGTCCAGCACGAACACATCACCGCCCAGCCCCATGGAGCCGGCCTGAATAACCAACTGCGCAGCCTCGGGAATGGTCATGAAGTAACGAGTGATCTTCGGATGGGTCACGGTCAACGGCCCGCCCAACTTGATCTGCTTGTGAAACAGTGGAATCACAGAGCCTGACGAGCCCAGCACGTTGCCGAATCGCACCATGGTGAAGCGGGTCTTGTTAACCTGGGAAAGGTTACTGGTATTACCATAGAGCACTGGCGCAGCCTCGCGACTCAGCGCTTGCAGTGTCATTTCGGCCAGGCGCTTGGTACTGCCCATCACATTGGTAGGGCGCACGGCCTTGTCAGTGGAAATCAGCACGAAATTGGCAACCCCGCACTGCAGCGCTGCCTGAGCGGTATTCAGGGTGCCCATGACATTGTTCAGCACACCTTCGGCAATGTTGTGCTCCACCATAGGCACATGCTTGTAGGCGGCGGCATGGTAGACCGTGTCGACCTTCCAGCTGCGCATCACATCGACCAGCTGATGCTGGTTGCGGATCGAGCCCAGGATTGGCAGTACACGCACCGACAGCGACTCACGCTTCACGCGCTGCTCCAGCTCCCCAAGGATGGCGTAAAGATTGAACTCACTGTGCTCGAACAACAGCAAGGTCTTGGGTTTGAGCATAAGAATCTGCCGACAGAGTTCAGAGCCGATCGAGCCCCCCGCCCCTGTGACCAGCACCGATTGCCCAGTGACACAACGCTCCAGCAAGTCGCCTTGGGCCGGCACCGAATCACGTCCAAGCAGGTCAGCGATGTCCACTTCCTGGATATCGTCTACCTTGACCCGACCACTCGCCAGATCCATGAACCCAGGCACACTGCGCACATGCAAGGCATAGCCTTCGAGGTTACCGAGGATCTCCCGGCGTCGGCCACGCGTGGCCGACGGAATGGCCAGGAGCACTTCTTCGGCCCCTGTCAGGTCGATCATGTGCTGGATCTTTTCCGGCTTGAACACTTGCAATCCGGAGATGATCCGGTCAGCGATGCTCGGGTCATCGTCGATGAAAGCCACGGGGCGCATTACACGCCCCATGCGCAACGCAGCCACCAACTGATTACCTGCGGCGCCCGCACCATAGATGGCAACCTTGGGCAGCCCGTCGTCACGGCTAGTGAAAGGCACATGCTGGGCAGCGGCAAACCAGTCACCGAGGAAGTACTGGCGCATGGTCAGCCGCAAGCCACCGATCAGGATCAGGTTGAGCCACCAGTAGTTGAAGATGACCGAGCGCGGCACCACCGGCGTACTGCCATACCAATACACCACAAGCGCCAGAATCAGTGAGGACAGACTTACGGCCTTGATGATCGCGATCAGCGCGTCATTGCCGAAGTAGCGCATCACCGCCCGATACAGGCCTATGCGTATGAAAAGCGGGATGGCAATGAGCGGCGCAGCGACAAAAAGCCACGGGTAGCGCTCGACCGGGTTGGCCAGATCTTCGATCCCCAGACGCACGACAAATGCCAACCAGAGCGAAACCCAGACCAGCAAGACGTCGAACGACACCTGTAGCAAGCGCTTCTGCCGGCGAGACAGCCCAAGCAACGACGCCCTAATCTTATCCATGTTGCGCTCCAAACCACTGTTCTTTTGCAATAAACCACACGACTGCCAACTGAACGTTCACGCTGTTTTCAGTTGAAAATAAAGCACGAAACAAGACGTGATGGGCCATTTATTCCTTTTGCCCCGCCTTGAAGCGGATCGCCAACCACAAGAGCGGCGCATAGGCGATCAACACGCCTAGCACTGCATCCAGCCCACCCAGAACGACCCATGCCGCCATGGGCAGGAGCCAGAACAGATTGATGGCGGCAATCGCCAGGCTCACCGGCCGATGCCGACCAAACTGGCGCGATGCATACTGATAACCATGACTGCGATGGGCCTCGTAGACCTTGTCTCCGCGTACCAGCCGGCGCACCAGGGTAAAGGTGGCATCCACGATGAAACAACCCATCAGGATAATCCAGCCCCACAGCAAGACAGGAGCGGCATTCATCGCGTGCAGCGACAAAAGCGCCAGTTGCAGACCGAGGAAACCGCTTCCGGCATCCCCCATGAAAATACGCGCCGGCGGGAAGTTCCAGCACAGAAACCCGAGTACCGCCAACGCCAGCAGGATGGGCGCCCAGATCAACTGCCCAAGGCCGCCGCCCAGATAAAGGAGGCAGGCCCCCACGCACACGGTGATGGCCTGCAGGCTCGCCAACCCATCGATACCATCCATGAAGTTATAGAGATTGAGCATCCACACCAGGTACAGGGCCGCGAGCAGGTAGCCCAGTACCGACAGGTCGTACGTGGTGCCGAACAGCACCAGCTGCGGCGCTGAACCAAGCCAGACCAGCCCCCACGCCGCAGCTGTGAAGTGGCCCAGCAGCCGCCATCTGGCGGCGATATGGCCATGATCATCCAGAAAGCCGATGACGGCCACGAGACCGCTGGCGCCAAGCGAGCCGATCAGCAGCTGCAACGACACCAGGCCCAGACCATAGGCCAGAGGCATGGCCAGTAGAAACGCTACAACAATTGCCACGCCTCCGCCACGCGGTGTAGGCACAGTGTGCGAGCTGCGCTGGTTGGGAATATCCATCACGCTGCGAGCAATGGCATAACGACGCAATGCTGCGGTGCCGACAAATGAGAGAAGCAGTACGCTGGCCAGCAGCATCCATTGGTTCATTTTTCTTTGTTTTCCAGATAGTGCTCAGCGGTTTTGCGCAGTGCTTGTTCAAATGTGACAGGAGGCGTCCAGCCCAGGCGATGGCAGGTCGGCGTGATGTCTACCTGCAAGGAACCACACAGGCGCTGGGACAATGCACGTCGGCCAAGCAGATTGGCACCCAGTACCAGCAGGGAGGCTGGTATCGGCAACAGGCGGGCTGCCTTGCCGAGGGCCCGCGCCATCTGGCGCAGCAGTTCGGTAGTGGAAACATCGTGCCCGTCACTGACCAGGAATACCTGGTTGGCGGCACCGGGATGCGTGCAGCAGGTGACAATCAGATCGACCAGATTATCCAGCGCCACCAGGCTGCGGCGGTTATTGATCGCGCCAAACGGCAACGGTACCTGCTTGTCCAGCCAGCGCATCATGTTATGGAAGTTGGCCTTAACACCAGGCCCATATACCAGCACCGGACGAATGATCGTGAGCTCCATGCCAGTCTCGACAGCCAGCTGGCGCAGTTGCTCCTCGGCCTCGCGCTTCGAGATGCCATAGGGATCCTGCGGAGCCGGCACATCCTCGGCATGATAAGGCCGACCTGGTTCCGTCCCTTCGCCATTGACCTTGATCGAACTGATGAACACGAACCGCCGCACACCTGCGGCTGCCGCTCGGCGTGCGAACGCCAGGGTGGCCTGCACGTTGACCTTGCGAAACTCCGCCAAGGGGTCGGCTGCGACCTCGTTCATGACATGTACCCGCGAAGCGCAATGGATGACAACATCGAACGGCCCGCCTTGCTTCGGCCATGCTGCCTCACTGCCCAGGTCATCAAAAAGATGAACCGACACTCCCACAGGCAGTGAAGCCGGCTGACGACGCAAAGCCGCCACAGCATCGACCCCCTCCATTGCCGCCATGCGTTCCAGCACGGCCTTGCCAACGAAACCGGAGCCTCCTGTCAACAGTACGCGCATCTTCCCTCCCCAGAATGTTCTTTGCCCTGCATCACGGAGTGCTCATCAGATGATCGATGCGATGAATGCATGCATTTCGTCCACCACTTCCTCTTTCGAGAAGTCCTTGCGAGCCCTGCCCAGGGCAGCCTGACCGAGCCTAGCACGAAGGGTTTCATCGCGATAAAGCGAGCCGAACGCCTGCTCGATGTCTTGAACATCGCCTGCTTCGTGGAAAATGCCGGTAACACCGTCCTCCACCGCATCGGTCAGGCCGTAAATTCTCGACACCATACTCGGCAAGCCGACAGCCGCAGCCTCGATGACAGCCTGGCCGAAGCCCTCGCGATAGCTGGGCATGCAGAAAACATCTGACATGGCCATGTAGCGCTCCGGGGTCCTGGTAAAGCCGACTCGATGGAAAGCACCACGCCGCGAATCAAGTAGCCCGGCAAGCTCTTGGTCAAGACCATCGTCATCAGGGCCGACCACCAGTAGATGGGCCTGCGGGCATGCCTCTGCCAATTGCGAGAATGCCTTGGCCAGATCGAGAATACCTTTCGCACGATTGACCCGCCCCAGGAACAGGTAGACCAGCGCGGATGCAGGAATGCCCATCTGCGCACGCAGTTGCTGCCGGCTCGATGGATCAGGGCGGAAGCGCTCTGTGTCGACGCCACTGATAGAGCCTTTGCCCAACACTCGAATCTTCGCTGCCTTGACGATACCCGAAGCAATCAGAAAGTCGCGCTGGGAGTAGCTATCCGTCAGCAGGTGAGTGGCCGCACCAGCCAGAAGACGATCCAGCAACATCAAGAAGCGCCTTCCCAGCCCCTGCCGGGTAGCCCACACCTGGCCGGTGAATATATGAACGCGGCAACGAGTACCCGACAGCAGGCCGGCCAACATGGCAATCAGCCCAGATTTTGGCATCAACGACAACACACAGTCGAAGCGCTGCCTGGTCAGGATCTGCCAAAGCACCCACAGCGAACGAATATCTTGAGCAAGCGAGATCTTGCGTTCGATCGCGTAGGGCAGGAAGCCGACATGCTCGCCCAACAACTCTTCCACATCCGCACGCACGCCAGGGCAGATCAGCGTGATCTCGTGGTTGGCCGAAAGCCGTCTTATGTGCTCGCGCATGAAGACGTGCAGGACCACTGGTACAGTCGCGACGATGGCTATTTTTTTCCGCGGTTGCATTGAAGCTTCCAGAAGACTCAAGAGGATTTCAGTACGGCTGCCAGCTGCACTGGCATGGGAGCAGGCGCGAAGCCCAGAACGCGAGCGGCGTGATCACTGGCATAGCACGTACGCCTGACCAATGCGTCAATGCGCTCCGCAGTCAGAGGTGATCGCCGGGCGGGAAGCAATCGAACGATCGCTCGCAGAAACTGCTCTGGCACCACCATCACTGGCGGCTTCACTCCATAGCACGCGGCAATCGCCTCGACCAGCTCTCGCTGGCCGCAGTCATTGGACAAGATGAACGTCTGGTTCATGGCCGCTTCCCGGCTCGAACAATTGAGCAATGCCTGCACCACGTCATCGACATGTACATAGGTCGCTACGGCATCCTGGCTACCAATGTAGAAGAACAGGCGGCGCCGTACAGCGTTGGCAAACTGGAAAAACGACTGATTGGGCATGCTTGCGGCAATCACGATCGATGGTCTGACAAGCGTGTAGGAAAGCCTGGGCTCGACGGCAGCAACAGCCAGCAACGATTCATCGGCCAGCGTCTTGGTTACCTCGTATTCCCCCACCGGTTGGGGATGGCAGCTTTCATCAACCAGCCGCACCTGGCTAGCCGCCTGCCCACCTGGCCCGTAGGCACCGACACTGCTCAACTGAACCCAATGCAACGTACGCCCGGTTCGCTGGATGCTCGCGCAAGCTGCTGCCAAAAGCGCACGGGTGCCCTCCACATGCAGCGGATACATCAATGCCTGGTTCTTCAGCTCCCCCGCACAGTGGTAAATGACTTCGAGGCCTTCGACGAAAGCGGCAAGGCTGTCCGGCCCCGCAGTCAGATCCCCTTTGCACACAAGGACGCCGGGAATATTCAATTCATCGCGACGGCTCAGCACCACGACCTGATCACCACGGGCCAGCAAGGCCTGGCACAACAACTTGCCAATGAATCCACTGGCGCCAGTAACGCCTACTCTCATGAATTTGCCTCGCGGGATGAAAACAAGGTTAACCTGCTGGCTGGCTTAACCAGCTAGTACAAATGCGCGTGAGTTAAGAAACATGCTCCCCAGATTCTGACAAGACCGGTTGACTCAGCCGGATCAGCATGCATCGACTCAGGTAGAGCACCTGGATGGGGTACAGCATCCAGGCATAAAGCCCGAAACGGTCATTATAGGCAAGGTCAAACGTCAGAATATGCACGATACCAAAATAACAGGACAGCTTGAATACGACAGCCGCGCGCTCATAATAAAACCCCAGCAACCTGAGCAGGCACAGCAATGCGATCGAAATGGAGGAAAATAGCCAGAAACTCCAACGAAAACCCGTCATGTAGTCGATATAACTGGTATCGCTGTAGTTGACGGAAAGCCCGAACGCCGCGAGCCGATCGAACACCAGCGTTGCGAGTATTTTGAACATGCTGAAGTAGGAGGACAATGATACACCTACCCAGATCAGCAATATCAACCACAATGGAATGCGTTGGCAGGTGCGCCTGAAAAACAACCAAGGAAGTAAAATTACCGTTGAACGATGGAACAACAGCGCCGTCACACCACCCAGCTGCGCTCTCAGGGGACGCTCTTCTACCAGCTTGGCCACGGCATAGAACACCAGCGCCATCCCCAACCCCTGGCGTATGACGTTGGCAGTCAGCGAGAGGAAAAATGGATAGACCAATATCAACGCGAACACCAACACGGTCATCGATGAACGCGGGCCGAAAACTCGCGAAGCCAGGTGATGGTAGCCCGCCGCAACGACCACCGGGACCAGAAAAAACAGTGCACGCGCGTCCAGCCCGAGCCATGCAAACGCCGAGGTCAGCCAGATAAAGCCCGGCTCAAAGGTAGCAAACGGGTTATCACCTCCCGCGCGGATGGTATCGAAGAAGTTGAGATATACCGCCGTATCCCCCTCGATATTTCCAGGGCGCTCGCTGATCCCCCACGCGGCGACCAACACCACTGCAGCCACCAACGCGAATTCGACAAGCAGCACAACACTGAAGGAATGCGTCTTGCGCAGCATGAATTTTGCGCAGGCGAACACCAACAACGACATCAGCATCATGAAGAAATAGTCGCTGTAAAGTGCCAGGTAAATCATTTGAATTCCTTCTCGACACCAGTCATCAGGTTGCTTAGCGGTTTTTCTGGGCGGGCCCGACCATCTTCCTGATGCGAGCTGTTTCAAGGAATTTGGCCGGCCGGAAATAGATGATGTTTTTCAGCAGAAACTTGAAATTCCTCATCGACAATGTCCGCGTAGAGCGCAACATGGCCAGCACAGTAATCAAGAAGTTGGCGTAAAGGTCGCTGCGCAACCACGGGTAAGCTGAAAAATATTGAAACAGATCTCCGAAGAATATGGTGTAGGATTTCTTTCGCCCATTAAGCGTAGACAGATAAGAGCCGTTCCCCGGATTACTACGGTACATCACCAAAGGTTTGTTGATGTAGACACCGCGCCCACCCCGGATAAGAGAGTCCATCGCAAAGAACCACTCCATGAACTCACGCTCGATCTTTGCTTGACGCGATGATCGGCGATATGCATAGGAACTGTGTACACAGGTGGCACCCCAGCGGGCGAGCTGGCGCAAATCAAAAAACGTATGGTAGGGCGCTTGATCTCCGGGGTAGACCGTCATCGACTGGTAACTGCGGTCATCCGAAAAATAAATGGCCTTATGGAAGACGATATTGACATCCGGATTCGCCACGAACAGATCATATTGTTCCTGCAGCTTGCCTGGCATCATCACGTCATCACCATCGAAATGGAAGACGATATCGCCCTTGGCCATGGCATGCACACCGTGATAATTGAGTGCGGCACCAACGTTCTTGTCTCGCAGCATCAAGGTCAGGCGATCAGGGTGCGCTTCGGCATAGCGGCGGATAACTGCCTGGGTATTGTCCGGCGAGCAATCGTCCGACACGATCACTTCACAAGGGAAGTTGATGTCCTGCCCAAGGATGCTGTCCAGGCACTCTTCAATGTAGTTTTCCTGGTTGTAGCATGAAACGACGACAGTCGCTGTCAACATCACACGGTCCTTCTGGAGTAGAAATAGAAACCAATCACGGAGGTCAGGAAGTAAATGACATTCATGGCCACATGCGCCATGAACACACCCTGCAGCCCCCAACCACGGTGCAAGGCCAGGACACTGAACAGACAGAACAACACGCCCTGGCCAATCTCCAGTACCACATACAGTCGAGTGGCCGCCTTCGCCACCACGACGAAGCCAATGACATATGTAGCAATACGAAGGAAATCGCCGATCAGCTGGTACTGTATGAAGTCTGTCAGCCCGGAAAATTCTTGAGATAGCAGCAGCGGAATAAAATACTCGCGCAACAGGTAGAACACCGAGGCTCCCGCCAAGAAAAGCCCCATTACCAACATCATGAATTTACGCACGGTGCCTGCAATCCGCGCACGGTCTTGCTGAGCCGACACGATCGGCATGAAGTAGGCCGCCAGGAACACAACGAAAAAGCCCATGTAGGCACTGGAAAGCTTGATCGAGGCCTGCCACAACCCCGCTGCTTCGAGCCCGACCGTCCCGGTCAGCAACTGCCGAACAACAATTTCAACAAGCGGAACGCTAATCGAGCCGACGATAGCCATCAGGGTAAAGCCCCCTAGCCTGCTCAGCCTTTGCCAACTGAACTTCTGCCAGCGCACGCTGCGACGAAGCCGGGATCGCCCATGAAAATAGAGCGCAGGAAGACTGTACGATAGGTAGAAGGTGACCATCGCCAGCGCCGCGCCAGCCAGCCCATGATGACTGATAAGCCACCAGGCAATCGGCAAGGTGAACAGGTTGCCGATGATTTGGATGGCTGCGTAGACCTTGGTCTGATGCAAGCCATTTGCCGCACCATTTACAATGTTGCTGAATGCAAATCCGAACTGGGCCAACCCCAGCACGATGACCAACCAGCCATAGCCGCCTTCGCCCATGAGAAAGTGGGCCAATGGAACATTAAAAGCCAAGGCAGCAATCAGAATCAGCACGCAAAAGCCCAGCGAGTATGCCCTGGCATCGGCGAGAAAACGTAGCAACGCCCTCGGCCGAGCCTTGTACTCGGCCACATACTTGATGATACCGTTCTGAATCCCGCCACCTGCCAGCAACGACAGGAAGAGCACAGCACTCATGAAGTTGCCGAGCCGCCCCATCCCCTCGACGCCCAGATAGACTGCGACCAGTTTTAGCAGCAGGAAGCCAACGGCGATCTTGGATAAGTGGGCCGAAGTCGTCAAAGCGGCGCTCAACAACAGCCCACTGCGTCCTTTTCTTCTTTCGGCCACACCACCGTTCGCGTTATCGGACGTCGATTGCATCGATCACCGCTTGAATTACCTGATCGACATCCTGCTGGGTCATGGCCAACCACAATGGCAGGCGGAACAGACGCTCGCTTTCCCGACTGGTGTGCACATCCTCACCGTGCAGCCGCCCTAACTCACGACCGGCCGGGGCCGAGTGCAGCGGAATATAGTGGAACACGGCACCGATGCCATTGCCCCGCAAGGTTTCCAGAACGTGCGTACGTTGTTCGAGCCCCGACACTTTGAGGTAGAACATGTGGCCGTTGGCCACACAATCGACAGGAACTTGCGGCAAATCGATCAAGCCACGATCAGCAAGTGGCTTCAGCGCCTTGTAGTAGCGGTTCCAGATGGACAAGCGGGCGTGATTGATCTCTTGCGCTTTCTCCAACTGGCCGTAAAGGTAGGCCGCCTGCAGCTCGCTAGGCAGATAGCTGCTGCCAACGTCGATCCAAGTGTATTTATCCACCATCCCGCGGAAGAACTGCGAGCGATTGGTACCTTTTTCACGAATAATTTCAGCGCGGTTGACAAATTGCTGGTCATTGATCAACAGCAGGCCACCTTCGCCACCACTGGTGTAGTTCTTGGTCTCATGGAAGCTGAATGCGCCCATGTGACCGATCGTACCCAACGGTTTGCCCTTGTAGGTCGACATCATTCCTTGGGCAGCATCTTCCACCACGAACAACCCATGGCGCTCGGCAATTGCCATGATGGTATCCATCTCACAGGCGACACCGGCGTAATGAACTGGAACGATGGCCCGGGTCCGTTCGGTGACGGCGGCCTCGATCAGGTTCTCATCGATATTCATGGTATCAGGACGTACATCGACGAAAACGATGGTCGCACCACGCAGGACGAACGCGTTCGCTGTACTGACGAACGTGTAGCTTGGCATGATCACTTCATCGCCTGGCTTGATATCCAACAGAATGGCAGCCATCTCCAACGCCTGGGTGCAAGATGGCGTCAGTAGCGTCTTGATACAAGAGAAGCGGTCTTCGAACCACTGCTGGCAGCGATAGCCATAGGCACCATCACCGGAAATCTTGTCACTGCGCATAGCAGCCAGCACGTGAGCATCTTCATTACCCGTATAGGGCGGTTTGTTGAATGGGATCATTTTTCAAACTCTTCGAGGAACTGTTTTTCCAGGCTCAGTAAATCACGGCTGCGTTCCTTCAGCCGCACGGCTGGCGCGCCTGCATAGATGCCCCATGCCTGAGTCGAGCGGGTTACCAGAGCCATGGCCCCGATAGCACAACCCTCCGCTACATCCACACCTGGCATGATGACCGCGCCAGCGCCAACAATGACCTGCCGATGCAGGTGCACCGCTGCGAATTTTTCGTTCTTGAAACGCTTGGGAATATTGGAGTTCACCAGCGTTTCACCACTGTAATCGTCCGACTGGGAAAACACCTTGACGCCATATGCCAAGGTGCAGAAATCGTCCAGTATGATGCCTGGAACGCCGCCCGCCACCAGGCACATCGGCGTGACATGAATGAAACGGCCAAAGCGGATGTTGCCGGAGACGACGCAAAAGTCGTCGATCCTGACATGATCCCCCAGCTCCATCTGCTCTGGGTTGTAGATGGCCGCCTTGTCGCTGATCCTTACGTTCTTGCCCAGCTTCTTGAAGCCCATGGCCAGAAGCTGTTCCTCACTGAGGTAGGCCATTCAATTCTATCCCTTCGACTAATAACGTGCCCGCACCAGGGCGCGGACCTCAACCCAACCAACGCACCCTCGTCACTCCCCGGCGTCTTTGAGCAGCTTGCGCGCAAAGACAAGAACCAACCCCACCAACACGCCAAGCAGTACTGCCGCCAATAGAATCAGGACGACCTGGGGTTTGGCTGGACGATCTGGAAGCGTGACTTCCCCGTCCAGTTGGTAGACCTCCACTGCGGAGCGGTCGATACTCAGCTTGCGATAGAAGGTCAGATCAGCCTGCTTCTGGCGCAGTCCGGGAATGTAAGGGTCGTCGCTGACCCGCCCCTCGAGCGTGGCGATCTCAGCCTCGAGCGCCTTGCTGCCGCGCATGTAAGCCAAACCACCACTGATCTCCGAGGATAACTCCGATGCCAGGCTTGCGGAAATGAAAGGTGGCTTTTCCAGGCCAACGGCCCGGGCAATCTGAAGGGCTTCCTTCAGTTGAATAATTTTGTCTTCACGCTGCCTGCGCGCACTGTCCCTGTCGATTCCGATTTGCTGCTCCAGGCCGCTCGCCTTGACCTCGGCGTCGCTGCGAACATCGTCAATCAGTTGGCGGGCGGCCTGCGCTGCGGCAAGGTTCGAGTAGAGCTGAACCCAATAGACAGCCGTTTGAGGCTGGTACGCCAACAAGGTGATGCTGGCGCGCGCGGAAAGACTGGCATCTGCACTCTCTATACGCACGTCATTGCTGAACTGCCTGTACGTAAGATCACTGCCGACTTCACGACCCTCCGCCTTCATGGCGGGCACGTAGACATCTTCAAAGAACTTGCGACGAATGGACTCTGACTGCAAATTACGCAGGTAGACGGCGTATACGTCTTTTGTTTCCAGCAGCTTCAGGCCGCTTTTGTCACCACGACCGATATTCAGAGCAGCGATATCTTCCTGCGAAGGGGCGCGCACTGTGGCCTTGACCTCATATTGTGGCGCCTTGATATAAACATAAACGGCAGCAACCAATAGAAATATCAAGGCAATGGAAAGAATCAAAAAACGGCCTTTCCATAATTCGCGAACCAACTCGGACAAATCTACTTCGTCATTATTGCTTTTCAAGCGTACTTGATCTGTTGACATGTACTCTACTGATCCTTGAGTTCGTCGACGCGCATTAGCAAACCATGGAATTCCACAACAGGCAGAGGCGAATCCTCTAAACAGCAGTGCATTCCAACCAGCTGACCCCGAACGTTCAGCCTGAGGCTCAACGCCGCGACATTTTAGCCACTAATCTGCCAGCACGGCATACCGAAGCCACATTTTGAATCAGATGAGCATCCACCGAACAAGTTCCCATCCGAATGCTGAGAATCAATATCAGTTATCCCACCTAACCCGCTGCGCAGCATGAGCCACCTGTTAATGCGCTGCAAGAGGCGCTTACGATAACTTCAGATATCAGACCAGTCCGTTAGCCTACTAACTATACTCAGGGAATTTCGACCTTCAACCTGACACCTAGCGCTCGCGCTCTAGCACGCAGCGTGGAGGCGAGTGCATCTTTCGCCTGCCGCTCACCATGCACAAGTAAAATCCTAGGCGTGGAGCCGTCGCCGCCCATCGCAAAATCAATCAGGCCCTTTTGGTCTGCATGGGCTGAGTAACCTGGGGCTGACAGTACCTTCAGGCGAACTTCAAACATGCACCCATCCAGATCCAGCTGTACAAGCCCTTGCGCACCCTCGCTCGCCTGTATCACTGCCCCCGGCGTCCCCTTCGCCTGGTACCCGACGAACACTACCTCGTGCCGAGGATCACCCAGCATCGCCTTGAGGTAGTTGACGATCCGTCCACCCGAACACATACCGTTACCGGCAATTACGATCGCCGGTCGCCCGGTGCTCTTGAGATAGTTGACTACCTTCTGATGCTTTGCATGGGTGTCCACGCACACCAGCTGAGCAAACCCAAACGGCGCCCTGCCCTCGCTCAGGCGCTTCTGGGCCTCACAATTCCAGTATTCATGCAGTTCGCGATAGGCCTGCGTGATTTGCTGGGCCAGCGGTGAGTCGAGAATGACCGGCAACCGCGACCAGTCGATCGCCTGCAAGGGATCATGACAAGAAGCCTGAGGAGCTTCTTTGACCAGCGACTTGCGATAGAGGATATCTTCGATTTCGTATAGCAGCTCCTGGGTACGCCCCAGACTGAACGCCGGTATCAGGATAGTGCCGTTATCTGCCAGCGCCCGATCAATCACTGCCTCCAGACGCTGCTGACGGTCGCTGCGACCTGAATGCAGCCGGTCACCGTAAGTGCTCTCCAGCACCAGGATATCGGCCCGCTCTGGCGGCCGAACAGGTCGCAGCAACGGATTACCTGGCGCCCCTAGGTCGCCCGAAAACACGATACGTGAACTGGCTTCAGCACCCTCGACGCGCACATCGCACTCCACATACGCGGAGCCAAGCAGATGGCCAGCACGCTGCAGGCGAATGGAACAGGCAGCATCGCCCCGCTCGAGAACACAATGCCACTGCTCATAGGGAAGCGGAACGATGAGACGCTGCAACAGTGCCAGGTAGCGGTCGACCTGGACTGGATCAGCACTGATACCCAGTTTGTAGGCATCCTCCAGCACCAGCGGCAAGAGCCTGGCCGAAGGCTCGCTACAGAGGATGGGCCCACGGAAACCGGCGGCCAGCAGTGCCGGGATTCGACCGACATGGTCAATATGGACATGGGTAATGACGAGCGCCTGGATACCGCCGATATCAAAGCCGATAGGCGCAAACTCCGCGCCTGTAGAGACCTCGCACCCTTGCTCGAGACCACAATCGATCAACAAGCTGGTAGTTGGGTCGAGATGAAGCTGATGGCATGAACCGGTTACGCTCCGGGTGCCACCATGATGGGAAAAGGCGGGAAATTCCATACTGCTGCACACTCGCCAAGGCCGAAAATGAAGCGCCTATTACTTCATTTCGGCGTGCGCACGCATAGGTGAGACACTCCTACATATATGTAGGAGTATTCATCAGCTTCCGCTCAGTGCCGCTTGACGTGCCGATGCGCGAATCTTGCGCTTGCTGCGTTGCACACCGTAGGCCCCCAGCAGCGGCCCAACCGCCAGGCCAACGACCAAGGCAGCCAGCACGGGCACAGCGACCGGCATGGCTGGAGCTGACCAGCCAAACAATACCAGTGCCACTGCCTGCTGGTTCTCCAATACGAAGAACAGCACCACAGCCGCCAACAGCAGCACGAACAACGCCGCCAAGGCGCGCTTGAGATTACGCATCAGATAGCTCCTTCTTCAAAGCTCAAGGGTGCTCATGCTCTTCTTCATTGACCCGGTCGCGCAGCTCTTTGCCCGGCTTGAAATGCGGCACGAACTTGCCTTCGAGCTCGACTGACTGGCCGGTCTTGGGATTGCGACCGACTCGCGGTGCGCGATAGTGCAAGGAAAAACTGCCAAAACCACGGATCTCGATGCGATCGCCAGTGGCCAGGCATTGGGACATCTGTTCAAGCATTGTCTTGATGGCCAGCTCCACGTCTTTGGACGAGAGCAGCCCCTGATGGGTGACAATACGTTCGATCAGCTCCGACTTCGTCATATTTTTCCCTTCGTTATCAAGCAGCTAGATCATTGCTTAATCAGTTTGTAGCACGCTCGGAGGGATTTGAACAGGGCGGTTCTTGACTTAATAAAAAAATTCAAGATTGGAGTGTTAGGAAATAAGCCCCTTGGGACAAGACTTTCCTCACCCCCATCATGGACAAGCCAGCACCTACAGGGGCCGCGCAAGTCCTGGATAGAAATCCGGGCATAAAAAAGGGTGGCCCGAAGGCCACCCCTTTTTACCGATCAAACAGAACTCAGTTCTGCTTGGCCATTGCTTCGCGCAGCAGCGCAGCCATGGTGGTATCGGCAGCCGCTTCCGGAGCGTTTTTCAGGCTCTGGATGGCTTCACGCTCTTCAGCGTCGTCTTTCGACTTGATCGACAGGCTGATGACGCGCGATTTGCGGTCAACGCTGATGATCTTGGCTTCGATCTCTTCGCCTTCTTTCAGGACGTTACGCGCGTCTTCAACGCGGTCACGGCTGATTTCGGAAGCTTTCAGAGTGGCTTCGATGTCGTCGGCCAGGGTGACGATGGCGCCTTTGGCGTCAACTTCTTTCACGATGCCCTTGACGATAGCGCCCTTGTCGTTGACAGCAACGAAGTTGGAGAACGGATCGTCTTCCAGCTGCTTGATGCCCAGGGAGATGCGCTCGCGCTCTGGGTCAACCGACAGGATGACGGTTTCCAGCTCGTCGCCCTTCTTGAAACGACGTACGGCTTCTTCGCCGGTTTCGTTCCAGGAGATGTCGGACAGGTGAACCAGGCCGTCGATGCCGCCGTCCAGACCGATGAAGATACCGAAGTCGGTGATCGACTTGATGGTACCGGTGATCTTGTCACCCTTGTTGAACTGGCCGGAGAAGTCTTCCCATGGGTTGGACTTGCACTGCTTGATGCCCAGGGAGATACGACGACGCTCTTCGTCGATGTCCAGAACCATGACTTCCACTTCGTCGCCAACCTGAACGACTTTCGACGGGTGGATGTTCTTGTTGGTCCAGTCCATTTCGGAAACGTGTACCAGACCTTCAACGCCTTCTTCCAGCTCAGCGAAGCAGCCGTAGTCGGTCAGGTTGGTAACGCGAGCCTGTACACGGGTACCTTCTGGGTAACGTGCAGTGATAGCGACCCACGGATCTTCGCCCATCTGCTTCAGACCCAGGGAAACGCGGTTGCGCTCACGGTCGAACTTCAGAACGCGTACGTCGACTTCGTCGCCAACGTTAACGAT
This sequence comes from Pseudomonas sp. NPDC089422, assembly GCF_044749405.1. Lineage (NCBI taxonomy): Bacteria > Pseudomonadati > Pseudomonadota > Gammaproteobacteria > Pseudomonadales > Pseudomonadaceae > Pseudomonas > Pseudomonas sp. NPDC089422. The sequence continues at coordinate 161,869 of NZ_JBIVHW010000008.1, forward strand.
TTCCGATGGGTGCTTGATGCGCTTCCAGGCCATGTCGGTGATGTGCAGCAGGCCGTCGATACCGCCCAGGTCCACGAATGCGCCGTAGTCGGTGAGGTTCTTGACGATACCTTTGACTTGCTGGCCTTCCTGCAGGGTTTCCAGCAGGGCTTCGCGCTCGGCGGAGTTCTCGGCTTCCAGCACGCTGCGACGGGAAACGACAACGTTGTTGCGCTTCTGGTCCAGCTTGATGACCTTGAATTCCAGCTCTTTGCCTTCCAGGTGGGTGGTGTCGCGCACTGGGCGGACATCAACCAGGGAGCCCGGCAGGAACGCACGGATGCCGTTAACGTCGACAGTGAAGCCGCCCTTAACCTTACCGTTGATAACGCCCTTGACCACTTCTTCGGCGGCGAAAGCTGCTTCCAGAACAATCCAGCACTCGGCGCGCTTGGCTTTTTCACGGGACAGTTTGGTTTCGCCAAAGCCGTCTTCGACCGCGTCCAGCGCAACGTGAACTTCGTCACCGACCTTGATGGTCAGCTCGCCAGCTTCGTTGTAGAACTGCTCGAGCGGGATGACGCCCTCGGACTTCAGGCCAGCGTGTACGGTAACCCAGTCGCCGTCGATGTCGACAACGATACCGGAGATGATGGCACCCGGCTGAAGATTGAGGGTTTTCAGGCTTTCTTCAAAGAGTTCTGCAAAGCTTTCGCTCATTTTAATTCCTGTAGATTCGGGCGAAACAGACGCCCCTCGCCACATTCCAGACAATGTGGGTTTGTTTTAAGTAAAGGAAAGCCGGCAGGACGTTGACTGGTGCCCCTGCCTGCTCTCCTGGCTATCAGACCAAGTCGCGCTGGGCGAGCTCGCTCCTGATACGTTGCAGCACCTGCTCGATGGACAACTCGGTAGAGTCCAGCTGAATGGCATCGGCCGCTGGTTTCAGCGGGGCCACTGCACGCTGGGTGTCACGCTCATCACGCGCACGAATCTCATCTAGCAGACTCGACAGACTAACATCTTCACCCTTGCCCTTCAACTGCAGGTAGCGGCGGCGGGCACGCTCTTCGGCGCTGGCGGTGAGGAAGACCTTCAACGGCGCGTCCGGGAACACCACGGTACCCATGTCGCGACCGTCGGCAATCAGCCCTGGCGCTTCGCGGAAAGCGCGCTGACGCTGCAGCAGCGCTTCACGCACCGCCGGCAGCGAGGCAACCATCGAGGCTCCGGCACCGACCGTCTCGGTACGGATGACGTTACTGACGTCCTCGCCTTCGAGAATGATTTGCTGAAGCTTACCCGGCTCGGCGGCGATGAACTGCACATCCAGATGGGCGGCCAGGGCCTTGAGCAGCTCTTCGTTGGTCAGGTCGACGCCATGATTGCTGGCATTGAACGCCAGCAAGCGGTACAGCGCGCCGGAGTCCAGCAGCTTCCAGCCCAGCTCGCGAGCGAGGATGCCGGCAACGGTGCCCTTGCCCGAGCCGCTCGGGCCGTCGATGGTGATGACCGGCGCTTGCGAATTCACGACTTGCCCTCTTCGGCGACGCGAATACCGACATCGGCGCACAGCTTGAGGAAGTTCGGGAACGAGGTGGCGACGTTGGCGCAGTCATGGATGCGAATCGGCGCATTGGCACGCAGCGAAGCAACGCTGAAGGCCATGGCGATACGGTGGTCCCCGTGACCGTGCACTTCGCCGCCGCCGATCTGCCCGCCATCAATGATGATGCCGTCCGGGGTCGGCTCGCATTTGATGCCCAGGGTAATCAGGCCGTCGGCCATGACCTGGATGCGGTCGGACTCCTTGACCCGCAGCTCTTCGGCGCCACGCAGCACGGTACGCCCTTCGGCGCAGGCGGCGGCCACGAACAGCACCGGGAATTCGTCGATCGCCAGTGGCACCAGCGCTTCAGGGATGTCGATACCCTTGAGCTTGGCACCCCGTACGCGCAGGTCGGCCACAGGCTCGCCGCCGACTTCACGCTGGTTCTCCAGGGTGATGTCACCGCCCATCAGGCGCAGGATGTCGATCACGCCAGTACGGGTCGGGTTGATGCCGACGTGCTCGAGCACCAGCTCGGAGCCTTCGGCGATCGATGCGGCCACCAGGAAGAAGGCTGCAGACGAGATGTCTGCCGGCACTTCGATACGGGTGGCGGTGAGCTTGCCGCCGGACTGCAGCGAGGCGACCGGGCCATTGCTTTCGACCGAGTAGCCGAAGCCGCGCAGCATGCGCTCGGTGTGGTCACGGGTCGGTGCCGGCTCGGTGACGGTGGTCTTGCCTTCGGCGTACAGGCCCGCCAGCAGCAGGCAGGATTTGACCTGGGCACTGGCCATCGGCAGCGTGTAGGTCAGCGCTTTCAGCTTGCTGCCACCACGGATGGTCAGCGGCGGACGGCCGTCCGGCCCCGTCTCGACCACGGCGCCCATCTCGCGCAGCGGGTTGGCCACGCGGTTCATCGGGCGCTTGGACAGCGAAGCGTCGCCGGTCATGGTGACATCGAACGGCTGACCGGCCAGCAGGCCGGAAAGCAGGCGCATCGAGGTACCGGAGTTGCCGACGTACAGTGGGCCGGGTGGCGGCTTGAGGCCGTGCAGGCCGACGCCATGGATGGTCACGCGACCATGGTTCGGGCCTTCGATGACCACACCCATGTCGCGGAATGCCTGCAGGGTCGCCAGGGCGTCCTCGCCTTCGAGGAAACCTTCGACTTCGGTCGTGCCTTCGGCCAGCGAGCCGAGCATGATCGAACGGTGGGAAATCGACTTGTCGCCCGGTACGCGGATTCGCCCGGTCAGGCGGCCACCCGGTTGGGCCAGGAAAATCAGATCGTTGGCGTTCATAGCGTCCACATAGGCCCGGCGGGCCAGGATTTTACTGAAATGCTCGCGGGCAACGCGTGCACGGGTGAAAACACCCAGCAGCTGGTGCCCGTCCCCAGCATCAACCGCGTCGCGCAAGGCGTCGAGGTCGCTGCGAAATGTGTCCAGGGTGCGCAGGACAGCCTCGCGGTTGGCGAGGAAGATGTCGTGCCACATGGTCGGGTCGCTACCGGCGATTCGCGTGAAATCGCGGAAACCTCCCGCAGCGTACCGGAAGATGTCGAGGTTTTCATTGCGCTTGGCAAGCGAATCGACCAAGCCAAAGGCCAGCAGGTGCGGCAGGTGGCTGGTGGCTGCCAGTACTTCGTCGTGGCGCTCCACCGGCATGTGCTCGACATCGGCACCCAGCGCGCGCCACAGGCGATCGACCAAAGCCAGGGCGGCGGGGTCGGTCTCTTCCAGCGGCGTGAGGATGACCTTGTGCCGACGGAACAGGGTGGCGTTGGAGGCCTCTACTCCGCTCTGCTCGGAACCGGCGATCGGGTGGCCGGGCACGAAGCGTGGCAGGCGCTCACCGAAGACGGCGCGCGCCTCACGCACGACGTTACCCTTCGCACTGCCGACGTCGGTGATGATCGCGTCGCCAAGGTCGAGCTGGGCCAGGCGGGCCAGAACCTTTTCCATGGCCAGGATCGGCACGGCAAGCTGGATGACATCGGCGCCGATGCAGGCAGCGGCGAGATCGGCTTCGCAGCGGTCGACAACGCCCAGCTCCACGGCCAGCTTGCGCGATGGGGCATCCAGATCGACACCGACCACTTCGCGGCACAGGCCGCTTTCACGCAGGCCCTTGGCGAAGGAGCCGCCGATCAGGCCGAGGCCGACCACGACCAGGCGATTGATGATTGGCGCGGGTTTGGTTTTTGCTGCATTTACCACTGGTGCGAACCCTGTTCAGAAATCTAGGCAGCCTGTAAGACTGCAGGGGCCTGCTTTGCAGGCCATCGCCGGCAAGCGCGGCTCCCACAGGGGGCCGCGAATCGGCCCCCGACAATCTCAGATCAAAGCACTGCCTTTGGATAGGAACCCAGCACCTTCAGCGCCACGGCCTCCTGGCTGATCTTCTCCAGCACCGCCTTGATCAGCGGGTCGCGGTGATGGCCGACGAAGTCGATGAAGAACACGTAGGTCCACTTGCCGCTGCGCGATGGCCGGGTTTCGATACGGGTCAGGTCGATGCCGTTCTCGTGGAACGGCACCAGCAGCTCGTGCAGCGCACCTGGCTTGTTGCTCATCGAGACGATGATCGAGGTCTTGTCGTCGCCGGTCGGCGGCACTTCCTGCTGGCCGATCATCAGGAAGCGCGTGGAGTTGTCCGGGCGGTCTTCGATCTTCTCGGCCAGGCGAGTCAGGCCATACAGGTTGGCCGCCATGTCGCCGGCGATCGCCGCCGAGTTCCACTCGCCCTTGACCCGCTTGGCCGCCTCGGCGTTGCTCGAAACAGCAACGCGCTCGACGTTCGGGTAGTGCGCGTCCAGCCACTTGCGGCACTGGGCCAGCGACTGGGCGTGGGAGTAGATGCGGGTGATGCTGTTGGTCTTGGTGTTCTCGCCCACCAGCAGGTGATGGTGAATGCGCAGCTCGACTTCACCGCAGATCACCATGTCGTGCTCGAGGAAGCTGTCCAGGGTGTGGCTGACCGCGCCCTCGGTGGAGTTTTCCACCGGCACCACGCCGAAGTTGACGGCACCGGCCGCCACCTCGCGGAACACTTCGTCGATGGCCGCCATCGGGCGGCTGACCACCGCGTGGCCGAAGTGCTTCATGGCCGCAGCCTGGGTGAAGGTGCCTTCAGGGCCGAGGTAGGCGACCTTGAGCGGCTCTTCCAGGGCCAGGCAGGACGACATGATTTCGCGGAACAGGCGCGCCATCTCTTCGTTGCCCAGCGGGCCCTTGTTGCGCTCCATCACACGCTTGAGCACGGCAGCTTCGCGCTCGGGGCGGTAGAACACCGGCTTTTCGCCTTCGGCCAGGGAGGCCGTCTTGACCCGCGCCACTTCTTCGGCGCAGCGGGCGCGATCGCTGATCAGCTCGAGGATCTTCTCGTCGAGGCTGTCGATGCGTACGCGCAGGGCTTTGAGTTCCTGTTCGGACATCAGCCGTGCTCCTTCTCGAATTCAGCCATGTAGGCAACCAGGCCTTCAACCGCTTCCAGGCCCAGGGCATTGTAGATCGAGGCGCGCATGCCACCGACCGAGCGGTGACCCTTGAGGTTGAGCAGGCCACGGGCGTCGGCACCGGCCAGGAAGGCCTTGTCCAGGCGCTCGTCAGCCAGCCGGAACGGCACGTTCATCCACGAACGGGCATTGTGGCTGATCGGGTTGGTGTAGAACTCGCTGGCGTCGATGAAGCCGTACAGACGGTCCTTCTTGGCACGGTTGCGCTGCTCCATGGCCTCGACGCCACCCTGCTCCTTGAGCCATTCGAACACCAGGCCCGAGAGGTACCAGGAATAGGTGGCCGGAGTGTTGTACATCGAGCCGTTGTCGGCCGCGACCTTGTAATCGAGCATGGTCGGGCAGCTGCTGCGGGCGCGGCCGATCAGGTCTTCACGGACGATCACCACCACCAGGCCGCTCGGGCCGATGTTCTTCTGTGCGCCGGCGTAGATCATGCCGTACTGCGAGACGTCGATCGGGCGCGAGAGAATGTCAGAGGACATGTCGACCACCAGCGGGACGTCGCCGGTTTCTGGAACCCAGTCGAACTGCAGGCCACCGATGGTCTCGTTGGACGCATAGTGGACGTAGGCGGCGTTCTTGGTCAGCTTCCACTCGTTCTGGCCTGGGATGGCCAGGTAATCGTAGGGCTTGGCGCTGGCGGCAACGTTGACGGTGCCGAAGCGACGCGCTTCCTCGATGGCCTTTTTCGACCAGATACCGGTTTCGACGTAGTCGGCAGTGCCGTTTTCCGGCAGCAGGTTCAGCGGAATTTCAGCGAACTGCTGGCTGGCACCGCCCTGCAGGAACAGGACCTTGTAGTTGGAGGGGACGGACAGCAGGTCACGCAGGTCCTGCTCGGCCTTTTCGGCGATGGCCACGTAATCATCGCTGCGATGGCTCATCTCCATCACCGACAAGCCCTTGCCGTGCCAGTCCAGCATTTCGGCCTGGGCGCGCTGCAACACAGCGTCAGGAAGCGCGGCAGGGCCTGCGCAGAAGTTAAAGGCTCGTTTGCTCACATCCACTCTCGCTCTGCTCTTATCAGTCAAACGGGGCGACCTTGGTCGCCCCGCTCGGGTTTCACGCTTGCTTATTCCTGGGTCGCCTCTTCGGCGCCCGCAGCTTCATCATCCGGCGCATCGGCCTCGACGCCCTCCTCGTCCGTCTCGATCACATCATCGAGCTCGTCCTCGGATGGCTCCTGGATACGCTCCAGGCCCACCAGCGTTTCGTCGGTGGCCAGCTTGATCAGGGTCACGCCCTGGGTGTTTCGGCCCAGGCTCGACACTTCACCGACCCGTGTGCGCACCAGGGTGCCCTGATCGGAAATCAGCATGATCTCCTCGCCTTCCTGCACCTGGATGGCGCCGATCAGCAGACCATTGCGCCCCTTGGTGCCCATGGCGATCACGCCCTGGCCGCCACGCCCGCGACGCGGGAACTTGGACAGCGGGGTGCGCTTGCCGAAGCCACGCTCGGAAGCGGTGAGGATCTGCGCGCCGGATTCCGGGATCAGCATCGAAATGATCCGCTGACCCTTGCCCAGCTTCATGCCACGTACGCCACGGGCAGTACGGCCCATTTCGCGAACCACGCTCTCGGCGAAGCGGATCACCTTGCCGGCGTCGGAGAACATCATGACTTCCTTCGCGCCGTCGGTGATTGCCGCAGCGATCAGGGTGTCGCCTTCCTTCAGCTTCAGGGCGATCAGGCCGCTGGAGCGTGGGCGGGCGAACTGTGCCAGCGGGGTCTTCTTGACGGTACCGGAGGCAGTGGCCATGAAGATATAGGCGCCGGTCGGCTCGGCCACCCACTCAGGGGTGTCGCCGTCTTCCTCGTCGATTTCTTCCGCTTCGACGATTTCGCCTTCGATGACACCATCGTCACCGTCTTCCAGCTCTTCTTCAGGGTCAGCGTTCTGCTGCAGGGCCTCGAGGTCGATCTGCAGCATGGCGGTGATGCGCTCACCCTCCTCCAGCGGCAGCAGGTTGACCAGCGGGCGACCGCGGGCGGCGCGCGACGCCTCAGGGATGTCGTAGGTCTTCAGCCAGTACACCTTGCCCTTGCTGGAGAACAGCAACAGGGTGGCGTGGCTGTTGGCGACCAGCAGGTGCTCGATGTAGTCCTCGTCCTTCACGCCAGTGGCCGACTTGCCCTTGCCGCCACGGCGCTGAGCCTGGTAGGCAGACAGCGGCTGGGTCTTGGCATAGCCGCCATGGGAAATGGTCACCACGCGCTCTTCTTCCGGGATCATGTCGCCGTAGTTGAGGTCGTGACGGGCATCGAGGATTTCGGTGCGACGGGCATCGCCGTATTCGGCACGGATCGCTTCGAGCTCTTCGCGGATCACTTCCATCAGACGCTGGGCGCTGCTGAGGATGCGGATCAGCTCGCCGATCTGCTCCAGGATTTCCTGGTACTCGGCCAGCAGCTTCTCGTGCTCCAGGCCGGTCAGGCGGTGCAGACGCAGGTCGAGGATGGCCTGGGCCTGCTCCGGCGACAGGTAATACTTGCCTTCACGCAGGCCGTACTGCTCCGGCAGGTCTTCAGGGCGGCAGGAGTCGGCGCCGGCGCGCTCGACCATGACCTGCACGGCACTGGATTCCCACGGCGTGGAAACCAGGGCTTCCTTGGCTTCGGACGGTGTCGGCGAGGCCTTGATCAGGGCGATGACCGGGTCGATGTTGGACAGCGCGACCGCCTGGCCTTCAAGGATATGGCCACGCTCGCGGGCCTTGCGCAGCTCGAACACGGTACGCCGGGTCACCACTTCGCGGCGGTGACGGACGAACGCTTCGAGCAGGTCCTTGAGGTTGAGCAGGCGCGGGCGACCGTCGACCAGGGCAACCACGTTGATGCCGAACACGCTCTGCAGCTGGGTCTGCTGGTAGAGGTTGTTGAGCACCACCTCCGGCACCTCGCCGCGACGCAGCTCGATGACGATGCGCATGCCGTCCTTGTCGGACTCGTCGCGCAGCTCGGTGATGCCTTCGATCTTCTTCTCTTTGACCAGCTCGGCGATCTTCTCGATCAGGCGGGCCTTGTTCAGCTGGTACGGCAGCTCGGTGACGACGATCTGCTGGCGGCCGCCGACCTTGTCGATGTCCTCTATCTCGGAGCGGGCGCGCATGTAGATGCGGCCACGGCCGGTACGGTAGGCCTCGATGATGCCCTGGCGGCCGTTGATGATGCCCGCAGTCGGGAAGTCCGGCCCCGGGATGAACTGCATCAGCTCATCGATGGTGACTTCCGGGTTGTCGATCAGCGCCAGGCAACCGTCGATGACTTCACCGAGGTTGTGTGGCGGGATGTTGGTCGCCATGCCCACGGCAATACCGCTGGAACCGTTGACCAGCAGGTTGGGGATGCGCGTCGGCATGACCGCCGGGATCTGCTCGGTGCCATCGTAGTTGGGCACCCAGTCGACCGTCTCTTTGTGCAGGTCGGACAGCAGCTCGTGGGCCAGCTTGGTCATGCGCACTTCGGTGTATCGCATGGCCGCAGCGTTGTCGCCGTCGACCGAACCGAAGTTGCCCTGGCCGTCGACCAGCAGGTAACGCAGCGAGAACGGCTGGGCCATACGCACGATGGTGTCGTAGACCGCAGTGTCGCCGTGCGGGTGGTACTTACCGATCACGTCACCGACCACACGGGCGGATTTCTTGTACGGCTTGTTCCAGTCGTTGCCCAGTTCGCTCATTGCATAGAGGACGCGACGATGCACGGGCTTCAAGCCATCACGCGCATCGGGCAGCGCTCGCCCGACAATCACGCTCATCGCGTAGTCGAGGTAAGACTGTCTCAGTTCGTCTTCGATATTGACCGGGAGGATTTCTTTGGCCAGTTCGCCCATGAGAAGCCTGATTCCTTTTTCTGGTGAAACTTCGCAGCTCCATCAAGGGCCGAACGAAGCTCGCCGCCGCAGCGTATGAGGGTGCGACGACTTACGACAAATCAATGAGTTGTTGCATGGATCTGCGCAATGAAGGCCGCCTTCGTGGGCGGTCCTGGAAACTGCCGGATGTTATCACAAAGGCGGGGCGGTGGGGAGATATGGCGCCGGGGTGCTCGCCTTGAGTTTTGTGCCGCCCATGAGATCGAGCGCCGCCCGCGCGGCGCATCGCAGGCAAGCCTGCTCCTACATTTGTTTCGGGCCAGTGAAGCCTGTGCCATTGGCGCGCGCCCTTGGTGCATGGCTCGAAATCGCGTCGTATAAACAAGGGGGGGCGCGCGCCAATGCCTCAGGAATAATTGGCCCGAAACAAATGTAGGAGCAGGCTTGCCTGCGATGCGCCGCGCGGGCGGCGCTCGATCTCACAAGCGCTGAAAATCCCCCGCCCTACGCTCTGATCAATGCAGCCGCTTGCGGCACATCAGCTGGGCCAGCTTGGCGGTATCCGGCCGCTCGACGACGCCGCGCTCGGTGACGATCACGTCGATCAGGTCGGCCGGGGTCACGTCGAACACCGGGTTGAATGCCTCGACCTGCGGCGCCACACGGGTTCCGGCGTAGTCCAGCAGCTCATCGGCCTCACGCTCCTCCAGCGGAATGTCCTCGCCGGTAGCCAGGTTGAGGTCGATGCTGGTGCTCGGCGCCACCACCATGAAACGCACGCCATGGTGCATGGCACTGACAGCCAGCTGATAAGTGCCGATCTTGCTCGCCACATCGCCATTGGCAGCGATACAGTCGGCACCGACCACCACCCAGGTGATCCCCTTGGTCTTCATCAGGTGGGCCAGCGCCGAGTCGGCGCACAGGGTCACCGGGATGCCCTCTTTGGCCAGCTCCCAGGCCGTCAGGCGCGAACCCTGCAGCCAGGGGCGGGTCTCACCGACGTACACCCGCTCGACCATTCCCTCCAGATATCCGGCGCGAATCACCCCCAGGGCCGTGCCGATACCGCCGCTGGCCAGGGCGCCGGCGTTGCCGTAGGTCAGCAAGGTCTGTTCGTTGCCCTGATGGCGACGGATCAGCTCGATGCCATGCTGGGCCATGGTCAGGTTGGCTTCGCGGTCACTTTCATGAATGGCAATCGCTTCGGCTTCCAACGCGGCCAGCACGTCGTCTTCGCCACGCACGCGCAGCAGGCGCTCGCGCATGCGGTTCAGCGCCCAGAACAGGTTGGCCGCGGTGGGCCGGGCTTCGGCCAGGCTGAGGAAGTCCTCTTCCAGGTCCATTTCCCAGTCGCCGCCCTGGGCCAGGCGCTCTTCCAGCGCCAGGACCAGCCCATAGGCTGCCGCAATGCCTATGGCTGCGGCGCCACGCACGGCCATGTCGCGAATCACCGCCACCACCTGCGCGACATTGTCGCAGGTCAGCCAGCGCTCTTCCGACGGCAGCAGGCGCTGGTCGAGCAGGTGCAGGGCGCCGCCTTGCCAGCGCATCCCGGTCACCTTCTCCGCCGCCAAAAGTCGCTCGCGCATCGCCTCTCCCCGTCGTTCGGATATCAAAAGCCGGCGATTATAGCGACCCTCGGCCGCAGACGCTCGGGTATACTGCGCCCCATTTGAAGTGCAAGTTCCAGAGGATTGTTCAATGAGCAACGTCGATCACGCCGAAATCGCCAAGTTCGAAGCCTTGGCCCACCGCTGGTGGGACCGTGAAAGCGAGTTCAAGCCGCTGCACGACATCAACCCGCTGCGCGTCAACTGGATCGACGAGCGCGTCGGCCTGGCGGGCAAGAAGGTGCTGGACGTCGGCTGCGGCGGCGGCATCCTCAGCGAGGCAATGGCCTTGCGCGGCGCCAACGTCACCGGCATCGACATGGGCGAGGCACCACTGGCCGTTGCCCAGCTGCACCAGCTGGAGTCGGGCGTCGAGGTCGAGTACCGGCAGATCACCGCCGAAGCCCTGGCCGAAGAAATGCCCGGGCAGTTCGACGTGGTCACCTGCCTGGAGATGCTCGAGCACGTGCCCGACCCGTCCTCGGTGATCCGCGCCTGCTACCGCATGGTCAAGCCTGGCGGCCAGGTGTTCTTCTCGACCATCAACCGCAACCCCAAGGCCTACCTGCTGGCCATCGTCGGCGCCGAGTACATCCTCAAGATGCTGCCGCGCGGCACCCACGACTTCAAGAAATTCATCCGCCCGTCCGAGCTCGGCGCCTGGAGCCGTGTCGCCGGCCTCGCCGTCAAGGACATCATCGGCCTGACCTACAACCCGCTGACCAAGCACTACAAGCTGAGCAGCGACGTTGACGTCAACTACATGATCCAGACCCTGCGCGAGGAATGAGCATGCGTTTGCGAGCAGTACTCTTCGACATGGACGGCACCCTGCTCGACACGGCGCCGGACTTCATCGCCATCTGCCAGGCCATGCTCGCCGAGCGCGGCCTGCCGGCCATCGATGACCAACTGATCCGCGACGTGATCTCCGGCGGCGCTCGCGCCATGGTCGCGGCAACCTTCGCCATGGCCCCCGAAGCCGAAGGCTTCGAGGCCCTGCGCCTGGAGTTCCTCGAGCGCTACCAGCGTGACTGCGCCGTTCACAGCAAGCTGTTCGACGGCATGGGCGAGCTGCTGGCCGACATCGAAAAGGGCAACCTGCTGTGGGGCGTGGTGACCAACAAGCCGGTGCGCTTCGCCGAACCGATCATGCAGCAGCTGGGCCTGGCCGAGCGCTCGGCATTGCTGATCTGCCCGGACCACGTGAAGAACAGCAAGCCCGACCCTGAGCCGCTGATCCTCGCCTGCAAGACCCTGGACCTGGACCCGGCCAGCGTACTGTTCGTCGGCGACGACCTGCGCGACATCGAGTCCGGCCGCGACGCCGGCACCCGTACGGCTGCGGTGCGCTACGGCTATATTCATCCAGAGGACAACCCGAACAACTGGGGCGCCGATGTGGTGGTGGACCACCCGCTGGAACTGCGCAAGGTGATCGACAGCGCCCTGTGCGGTTGCTGATCGCCCCCAGGCTCTACAAGGACACCTGACATGTTCGACTACACCGCCCGCCCCGGCCTGCTCGCCGGCCGCGTCATCCTGGTCACCGGTGCCGGCCGCGGTATCGGTGCCGCAGCCGCCAAGGCCTATGCCGCCCTGGGCGCCACCGTGCTGCTGCTGGGCAAGACCGAAGCCAACCTCAACGAGGTCTACGACCACATCGAGGCCGCCGGCCACCCGCAGCCCGTGGTGATCCCGTTCAATCTGGAAACCGCCCTGCCTCATCAGTACGACGAGCTGGCGGCGATGATCGAGGAGCAGTTCGGCCGCCTCGACGGCCTGCTCAACAACGCCTCGATCATCGGCCCGCGCACGCCCCTGGAGCAGCTGTCGGGGGACAACTTCATGCGCGTGATGCACATCAACGTCAATGCCACCTTCATGCTCACCAGCACCCTGCTGCCGCTGCTCAAGCTGTCGGAGGATGCCTCGGTGGTGTTCACCTCCAGCAGCGTCGGGCGCAAGGGCCGGGCCTACTGGGGCGCCTACGGGGTGTCCAAGTTCGCCACCGAAGGGCTGATGCAGACCCTGGCCGACGAGCTGGAAGGCGTGGCGCCGGTGCGCTCCAACAGCATCAACCCGGGCGCGACGCGCACGGCGATGCGGGCCCAGGCGTACCCGAGCGAGAACCCGCAGAACAACCCGCTGCCGGAAGAGATCATGCCGGTCTATCTGTACCTGATGGGGCCGGATAGCAAAGCAGTGAACGGGCAGGCGCTGAACGCCCAGTAAGGCTTGAGATTGCCGGGGCTGCCTTGCAGCCCCAGAAATTTCAGCCGGCGGCCAAGGCCGGGCGCAGGCGCCCTTGCTGGCGCCCTTCCAGCTGCATGCACCGCTCCAGGAACAGGTACATGCAGTCATAGCTCTTGCAGACCGCCTTGCGCAGCTCGTTGCGCAGCCCCAGGGTCGGGTTCTCGCCCGCCAGCGTGCAGATGATCTCCAGCGCCTCCCACGGGTGAGCGTCGTCATACTGGGCATGCATCTTCAGCCACTTCATCGCCCGCTTGCGCACGTCCTCCGGAAAGCCCATGGCATAGGTGTCCTCGGCGCACACCACTGCCGACCACTCACCCGTCGCCCCCTCGATCGCATAGTTGGTCGCCGCCATGGCAATCGCCAGCGACTCGGTGGTGCAGACGCGCCAGCACCAGTCGTTCAGCCCGTTCAGCTCTGGCGGTACATCCTGCGCCTGAAGGTCGTGCAGGTGCACGCCATGGGCATGGCACCAGTTCACCCAGTAGTCGGCATGGTTGAGCTCGACGCGGATGTTGCGCATCAGCCAGCGCCGCGCCATGTCCTCGCCAGGGTGGCGGGCATAACGGGTCTTGGTCAGGTTATGGGCCATGTACAGGGAAAACTGTTCGACCACCGGCCAGCCACCGATCAGGTACTGGCGGATGGTCGACTGGCGCAGCTCGCCATCACGCAGGCGCTGGTAGAACTCGTGCTCGACCACCCGGCGCTTGCTTTCACGGCAATCTTCGATGAGTTGCTGGGCCCACTGGGGGTAACTGGCCGGGTCCATCAAGGGCCCGATACGTACGAATGCATCAATCACTTTCAGCTCCTTGATCCTTGTGATTTTGCGGACGTGTTATCAGCGAAAAGTACCTGGCGCCCGATGCAGCAAGGGCCGCGCAGCAATCCGTTGGCGCTGCAGACTGTCACAGGTGAACACCTGCGGCCGTTCAATCAGATAGCCCTGGGCGTAATCCACGCCGATCTCCTGCAAGGCCTGCTCGATCAACGGTGTTTCGACGAACTCGGCGATGGTCCGCTTGCCCATGACGTGGCCGATGTGATTGATCACCTCGACCATCGCACGGTTGACCGGGTCGTCGAGCATATCTTTGACAAAACTTCCGTCGATCTTCAAGAAGTCGACGGGTAAATGTTTCAAATAGGCAAATGACGACATCCCGGCGCAGAAGTCGTCCAGTGAGAACTTGCAACCCAGCCCCTTCAATTCATTGATGAAGCGGATGGCACTGCCAAGGTTGGCAATGGCACTGGTCTCGGTGATTTCGAAGCAGATCATCCGCGGCGGAATGGCGTACTCGACGAACAACCGCTGCAGGTACTCGAGGAACTTGTCGTCACCGATGCTCGTCCCCGAAAGGTTGATCGCACACATCGCCAGCGGCCCGTCCCGCCCTTCGTCCAGGCATTGGCGGATGACCTCGAACACGTTGCGCACCACCCAGCGGTCCAGCGCCGTCATCAGGCCATAGCGCTCGGCGGCGGGGATGAAACTGTCCGGGAGGATGGTGCGGCCGCTTTCGTCGTGCAGGCGCAGCAGGATCTCGATATGGCCTGGACCCTCGATGGCCTTCAGCGCGGCGATTTCCTGGCAATAGAGGCAGAAGCGGTTTTCCTCCAGGGCCACATGCAGGCGCTGGATCCAGGCCATTTCACCAAAGCGCATGGACAGTTCGCTGTCGTCGGCGTGGTACACCTGCACCCGGTTACGGCCCTTTTCCTTGGCCATGTAGCAGGCCATGTCGGCGGCCCGCAACGAGGCCTCCAGCGTGCCCGGTGCCTGCGCCATGTGCACCAGGCCGATACTGACGGTGGTCACGAACGGCCTGCCCTTCCACACGAAGTGCAGGCTCTGCACGGCCTGGCGCAGGTTCTCGGCGATGCGCTCGGACTGGTCGGCCGGGCAGTTTTCCAGCAGCACACCAAATTCATCGCCCCCCAGGCGCGCGAGGGTATCGCCTTCACGCAGCCCCGACTGCAGTACCGCGCAGATATGCCTGAGCAACTCGTCACCGGCCGCATGGCCGCAGGTGTCATTGACCAGCTTGAACTGGTCGAGGTCGAGGAACATCAACGAATGCCGCCCGGCCTGGCGCACCAGGCCATTGAGCGCCTGCTCCAGGCGATACTCGAATTCACGCCGGTTGGCCAGGCCGGTCAGGGCGTCATGGGTGGCCTGCCAGGACAGGTTGGCGATGTACTGCCGCTCCTGGGTCATGTCGTGCAGCACCAGCACGATACCGGCCAGCTGGTCGTTATTGATGATCGCAGAGCCAACCAGGTTGACCGATACCGTACTGCCATCCAGGCGCTGGATCAGCCGGGAATGCTCGGCGCCACCCTTGAGGCTGCCACTGAGCACCTGCTCGACCAGCGTGCAGCCTTCGCCCTGCTCCTCCTCGTCGAGCAGGCTGAACAGCGCCCCCAGCGGCAAGCCCTGCGCCTGGCCGGACTGCCAATGGGTCAGTTGCTCGGCAGCGGGGTTCATGTAGACGATATTGCCCTCGACATCGGCGGTGATCACCGCATCGCCAATCGACTCGAGGGTGATCTGCGCCCGCTCCTTCTCCTCCCGCAGGGCGCTGGCGAAGGCCTGACGCTGGGCCAGCAGCTTGCTTGAGCGGCGCCAGGCAATGGTAATCAGGAACAGCGCGGTCAGCAGGTTGGTGACCAGCAGCACCCGCAGCAGCATCCGCGAGCCTTCACCCAAGGCATCACTGAAGGCCTTGGCTGCGGGCGTGACGCCTTCGTTGATGGCGACGATGCGGCTCTTCCAATCGTTGAGCCGGGCGGCCTCGACCTGGCCTGCAGCGAAACCATCGTGCATTTCGCCGGCCAGCACATCGAGCTTGATCAGGTAGTCATCGCCGATGTTCCAGTAGTCGATCGCCGTCTGCATGTAGCTGACCTGGCGGAAATTGCGGTAGAACCAGATGATCCGGTCGACATCGTCCGGGTGATTGCCACCCTGCAGCACAGCCCGGCGGGCGCCTTCCAGGTCCGGGCTGGCCTGGTCGAGCAGCTCGCGCACTTCGTGGTCGCCCTGGGGCACGGTTATGGCCTGGCGATAGCGCTGATAGGTGCGCTCGTCGCGGTCATCGGCATACAGGTTGAGGTAATAGATGGCGTCTTTCTGCGCCTTGGACCACAGGCTTTCACCGGCCACGTAGGCACGGACCGCCGACAATGCATAAAGGCTGAGGCTGCCCAGCAATACCTGGAATACGACAACGGCGATGAAGGGCCAGATGATACCTACCAACCTTGGCGCTTCTTGAGTGCGATTTCCCTTCATTTAGTCCCTGTCGCAGAGCAGATAAGACTTGAATCAACCCAGACAAGCACAGCGTAGGCCATTTGCCATCTGTGTGGAGGGAAATTTCGAGCTGCAAGCCGCAAGAAACAGAAGCTCCGCAGAATGGCGATTATCTGCTGGAAGCTTGCAACTTATGGCTTGCAGCTATGTCAGGTCTGCTGCAGATGCCCATACAACTTGGCATACAGCCCACCCTCGGCAATCAGCTGCTGGTGGTCGCCATCCTCGGCCACATGGCCACCGTCGAACACCAGTACCCGGTCGGCCTGTTTCACTGCCGACAGGCGGTGCGCAATGATCAGCGTGGTCCGGCCACTGAGGAAGCGCGCCAGTGCCTGGTGCAGGTTGTACTCGGTGGCAGCATCCAGCGCCGAGGTAGCTTCATCGAGAATGACCACCTTGGGCTCGGCCAGGACCATGCGGGCAATCGCCAGGCGCTGACGCTGCCCACCAGACAGGCGCACCCCCGAGCGGCCGACCACACTGTCCAGCCCTTGCGGCAAAGCGGCGATGGTGGCGTCCAGCTGGGCGATACGCAGGGCCTGCCAGCAGGCCTCGTCAGTGCATTCGCGCCCCATGGTCAGGTTGGCGCGCACGCTGTCGTTGAACAGCGAGGGGTGCTGCAGCACCACCGCAACGTTCTCGCGCAAGGTCTCAAGGCCGATCTCCTGCAGGCTGGCACCGCCAAAGCGGATGGTCCCGGCCTGGGCGCTGTACAGCCCCAGCAGCAACTGCACCAGGGTGCTCTTGCCGCCACCGCTGGCGCCAACGATAGCCACCTTCTCACCGGGGGCAATGGCCAGGTTCAACTGGTCCAGCACCGGCTCATCGGCATAGGCGAAGCGCAGGTCGCGCACCTCGATACCCACCGTCTCGCGCCCGGCGAACGGGTCGCTGGCGGCCGGGTACTGCGGCTCGTCGGCCCGCGACAGCAGCTCGTTGAGCCGGCTCAGCGCACCGCCGGCGGCGTAGTAGGCATATTGCAGGTTGAGCAGCTGCTCCACCGGGCCGATCATGAACCACAGGTAGCTGAACACCGCCAGCATCTGGCCGATCGACAGGTCGGAGAACAACACGGTCAGCATCGCCGCAGCGCGGAAAATATCGATACCGAACTGGAACAGCAGGCCACTGGCGCGGCCGCTGGCGTCGCTCTTCCATTGCGATTCCACGGCATAGTCGCGCACTTCACGGGCCCGCAGGCCGAGGCGGCCGAGGAAGTAGCCCTGGCGGTTGCCGGCACGGATTTCCTGGATGGCGTCCAGGGTTTCCGACAGCGCCTGGGTAAAGCGCGAGGTGCTGTCGTTCTCGAGTTTCTTCAGGTGCTTGACGCGCTTGCCCAGCTGCACGGTGAAATAGATCACCAGCGGGTTGAACAGCAGGATCAGCAACGCCAGCTTCCAGTGCATCCAGATCAGGATCGCCGCCGTACCGGTGAGGGTCAGCATGGCCACCAGGAAGCGGCTGAGGGTCTCGCCGACGAACTTGTCGAGGGTGTCCAGGTCGGTGACCAGATGGGTGGTCACGGTACCGCTGCCAAGGCTTTCGTACTCCTTGAGCGAAATGCGCTTGAGGCGCTCGATCAGGCGAATGCGCAGACGGTAGACGATATCCTTGGCCAGCCCGGCGAACAGCTTGGCCTGCACCACGTTGAAGGCCAGCGCCGCCAGGCGCAGGCTCAGCGTGGCCGCCAGCATCAGGCCGATGTAGCCGGCCGCCACTTGCCAGTTGCCCGGCAGCAGGTGGTTCATCCACTTCAGAGCGGCATCGCCGTGCCCCAGCAGCACTTCGTCGACCAGCAACGGCAGCAGCAGCGGGATCGGCACGCTGCAACAGGCCGCCAGTACGGCAACCAGGTTGGCGGTCCAGAGGTTCTTCTTGTGATGCAGGGCCAGGCGGCGGATTTCCGCCCAGTTCAGGCGATCAGACACAGCGGTGGGCTTCCCTGGCACAGGGTCTGGCGACCCTGGCAGATCAAGCACAGACGGCCTGCTGTAGCCAGCGGCCAAGCAGGGGTTGCAGGCTGCTCAGCGGCTGGTAGCCGTTGGTCAGCAACGCCAGTTGGCCGTTGCGCTCGGCCAGCAGGGTCGGGAAGCCGGCGATGCCGAGGTCCTGCACCCAGCTGAAGTCCGCGCTGGTGGCGGCGCGGATGTCATGGCTGGCGAACTGCTGGGCGAAAAGCTCGCGGTCGAAGCCGGCCTGTTCGGCCAGCTCGACCAGTTGCGGGGCGCGGGTAACATCCACGCCCTGCTCGTAGAACGAGCGCTGGATCAGCGCCAGCAGCGGCCAGACGCGCTCGGCGTCCAGCTCGCGGGCAGTGACCAGGGCGCGGCAGGCCGGTTCGGTGTCGTAGACGAAGCCGTCAGGCATGGCACCGTCGAAACGGAACGGCTGCCCGGTGGCTTCGGCCACCGCCTGCCAGTGCTCGAGGATGTACTTGCGGGTCGAGTTATCCAGCGCACTGCCGCCAGTGCGCAGGCCGCCCGGCACCAGCCGCGTGCTGACACCCGCCTCGGCGGCCTGTGCGATCAGCGCCGCAGCCACTGGCGCGAACCCCCAGCACCAGGAGCACATCGGGTCCATCACGTAGATCAGGCGGGCGGTCATGGCTCAAGCCTCGGCTTTGTAGTTGTAACCAATCGGGTGCGGCTGGTTGCGGGCCTTGGCCAGCTCGATCTGCTTCTGCCGGTCGATGGCGCTGCGCCGGGTCTTCTCGCTCAGGGTGTCCCAGCAGTGCGGGCAGCTCACGCCTGGCGAATAGTGCTCGGACTCGCGGTCCTTGGCATCGACCGGATGGCGGCAGGCATGGCACTGGTCGTACTCGCCTTCGCTCAGGTCGTGGCGCACCGTGACACGGTTGTCGAAGACGAAGCAGTCGCCGTCCCAGAGGCTTTCTTCCTGAGGCACTTCCTCGAAGTACTTCAGGACACCCCCCTTAAGATGATAGACCTCCTCGAAGCCTTCACCGAGCATGTAGCTGGAAGCTTTTTCGCAACGGATGCCGCCGGTGCAGAACATCGCAACCTTCTTGTGCTTGCTCGGGTCGAAGTTGGCCTTGATGTACTCGGGGAACTCGCGGAAGGTCTCGGTCTTCGGGTCGATGGCGCCCTTGAAGGTACCGATGGCCACTTCGTAGTCGTTGCGGGTGTCGATCAGCAGCACTTCCGGGTCGCTGATCAGGGCGTTCCAGTCCTTGGGCTCGACATAGGTGCCGACGGCCTGGTTCGGGTCGACACCCGGCACGCCGAGGGTGACGATCTCTTTCTTGAGCTTGACCTTGGTGCGGTAGAACGGCTGCTCGTCGCAGTAGGACTCTTTGTGATCGACATCCACCAGGCGCGGGTCGCTGCGCAGCCAGGCGAGCAGGCCGTCAATGCCTTCGCGGGTCGCCGAAACGGTGCCGTTGATGCCTTCGTGGGCCAGCAGCAGGGTGCCTTTGACGCCGTTGTCGAGCATGGCCTTGAGCAGTGGCTCACGCAGTTCGACGTAGTCTTCCAGGGTGACGAACTTGTACAGCGCCGCCACGACGATAGCTTGGGACATTCAGGTGGATCTCCAGGTGGTTGCCCTCGTAAGGGGCGGACCGGGTTTGACTTAAAAGAGCATGGGGGCGCCTTGCGCCCCTTTCGCGACACAAGGCCGCTCCTACAGGGGAATGCGAATTCCTGTAGGAGCGGCCTTGTGTCGCGAAAGGGCCGCAAAGCGGCCCCCGGATTTTGCAGGATTGTACCAGAACGACAGAAAGGATTCAGTGCCCGCCGCCAGCACACACCGGCGAGGCCGGTGCCACGCCCACCTTGGCCCACTCCTCGGCCGTGTAGGTGTGGATCGCCAGGGCGTGGATCTCGCCCATCAGCTCAGCCATGGTGGCGTAGACCTTCTGGTGGCGCTTGACGCTGTTGAGCCCGGCAAACTGCTCGCTGACGATCACTGCCTTGTAGTGGGTTTCCTGGCCACGGCTGTGCATGTGGCTTTCGTTGAGCACTTCAAGGTGTTGCGGGGCCAGCGCGGCCAGTTGCTGCTCGATGCGTTGCTGCATGCTCATCGGCTATGACTCACTTCTTGGCCGGGGCGGCGGCCTTGCCTGCGTTCGGGTCCAGCTCCTTGGTCATGTCGTCGAGCAGCTTGTTGACCACCGGTACAGCCGGTTCCAGGCTGGTCTGGGTCAGCTGGGCCGACTGCTGGGTGACCTTGGGCATTTCACGCAGGACTTTCTTGCCCAGCGGCGACTCGTAGAACTTGACCAGGTCCTTGAGCTCCTGCTCGGTGAAGGTCTGGGTGTACAGGTCGACCATCTTCGGCTTCAGCTTGTTCCAGCCGATGGCGTTGTCCAGCGCGGCGTTGGCCTTGGCCTGGTAGCTCTCGAGCACCGGCTGCTTGGAGGCCGGGGCCTTGGTCTGGGCGAAACGCTGGGCGAACATCTGCTGGACCTGCATGTACACCGGGGTGCCCAGCTTGTCGGCATTGGCCAGGGTCAGGAATTTCTCGGCGGCAGCATTGTGGCTGGCGGTGGCAGCGAGTACCTGGCCGCTGGCACAGGCCAGGGCGACGGCAGCACAGAGGACACGGAGACGGGTCATTGCATTTCCTTCAGGAGGGGGAGGCGGTACCTCAGAGTAGAGCATTCTGCTCCCGTCGGGGCGCAGCGCTCAAGTGGCACGACGAGCGAATGAACCGCTCGATCGCATGAGGGCCTAAACTGCTGATTCTGACTGACAAAGGAGTGAACGCAGCATGAGCCGTATCGAGACAGACAGCCTGGGCCCGGTCGAAGTTCCTGAGGACGCCTACTGGGGCGCACAGACCCAGCGCTCGCTGATCAACTTTGCCATCGGCAAGGAACGCATGCCGCTCGCGGTGCTGCACGCCCTGGCACTCATCAAGAAAGCCGCTGCGCGGGTCAACGACCGCAACGGCGACCTGCCCGCCGACATCGCCCGCCTGATCGAACAGGCCGCCGACGAAGTGCTCGATGGCGAGCACGACGACCAGTTCCCGCTGGTGGTGTGGCAGACCGGCAGCGGCACCCAGAGCAACATGAACGTCAACGAGGTGATCGCCGGGCGCGCCAACGAGCTGGCCGGCAAGGGCCGCGGCGGCAAGGCGCCGGTACACCCCAACGATCACGTCAACCGCTCGCAGAGCTCCAACGACTGCTTCCCCACTGCCATGCACATCGCCGCCGCACAGGCCGTGCACGACCAGCTGCTACCGGCGATAGCCGAGCTGTCGGCCGGGCTGGCCGAGCTGTCGGCGCGCCACGGCAAGCTGGTCAAGACCGGCCGCACGCACATGATGGACGCCACACCGATCACCTTTGGCCAGGAGGTGTCGGCCTTCGTCGCCCAGCTCGACTACGCCCAGCGCGCTATCCGCGCCAGCTTGCCGGCGGTGTGCGAGCTGGCCCAGGGCGGTACGGCCGTGGGCACCGGGCTGAACGCCCCGCATGGCTTTGCCGAGGCCGTGGCTGCCGAGCTCGCCGCCCTTTCCGGCCTGCCCTTCATCACTGCCCCCAACAAGTTCGCCGCCCTCGCCGGCCATGAGCCGCTGACCAGTCTGGCCGGCGCCCTGAAGACCCTGGCGGTGGCGCTGATGAAGATCGCCAACGACCTGCGCCTGCTCGGCTCCGGCCCGCGCGCGGGGCTGGCCGAGGTACGCCTGCCGGCCAACGAGCCGGGCAGCTCGATCATGCCGGGCAAGGTCAACCCGACCCAGTGCGAGGCACTGTCGATGCTGGCCTGCCAGGTATTGGGCAACGACGCGGCGATCGGCTTTGCCGCCAGTCAGGGGCACCTGCAGTTGAACGTGTTCAAGCCGGTGATCATCCACAACCTGCTGCAGTCGATCGAACTGCTGGCCGATGGCTGCCGCAACTTCCAGCAGCACTGCGTGGCCGGGATCGAGCCGGATGCGCAGCAGATGGCGGCGCACCTGGAGCGCGGCCTGATGCTGGTAACGGCGCTGAACCCGCACATTGGCTATGACAAGGCGGCGGAGATTGCCAAGAAAGCCTACAGCGAGGGCAAGACCTTGCGCGAAGCGGCGCTGGAGTTGAAATACCTGACCAATGAGCAGTTCGACCAGTGGGTGAGGCCGGAGAACATGCTGGCGCCGGGTGGAAAGGGCTGAATCATTAGTAGCCTGCACCGGCCTCTTCACGGGCAAGCCCGCGAAGAGGCCGGTGCAGGCTACCCTTCAACTCAAGCCAACCGCGCCCTTCTGGCCCGCCACCCCGCCACCAGCGAAGGCCCCAGGGCGACCAGGGTCGACCCCGCCACTACCGTCACCGCCCCGACATAGCCCAGGGTGTTGATGTCCTCGGCCTGCACATACTCCGGCCATACCACGGCCGCCAGCGCCACCGCGACAAAGGTCACCAGCGGCGTCAGCGCCAGCGTGGCACTCACCCGCGACGCCTCCCAATGCGCCAGCGCCTCGGCAAACGCGCCATACGCCACCAGAGTGTTCAGGCAACAGGCCAGCAGCAGCCAACCCTGCACCGGCGTCAACTGCAGCGCCTCCAGCGGATGCACCCAAGGCGTCAGCAGCGCCGCGCAGCTCAGGTAGATGACCATCATCACCTGCTGCGAATGCCACACCGTCAGCAGCTGCTTCTGGCTCAAGGCATAGAACACCCAGATACTGGTGGCCAGCAGGACGGTCAGCACACCCGTGGTATAGGCCCCCAGCGAAGTCAGCAGCTCTTCCAGGCGCTGGTTGAAGAACAGGCCGAAACCGCCCAGCAGCACCAGCAAGCCGATGCCCTGCCCCAGGCTGAAACGCTCCTTGAACACGAACACGCTGGCCACCAGCAACAGCACCGGGCCGATCTGCACCACCAGCTGGGCGGTGCCGGGGCTCAGCAGGTTCAGGCCGATCAGGTACAACGCGTAGTTGCCCATCAGCCCGAACACGGCCACCCCTATCAGGGCTTTGCCCTTGGGCGCCAGCTGGCGCAGCGAGGGCAGGCGCCGCTGGGCCGCCAGCCAGGCGCACAGCAGGCCGCCGGAGACCAGCAGGCGGTACCAGGTAACGGTCAGCGGGTCGACCACCTGCAGCACCTGCTTGAGTTTGATCGGCAGGATGCCCCAGAGCAGCGCGGTCAGCAGTGCCAGGAACAGGCCGTAGCCCCAACGGCCGGAAGTTGTGTGCATACAGTCCTCGAATTGGCCCGTGGTGGGGGTAACCGAATTCTAAGGGCTTGGCGCACCGGGCCGGAGGAAAATGCCGGGAAATAAATTCATCGTGTCATTCCCCGGCGGCATGCCTGGCTATTTCTTGTCCTTGGCGAAGGCCGCCTCCAGGGCTTCGTTGATCGTGCGCAGCACCTTCACCCGCGCCCAGCGCTTGTCGTTGGCTTCGACCAGCGTCCAGGGTGCGATCTCGGTGCTGGTGCGGTCGACCATGTCGCCCACGGCCTGGGTGTATTCGTCCCACTTCTCGCGGTTGCGCCAGTCGTCTTCGGTGATCTTGTAGCGTTTGAACGGGATCTGCTCGCGCTCTTCAAAACGCTCCAGCTGGGTCTGCTGGTCGATCGCCAGCCAGAACTTGACCAGCACCACGCCGGCATTCGCCAACTGCTCCTCGAAATCGTTGATCTCGCCGTAGGCGCGCATCCAGTCGGCCGGTGTGCAGAAACCCTCCACCCGCTCCACCAGCACCCGGCCGTACCAGGAGCGGTCGAAGATAGTGAACTTGCCGCGCGCCGGGATATGCCGCCAGAACCGCCACAGGTATGGCTGCGCACGTTCTTCCTCGGTAGGCGCGGCAATCGGCACGATACGGTACTGGCGCGGATCCAGCGCTGCCGCCACGCGGCGGATGGCACCACCCTTGCCGGCGGCGTCGTTGCCTTCGAACACCGCCACCAGGGCATGTCGGCGCATGCGTTTGTCACGCAGCAGGACGGCCAGGCGCGCCTGCTCGGAGACCAGTTGCTCCTGATAGTCGGATTTGTCCAGGCGCAAGGTCATGTCCAGCGCACCGATCAGGCTGCGTTGGTCGATGCTGCGGCCCAGTGGCGCGACGTTGCCCTGATGCTTGCCTTTGGGGTTGTTGGCCAGTGCTGCCTGCAGGCTTTCCAGCAGGATGCGGCCCACCGCGAGGCTGCGGTAATTGGGATCGACGCCCTCGACAATATGCCATGGTGCGTAGTCGCGGCTGGTGCGGCGCAGCACGCGCTCGCCAAAGCGCACGAAACGGTCATAGGTTTCCGACTGCTGCCAGTCCAGCGGGCTGATCTTCCAGCTGTGCAACGGGTCGTCCTTGAGCGACTTCAGGCGCGCCTTCATCTGCTTCTTGGACAGGTGGAACCAGAACTTGATGATCAGCGCGCCTTCGTCGCAGAGCATCTGTTCGAGCCGTTCGGCACCGGTGATCGCCTGGTCGAGCACGGCGTCCTTGAACACCCCGTGCACCCGCCCCTGGAGCATCTGGCTGTACCAGTTGCCAAAGAACACGCCCATCCGCCCTTTTGGCGGCAGCGCCCGCCAGTAGCGCCAGGCCGGTGGCCGGGCCAGTTCCTCGTCGGTCTGCTGGTCGAAGGTGAGCACGTCGATCATGCGCGGGTCCATCCACTCGTTGAGCAGCTTGACCGTTTCGCCCTTGCCGGCGCCTTCGACGCCATTGATCAGCACGATCACCGGGAAACGCGCCTGCTGCTTGAGTTCGTACTGGGCCTCCAGCAGCGCCTCGCGCAGGGCGGGGACTTCTGCGTCGTAGGTTTCCTTGTCGATGCTGTGACCGATTTCCGCGGATTCGAACATGCACTGGCTCCTTCATTGGATAAGCAAGACTAGCGGATTTGCAGAGTGCCTGTGCAAACCCGGCAGATGACATAAAATCCGCACATCCGCTGCAACCGAGCCAACCATGTCCACCCTCCTCCAGCATGCCCAGATCGACTGGGACGACCAGGGCCGCCCCCACTCGCGGCAGTACGACGACGTCTATTTCTCCAAGAATGAAGGCACCGACGAAACCCGCTACGTGTTCCTCGAGCAGACCCGCCTGGCGCAACGCTTCGCCGACCTGGCGCCACACGGCTGCCTGGTGATCGGCGAGACCGGCTTCGGCACCGGCATGAACTTCTTCTGCGCCTGGCAGCTGTTCGCCGAACAGGCCCATGCCGATGCGCGCCTGCACTTCATCAGTGTCGAGAAGTACCCGCTCGGCCATGACGACATGGCCCGCGCCGTGCGCCTGTGGCCCGAGATGGCGGCCTTCACCGAACCGTTCCTGGCGCAGTACGTGGCGGTACACCCAGGCTTCCAGCAGTTCAGCTTCGACAATGGCCGGGTCACCCTGACCCTGCTGATCGGTGACGTGCTGGATCAACTGCCGCAGCTCGACGCGCGGATCGACGTGTGGTTCCTCGACGGCTTTGCACCCGCAAAGAACCCCGACATGTGGACCCCCGAGCTGTTCGTGCAACTGGCACGGCTGGCCCACCCCGGTACTGCACTGGGCACCTTCACCACCACCGGCTGGGTACGCCGTGGCCTGATCGATGCCGGTTTCACCATGAAGAAGATCCCGGGCATCGGCAAGAAGTGGGAGGTGATGAGTGGCGAATACACCGGCCATTCATCGCCGCCCATCGCCGCGCCCTGGTATGCCCGCCCAGCCCCCGTGGCAGGCCCGCGCCAGGCACTGGTGATCGGCGCGGGCCTTGCGGGCAGCGCCAGTGCCGCCAGCCTGGCCGCACGCGGCTGGCAGGTGACGGTACTGGAGCGCCACGATGCCCCTGCCCGGGAAGCCTCGGGCAATCCGCAAGGGGTGCTGTACCTGAAGCTGTCCGCCCATGGCACCGCCCTGTCGCAGATGATCCTGTCAGGCTTCGGCTTCACCCGGCGCCAGCTCGAACGGTTGCAGCGTGGCCGCGACTGGGACGCTTGCGGCGTGCTGCAGCTGGCCTTCGACAGCAAGGAAGGCGAGCGCCAGGCCAAGCTTGCCGAGGCCTTCGACAGCAGCCTGCTGCGTGCACTGGAGCAGGCTGAAGCCGAGGCGGTTGCCGGGGTGGCGCTGCCGGCGGGCGGCCTGTTCTACCCGGAAGGTGGCTGGGTACATCCGCCTGCCTTGTGCCAGGCGCAGCTGCAGCATCCGGGCATTCGCGTTCAACTCCATCAGGACGTGGTCGAACTGCGTAAGGTCGATGGCCTGTGGCAGGCGTGGGATGGCGAGCGGCTGCTTGCCAGTGCGCCGCTGGTAGTGCTGGCCGGGGCCGCCGATGTGCGCCGTTTCGAGCCTTGCGCGCAGCTGCCGCTCAAGCGTATCCGTGGGCAGATCACCCGCCTGCCGGCCACCATTGCCAGCCGAGCATTGCGCACCGTGGTCTGTGCCGATGGCTACGTCGCACCGCCTCGGGAGGGTGAGCACACCCTGGGCGCCAGTTTCGATTTCCATAACGACGACCTGACGCCGACCGTAGCCGAGCACCAGGGCAACCTGGCATTGCTGGACGAGATTTCCGCCGACCTGGCCTTGCGTCTGGGGGCAGAGGCACTTGAGGCTGAGCAGTTGCAGGGCCGTGCGGCGTTCCGTTGCACCAGCCCCGACTACCTGCCGATAGTCGGGCCAGTGGCCGCCCCTGAGTTGTTTGCCGAGGCTTATGCCGTGCTCGGCAAGGATGCGCGGCAGGTGCCGGAGGTGGCGTGCCCGTGGCTGGAGGGGCTGTATGTGAACAGTGGGCATGGCTCGCGTGGGTTGATCACGGCACCGTTGAGTGGCGAGCTGATTGCTGCCTGGGCCAGTGGTGAGCCGTTGCCGTTGCCACGGGCAGTGGCCGAGGCCTGCCACCCGAACCGGTTCATGTTGCGCAGGATTATTCGCGGGAAGTGAGTGGGGCATGGGGCCGTATGGCGCTGCAAATTTAACTACATACACTGCAGGCCTCACCACTGCTTATAACAGATTGATCTAAAACTCCCACAAACCACCCAGGTCAGTTCCTTACAGGGTGCCCTAATCCGGGGCACTCATTCCCCAACGGAAAAACCGGTAAGGACCTATGTGCGGATTAGCAGGAGAGTTGCGTTTCACCCCCATCGACCAAGCCCCTCGCCCAGCCGACCTGGCTGCGGTAGAGCGCATCACCCACCACCTGGCGCCCCGCGGCCCCGACGCCTGGGGCTTCCATAGCCAGGGCCCGATCGCCCTCGGCCACCGCCGACTGAAGATCATGGACCTGTCCGACGGTTCGGCGCAGCCGATGGTCGACAACACCCTGGGCCTGTCGCTGGCCTTCAACGGCGCCATCTACAACTTCCCCGAACTGCGCCAGGAGCTGCAGGACCTGGGCTACAGCTTCTGGTCCGAAGGCGACACCGAAGTGTTGCTCAAGGGCTACCACGCCTGGGGCGCAGCCTTGCTGCCCAAGCTCAACGGCATGTTCGCCCTGGCCATCTGGGAGCGCGACAGCCAGCGCCTGTTCCTGGCCCGCGACCGCCTCGGCGTCAAGCCGCTGTACCTGTCGCGCAACGGCGAGCGCCTGCGCTTCGCCTCGACCCTGCCGGCGCTGCTCAAGGGTGGCGATATCGACCCGATGATCGACCCGGTGGCGCTCAACCACTACCTCAACTTCCATGCCGTGGTGCCCGCACCGCGCACCTTGCTGGCCAATGTACAGAAGCTGGAGCCCGGCACCTGGATGCGCGTCGACCGTCACGGCGAAGTCGAGCGCCAGACCTGGTGGAAACTGAAGTACGGCCCCAACCCGGACGAGCGCGACCTCGACCTGGAAGGCTGGACCACCCGCGTGCTCGACGCCACCCGCGATGCCGTGGCGATCCGTCAGCGCGCCGCCGTGGACGTCGGTGTGCTGCTGTCTGGCGGTGTCGACTCCAGCCTGCTGGTCGGCCTGCTGCGCGACGTCGGCGTGGACGACCTGTCGACCTTCTCCATTGGTTTCGAGGATGCCGGGGGCGAACGCGGTGACGAATTCCAGTATTCCGACCTGATCGCCAAACATTACGGCACCCGCCACCACCAGCTGCGCATCGCCGAACACGAGATCATCGAGCAGCTGCCGGCCGCCTTCCGCGCCATGAGCGAGCCGATGGTCAGCCACGACTGCATCGCCTTCTACCTGTTGTCGCGGGAGGTGGCCAAGCATTGCAAGGGCGTACAGAGCGGCCAGGGCGCCGACGAGCTGTTCGCCGGCTACCACTGGTACCCGAAGGTGGACGGCGCCGACGATGCCTTCGCCGCCTACCGTGATGCCTTCTTCGACCGCAGCCACGACGAGTATCGCGACACGGTCCAGGCCCCTTGGCTGCTGGAAACCGACGCCGCCGGCGATTTCGTCCGCGAGCACTTCGCCCGCCCCGGCGCTGCCGATGCCGTGGACAAGGCCTTGCGCCTGGACAGCACGGTGATGCTGGTCGACGACCCGGTCAAACGGGTCGACAACATGACCATGGCCTGGGGCCTGGAGGCGCGCACGCCGTTCCTCGACTACCGCCTGGTCGAACTGTCGGCGCGCATTCCAGCCCGCTTCAAGCTCCCCGACGGTGGCAAGCAAGTGCTCAAGCAAGCCGCACGCCGGGTCATTCCGCATGAGGTGATCGACCGCAAGAAGGGCTACTTCCCGGTGCCCGGCCTCAAGCACCTGGAAGGCGCGACCCTGGGTTGGGTGCGCGACCTGCTGACCGACCCGAGCCAGGACCGCGGCCTGTTCAACCCGGCGATGCTCGACCGCCTGCTGAGCAACCCGCACGGCCAGCTCACCCCGCTGCGCGGCTCCAAGCTGTGGCAACTGGCGGCCCTGAACCTGTGGCTCAGCGAACAAGGAATCTGACCGATGAAAGCCCACGAGATCGCATACGGTCAGCGCCTGCTGCGCGGCCAGGCGCCGTCCTACGAGCGCCTGCAGGCGCGCCTGGCCGGCGACGGCAGCGAGCCCCACGACCAGCCGCGGGCCTTGCACTGTGGCTGGGGGCGGCTGCTGATCGGCCACACCTACCCGGACCCCGCCAGCCTGGCCGCCGCGTTGCAGGACGAACGCCCCGGCGAGCGCGATATCGCCCTGTACGTGGCCGCCCCCCAGCAGCTGCTGGCCCAGGCACCGCAGCAGCTGTTCCTCGACCCCTCCGATACCTTGCGCCTGTGGTTCACCGACTACCGCCCGGCGCAGCGGGTGTTCCGTGGCTTCCGCGTGCGCCGGGCGCAGAACCCCGGCGACTGGCAGGCGATCAACACCCTGTACCAGGCCCGCGGCATGCTGCCGGTCGACCCCGACCTGGTCACCCCGCGCCACCTCGGTGGCCCGGTGTACTGGCTGGCCGAGGATGAAGACAGCGGCGCGGTGATCGGCAGTGTCATGGGCCTGAACCACAGCAAGGCGTTCGACGACCCCGAACACGGCAGCAGCCTGTGGTGCCTGGCCGTGGACCCGCAATGCACCCGCCCGGGCGTCGGTGAGGTGCTGGTGCGCCATCTGATCGAACACTTCATGAGCCGTGGCCTGGCGTATCTGGACCTGTCGGTGCTGCACGACAACCGCCAGGCCAAGCGCCTGTACGAGAAGCTCGGGTTCCGCAACCTGCCGACCTTTGCGGTCAAGCGCAGGAATGGCATCAACCAGCAGCTGTTCCTCGGTCCCGGCCCGGAAGCCAGCCTCAACCCCTACGCCCGCATCATTGTCGATGAGGCCTTGCGCCGTGGTATCGAGGTGCAAGTCGACGATGCGGCTGGCGGCCTGTTCACCCTCAGCCTCGGCGGCCGCCGCATTCGCTGTCGCGAGTCGCTGAGCGACCTGACCAGCGCGGTGACCATGACCCTGTGCCAGGACAAGCGCCTGACCCAGCATGCCCTGCACAACGCCGGGCTGCAGGTGCCGGCACAGCAGCTGGCCGGCAATGCCGACGACAACCTGGCGTTTCTCGACGAGCATGGCGTGGTGGTGGTCAAGCCGGTGGATGGCGAACAGGGCCAGGGCGTGGCGGTCAATCTCACCTGCATCGAGGAAGTGACCCAGGCCGTGGAAAACGCCCGCCGCTTCGACAGCCGCGTGCTGCTGGAGAGCTTTCATGCCGGCAGCGACCTGCGCATCCTGGTGATCGGCTATGAGGTGGTGGCAGCAGCGATTCGCCACCCGGCCCAGGTCATCGGTGACGGCAAGCACAACATCCGTCAGCTGATCGAGGCGCAGAGCCGTCGGCGCCAGGCGGCGACCGGTGGCGAAAGCCGCATCCCGCTGGACGACGAGACCGAGCGCACCCTGCACGGCGCAGGCCTGGGCTACGACGCTGTGCTGCCGGCCGGTCAGCGTCTGGCGGTGCGGCGCACGGCCAACCTGCATACCGGGGGCACCCTGGAAGACGTCACCGAGCGCCTGCACCCGGTGCTGGCCGATGCTGCCGTGCGCGCGGCGCGGGCGCTGGAAATCCCGGTGGTGGGCCTGGACTTCATGGTGCGCGATGCCGAGCACCCGGAGTACGTGATCATCGAAGCCAACGAGCGGGCCGGCCTGGCCAACCATGAACCGCAGCCTACGGCGGAGCGGTTTGTCGATTTGCTGTTCCCGCATAGCCGGCCCCTAGCGTGAATTCGCACCACCGCATTACCCAAGGAGTACCCATGACCGAACGACTCCCCGAACCCGACCTCGACTACATGAAGCGCGTCCTGCTGGAGATGCTCGCCATCCCCAGCCCGACCGGTTTCACCGACACCATCGTGCGCTACGTGGCCGAACGCCTGGACGAACTGGGCATCCCCTTCGAGCTGACCCGCCGCGGCACCATCCGCGCCACCCTCAAGGGCCGGCAGAGTTCGCCCGACCGCGCCGTCTCGGCCCACCTCGACACCATCGGCGCCAGCGTGCGCCAGTTGCAGGACAACGGCCGCCTGGCCCTGGCCCCGGTGGGCTGCTGGTCGAGCCGCTTCGCCGAGGGTAGCCGGGTCAGTGTGTTCACTGACACTGGCGTGTTCCGCGGCAGCGTGCTGCCGCTGATGGCCAGCGGGCACGCGTTCAACACCGCGATCGACCAGATGCCGATCAGCTGGGAACACGTCGAGGTGCGCCTGGATGCCTACTGCACCACCCGCGCCGACTGTGAAGCGCTGGGCATTGCCATCGGTGATTTCGTCGCCTTCGACCCGCTGCCGGAATTCACCGAAAGCGGCCACATCAGCGCCCGCCACCTGGACGACAAGGCCGGCGTGGCAGCCCTGCTGGCTGCCCTCAAGGCTGTGGTGGAAAGCGGCCGCCAACCGCTGATCGACTGCCACCCGCTGTTCACCATCACCGAAGAAACCGGCTCTGGCGCCGCCGCCGCCCTGCCCTGGGACGTCAGCGAGTTCGTCGGCATCGACATCGCCCCGGTTGCCCCTGGCCAGGCCTCCAGCGAGCATGCGGTGAGCGTGGCCATGCAAGACTCTTCCGGGCCCTACGACTACCACCTGTCACGCCACCTGCTGAAACTGGCCGGCGATCTGGATGTGCCGGTGCGCCGCGACCTGTTCCGTTACTACTTCAGCGATGCGCACTCGGCCGTGACGGCCGGGCATGACATCCGCACCGCGCTGGTGGCGTTCGGCTGCGATGCCACCCATGGCTACGAACGTACCCATATCGACAGCCTGGCCGCGCTCAGCCGCCTGCTCTCGGCCTACCTGCTCAGCCCACCGGTATTTGCCAGCGACTCGCAGCCGGCCAATGCCTCGCTCGAGCGCTTCAGCCACCAGCTGGAGCACGATGCGCAAATGGAGAGCGACACCCGGGTGCCGGCGGTGGACAGCCTGGTAGGAAACAAAAGCTGATGGCCATGGAATCGCGTAGCATGCAGGGATTCCTGAACAAGACTGTACGCTGCCCATGCTGATCCCCTACGACCAACTGCAAGCCGAAACCCTGACCCGCCTGATCGAGGACTTCGTCACCCGTGACGGCACCGACAACGGCGACGACACCCCGCTGGAGACCCGTGTATTGCGGGTGCGCCAGGCGTTGGCCAAAGGCCAGGCGTTCATCCTGTTCGACCTGGAGAGCCAGCAGTGCCAGTTGCTCGCCAAGCATGATGTGCCCCGCGAGCTGCTTGACTGATATCAACCTGCGCCAGCCCTTGTAGGAGCGGCCGGTGCAGGTCAATCAGCCTTGCGCGCCTGCGCTGCCTTGATCCGCCGATAGACTTCGGCCCGGTGCACCGGCACCTTGCGCGGCGCTTCCACGCCAAAGCGCACCATGCCATTGCGCGATTCCACCACCTTGATTCGAATATCGTCACCAATTGTGATGACTTCACCGACTTCACGCCCGATCACCAACATGCTCCGATCCTCTCGCAACAGGAAAAAACCGCAGAATGCTTGGGGATATTCGCCTGGACAATGCTTCACTAGCAATTCAGAGCGAACCTACAATGGCTGGTAATATCTCCTACAGACAACTCCTACAATCAGCGTGACTGAGCCTTGGCCCGCATCTTGACCGCCATGTCCGCCATCTCGTCGTACAGCCGCTCCGGCGCCTGACACTTGAGCTGCCAGGCCTGGCGCCCAGCCTCATGGGGCAGGATCAGGAACTCGCCCGCCGCGACTTGCTGGTGGATGTAGTCGGCGATATCCGCCGCGCTGATCGGCGAGCCTTCCAGCAGCTTGCCGACCTGGGCCTTCATCGCCGGGTTTGGCCCGCGGAACGAGTCGAGCAGGTTGGTCTGGAAGAACGACGGGCATACGCAGTGCACCGCCACTTCAAGCTGGCGCAATTCCACCAGCAGGCTTTCCGAAAGCGCCAGTACACCGGCCTTGGCCACGTTGTAGTTACTCATGCCCGGGCCCTGCATCAGCGCCGCCATGGAGGCGACGTTGATGATGCGCCCCTTGCTGCGCTCGAGTTGCGGCAGGAACGCCTTGCAGCCCTTGACCACCCCCATCAGGTTGACCGCGATCTGCCAGTCCCAGTCTTCCAGCGACAGCTCGGCGAAGAAGCCACCCGAGGCGACACCGGCGTTGTTGACCATCACGTCGATGCCGCCGAATTTTTCTTCGCAGGCTTGGGCCAGGGCGGTGAGCTGACTGTAGTCGCGCACGTCGCAGCGCTGGACGAAGCCCTCGCCGCCTGCGGCCTGCACCAGCGCCAAGGTTTCGCGCAGGCCTGCTTCGTTGACATCGGCCAGCGCCAGGCGCCAGCCCTCACGCGCCCAGCGCAGGGCGATCTCGCGGCCGAGACCGGAGCCGGCGCCAGTGATCATGATGCGGTTTTGCATGGTGGCACGCCTTGTTCTGACAGGTTGTGCAACGAGTCTAATCAAGGCCTTGCCGGGAGGCAGGGTTCATCAGGATAGTGAATGGGCGGGCATGACCGTGTGGTCGGTACACAAATGGAATCTTTCGCAAGCGGCACCGGTCCGAATCTACAAGAGGCCAGCAGTCCGAGGCCCTTGACCCTCAACCACGCAAGGACTCCGTCATGACCACGATCCTCATCATCATCCTGATCCTTTTGCTGATTGGTGGCTTACCGGTCTTCCCGCACTCGCGCAGCTGGGGCTACGGCCCGTCCGGCATCGTCGGCGTGGTGCTGGTGATTCTGCTGGTGCTATTGCTGCTGGGCATGATCTAGCCACAGCAGATGAAAAAACCGCGCCGAGGCGCGGTTTTTTCATTGCCGGATGGATCAGTGCGACACGGCGCCGGAAGCCCCCAGGCCAGTCTGCGAACGGACGAACTGCGGATAGAACAGCGCGCGCTCGTCGTCGGCCGCCTTGGACTTGTCGGTGACCGAGAAGAACCAGATGCTGACGAAGGCAATGGCCATCGAGAACAGCGCCGGGTATTCGTACGGGTAGATGGCTTTTTCGTGGCCGAGAATCTGCACCCAGATGGTCGGGCCGAGGATCATCAGCGTCACCGCGCTCAACAGGCCCAGCCAGCCGCCGATCATGGCGCCGCGGGTGGTCAGTTTCTTCCAGTACATCGAGAGCAGCAGCACCGGGAAGTTGCAGCTGGCGGCGATGGAGAACGCCAGGCCGACCATGAAGGCGATGTTCTGCTTCTCGAACAGGATGCCCAGGCCGATCGCCAGTACGCCCAGGGCGACGGTGGTGATCTTCGACACACGGATCTCATCCTTGTCGTTGGCCTTGCCCTTGCGCCAGACGCTGGCATACAGGTCGTGGGAGACCGCCGAGGCACCGGCCAGGGTCAGGCCGGCGACCACCGCGAGGATGGTGGCGAAAGCCACGGCCGAGATGAAGCCGAGGAACACGCTGCCACCCACGGCATCGGCCAGGTGCACCGCCGCCATGTTGTTGCCGCCGATCAGGGCGCCAGCAGCGTCCTTGAAGTCCGGGTTGGTACTGACCAGCAGGATCGCGCCGAAGCCGATGATGAAGGTCAGGATGTAGAAGTAGCCAATGAAGCCGGTGGCGTACAGCACGCTCTTGCGCGCTTCCTTGGCGTCACTGACGGTGAAGAAGCGCATCAGGATGTGCGGCAGGCCAGCGGTACCGAACATCAGCGCCAGGCCCAGCGAGAATGCCGAGATCGGGTCCTTGACCAGGCCGCCCGGGCTCATGATTGCCTCGCCCTTGGCGTGCACCTTGATCGCTTCGGAGAACAGCGTGTTGAAGTCGAAGCCGACGTGCTTCATCACCATCAGCGCCATGAAGCTGGCACCGGACAGCAGCAGCACGGCCTTGATGATCTGTACCCAGGTGGTCGCCAGCATGCCGCCGAACAGCACGTACAGGCACATCAGGATACCCACCAGGATCACCGCGACGTGGTAGTCGAGGCCGAACAGCAGCTCGATCAGCTTGCCCGCGCCGACCATCTGCGCGATCAGGTAGAACGCCACCACCACCAGCGAACCGGAGGCCGACAGGGTGCGAATTTCCTTCTGCCCGAGGCGATACGAGGCGACGTCGGCGAAGGTGTACTTGCCGAGGTTGCGCAGGCGTTCGGCAATCAGGAAGAGGATGATCGGCCAGCCGACCAGGAAGCCGATCGAGTAGATCAGGCCATCGTAGCCAGAGGTGAACACCAGGGCGGAAATACCCAGGAACGAGGCCGCCGACATGTAGTCGCCGGCAATTGCCAGGCCGTTCTGGAAGCCGGTGATCTTGCCACCGGCGGCGTAGTAGTCCGCCGCCGACTTGTTGCGCTTGGAGGCCCAGTAGGTGATGCAGAGGGTGAAGGCGACGAAGGCCACGAACATGGCGATTGCCGGAACGTTCAGCGGTTGTTTCTGCACCTCGCCGGTCAGGGCATCGGCGGCCCAAACGGCGGGTGCGAAGGCTCCGCAGGCCAGTACGGCCAGGGCTTTGGCGTGGCGAATCATTGTTGCGCCTCCTTCAGGATGGCCTTGTTCAGCTCATCGAACTCGCCGTTGGCGCGGCGCACGTAGATGGCGGTCAGGACGAATGCCGAAACGATCAGGCCGACGCCCAGGGGAATGCCCCAGGTAATCGACGAGTCTGGGCTGAGCTTGGTGCCCAGAATCTGAGGACCGTAGGCAATCAGGAGGATGAAGGCGCAGTAGAGGCCGAGCATGATCGCCGAGAGAATCCAGGCGAACCGTTCACGTTTGCTGACCAGCTCCTTGAAGCGCGGGCTGTTTTGTATCGAGAGGTAAATGCTGTCGTTCATTGTTTTTGTCCTAGCAGCACAGGTAGGGGATGGAACCCACACCCTTACTTTATGCAGCTGTTGGACGCCAACCAGACGACCTTAGTCTTAGATGCAACGGTGTTTTACCGATTGCGTAACAAATCGAGGGCCCTTCGCGGATAAATCCGCTCCTACCGTTATCTTTGTAGGAGCGGATTTATCCGCGATCGCCCAAAACTGGCCTTGAAAGATCGCTACTTACCCGTCCACTCTTTAACGCGATCCGGGTGCTTGGCCACCCAGTCCTTGGCCGCTGCTTCAGGCTTGGCGCCTTCCTGGATCGCCAGCATCACCTCGCCAATTTCGTCCTTGGACTGCCACTGGAATTTCTTCAGGAACTCCGCCACTTCCGGCGCCTTGGTGCCCAGTTCCTTGCTGCCGATGCTGTTCACGGTCTCGGCCGCGCCATACACGCCTTTCGGGTCTTCGAGGAACTTCAGCTTCCACTTGGCGAACATCCAGTGCGGCACCCAGCCGGTCACGGCAATCGACTGCTGCTTGGCGTACGCGCGGCCCAGCTCGGCGGTCATCGCCGCACCGGAACTGGCCTGCAGCTTGTAGCCGGTCAGGTCATAGTCCTTGATAGCCTGGTCGGTCTTGAGCATTACCCCGGAGCCGGCATCGATACCCACAATCTTCTGTTTGAAGCTGCTGTCGTTCTTCAGGTCGGCGATGCTGACATCCTTGACGTACTCGGGAACGATCAGGCCGATCTTGGCATCCTTGAAGTTCGGGCCGTAGTCGACCACGTTGTCCTTGTTCTTGGCCCAGTACTCACCGTGGGTGACCGGCAGCCAGGCCGAGAGCATGGCGTCGAGCTTGCCAGTGGCCACACCCTGCCACATGATGCCGGTGGCCACGGCCTGCAGCTTCACGTCATAGCCGAGTTTCTGCTTGATCACTTCTGCGGCCACGTTGGTGGTCGCCACACTGTCGGCCCAACCATCCACGTAACCAATGCTGACTTCTTTGGCCATGGCCTGTGCAGCGCCCATGGCCAATACCAGGGCGGTGCCCACCCCCAGGAAACGGCGCATTCTTGTAAAAGTAGCCATCAAAGCATCCCCTCGTCAGGTCTTGGAGATTGCATCATCTTCCTGCAACACAGGTCGACCTGCTCCCACTGCGACCTGTACCCGCCCCATAAGCGACAGCACTGTGCCATTAGCGGCATCGGCCTGCGCCGACCTGCGCGATCCTTGCATGCCAAAGGTTTGGCGCCGGGCTACTATCTAACGCTTTGCGCCTGACGATGGACCGCCCGATGCCTGATGCTTCCCGCCTGCTGCTGCCGTTGTACCTGCTCGCCTGCCTGATGGCCCTGCTCGGACTGGGGGCGCTCTGGTACGGGCTGGGCAAGCCTGTCCTGCTGCCCGACGCGGCCAGCCCGACGCATAAGCTGCAGTGCGCGTCGTACACCCCGTTCGACAAGGACCAGTCGCCCTTCGACCAGCCTTTCCGTCTGCGCCCGGCGCGCATGGACGCCGACCTGGCGTTGCTGGCCGAGCGATTTCAGTGCATCCGCACCTATTCGATGAGCGGTCTTGAGGCAATCCCGGCGCTGGCGCGCAAGCATGGGCTGAAAGTGATGCTCGGGGCCTGGGTCAACGCCAACCCGGTGGACACCGGGAAGGAGGTGGACGCGCTGATCGCCGCCGCCAATGCCAACCCGGACGTGGTCAGCGCGGTGATCGTCGGCAACGAAGCGCTGTTGCGCAAGGAAGTGACCGGCGAGCAACTGGCCGCGCTGATCAATAAAGTGAAAAGCCAGGTCAAGGTGCCAGTGACCTATGCCGATGTCTGGGAGTTCTGGTTGCAGCACCCGCAGGTGGCGCCAGCGGTGGACTTCCTGACCATTCACCTGCTGCCTTACTGGGAAGACGAGCCGCGCGGTATCGATGATGCCCTGGCCCATGTCGCCGAGGTGCGCCAGGTATTCGGCAACCGTTTCGCGCCCAAGGACATCTTCATCGGCGAAACCGGTTGGCCCAGCGAAGGCCGCCAGCGCGAGACCGCCGCGCCCAGCCGGGCCAACGAGGCGCGTTTCATTCGTGGCTTTGTCAGCATGGCCGAGGCCCATGGCTGGCACTACAACCTGATCGAAGCGTTCGACCAGCCATGGAAGCGTGCCAGCGAGGGCGCGGTGGGGGGTTATTGGGGGCTGTACGATGCCGACCGGCAGGACAAGGGCGTGCTCGAAGGGCCGGTCAGCAACCTGCATTACTGGCCGCAGTGGTTGCTGGCGAGCGTGCTGTTGATGGCGGTCACCCTGCTGTTGGCCGGGCGCCCAGCTTCACCGCTGGCGGCCCTGATGCTGCCGCTGCTGGCTGCATTTGGCGCAGGCTGCCTGGGATTGTGGGGCGAGCTGATGCGCACCCATGCGCGGTTTGCCGGGGAATGGGTGTGGGCGGTGGTGCTGGCCGGGCTGAACCTGCTGGTGCTGATGCATGCAGCTCTTGCCCTGGTACGCCGCGATGGCTGGCGTCGGCGGCTGTTCGGTCATTTGCAGGCGTGGGCGGGCTGGCTGTTGTTGGCGGCGGGTTTTGCAGCGGCGGTGAGCATGCTGGCGATGGTGTTCGACCCACGCTACCGGAGCTTCCCGAGCGTGGCGCTGGCATTGCCGGCCCTGGTGTACCTGCTGAAACCGGTGGCGGCTCGGCGGGCGGAGGTGGCGTTGCTGGCCTTTATCGTCGGGGCCGGGGTGTTGCCGCAGTTGTATCGGGAGGGGTTGGAGAATCAGCAGGCTTGGGGGTGGGCGGTGGTCAGTGTGCTGATGACCGCAGCCTTGTGGCGGAGCTTGCGACTGCGCAAGGGTTGAGAACCTGGGGCCGCTTTGCGGCCCATCGCAGGCAAGCCAGCTCCTACAGGCACAGCGCAAGGCCTGAGAGTAACGCGATACCTGTAGGAGCTGGCTTGCCTGCGATGGGCTGCAAAGCAGCCCCTGTCAGCCCCGGCGCGGTTAGCGAACCAGCCGCAACCCCGCCAGCACCACCACGAACACCGCGATGCTGGCGGTGTACAGCACCAGGGCAGGAATGCCGAAGACCAGCGCCAGCACCGCCAGCCACCAGCCGCCGCGACCGGCAATAAGCTGGGCAAGCAACGCCAGCCCCAACCCGGCCCAGGCCATCACCTGAAAATGAATGCCCAGCCCCAGCAGCGAACGCACCTGGCACTGCCAGTGGTCGCCCGGCGCCACGCACAACCCTACCCACTGCCCATCCTCCATCAACCCATAACGCACGCCATAACTGGCCGCGAGCCAGAGCGCCAGAAACATCAGCAGCAGAGCGGTCGGCAGCGATCGAGACATCCCATTCTCCAATAGCGGTAATCGAAATCATCCATGATCGCCCAAGCCCTGTTGTAAGGCAAAATCACAACCCTGCAGCTATTTTGCAGATAACAAGCACACCAAAGGCCATCGCACTCGGCAACTTTGCCCAGGCAATCGTGGTCCTAGCCTGCATACTGCACGACCTTGATCCTTCTGGGGGAATACATGCTTCGATCTTGGCGCCTCGCCGCCCTTCTTGGCGGCCTGCTCATGGCTGCGGCCGCTTCGGCGCGGGATATCGACGCCGCCAGCTACGGCTACCCCTTGACCAACCCGTTCGAGGCGACCATCGCTACCACACCGCCGGAGCAGCGCCCGACCCTGCCCAGCGACGATGACATCAACCAGTCCGACTACAGCCTGAACCTGCGCCCGGAGCGCGAGTTCAGCCTGCCCGACAACTTCTGGGCAGTGAAGAAGCTCAAGTACCGTCTGGCCCGCCAGGACCACCAGGCGCCACTGATCTTCCTCATCGCCGGTACCGGGGCGCCCTACTCCAGCAGCATCAACGAATACCTCAAGAAACTGTTCTACCAGGCCGGTTTCCACGTGGTGCAGCTGTCGTCGCCGACCAGCTACGACTTCATGAGCGCCGCCTCGCGCTTCGCCACCCCCGGGGTCAGCCAGGAAGACGCCGAAGACATGTACCGGGTGATGCAAGCCGTGCGTGCCCAGCACCCACGCCTGCCGGTCAGCGACTATTACCTCACCGGCTACAGCCTGGGCGCGCTGGACGCCGCCTTCGTCAGCCACCTCGACGAAACCCGTCGCAGCTTCAACTTCAAGCGCGTGCTGCTGCTCAATCCGCCGGTCAACCTGTACACCTCGATCAACAACCTCGACAAGCTGGTGCAGACCCAGGTCAAGGGCATCGACCGCAGCACCACGTTCTACGAGCTGATGCTCGAGAAGCTCACCCGCTACTTCCAGGACAAGGGCTACATCGACCTCAACGACGCCCTGCTGTACGACTTCCAGCAGTCGAAACAACACCTGTCCAACGAACAGATGGCCATGCTCATCGGCACCTCGTTCCGCTTCTCGGCAGCCGACATCGCCTTCACCTCCGACCTGATCAACCGCCGCGGCCTGATCATTCCACCGAAGTTCCCGATCACCGAGGGCAGCAGCCTGACGCCGTTCTTCAAGCGGGCCCTGCAGTGTGACTTCGACTGCTACATGACCGAGCAGGTGATCCCGATGTGGCGCGCCCGCACCGACGGCAACAGCATCCTGCAACTGATCAACCAGGTCAGCCTGTATGCCCTGGAAGACTACCTGCACAACAGCGACAAGATCGCCGTGATGCACAATGCCGACGATGTCATCCTCGGCCCCGGCGATATCGGTTTCCTGCGCAAGGTGTTCGGCGATCGGCTGACCCTTTACCCCCATGGCGGCCACTGCGGCAACCTCAATTACCGCGTCAACAGCGACGCCATGCTGGAGTTCTTCCGTGGCTAACCCATTCCTCCTCGCCACCGCACTGCTCGTCGTCGCCGGCAATGCCCTGGCCGCGGAAACCGCGCCACGGGCCAGCGTGGTCGAAGCCGACCCGCAAGTTACCCAGGCACCCCTGACACCAGAGGCCGACGGCTTCATCGACCCGCTGCGCGAACTGAAATTCAACCCCGGGCTCGACCAGCGCGAGTTCGAACGCTCGACCCTGGAAGCGCTGAACGTGTACGACCCGCTGGAATCGGTGAACCGGCGCATCTACCACTTCAACTACCGCCTCGACCAATGGGTGCTGCTGCCACTGGTCAGCGGCTACCAGTACGTCACCCCCAGCTTCGTGCGCACTGGCGTGAGCAACTTCTTCAACAACCTGGGTGACGTACCGAACCTGTTCAACAGCGTGCTGCAGCTCAAGGCCAAGCGCTCGGCGGAGATCACTGCGCGGCTGATGTTCAACACCATCATCGGCGTGGGGGGCTTGTGGGACCCGGCGACCCGCATGGGCCTGCCGCGCCAGAGCGAGGACTTTGGCCAGACCCTGGGCTTCTATGGCGTACCGGAGGGGCCCTACCTGATGCTGCCGGTGCTCGGCCCGTCGAACCTGCGCGACACCACCGGGCTGGTGGTGGACTATGCCGGCGAGCAGGCGGTCAATTACCTGAACGTGGCCGAGGCCAGCGAAAATCACCCGGAGATCTTCGCCTTGCGCGTGGTGGA
This sequence comes from Pseudomonas sp. NPDC089422, assembly GCF_044749405.1. Classification (NCBI taxonomy): domain Bacteria; kingdom Pseudomonadati; phylum Pseudomonadota; class Gammaproteobacteria; order Pseudomonadales; family Pseudomonadaceae; genus Pseudomonas; species Pseudomonas sp. NPDC089422. Next base: position 203,048 of record NZ_JBIVHW010000008.1, read on the forward strand.
CAAGCGCTACACCACCAAATTCCGCTATGGGCAGCTCAATTCGCCGTTCGAGTATGAGAAGGTGCGGTACGTGTATACCCAGGCGCGCAAGCTGCAGATAGCCGAGTAAGCAGGCCCGGCCTCAAATTCCGAGGAACTGGCACAGCTCGCGCTTCTTGGCCAGGGCATCGCGCCGCCCCAGTTCGATCAGCTCGCTGCAATAGCTGGCCTCGAACAACAGATAGCTCAACACCCCTGCCCCGCTGGTCCGGGTCGCCCCCGGACCGCGCAGGAACAGGCGCAATGCCGCCGGCAATTCGCGCCGGTGCCGCGCGGCGATCTCGTCCAGCGGTTGGCTCGGCGCGACCACCAGCACCTCGATCGGCGCCAGCCCCAGGCGCCGTGCATCCAGGTGCGCCGGCAGCAGCCGGCTGAGGTGGTTGAGCCGCTGCAGCAGCTCGATATCGTCTTCGAGGTTGTCGATGAAAGTGCTGTTGAGCATGTGCCCGCCGATCTGCGCCAGGCTCGGCTGCTGCCCGCTGAACACGCGCTGGGTCGGCATTGGCGCCGCCGGGCGCTGCGGGTTGCCACTGACCCCGACCACCAGCACGCGGCTGGCGCCCAGGTGCAGGGCCGGGCTGATGGGTGCCGACTGGCGCACCGCACCGTCACCGTAGTACTCGTCGCCCAGGCGCACCGGGGCGAACAGCAGCGGGATGGCAGCGCTGGCCAGCAGGTGATCGATGGTCAACGGCGTGGGCACACCGATGCGGCGGTGGCGCAGCCAGGCGTCGATGGTGCCGCGGCCCTGGTAGAAGGTTACCGCCTGACCGCTTTCGTAGCCGAATGCGGTCACGGCGACCGCCCGCAGTTGCTCGGCGGCGATGGCGTGGCCGATGCCATCCAGGTCCAGGTGCGACTGCAACAGGCCACGCAAGGGGCTGCTGTCGAGCAACGCCACTGGCACCTGGCCGCCCAGGCCCAGCAGGTTGTGGCTGACGAAGCGGCTGGCCTGGCGCACCACGCCGGGCCAGTCGCTGCGGATGACCAGGCGGCTACGGAAGTTCTGCCAGAACGTGGTGAGGCGCTGCACGGCGTCGTTGAAGCGGGTGGCACCACTGGCCAGGGTCACGGCGTTGATGGCACCGGCCGAGGTGCCGACGATGACCGGGAACGGGTTGTGCGCGCCGGGCGGCAGCAGTTCGGCGACGCCGGCGAGCACGCCGACCTGATAGGCGGCGCGGGCGCCGCCGCCAGAAAGGATGAGACCGGTTACCGGGGGTGGCGCCATGGATTCCGTCCTGGATCAGCGTTTTTTCTTGTCGTACAGCCGCGGCGCACCCTCGGGCCGCGACTTGAAGCGCCGGTGCGCCCACAGGTACTGCTCCGGGCACTCGCGAAGTACACCCTCGACCCACTGGTTGATACGCAGGCAATCCGCTTCTTCGCTCTCACCTGGGAAGTTCTCCAGCGGCGGGTGAATCACCAGACGATAGCCGCTGCCGTCCTCCAGGCGCTTCTGGGTGAACGGAATCACCTGCGCCTTGCCCAGGCGGGCGAACTTGGTGGTCGCGGTCACCGTGGCCGCCGGAATACCGAACAACGGCACGAAGATGCTCTGCTTGGCGCCGTAGTCCTGGTCCGGTGCGTACCAGATCGCCCGGCCCGAGCGCAGCAGCTTGAGCATGCCACGCACGTCATCACGCTCCACGGCCAGCGAATCGAGGTTGTGCCGCTCACGGCCACTGCGCTGGATGAAGTCGAACAGCGGGTTGCCGTGCTCGCGGTACATGCCGTCGATGGTATGCGCCTGGCCAAGCAACGCGGCGCCGATCTCCAGGGTGGTGAAGTGCACCGCCATCAGAATGGCGCCCTGCCCGGCCTGCTGCGCCGCCTGCAGATGTTCGAGGCCTTCGATGTGAGCCAGGCGCGCCAGGCGGGCCTTGGGCCACCACCAGCTCATGGCCATTTCGAAGAAGGCGATACCGGTGGAGGCGAAGTTGGCCTTGAGCAGACGCCGCCGTTCGTCGTCGGACAGTTCCGGGAAGCACAGCTCGAGGTTGCGTGCGGCAATGCGCCGGCGCTCACCGGCCACGCGGTACATCAGCGCGCCCAGGGCACCGCCGAGCCACAGCAGGGCACGGTAGGGCAACTGCACCACCAGCCACAGCAGGCCAAGGCCCAGCCACAGGCCCCAGAATCGCGGGTGGAGGAAATAGGGTCGAAAACGCGGGCGTTCCATTGAAGCTTCCGGCAAGACAAAGGCCGAGCATTCTACATCGGATCGGCACCGGTTGCGGCCAACCGGTCTTATCGTTATAAGTCAGGGCACTTTTTTCGCAACAAGCCGTCTATGCAGACCATGAGCCCAAACCACACATCCGACACCGCCTCCGTGTTCCAGCTCAAGGGCAGCATGCTCGCCATCACTGTGCTGGAACTGGGTCGTAACGACCTGGAAGCCCTCGACCGCCAACTGGCGGCGAAAGTGGCCCAGGCCCCGAATTTCTTCAGCAACACGCCGCTTGTGCTGGCGCTGGACAAGCTGCCGGCCGACGAAGGGGCGATCGACCTGCCCGGGCTGATGCGTATCTGCCGCCACCACGGCCTGCGAACCCTGGCGATCCGCGCCAACCGCATCGAGGACATCGCCGCGGCGATCGCCATCGACCTGCCGGTGCTGCCGCCGTCCGGCGCCCGTGAGCGTCCGCTGGAGCCCGAACCCGAGGTGAAGAAGGTCGAGCCGGCCCCTGAGCCGGCCCCTGCCCCGGCTCCGGAACCAGAAGTGCGCCCTACCCGCATCATCACCTCCCCCGTGCGCGGCGGCCAGCAGATCTACGCCCAGGGTGGCGACCTGATCGTCACCGCCTCGGTCAGCCCGGGTGCGGAACTTCTCGCCGATGGCAACATCCATGTGTACGGCGCCATGCGCGGCCGCGCCCTGGCCGGGATCAAAGGCAATACCAAGGCACGTATCTTCTGCCAGCAGATGACCGCCGAAATGGTCTCGATCGCCGGCCAGTACAAGGTGTGCGAAGACCTGCGCCGCGACCCGCTGTGGGGTGCCGGCGTGCAAGTCAGCCTGTCCGGTGACGTGTTGAACATCACCCGTCTTTAACGGATACTTGCCGTCATTTTTAGAGCAACTTTTTCATCTGTTGCCGTTTTTTTGCATTTTGCTGGGACACCTGTCCCGACTTATTTAGGGGTGAAACACCTTGGCCAAGATTCTCGTCGTTACTTCCGGCAAGGGGGGTGTGGGCAAGACCACCACCAGCGCCGCCATCGGCACCGGCCTCGCTCTGCGCGGCCACAAGACTGTCATCGTCGACTTCGACGTGGGCCTGCGTAACCTCGACCTGATCATGGGCTGCGAGCGCCGCGTGGTGTACGACTTCGTCAACGTGGTCAACGGCGAAGCCAACCTGCAGCAGGCCCTGATCAAGGACAAGCGCCTCGAGAACCTGTTCGTGCTGGCCGCCAGCCAGACCCGCGACAAGGACGCGCTGACCCAGGAAGGCGTCGAAAAGGTGCTGATGGAGCTGAAAGAACAGTTCGATTACGTCATCTGCGACTCCCCGGCCGGTATCGAGAAAGGCGCGCACCTGGCAATGTACTTCGCCGACGAAGCCATTGTCGTGACCAACCCTGAAGTGTCTTCGGTACGTGACTCGGACCGCATGCTGGGCATCCTGTCGAGCAAGTCGCGTCGCTCCGAGAACGGCGAAGAGCCGATCAAGGAACACCTGCTGATCACCCGTTACCACCCAGAGCGCGTCGAAAAGGGCGAAATGCTCAGCATCGCCGACGTCGAAGAGATCCTGGCGATCAAGCTCAAGGGTGTGATCCCCGAGTCGCAGGCCGTGCTCAAGGCCTCCAACCAGGGCATCCCGGTCATCCTTGACGACCAAAGCGATGCCGGCCAGGCGTACAGCGATACTGTCGACCGCCTCCTGGGCAAAGAGAAACCCCTGCGTTTCATCGAAGTGCCGAAGCAAGGATTCTTCGCGCGCCTGTTTGGAGGCAAGTAAACCATGAACCTTTTTGACTTCTTTCGTGGCAGACAGAAACAGACCAGCGCGTCGGTAGCGAAAGAGCGTCTACAGATCATCGTGGCGCATGAGCGCGGCCAGCGCAGCGAACCGGACTACCTGCCGGCGCTGCAGAAAGAACTGCTGGAAGTGATCCGCAAGTATGTGAACATCGGCAACGATGATGTGCACATCGAGCTGGAAAACCAGGGCAGCTGCTCGATTCTGGAACTGAACATCACCTTGCCTGATCGCTGATTCAGGCGTTTCAGGCTCAGGCAAAAACCACTGGGGCTGCATTGCAGCCCCAGTGGTTTTTGTCATTTTCACAGAGAACACGCAATGCCGCTGTCGAACATCCAGATCCTCCATGAAGACGCCGCCATCCTGGTGATCAACAAGCCGACCCTGCTGCTGTCGGTGCCCGGCCGCGCCGAGGACAACAAGGACTGCCTGATCACCCGCCTGCAGGAAAACGGCTACCCGGATGCGCTGATAGTGCACCGCCTGGACTGGGAAACCTCCGGCATCATCCTGCTGGCCCGCGATGCCGACAGCCACCGCGAGCTGTCGCGCCAGTTCCACGACCGCGAGACCGAAAAGGCCTACACCGCGTTGTGCTGGGGCCAGCCGGCGCTGGACAGCGGCAGCATCGACCTGCCCTTGCGCTACGACCCGCCGACCAAGCCTCGGCACGTGGTGGACCATGAGCAGGGCAAGCACGCGCTGACCTTCTGGCGCATCGTCGAGCGTTGCGGGGATCACTGCCGGGTCGAGCTGACGCCGATCACCGGGCGTTCGCACCAGTTGCGCGTGCACATGCTGTCGATCGGCCATCCGTTGCTGGGCGACCGCCTGTATGCCAACCCGCAGGCGCTGGCGGCCCATGAACGGTTGTGCCTGCATGCCTCGATGTTGAGCTTCACTCACCCGGTCAGCGGTGAGCGATTGAAGTTCGAGTGCCCTGCCCCCTTCTGAAGGTATCTGCGCTAAACTCGCGCCACTGCTGTCTGGAGTGAGTTATGCGCGAAGCACTGAATACCGGCCTGATCGAATTCCTCAAGGCCTCCCCGACGCCCTTCCATGCCACCGCCAGCCTGGCCCAGCGCCTGGAGGCGGCCGGCTATCAGCGCCTGGACGAGCGTGACAGCTGGGCCACGGTGCCCGGTGGCCGCTACTACGTTACCCGCAACGACTCCTCGATCATCGCCATCAAGCTGGGCAAGCAGCCACCGCTGCTGAACGGCATCCGCATGGTCGGCGCGCACACCGACAGCCCGTGCCTGCGGGTCAAGCCGCAGCCCGAGCTGCAGCGCCAGGGCTTCCTGCAACTGGGCGTGGAAGTCTACGGCGGCGCGCTGCTGGCGCCGTGGTTCGACCGCGACCTGTCGCTGGCCGGGCGCGTCACCTTCCGCCGTGACGGCAAGGTAGAGAGCCAGTTGATCGACTTCAAGCTGCCGATCGCGATCATCCCCAACCTGGCGATCCACCTGAACCGCACCGCCAACGAAGGCTGGCAGATCAACCCGCAGAACGAGCTGCCGCCGGTGCTGGCCCAGGTGGCCGGTGACGAGCGTATCGACTTCCGTGCCGTGCTCACCGAGCAGCTTGCCCGCGAGCATGACCTCAACGCCGACGTGGTGCTGGATTACGAGCTGAGTTTCTACGACACCCAGGACGCCGCGCTGATCGGCCTGAACGGCGACTTCATCGCCGGCGCCCGCCTGGACAACCTGCTCTCGTGCTATGCCGGCCTGCAAGCGCTGCTGAGTGCCGACAGTGACGAGACTTGCGTGCTGGTGTGCAACGACCATGAAGAAGTCGGCAGCTGCTCGGCCTGCGGCGCCGATGGCCCGATGCTCGAACAGACCCTGCAACGCCTGCTGCCGGACGGCGACGCCTACGTGCGCACCATCCAGCGTTCGCTGATGGTCTCGGCCGACAACGCCCACGGCGTACACCCCAACTATGCCGACAAGCACGACGGCAACCACGGCCCCAAGCTCAACGCCGGGCCGGTGATCAAGGTCAACAACAACCAGCGCTACGCCACCAACAGCGAAACCGCCGGGTTCTTCCGCCACCTGTGCATGGCCGAGGAAGTGCCGGTGCAGAGCTTCGTGGTGCGCAGCGACATGGGCTGCGGTTCGACCATCGGGCCGATCGCGGCCAGCCACCTGGGGGTACGCACGGTGGATATCGGCTTGCCGACCTTTGCCATGCATTCGATCCGCGAGCTGTGTGGCAGCCATGACCTGGCGCATCTGGTGAAGGTGCTGAGCGCCTTCTACCGTAGCCGCGAGCTGCCTTGAGATTGATCTAGGCAGGTCTGGCCTTTTCGCGGCGGTTCGACGCGAAGAGGCCGGGCCTGCAAACAGATGCTCAGGATCAATCCCCCTTCTGCCCAACCCGCTATGCTTGTTGTATGGCTTCTAATGCAGAAGGACCACTGCCCATGTCCCCCTTTCTTTCATTGTTCGTGCCGGTATTCCTGTTCCTGATGCTGCTGACCATCGGGTTCAGCATGCGCGAGCGCAATATCGGCGTGCTGATGATGTGGATCGGCACGCTGGGTATCTTTGGCCTCACCTGCTGGACGATCCTGGAGAAACTGCCGACATAAACCTCTACACTCGGTCAATCGTTTGACCTGAGGTAGATTTCCCGGTGCCAGCCTTCCTGCGTTGCCTAGCCCTGCTGCTGTTCATCTTCATGTCCCCGGTCCAGGCCGCGGGTTTGCCCAGCCTCCTGGGCTCAAGCGCCCCCGCCCAGCCCGAAGCCACCGAACCGCTGGGCAAATCGCTGGACGAGGTGATCAAAAACCTCGAAAACGACCAGCAACGCGCCAAGCTGCTGGCCGACCTGAAGAAACTGCGCGACGCCACCAAGCAATCGCAACCCACCGTCGAACAGGGGGTCCTGGGCCTCATCGGCGGCGCCCTCAACGACCTCGAAAAGCAATTCAGCGGTGACTCCAGCCCGTTCTACCGCTGGTCACAGGAAATCGAACAGGCCCAGGCCGAACTCACCGAGCTGATCGTGCCGGTGCATCAGTGGCCGGCCATCCTGTTCGGCTTTGCCGCGGTGATCGCGGTGTGGAGCCTGCTGGCCTATGCCTTCAACTGGGTCGGCCACCGCGTGCGCGTGCGTTTCGGCCTGACCGAGGAACTGCCGCAACACCCCCGTACCTGGGACCTGGTGCGTTTTGCCCTGCGCAAACTGGGGCCGTGGCTGGTGGCCCTGATCTTCACCGTGTACCTGAGCTTCGCCCTGCCGCCGTCGCTGGGCAAATCGCTGGCCATGGTGCTGGCCTATGCACTGGTGGTCGGCACCTGCTTCTCGGCCATCTGCGTGATCGCCTTCTCGCTGCTCGACGGCCCCCATCGCCACCGCGCCCTGCACATCCTGCGCCACCAGGCCTTCCGCCCGCTGTGGCTGATCGGCAGCTTCGCCGCCTTTGGCGAGGCCATGAGCGACCCGCGCATGCTGGTCGCCCTGGGTACCCACCTGGCCCATGCCCTGGCGACACTGGCCAATGTCATCGCGGCGCTGTCGTCCGGCCTGTTCATCCTGCGCTTCCGCCGGCCGATCGCCCACCTGATCCGCAACCAGCCGCTGGCCCGGCGCCTGACCCGACGCACCCTGAGCGACACCATCGAGATCCTCGGCAGCTTCTGGTTCGTGCCGGCGCTGATCCTGGTGGCGGTTTCGCTGTTCGCCACCTTCATTTCCGCCGGTGACACCAGCACCGCCCTGCGCCAGTCGCTGATGTGCACCGTGCTGGTGGTGGTGTGCATGGTGCTCAACGGCCTGGTGCGTCGCCACGCGGCCAACCCCAAACGCGCCAGCAAGCGCCAGGCGGTGTACGCCGAGCGCCTGCGCAACTTCGGCTACCTGCTGGTACACCTGTTCATCTGGCTGGTATTCATCGAACTGGGGCTGCGCGTGTGGGGCCAGTCGATGATCGGCTTCGCCGAGGGCGACGGCCATGAAGTGAGCGTGCGCCTGCTGGGCCTGGCCGGCACACTGATCGTCGCCTGGCTGGTGTGGATCCTCGCCGATACCGCCGTGCACCATGCCCTGGTGCGGTCGCGCCGGGGCCTGGCCAACGCCCGTGCGCAGACCATGATGCCGCTGATCCGCAACGTGCTGTTCGTGGTGATCTTCATCATTGCGGTGATCGTCGCCCTGGCCAACATGGGCATGAACGTCACGCCGCTGCTGGCCGGTGCCGGTGTGATCGGCCTGGCCATCGGTTTTGGCGCACAGTCGCTGGTGGCCGACCTGATCACCGGCTTGTTCATCATCATCGAAGACTCGCTGGCAATCGACGACTATGTCGATGTCGGTGGCCACCTGGGCACGGTCGAGGGCCTGACCATTCGTACCGTGCGCCTGCGTGACATCGACGGCATCGTGCACACCATCCCGTTCAGCGAGATCAAGAGCATCAAGAACTACTCACGTGAGTTCGGCTACGCGATCTTCCGTGTGGCCATCCCGCACAGCATGAACATCGACCAGGCGATCACGCTGATCCGCGAAGTGGGGCAAAAGCTGCGCAATGACCCGCTGATGCGCCGCAACATCTGGTCACCGCTGGAGTTGCAAGGGGTGGAGAGTTTCGAGTCAGGCTCGGCGATCCTGCGGGCACGGTTCAAGACCGCGCCAATCAAGCAGTGGGAGGTGTCGCGGGCGTTCAACCTGGCATTGAAACGCCAGCTTGATGAGGCCGGGCTGGACCTGGCCACGCCGCGCCTGTCGGTGCAGGTGGTGACTGCCGGTGGCGGTGGCGTGACAGAGGCCGGCGCCTCCAGATAGGGCCCTAGCCTGCCTGGGCGCGGATGCGGATTGCATCGTGCCGCCAATATTCCAGGTCACAGTCGATCAGGTGCCCGTGCTGGTCGCTGTTGACCCGGGTGATATGCAGGCCCGGGCTGCCGGCCGAGACCTTCAGCGCGCCCGCCGCGTCCACGGGCAAGGCGGTCGGCAGGATCTCGAAGCACACCTGCCCGTACCGGATGCCATACACCCGCTCGTAGATCTCGGTCAGGGACTGCGCCAGATCCTGTTCGAGGATGCCGGGAAAGTACTTCGGGTTCAGGTAGTGCTCGGCATACAGCACCGCCCGCCCATCGATGCGCCGCAACCGGCAGATCCGCACCACGCTGGACAGCGCCGGCAGTTGCAGCCGCGCGCAAATGGCCGCCGAAGCCGGCTGCAGGCGCGCCGAGAGCAGCTCGGTGCTGGCCTCCCGCCCCTGGTCCCGCACCATCGCATGAAAGTGGCTACGCTCGATCAGGTCGTAGGTCAGGCGCTGCGGTGCGACGAACCAGCCGCGCCGTTCTTCGCGGTAGATCAGCCCTTGGGCTTCCAGCTGCACCAGCGCCTCGCGCAGGGTGATGCGCGTGGTGGCGAACACTTCGCTGAGCTTGCGTTCGGCCGGCAATTTGCCGCCCGGCGCCAGCAAGCCGTGCTCGATCTGCTCCTGCAGGGCATGGCAGATGGCTGTTACCGCGCGCGGTGGCGTCGACTGCATCAAAAGGTTACCTATCTGGACTAGTCCAGCCCCATGGCGGGGCCTTTGGAGAATAGTGCAAGCCTAGGCAGGGCTGATGAACATCCTGTGACAAAGGCCTTGGCCTGGCAATGCCAGAAACGCGCCAGCCCAGCAGAGCCGGGGCGAATGCGTGGTCTACGCTGTAGTTTCAAGGCCTGCGCAGGCCCTGTCTTACATCAAACTGTCACGCAAGCGGCCTACCTTGGCTCAAGCTTTGCTGACCTAGACCAACGGTCAGCAAAAACAGCTTCACTCATAACAACGATCGCTAAAGGCACCCACCCAAGGAGCTTCGGATGAAAAAGTTGTTCATGGCGTCACTGCTCGGCTCGGCCATTACCCTGTGCACCTCGGCGATGGCTGCCGGCCCTGACCTCAAGGCCCTGGAAGACGCCGCCCGCAAGGAAGGCACCGTCAACAGCGTAGGCATGCCCGATGCCTGGGCCAACTGGAAAGGCACCTGGGAGGATCTGGCCAGCAAGTACGGCCTCAAGCACAGCGACACCGACATGAGTTCGGCGCAGGAAATCGCCAAGTTCGAAGCCGAGAAGGACAACGCCAGTGCCGACATCGGCGACGTCGGTGCCGCCTTCGGCCCGATCGCCGCCAGCAAGGGCGTGAGCCAACCCTACAAGCCAAGCACCTGGGACCAGGTCCCTGAATGGGCCAAGGACAAGGACGGCCACTGGGCGCTGGCCTATACCGGCACCATCGCCTTCATCATCAACAAGGACCTGGTCAAGGAAGGCGATCGCCCGACCAGCTGGCACGACCTGGAAAAAGGCAAGTACAAGGTCGCCATCGGTGACGTCAGCACCGCGGCACAAGCCGCCAACGGCGTGCTGGCTGCCGCCATTGCCTACAAGGGCGATGAAAGCAACCTGGCCCCGGGCCTGCAGCTGTTCACCAAGCTGGCCCAGCAGAAACGCCTGTCGCTGGCCAACCCGACCATCCAGACCATCGAGAAGGGCGAAGTGGAAGTCGGCGTGGTGTGGGACTTCAACGGCCTGAGCTACCGCGAGCAGATCGACCCCAAGCGCTTCGAAGTGCTGATCCCGTCGGACGGCACGGTGATCTCCGGCTATACCACCATCATCAACAAGTACGCCAAGCACCCGAACGCGGCGAAGCTTGCGCGTGAGTACATCTTCAGCGACGCCGGGCAGATCAACCTGGCCAAGGGGCATGCGCGGCCGATCCGTGCCGAGCACCTGAAGCTGCCGGAGGATGTGCAGGCCAAGCTGCTGCCGAACGAGCAGTACAAGGCCGCCCAACCGATCAAGAATGCCGAGGTGTGGGAAGCGACTTCGAAGAAACTGCCGCAGATGTGGCAGGAGCAAGTGATCATCGAGATGGAGTAAGGGGCTAGCTTTTGTAGTGCCTGATCCGGCCCTTTCGCGGGCAGGCCCGCTCCCACAGGGACCGCATATGCCTAGAAAGCTGTGCTGTACCTGTAGGAGCGGGCTTGCCCGCGAAGAAGCCAACGCGGTTAAAGACTGGAGCCACCATGCAACACAACGTCATCCTGGTCCTGCTCGACGGCCTCAACTACCAGGTCGCCCACCACGCCATGGGCCACCTGCACGCCTACGTCGAGGCCGACCGTGCCGCGCTGTACCGCGTGGAATGCGAACTGCCGTCGCTGTCACGGCCGCTGTACGAATGCATCCTCACGGGTGTGGCGCCGATCGACAGCGGTATCGTGCACAACAACATCAACCGCCTGTCCAATCAGCGCAGCGTGTTCCACTATGCCCGTGAGGCCAACCTGGGCACTGCGGCGGCGGCCTATCACTGGGTGAGCGAGCTGTACAACCGCTCCCCCTTCGACCCCCAGCGCGACCGCCACACGCACGCGCCGAAGCTGCCGATCCAGCACGGCCTGTTCTACTGGGACGATCGCTACCCTGATTCGCACCTGCTGGCCGACGGCGAATACCTGCGTCGCCGCCATGCGCCAAATTTCCTCCTGGTGCACCCCATGAGCATCGACGATATCGGCCACCGCCATGGCCTGGACAGCAGCCAGTACCGCAATGCCGCGCGCAGCGCCGACATCCTGTTGTCCGACTACCTGCCAGGCTGGCTGGAAGAGGGCTACCAGGTGCTGGTCACCGCCGACCACGGCATGAACAACGACCGCTCGCACAACGGCCTGCTGGCCGAGGAACGTGAGGTGCCGCTGTTCGTGTTCGGCGACGCCTTCAGCCTCGACCCGGCCGCCAAACCGCTGCAGACCGAACTGTGCGGGACCATCTGCGAACTGCTCGGCGCCGCCCATGACAAGACCGTGTGCCGGGAGCTGCTCAAGTGAAGGCCGGCAACCGTGGCCGCTACCTGGCCCTGCTCTGCCTGCTGCCGTTTGCCGTGTTCTTCGTGATCTTCCAGATCGCCCCGCTGGCCTGGGTGGCCATCAACAGCGTGCAATCGGAGGCCGGCTGGGGCGTGGAAAACTTCAGCAAGGTGTTCGCCTCCAAGTTCTACCTGCAGGCACTGCAACGCAGCCTGGAGATCAGCTTCTGGTCGAGCCTGTTCGGCATCGTCATCGCCACCCTCGGCGCCTATTCGCTGCGCCAAGTCGACTCGAAGCTGCGTGACTTCGTCAGCGCATTCGCCAACATGACCAGCAACTTCGCCGGGGTGCCGCTGGCCTTCGCCTTCATCATCCTGCTCGGCTTCAACGGCGCGCTGACCCTGCTGCTGAAACAGATCGGCCTGCTGGAAGACTTCAGCATCTACTCCAAGAGCGGCCTGATCCTGGTGTACACCTACTTCCAGATCCCGCTCGGTGTGCTGCTGCTCTACCCCGCCTTCGACGCCCTGCGCGAAGACTGGCGCGAGTCGGCCGCGCTGCTCGGCGCCAGCCACTGGCAGTTCTGGCGGCATATCGGCCTGCCGGTGCTGACCCCGGCACTGCTCGGCACCTTCGTCATCCTGCTGGCCAACGCCCTGGGCGCTTACGCCACGGTGTATGCCCTGACCACCGGCAACTTCAACGTGCTGCCGATCCGTATCGCCGGCCTGGTGGCCGGCGACATCAGCCTCGACCCGAACCTGGCCAGCGCCCTGGCGATGGTGCTGGTGGGGCTGATGACACTGGTCACGGTGGTTCATCAATGGCTGCTCAAGAGGAGCTACCATGCGCGCTGAAAAAACATCCGCCGGGCTCTACCATCGGCTGGTGGTGTACCTGCTGTTCCTGATCCTGCTGCTACCGTTGGCCGGCACCCTGCTCTACTCGCTGGCCACCAGCTGGTCGGCGAGCCTGCTGCCCAGTGGCCTGACCTTCAAGTGGTACGTCGCGCTGTGGAGCGAGCCGCGCTTCCTGGCCGCGTTCGGCCAATCGCTGCTGGTGTGCGTGGGCGCACTGCTGCTGTCGGTGGTGCTGATCCTGCCGCTGCTGTTCGTGGTGCACTACCACTTCCCGAAACTCGACGCCCTGATGAACATCCTCATCCTGCTGCCGTTCGCGGTACCGCCGGTGGTGTCGTCGGTGGGCCTGCTGCAACTCTATGGCAGCGGCCCGATGGCGATGGTCGGCACGCCGTGGATCCTGATCGGCTGCTACTTCACCATCGCCTTGCCGTTCATGTACCGGGCGATCACCAACAACCTGCAGGCGATCAACCTGCGCGACCTGATGGACGCTGCCCAGCTGCTCGGCGCCAGCACCTGGCAGGCCGCCCTGCTGGTGGTGCTGCCAAACCTGCGCAAGGGCCTGATGGTGGCGCTGCTGCTGTCGTTCTCGTTCCTGTTTGGTGAGTTCGTGTTCGCCAACCTGCTGGTCGGCACCCGCTACGAGACCCTGCAGGTGTACCTGAACAACATGCGCAACAGCAGTGGCCACTTCAACAGCGCGCTGGTGATCTCGTACTTCGCCTTCGTGCTGGTGCTGACCTGGGTCGCCAACCGCCTGAACAAGGACAAAACCTGACATGAGCTTCGTCAGCGTACAGAACCTGCAAAAAAGCTATGCCGGCAGCCCGGTGTTCGAGCACATCGACTGCCAGATCGAACGCGGCGAGTTCGTCACCCTGCTCGGCCCCTCCGGCTGCGGCAAGTCCACCCTGCTGCGCTGCATTGCCGGCCTGACTCCGGTGGACGGCGGCAAGATCCTCCTCGACGGCCACGACATCGTGCCGGTAAGCCCGCAAAAGCGCGGCATCGGCATGGTTTTCCAGAGCTATGCGCTGTTCCCCAACATGACCGTGGAGCAGAACGTTGCCTTCGGCCTGCGCATGCAGAAGGTCAAGGCCAATGAAAGCCAGCAGCGTGTGCGTGAAGCATTGGACCTGGTGGAGCTGGGCAGCTTCGCCGGGCGCTACCCGCACCAGCTGTCCGGCGGCCAGTGCCAGCGCGTGGCCCTGGCCCGTTCGCTGGTCACCCGCCCGCGCCTGCTGCTGCTCGACGAGCCGCTGTCGGCGCTGGATGCGCGCATTCGCAAGCACCTGCGTGAGCAGATCCGCGCGATCCAGCGCGAGCTGGGGCTGACCACCATTTTCGTCACCCACGACCAGGAGGAGGCGCTGACGATGTCCGACCGCATCTTCCTTATGAACCAGGGGCGCATCGTCCAGAGCGGCGATGCCGAAACCCTCTACACCGCGCCGGTGGATCTGTTCGCCGCCGGCTTCATCGGCAACTACAACCTGCTCGACGCCGACAGCGCCAGCCGCCTGCTGCAACGCCCGGTGGCCGGCCGCCTGGCAATCCGCCCAGAGTCGATCACCCTGGGCGTCAACGGCGAACTGGACGCCGAGGTACGCAGTCACAGCCTGCTTGGCAACGTCATTCGCTACCGCGTGAAAGTGCGTGAGGTGGAGCTGGTGGTCGACGTGCTCAACCGTTCGCCTGAGGACCTGCATGCCGACGGCCAGCGGGTTTCCCTGTCGATCGACCCCACGGCGCTGCGCGAAGTGGCCTAAGGAGAATCAGCAAGATGGCACTGGCAATTTTCGATCTGGACGAAACCCTGATCCACGGCGACTGCGCGTCGCTGTGGAGCGAACAGATGGCCCGGCTGGGCTGGGTCGACGGCAAGGCGTTCCTGCGCCGCGACCATGAACTGATGGAGGCCTACGGCAAGGGCCACCTGCGCATGGAGGAGTACATGGCCTTCAGCCTGGAGCCGATTGCCGGGCGCACGCTGGAGGAAGTCGAGCATCTGGTGGAGCCGTGGGTCGAAGAGGTGATCGAGCCGATCATCTACGGCGACGCCTGCCGTTGCATTGCCGAGCATCGCCAGCGGGGTGACCGCGTCCTGATCATCTCTGCTTCGGGCACGCACCTGGTCGGGCCGATTGCAGCGCGGCTGGGGGTGGATGAGTACCTGGCGATCGAGCTGGAAGCGGTGAATGGGGTGTACACCGGCAAGACCCATGGGGTGCTGACCTACCGCGAGGGCAAGATCACCCGGTTGCTGGAATGGCTGGATCAGGAGCAGGAGAACCTTGAGGGGGCGAGTTTCTATTCCGATTCGCGCAATGATCTGCCGCTGTTGCTGAAAGTGGATCATCCGCATGTGGTGAACCCGGATGCGGTGTTGCGCGAGCATGCCGAGATCAATGGCTGGCCGATCCTGAGCTGGAGCTGAAGGCCTTGAGGGCGCTTTGCGCCCCTTTCGCGACACAAGGCCGCTGCTACAGGGATCGCGTTCCCCCTGTAGGAGCGGCCTTGTGTCGCGAAAGGGCTGCAGCGCAGCCCCTACAATATCAGGCCAGGCTAGGGTCGATGACCATCACCAGCTTGCCGGACACCTGGTTGCTCTCAAGCTCTGCATACGCCGCTTGGGCAAACTCCACCGGGTAGGTATCGACCAATTGCGGTGACAGGCGCCCCTCGGCGAACAGCGGCCACACCTGCTGCTGCAGTTCGCGCAGCAGCTCGGCCTTGAAGCCGTCATCGCGGTTGCGCAGGGTCGAGCCGGTGATCTCCAGGCGCTTGCCCAGCACCTGTGCCAGGTCCAGTTCAAACTTGCGCCCGCCCATCAGGCCGATTATCACCCAACGCCCGTCACGGGCCAGCAGCTTCAGGTTGAGCTCGCCGTAGCTGGCACCCACCGGGTCCAGAATCACAGCGAACGGCCCGAAGCCTTCCAGCGCGTCGAGGTTCTGGTTACGCACCACCCCACCCGCAGCCCCCAGCGCCTCACAGTAGTCCAGGCGATCCTGGGAACCGACACTGACCCACACCGGGCTGCCAAACGCCTTGCACAACTGGATGGCCGCCGAGCCCACACCACTGGCGCCAGCATGTACCAGCACCTTTTCACCGGCCTTCACTTTACCCAGCTGGAAGATGTTCAGCCACGCCGTGGCATATACCTCCGGCAGCGCCGCTGCTTCGTGCAGGCTCAAGCCCTCAGGCACCGGCAATACATGGCGGGCATCGACCACCACTTCCTCGGCCATGGCACCGCTGGCCAGCAGTGCGCAGACGCGGTCCCCCACACGCCAGTCAGCGCCGGCACCGACTTCCTCGATCACCCCGGCGCACTCCAGGCCCATGTACGGGCTGGCGCCTGGCGGCGGTGGATACAGGCCCTTCATCTGCAGCAGATCGGCGCGGTTCAGCCCCGCAGCGGCCACGCGAATGCGCACTTGGCCCGCGTCACAGGCCGGGCGTTCGGCCTCGACCCAGGCCACATGTCCGTCAACGCCTTGCAATGCCTTCACAGTGCCTCCATAGTTGAATCACAGACTGAGCCTGAGGAGCCCGCTCCCCAGGCTTTTTGCAGTATTTGTCCGGCTCCGATGGAACCGGCGAACGGAAAAGACGGCCTACTATGCGTGATCAATTGCCTCCACGTCGAATCAGCATGAAGCATTTCCTCCCAAGCACCGCCCTGGCCCTGATGGTTGGCCTGGGCAGCCTCACGCTCGGCGGCAATGCGGCGGCCGCCAACAAGTGGGACAGCCTGCAGCCGGACCGCGACGAAATCGTCGCCAGCCTCAACGTCGTGGAGCTGCTCAAGCGTCACCACTACAGCAAGCCGCCGCTCGATGACGCCCGCTCGGTGATCATCTACGACAGCTACATCAAGCTGCTCGACCCGGCCCGCAGCTATTTCACCGCAGCCGACATCACCGAATTCGACAAGTGGAAGACGCAGTTCGACGACTTCCTCAAAAGTGGCAACCTCGACCCCGGCTTCACCATCTACAAGCGCTACCTCGACCGCGTCAAGCAGCGCCTGGACTTCGCCCTGGCCGAACTGGCCAAGGGCGTCGACAAGATGGACTTCACCACCCAGGAAACCTTGCTGATCGACCGCAAGGATGCCCCGTGGGAGAAGGACCAGGCCGCGCTCGACGACCTGTGGCGCAAGCGCGTCAAGGACGAGGTGCTGCGCCAGAAGATCGCTGGCAAAGAGCCGAAGCAGATCCAGGAAACCCTGACCAAGCGCTACAAGAACCAGCTGGCGCGCCTGGACCAGACCCGTGCCGAGGACATCTTCCAGGCCTACATCAATACCTTCGCCCAGTCCTACGACCCGCACACCAATTACCTGTCGCCGGACAACGCCGAGAACTTCGACATCAACATGAGCCTGTCGCTCGAAGGCATCGGCGCGGTGCTGCAGAGCGACAACGACCAGGTCAAGATCGTGCGTCTGGTACCGGCAGGCCCGGCCGCCAAGACCAAGCAGGTGGCACCGGCGGACAAGATCATCGGCGTCGCCCAGGGCAACAAGGAAATGGTCGACGTGGTCGGCTGGCGCCTGGACGAAGTGGTCAAGCTGATCCGTGGCCCGAAAGGCTCGGTGGTACGCCTGGAAGTCATCCCGGCCAGCAACGCGCCGAGCGACCAGACCAGCAAGATCGTCTCGATCACCCGCGAAGCCGTGAAGCTCGAAGAGCAGGCGGCGAAGAAGTCGGTGCTCAAGCTCAAGCAGGACGGGCGTGACTACAAGCTCGGCATCATCGAGATCCCGGCCTTCTACCTGGACTTCAAGGCCTACCGTGCCGGTGACCCCGAGTACAAGAGCACCACGCGCGACGTGAAGAAGCTGCTCACCGAATTGCAGAAGGAAAAAGTCGACGGCGTGGTCATCGACCTGCGCAACAACGGCGGTGGCTCCCTGCAGGAAGCCACCGAGCTGACCAGCCTGTTCATCGAGAAAGGCCCGACCGTGCTGGTACGCAACAGCGACGGCCGCGTCGATGTGCTCGAAGACGAAAACCCGGGCGCCTTCTACAAAGGCCCGATGGCGCTGCTGGTCAACCGCCTGTCAGCCTCGGCCTCGGAGATCTTCGCCGGCGCCATGCAGGACTATCACCGCGCGCTGATCATCGGTGGCCAGACCTTCGGCAAAGGCACCGTGCAGACCATCCAGCCGCTCAACCATGGCGAGCTGAAGCTGACCCTGGCCAAGTTCTACCGGGTTTCCGGGCAGAGCACCCAGCACCAGGGCGTGCTCCCGGACATCGACTACCCGTCGATCATCGACACCAAGGAAATCGGCGAAAGCGCCCTGCCCGAGGCCATGCCGTGGGACACCATCCGCCCGGTGGTCAAGCCGGCAGTCGACCCGTTCAAGCCGTTCCTGGCCGACCTCAAGGCCAAGCATGACGCACGCAGCGCCAAGGATGCCGAGTTCACTTACATCCGTGACCGCCTGGCCCTGACCCAGAAGCTGATGGACGAGAAAACCGTCAGCCTCAACGAGCAGCAGCGCCGTGCCCGCCACGATGACGTCGAAGCCAAGCAACTGGCCATGGAGAACATCCGTCGCAAGGCCAAGGGCGAGGAACCGCTCAAGGAACTGAAGAAAGTCGACGAGGACGCCCTGCCGGAAGAGGATGATAAAACCAAGCCGGAAGACGACGCCTACCTGGCCGAGACCGGTCGTATCCTCATCGACTACCTGAGCGAAAGCAGCAAGGTGGCCAAGAAGTGATTCGACCGATGATGGCAGATTAATGTGACTCGTCATCAAATAGTCATCGCACTGTCGTGAAATAGACGGGCCGGGCATGCAAATGCCCGGCCCTTTCATTTTCAGGATACCGTCATGACCGTCGCCGAACAGCTCAGTGCCTTGAGCGCAATCCTGGCTCAACGCAGCATTCACAGCCTGTTCCAGCCGATCGTCTGCCTCAGCGAACGGCGCGTCTTCGGCCATGAAGCCTTGAGCCGTGGCCCGTCCAACAGCCCGCTGCATTCGCCATTGAACCTGTTCGCCATTGCCCGCCAGGCCGGTCACCTGACCGAGCTGGAGGCCGCGTGCCGGGAAAGTGCCTGCCGACGCTTCAGCGAGCAGGGGCTCGACGGCAAGCTGTTTCTCAACATCTCACCTGAATCGCTGCTGGAACCGCACTACCCTTCCGGGCGCACCCTCAAGCTGCTCGAGCACGTGGGGCTGGCCCCCAGCCGGGTGGTGATCGAGCTTACCGAACAGACACCCACCGACGATTTCCAGCTGCTGTCCAATGCCTTGCACCACTATCGCGACATGGGCTTTTCAATCGCCCTGGACGACCTTGGCGCGGGCTATTCGAGCCTGCGCCTGTGGTCGGAGCTGCGCCCGGAATACGTCAAGATCGACCGGCACTTCATCGATGGCATCCACCTCGACCCGCTCAAGCGCGAGTTCGTCGGTTCCATCCTGCAGATTGCCCGGGCGTCGAAGGCGCAGGTGATAGCCGAAGGGATCGAGCTGCCGGAGGAGCTGGCGGTGTTGACCGAGATGGGCGTGGACCTGGTGCAGGGTTACCTGCTGGGGCGGCCGCAGGAGTTGGGGGTGCGGGAGAGTCGACAGTTGCCAGCGCTGATAAGCGTACCGTTGGCTGAACAACCAACGGTACGGCTCAATGCCACGCTTGGCCAGCTACTGGATCTATTTGAGCGGCACCAGCACCTCGACACATTGGAAGTGACAGACGCCAACGGCAGGTCTTGCGGATCGATTCACAGGAATCGCATCAGGCCGTTTCGGGATAGCTGTACTCGAACACCCTGACAACCTCGGAGGCATGCCAGGACGCTGCCTCCATGCCATCCACCGGCCCGGAGAAGCGCCCCAGGCGCTCCACGCACTCGAAAAACCCTGTGCGCGGCAAACGGCTGGCCCCTTGGCTGATCACCAGCGAGCTGCGCAGCGGCTGCTCGGCACGGGCATCGAGCACCGCCAGGTACTCCAGCGCGGCGGTGAGGGTCTGCATGGCCGGGCTGGGCAACTGCAGGCGCTCGATCAGCGCACGGTAGGTGAGCAGATGGCGTTGACGGCGGGCCAGGTCAAGCTCGTCCAGCAGGTTTTGCCAATGCTGTCGGCTGATCCTGACCTGGCTCATGACGGCTCGCTCCAGCCGGCCACCCCCAGGTGCCAGGCCAGGGCACGGCGGATCGCAGCATCCGGCTGGCGCTCGCCCGATTCGATCATGGCCAGGTAAGCCGGGCTGACCCCGACATTACGCGCCAACTGCTCAGGGGCGATGCCTTTGGCCTGGCGCAGTTGCGCCACTTCACTGAACGCAGGCAGGCTGGCTGCCGAAGCGCCCTGTTGCGCTGATTCGGCAACCACCTCGGCGGGTGCCTGCCCGGCTGCCTTGAGCAGCGCCTGATACTGCTCCCAGGGCACGACGGCATACTCGGGCTGACCGTCCCGGCTAATGACCTGAATACCCATTACAACCCCCTTACGTAAGGATTACCGCATGTAATCCGTAGGCATAACGCTTATGCCAATTATATTACCAAGCACGGGAGTCTGTGGGGGACATGCTCAATTTCAGTGCGTATTGCGCTCCAGGCGCAGCGCTTCGGGGTTATCGGGCAGGCGTTCGACCACCCGCAGCCGCTCAGGCGCCTGGCTGTCGCGCCAGGCCTTGAAACGCGCCAGCTCGTCGGCCACGGTTTTCAGCACCCAGCCGAGCACGGCGATGTCATCGAGAAAGCCCACACCCAGAATCCAGTCGGGGATGGCGTCGATGGGGCTGACGAAGTACAGCAAGCCGGCGACGATGGTCACCAGTGCCTTGGGGCTGATGGCACGGTACTCACCGCGCCACCAGGCCAGGCACAGCGACTGCAGCAACTTGACGTCGTCGCGCAACTGGCCGATGCGTGGGCCTTTGCGGGCCACCGCGAACAGCAACGCCGGCAACCGGCCACGGCTGAGCAGGCGCTCGGCCAAGGGCAGGAAACGGGCGAAATTCCAGGGTGCGCTCATGGAGCCTCCAGCAGGGAAAGGTTATCCACATTTATTGTGGATAACCTTGTGAACAGGGCGAATATTGTGACGGCGGGCGCCCACAAGGCAAGGGCCCCGGTCAGATCGGGCGTTTTTTACACAGTCGTTTCAGATCCGCAAACGATTTGCGTCAGGACGCTTGCGGCTTCTTCACACTGCCCTAGCTCGGACAATGCCAGCCGCACGAGGTTCGCCAGACGGTCCCCCACAAACGACAACGCCCCGACAGAGCGGGGCGTTGTGCAGGTATCGGCCGTTATTACTTGGCTGGCGCTTCGGCCGGGGCTTCAGCTTCCGGCGCTTCGCCACCCTGCAGCTGGGCCGGGTCCTTGATGGCGATCAGTTCCAGGTCGAACACCAGGACCGAGTTGGCCGGGATCAGCGGGCTCGGGCTCTGGGCGCCGTAGGCCAGTTCAGCCGGGATGAACAGCTTGTACTTTTCGCCAACGTGCATCAGCTGCAGGCCTTCGACCCAGCCCGGGATCACACCGCTGACTGGCAGGTCGATCGGGCTGCCGCGCTCGACCGAGCTGTCGAACACCTTGCCATCGATCAGCTTGCCTTCGTAGTGAACGGTGACCACGTCGGTCGGCTTGGGCTGCGGACCATCGGCCTTCTTCACGACTTCGTACTGCAGGCCCGAGGCGGTGGTGACCACGCCAGGCTTCTTGGCGTTTTCTTCGAGGAATTTCTTGCCGGCGCTGGCGGCTTCTTCGCTGGCCTTGGCCAGGCGCTCTTCGGCGCGCTTCTGCAGCGCGGTGAAGGCTTCTACCAGCTCTTCATCCTTGATGCGTTGCTCCTTCTTGCCGACAGCGTCTTCGATGCCGAGGGCGACCGCTTTCGAATCAAGGTCTTCCATGCCTTCCTGAGCCAGGCTCTTGCCCATGTTCAGGCCGATACCGTAGGAGGCTTTCTGTGCCGGAGTCTTCAGCTCGGGGCTGCTGGCCTGTTGATCACAGCCAGCCAGTACCAGGCCTACCAGGGCAACCGCAGCCGCCAGACGATGCTGTTTCATGCTATTTCCTTGTTCATGCGCCATAAGGGCAATCAGGGTAAAGCCGCGAGCTTATCAGGCGGCCATCACCAATGGCTACCGGCATAAGAGCGGGTTTTCGTAAGGAAGTTCAGTAGGTAAAGGCTTCTTCATGGAAGCTTTACAGCCATTGGCCAGTATTGACCCTTTGTGCCGGGTTTTCCTGGTTTTTGTGGCTTTTTATTTCGGGGGGTTCTGAGTGCCTGCCACAAGATCTTCAGCATATGTGAGATCGAGCGCCGCCCGCGCGGCGCATCGCAGGCAAGCCTGCTCCTACATCTGTTTAGAGCCAATCACGCCTGCCCCATTGGCGCGCGACCCCTTGTTCGTACGACGCGATATCGATCCATACACCAAGGGGTACGCGCGCCTCTGTCACAGGACTCACTGGCCTGAAACAGATGTAGGAGCAGGCTTGCCTGCGATGCGCCGCGCGGGCGGCGCTCGATCTCACAGGCGCTGAAAATCTTGCGGCAGGCACCTCAAGGATACCGCCCTTCCCGATACTGCTCCGCCAGTTCCCGCAGCACCTCGCACACCCACTGCCCCGGCAGGGTTAGCGGCAATGCCGCATTCCGGCAGATGCCCACCGACCCACCCGGCTCACGCACACCAAGGTCGACCTCAGCCAGCTCACCCCGGCGCAAATCCAGCAGCACCGCATCACGCGGCGCCACCCACAGCGCATCGCTACCCAGCAAGTAACGACGGCTCAATGCCAACGACAAGGTCTCCAACCGCTGCGCCGGCATCTGGATGCCGCACTGCACGAACAGGCTGTCAGCATGCTGGCGGATCGTGGTACCCGGCGGCGGCAGCACCAACGGGTACTGCCCGACCCGCTGGCGCTCCACCGGTGCGCTGGCCAGCAAGGGATGGCCAGGGCGCACCACCAGGGCCATCGACTCGCTGTACAGGTGCTCGAACGACAGGCCCTGGATCTGCGGGCTGTCGGTCATGCGCCCGACCACCAGCTCCAGCTCGCCCAGATGCAACTGGCCGAGCAACTGCGCACTGACCCCCGTCACCACGCTGATCACCAGCGCCTCGTGGCGCTGATGCAGGCGGCACAGCACCTCGGGCATGAGCAGCCCCTCGACCGTCGACAGCACGCCAATGCGCACCTGCGACGGCGCCCGCGCTTCACCACGCAGGCTGCTCACGCCATCGCGCAGCGCCTGCACGCTGGGCCCGGCGTAACGCATGAAGCGAGTGCCCGCGGGGGTCAGCTCGACACCCTGGCGGCTGCGCTCGAACAGGCGCGCCTCGAGCAGGTCTTCGAGCTCCTTGAGCGTCTTGGAAATCGCCGGCTGGCTGATCGCCAGACTGTCGGCAGCCCTGGCCAGGCTGCCCTGTCGGGCAATCTCCAGGAAACACAGCAGATGGCGGTACTTGATGCGGGTGTCGAGGTTCATGCGGCCAAGCTTACCGCATCGCCACCTGCGGCGTATCCGGGTCGCGCTGCTGGCGGCGGAACTGCCCGGGCGGCAAACCATGAATCTGCCGAAAGCGCCGGGAAAAGTAGGCTTCATCGGCAAAGCCACAGAGCCGCGCCACCTCACCCACCGGGCGGCTGCCATTGAGCAGGAAGTTGCGTGCGGCGTGCATGCGCCGCTCCAGCACCAGCTCGCTGAACGTCTTGCCGATTTCCTTGCGCAGCCAGTGGGTCAGGTAGGTCGGCGACAGGTAGGTGGCGGCGGCGACTTTCTGCAGGTTAAGGTCGGGGTCGTCGATGTGCCGACGCAGGTACTCGCTCATGCGGCCCAGCGCGGCGCGGCGGCTGAGCTGCGCGGCATTGCTGTCTGCCAGTTCGCGCAGCGGCTCGGCATACAGGCTGCAGACCTGGCCGATCAGTTGCAGCAACAGGCCCTTGAGCACTTCGCGGGTGCCGAAGCGACGGTTGGCATCCAGTGCGCGCATGCGTTCGAGGACCTGCCGCACCTCGGCGAAGTCGGCCTCATCGAGGCAGAAGTCGAGATGCTCCTGGAAGCGGAACGGTGACAGTTCCGGGGCCTGCAGGATCGACACCTCTTCCAGGTCCATCGGGTCGCAGGCCAGGTGCGGCAACAGGAACGTCTGGGAGAAATTGATCACCACGAAGTCGCTGTCGGCCGGGTGCGGGATCACATGCACCCGGTGCGGCAGGATGAAGGCCAGGGTGTTGCGCCTGAAAGGGCGCTGCACGCTGCCGATGTGCTGCACCGTGTCGCCACCGAAATTGACCTGGATCTGGAAATACTCGTGACGATGCGGCGCGGTCTCGGCGGGGCGGCCGCGCTGGTCGCGGATGTAGAAATCCATCAGCTCGCTGCGCTGCTGCATGACATAGGTCGGGACCTCGCGCTTGGGGGGCATGGGCAATCTCCAGAACTCTTAGTTGTACGACGTCCAAACTCTGCAATTTAACCCCTTCTGCAAAAACCTGCGCAACAGCAAATCCACGCAACCCGCATAAAACGTGACATTCAGCGATAAAACCGCACAAAACCCCAGCTGTGATTTTTCTTGGACAGCGCAGCCCTGCCCCGCCTGGCGTGGAAAAAACGGTCTAAAACCGCCGTTGCAATCCCTTCGTTGTACGACCACCTTAGAAAAGGGACTGCAGCCCAACCTCTACCAACAACAACAAACGAGGTCGACTCATGTCGAGCACGCCTACCCCCCGCGCCGCGTCGTCGTACGCGCTGGACGCGGCCCCTGCCCAGCGCCTGCCTACGCGACGCCGCTGGTTCATGCTGTCGCTGCTGCTGGTGGCGACCATCATCAACTACGTCGACCGGGTGAACATTTCCATCGCTGCGCCGTTCATGGCCAAGGATTTGGGCCTGGACAAGGTCGAGATGGGCCTGATCTTCTCCGCCTTCGCCTGGACCTACGCCCTGGCCCTGGTGCCTGCCGGCTTCATCGCCGACCGCTTCGGCTCCCGCCTGACCTACGGCGTATCGTTGATCAGCTGGTCGGCAGTCACCGTGGCCCAGGGCCTGGCCAGCGGCTTCGTCTCGCTGTTCGGCCTGCGCCTGGCGGTCGGCGCCATGGAGGCCCCGGCCTTCCCGGCCAACAGCCGTGCGGTGACGGTGTGGTTCCCCGCCCGCGAACGCGGCATGGCCAGCAGCATCTATGTGTGTGGCCAGTACCTGGGCACCGCGCTGTTCACCGGCGCGCTGCTGTGGCTGGCGACCACCTACGACTGGCGCCATGTGTTCTACAGCACCGGCCTGGTCG
The DNA here is from genome assembly GCF_044749405.1 of Pseudomonas sp. NPDC089422. Lineage (NCBI taxonomy): Bacteria > Pseudomonadati > Pseudomonadota > Gammaproteobacteria > Pseudomonadales > Pseudomonadaceae > Pseudomonas > Pseudomonas sp. NPDC089422. The sequence goes on from NZ_JBIVHW010000008.1 coordinate 228,064, forward strand.
GCATCCTGTTCGGCGTGGTGTGGCTGTGGCTGTACCGCGACCCGCTGAACTGCAAGAAGGTCAGCACGGAAGAACTGGCCTACATCGAAGACGGCGGCGGCCTGGTGAAAAGCAGCCAGGAACGTACCCGCTTCGACTGGCGCCAAGTCGCCGAACTGTTCCGCTATCGCCAGGTCTGGGCCATCTGCCTGGGCAAGTTCGCCAGCACTTCGGCGCTGTACTTCTTCCTCACCTGGTTCCCCACCTACCTGATCGAAGAGCGCCAGCTGACCTTGATCAAGGTCGGCATCTTCGCCGTCATGCCGTTCATTGGCGCCACGGTCGGCATCCTCCTCGCGGGGATCGTTTCCGACCTGCTGATCCGCAAGGGCTACTCGCTGTCGTTCGCACGCAAGCTGCCGCTGGTGGTGGGCTCGATGCTGGGCATGTCGATCGTGCTGGTGAACTTCACCGACTCCAATGTGCTGTGCATCGCCATCCTCACCCTGGCGTTCTTCGCCCAGGGCATCGCCTCGGCGTCGTGGGCGGCGGTGTCGGAAGTGGCGCCCAAGGAACTGATCGGTCTCACCGGCGGGGTCACCAGCCTGGCGGCGAACATTGGCGGCATTGTCACGCCGATCGTGATAGGCGCGATCGTGCATGCCAGTGGCTCGTTCGCCATGGCGTTCTGGTTCATCGGTGGCGTGGCGCTGATGGGCACCCTGTCCTACTCGCTGCTGCTCGGGAAGCTGTATCGCATCGAGCTGAAGATGGCGGCATGAGCCCGGATTAGTCCAAGCCGACCCCGCTTTCGTCCAACTTTGCCGGCCAGCCTCTGCCTTACGCTGGCCATTCCAGCACGGAGGATTCACCCATGACCTACCTGTTCAACCCACCGGCCATCGTCAGCCTGCCGGTCCGTGGCAGCGCTGCGCGCTTCCCGGTCGGCCGGGTGTTCTGCCTGGGCCGCAACTACCCATGGCCAGAGTCCTACGGCCCGGCGCCACAGGAGCCGGTGTTCTTCATGAAGCCGGCGAGCAATGTGGTCGAGGCGCAGGGCGAACTGCCCTTCCCGCCGCAGACCGATGAGTTCTGCCACGAAATCGAGCTGGTAGCCGCCATCGCCAAGGGCGGTGCCGACATTGCCCCGGAGCATGCCCTGGAGCACGTGTTCGGCTTTGCCGCCGGCCTTGACCTGACCCGTCGCGACCACCAGCGCAAGGCCAAGGCCGAGGGCCTGCCCTGGGAAGGCGCCAAGGTGTTCGAAGCCTCGGCACCGATGACCGCCATCGTCCCTGCCAGCGAATGCGCCTGGCCGCTGGAGGCGTCGCTGTGGCTGCAAGTGAACGGCCAGGAGCGCCAGCGCGCGCACCTGAGCCAGCAGACCTGGCCGTTGGCCGAGGTCATCAGCCGGCTGTCACGCCAGCTGCCGTTGCGTCCTGGCGACCTGATCATGACCGGCAGCCCGCCCGGTGTGGCGCCGCTGAACCCGGGCGACACGATCCACGCCGGCATCGATGGCGTCGGCGAACTGCAACTGCGCGTCGGCCCTCGCCCTGCCGGGCAAGCCGCCCACGCCGCCTGAACCTATTGGAGCCCCACATGAGCCAAGACAAGAAAATCGCCCTGGTCACCGGCGCTGGCAGCGGCATCGGCCGTGCCGTCGCCCTTGCCCTGCTGGAGGACGGCTTCAGCCTGGTCCTCGCCGGGCGCCGCGCAGAACCGCTGCAAGCGGTGGTTGAACAGGCGCTGGCAGCGGGCGCTGAAGCCCTGGCCGTGCCCACCGACGTACGCGACGAGCAAAGCGTCGCGCAGCTGTTCGCCACCATTGAGGAAGTGCATGGCCGCCTCGATGTGATCTTCAACAACGCTGGCATCAATGCCCCCGCCGTGCCGGTCGACGAACTGCCGCTGGAGAACTGGCGCAACGTCATCGCCACCAACGTCGACGGCGTGTTCCTCTGCGCCCGCGCCGCCTTCGGCCTGATGCGCCGCCAGCAGCCACAAGGCGGGCGGATCATCAACAACGGCTCGATCTCGGCGCACACCCCGCGCCCGTTCACCGCGCCCTACACCGCCAGCAAGCACGCGGTGCTGGGCCTGACCAAGGCGCTGGCGCTGGACGGCCGCCCCTACAACATCGTCTGCAGCCAGGTGGACATCGGCAACGCCCTGACCGAACTGTCCGAGCGCATGACCCGTGGTGTGCGCCAGGCCAACGGCGAGATCGCCGCCGAGCCGATGCTCGACGTGCGCCATGTGGCCGACGCGGTGCGCTACATCGCCGCGCTGCCGCTGGACGCCAACGTACTGAACATGACCGTGATGGCCAGCAACATGCCTTTCGTTGGCCGTGGCTGACCCCTGTTTCTGATGGAGTGACCGATGAAACCTGAAGTCCTGCAACTGAGCCCGATCCTCATCCCGCAAATCCGCGAGCGCCTGGAACAACTCTTCACCGTGCGCCGCTACTACGAACAGGCCGACAAGGATGCCTATGTCAGCCAGCATGCCGACAATATCCGCGGCGTGATCACCGGTGGCCACACCGGCATCAGCCAGGCGCTGATGGCGCGCCTGCCCAACCTGGAAGTGATCGCGGTCAATGGCGTCGGTACCGACGCAGTGGATCTGGCCTATGCCCGTGATCGCGGTATTCAGGTGACCGCGACCATCGGTGCCCTCACCGAGGATGTCGCCGACCTCGCCATCGGCCTGCTGATCGGCGTGTGCCGGGGCATCTGCACCGGTGACCGTTTCGTCCGTGCCGGCCACTGGGCCACCAGCGCCACACCGCTGGCACCGTTGCCGCTGGCCCGTCAGGTGTCGGGCATGCGCGTGGGCATCGTCGGCATGGGCCGGGTCGGCCGCGCCGTGGCGCAACGGGCGGCGGCGTTCGGTTGCCCGATTCGCTACACCGACCTGCAGGCGCTGGAGGTGCCGTATGGTTTCGAGGCAGATCTGGTGCAACTGGCCAAGGACAGCGATGCGCTGATCCTGGCGGCGGCGGCCGACAAGGGCGAGGCGCTGGTCAACCGCCAGGTGCTGCAGGCGTTGGGAGCCGAGGGGTATCTGATCAACATCGCGCGCGGCAAGCTGGTGGATGAGCCGGCGTTGATCGCGGCACTGGAGGCCGGCGAGATTGCTGGCGCGGCGCTGGATGTGTTTGCCGATGAACCGCGGGTGCCCGAGGCGTTGTTCGAGCGTGAAGATGTGGTGCTGCAGCCGCACCGGGCCAGCGCTACGGTACAGACCCGCACGCGGATGGGCGAGATGGTGGTGGCGAGCCTGGTGGATGTGTTTGCCGGGCGTAAGCCACAAGGGTTGGTGAACTAGTTTGAATCTGCAGTGAGGACAGTGAATGGCTAGTCGACAGCAAGGGTGCCTCAACTACCAATGGTGAAGCACGGGCAGCCATTTACCGTTCGACTTTTTACCGCACAAACTTACATCAAGTATTTCCGCTCAACACTTATCGAACGCTAACTGGTGAAAAACCCTACAAAGCTATAGGAAGAGCCAAGCTCCTCTGAGAATTGATTCCTCGTTAGTGTTCAGGTGCAGATCAGATGCGCCTGTTCGCTAACCAACCGTTGGCCGGCATAGCCGCGCGAAGACGGGTGAAAGGAGTCCCTTATGCCTAGACAATTCGATCTCCGTTTCAGCTTCCAGCCCCTGGCGGCTGGTACCGAACTCGAAGTGGTGTCGTTCGAGCTCAAGGAGGCCCTGAGTACCCCTTTCCAGTTAACGCTGGAACTCATCAGCTTCTACGACGACATCGACTTCGCCCAACTGCTCGACAAGCCTGCATTGTTCACCATCCGGGACGCAGGCCGTCCGGTTCGTTACGTACACGGACTGGTCAGCCGTTTCCGCCAGGGCGACAGCGGCTTCCACCGTACCCATTATCACGCGGTGGTCGAACCGCAACTGGCCCGCGCCGGCCTGCGCTCGAACTGGCGTATCTTCCAGCACAAGACCGTTCCACAGATTCTCGAACTGATGCTCCAGCGCCAGGGCATCCTGCCTTTCGAACTGAGCACCAGCCGTGAGCACCAGGTCCGTGAGTTCTGCGTTCAGGCTGGCGAGACCGACCTCGACTTCATCGCCCGCCTCGCTGCTGAAGAAGGCCTCGTCTACCGCTTCGAACACAGCCCCAAGCAGCACAAGCTGCTTGTTACCGACTGCCTGTTATCACTGGGGCTGATCAGACAGGGTCCCATTCAGGCCAAAGGCGAGCAGCATGGCTCCTACGAAGCGGAGGATGCAAGCCACCCCGCCCCTGTGCTGTACCACGTCAACAGCGGGGGCGCCCAGGCGCAGCCTTGCCTGCGGCGCTTCCACTACAGCGAGAACGTCCGCACTGCGCGCCAGGCCCAACGTGACTACACCTTCACCCACCCAACCTATCGCCTGGACCAGCACGCCCACGCCAAGGGCGATGTGCACCAGTCCATGGACTACGAGCGCTTCGACTACCCCGGGCGCTACAAGCGCGAAGCGGTTGGCATCCCTTTCACCCAGACCCGTTTGACCGGCTTGCGCCACGATGCACGGATTGCCGAAGTCACAGGCGATGACGTACGCCTGCAACCAGGCCTGGCCTTCACCCTAACCGGCCACCCGCGCAAAAACCTCAATGTGCTCTGGCGGGTGATCAGCGCCCACCACGAGGGTAGCCAGCCCACCAGCCTGCAGAAAGGCGCCGTCGACGCCAAACAAGGCAGCCATTACGTGCAAAATGCGGTACTGGTCCCCGGCATGGCCGAATGGCGGCCGGCGCCCTTGCCCCGACCGCGTGTCGACGGCCCGCACATGGCCACGGTGGTCGGCCCGCCTGGCGAGGAGATCTTTTGCGACCCGTGGGGCCGGGTCAAGGTCAGCTTTCCCTGGGACCGTGAGAGCAAGAGCAACGCGTCCAGTTCGTGCTGGGTACGTGTTTCACAAGGCTGGGCCGGCGGCAGCTGGGGCTCGATGGCCATCCCGCGCATCGGTCAAGAGGTAATCGTCCAGTACGTAAACGGTGACCCCGACCAGCCGATCATCACCGGCCGCACCTACTGCGGCAACCAGCTGCCGCCATACGACCTGCCGCAACACAAGACCCGCATGACCATCAAGAGCCAGACCCACAAGGGCGATGGTTACAACGAGTTGCGATTCGAGGATGAGCTGGGCCGGCAGGAAGTGTTCATCCATGCCGAGCGGGACCAGAACAATGTGGTCAAGCACGATGAGACCACCCGCGTCGGGCGTAACCGCGTCGAGCAGGTCGGTAATGACGAACAGCTGAAAGTGGGTAATGACTTGCTTCAGGAAACCGGGCGCGACTGTACTCGACGGGTCGGGCGTAGCTGCCAGGTGGACATCGGCAAGGACCTGGTCTCGCGAATCGAAAATGATCATCGTGAGACCACAGGTGCCAATCACCATGTCGCCATCGGTGGGCAGAGTGAGTTGCACGTCAAAGGGCGACAGCAGATCAGCATCGGCGGGGGCGTGAGCCAGCAAACGACGCTCTACCAGCTGCAGGCCAGCGAGCGAATCGAGTTCAGAAGCCCCGGCGGCAGCATCGTGCTGGATCAGCAAGGCATCACCCTGAACGGCCTGACACTCACGTTGCTTGGTCCGACCAGAGCGGCCATGGAGGGTTCGGAAAACACGTTGATCCTGGACCTGCTCGCCAATGACGGCGACGGGTGCGAGGAAAAAGGCCGATGAACAGCGACGCCTTGGTCGAACGCCTCAACGAGCAGCACCGCCCCGGGCAGTACAGCTATGTGCTGCTGGATCCGCTGGCAGTTCCGAAAGACAGCGAACATTCATTATTCGCAAGCCTGAAGTCGGTGGTGGGTGACAGTGCGATGACACACGTGGTTCGGCCTGACCTGCCCCATTCAGCTGGATTGCATCCCGTGCTCGTGTGCCTTGGTTCACCCGGCAGCTTGCCTGACACAGCGATGCTGGCGCTGACAGCACAGGCTGCGGAATACGACATGCATCGCCGCAAGCGCCAGGTTTGCGGCTGGCTGTTCAGCGAAGCGCCCCCCTCCGCCATTGCAAGCCACCTGACCGCGCTGTGCCGTTTGCCCGATGCATCCGCAGCGACGTCATTTCACCCTGTTTACGAACCTCTGCGCCTGGAACTGCTGGCCGCGTTGTTCGAGCATGCAGAACAGGGGCCGTGGTGGCCGATCGAGCGCTGGGTCTTCATGACCAGTGGCGGCAGCCTGGCAAGCCTGAAAGGTCAGCCCCACACCCGGCGCGGTTTGCCTGCAGGCACCATCCGTGTACAGCAGGACACCGCGCTGATCGAGGCCGTATTAGCGGCATGGAGGACATTGCCTGCACTTCCCGGCGCCCGCGAGTTCCCTCCGTTTGCCGCCGTACGAGCGTCCAACCATATCGATGACGCACGCAGACTCGGCCTGAAGGTTGAGCAAGACATCCTGGTAATGGCCCTTCACCTGCTTCGGCTGCACCCGCGGCTGCACACGCAGAAAGCCGTGCGCGACATGATCGACATGGCCATCCGTCAGCAACGGCCTCTCGCTGAGATGTTTGCGCATTTTTCCGATTCGAGCTGGCAACGCCTGGTTGCAGCCACTCCCCAGCCACAGGCCTACCCATGAGCATCACTCAAGACATTGCCAATGCAGTCGCCGAAGTCGACTTCCTCCTGACGCCCTGCAAGGCCTGCCAGCGCCAGGGCCTGCCCATCCTCCCCCTGCGCCACGCCGTGGTCCCCGATACCCGCCCCGGCAGCGACCCCGCCACGCAAACCCGGATGGGCCTGCGCACCTTGCGCAGCGGCTACCTCTATGTGCTGCTCGACCAGCGCATCTGGCATGCCTACGAAGTCACCGCGCAAGGCCACCTGCGCCGCTTCAATCCCTACGAGCCAAACCCGGGACCACCACCGTCGCTGCCCGAGCGCTGCATGCACGAGGACCACGACCTCCCCTCGTCCTTCCTCAACATCGACACCGACACCTACGGTTCGGCCTGGCTGGCCTTTTCCAGCGATCCCTGGCCGGTCAGCGTGCTGCAGGCTTACAAAAGCGGCCAAGCACCTGCACATCGCTTCGAAGGACTCGACCTGATCCAGGCGCGCAACAACCCCGAACTGCTGGGCCTGGCCATGACCCCGGACAACCTTCAGGTCGACCGCCAGGTGTTCGAATATGCCCAGCAGTTGAACGGCCCGTTCGACAGTGCACACGGCTTCCAGAGTCGGTTCCGGCGCAAGACCGCCCTGCGCGGTTATGTGGTCAACGCCATGGCCCGCCACCAGCTGGAAAACGGCGTGCTGGCAGTAGTACTCGACGACACCGTCGGCCTGATCCAGGAGTACAACCACCAGCGCCTGAACTGGGTGGTCAAGCGCCAGGCCTGGCGCGAGGATCCGCTGCGCGCCTATCAGCTGCAGACGTCGCAGATCCTGCAGATCATCCGCGCCACTCAGCGTGAGTGGGCTGCGCAGAAAGTGTTCACGTTCGAGGCACAGACCGGTGATGGGCCGCCCGTGTTCACCGATCCCGAGGTGGAGCGTCAGCGCGTGGTCGAGATGCGCCAGCAAGAGAGCGACGAAAAGCTCGAGGAGCGCTATGACGAACCTCGGCGTGCGGCGTTCCAGGCGGAGTATGAACAAGAGGAGGCCCGCTTCCAGGCCTATATCGACCGGCATGCTAGCACCTACGCGGAACTCTGCGAGAGCGCTGCCTTCGCCGTCATCGAGCGCCACGACTACGACGGCCGGGACCGCGAGTCGCGCATCGCCTACAGCAAGACCATCGCTGCCTGCCTGGCGGGTGGCATCACCGAAGCGCCGTCCATCAATCCTGAGCCAGCTTCCAACACCAGCGAAGCATTGTGGCTGAAGTGGCTGCAGGACCCGAATAGCCCACCCTACCGGGCGCTCCTTCTTCGCGACGGGCCACTGATGGCAGCCCTGCTGCCAAGCTTCTCCGCGAACGAGCCAACCCACTGGAACGACAGCGAAAAGCTCTACAGCGCCTTGAGCAAGTTCATCTCCAGCGAAGACGCCGGCCTGAAGATGCGAGATTCGCTCAAGCAGGCCATCACCGAACTACAGGGCGCAGTCAATGCCGCCAGTCTGCGCTTGCAAGTGCACCTGGACCCCGGCATTCAGCAGGCCGTGCGGCATCTGAACAGTGCCAGCCAACGGGTTTACAACGGTGTGCACCTGATCGAACTGCAGGTACAGATGAAGTTGGGTGAGTACTACGCCCTGCAAAGCGCGCACCTGCGTGAACTGCAGAACAGCGCCAGCGAGAAACTGGCCAAGGCGCGGGAAGGCATGATGTTGTCCCTCGACGAACTGCAAGCCGGTGCGCAGAACGGAGCGCGCAAGGTCAAACCGATCATCCAGACCGGGCTGCTGAGCCTTGCCGTGCTCGACCCGAAGATCGCGCATCAGGTAATCCCGGTCAGCGTCTGGGTCGAGGGCACGGCGTATGAACTGCATGAGCGGTTGGCAAGGGAGGTCAAACTGAACGTCAACCAGTTGAACGATGCCGCGAAGATGGCGCTAGTGGAAATCAAGGTAGCGGCCGGAACGCTAGAACTGGATGCACGGAAAACACTGAATGGGATGAAAATCAGCGCTGGCCAAGCTTCACAATTGGTACGTGACAGCTTCACCGGATTACGAGGAACCGGAAAAAGCTGGGAATTATTACTTTCGCTGGGCGGGCTTTATCTGCTGGGTGACAGCCATAGTAAGAACTTAAAGAAAGCAGAGGAAGAAATTGCCCCTAAATCGGCGGAGGCCATGATGACCCTGTATGGGTCGGGTCTTGGCATAGTCGGCAGCAGCGTGGAGTTAATCGGCTTGTTAATGCCGCGAAAGGCAACTACTAAAATAGATAAGTCCATGGGTCGTGCTGTCGCGAGGTATGGAGCCACCCTTAACGCAGTATCTGGAATTTTTGACGCTATTCAAGCGTACATAGCATCGCGGCGCGCTGATGAAGCAGGAGATACACGCGCGAGAAATTACTACTTTGCTGCGGGAGGGTCTGCGTTCGCAGGGACAGTTTTTGCGATTTTTGCCGTATCCACGCCGTTAACAGTGGGGACTTTAGGGCTATCGATTATTCTCACCTTTCTCGCGTACAGCTTTATGAAAAAGGCAGGTCAGCAGGAGTCAACAGCATTAGAACGCTGGGCTCGCCGCTGCTACTTTGGAAAAGCTAATGAAACTCCGCGCATTCACTGGGATTCACCCATTTATGCAGACATTGCGTTCGCCGAATTGAACGCAGCCACGCTTGGCCTCAACGGCGAATTAAAATTTGAAACCTTTTTCGTCGATCAACCAATAAACACAAAAATAGGTATTCCTATCAACCTGAAAACGCACCAAACCTTAACGTTCAAGCTCGCGCTCCCTCGTTTCATCGACTCAACGTCCAGCTACCGCTGGACTCTTCTGGTTCATCGGCATGGAGATGGGATTTACCCAAATCTAATTGCTGGAGAATCAATAATTTCTAAAGAGCATTACCCTCCAGCCCTGCCGAATAAAAGTTCAACACAAGCCCCCATAAAACCCACAAAAAATCCAGGCAAAATCGACTACTTGATTGACTCATTAGTGGTTAATGAAGATCGCCAAGAATCAAACCAAAAAAATGAAAACCATTCAATAAAAATATTCACCGGCCAATTAAAGTTAGCCCCTGACACTGCACAGCACAACATCACGTCGGCCTCTTTAACCCTTAGCTATTGGCCGGACCGCAACATACCAGAGGCTTACGCAGAGTTTGAAGTCAAGGAGAGCAACTTGTGAATATCACAGATCGAGAATTCGGCTGGCAATATGACTTACCAGCACCCAATACAAACTGCAACCTTGCTCAAACCAGAACAGGTCTCTACCCACCACCCAATCACGCGGATAACATTTACCTAGAAATACCCCGAGCCCCCCTGAAACCCCGAGGACTCTCTTTAATTCTAGGGTCAGCGGCAGTTATCACCATGCTTACTACAATTCTACTTATAGTATATGACGACCCAACATGGTTCTTCGCACTTGACCTCAGAATAGTCGCATTTCTTACTTTAATCCTTGGCACCATATACGTTGGCATACCGATAATTCGTCTAGACCTTGAAAGGCCGCGCCACGAACCTATTCGTTTCAACAGACTTCGTCGAAAAATTTACCTCTATCAGTATAGATTCGAGCAAACCTATCCTTTCGGCCGAAAAAACTGGGGAGTCAGACCCATCAGCTACAACTGGGAGGACCTCACAGCAGAAACTTACCGCACCTATGTACCCTTGGGCTACGGCGGACTAAAAGAGAGAGTAATGATATCAATCAAAAACTCCGAGACCAACGAAATCATAGATCGCGTTTTTCTTTGTGATGACATACATCAAGGTACACTTTACTGGTCAATAGCCAGAGCTTTTATGGAAAATGGCCCTGAAGCACTACCTGACTTCGTTCATCCCCCCAGAGACTGGGATGAATTCCCAAATCCCGGTCCTTGGGAAGATGCATTTCATCGCAACCCGTTTGACCGCCTCGCCCCCAAGGTCCAGTGGCCCGCTGAAATGGACCTGGAATCCCGCACCGCCCCCGCCCCAGGAGAACAACCATGAAACCTGTGGTAGTCGTTGGCCACTCCCATACCTGCCCGATCCACGGCAAAAGCGTCGTGGAATCCGGCAGCCCCCACTACACCTTCAACGGCAAGGCCGTGGCCAGGGTCGGTGACCGGACAAGTTGCGGGGCAGTGATCGTCAGCGGCTCGGCAGCCTACCAGATAGAAGGCAAGGCTGTGGCGCGCCAGGGGGATCGAACTGACCATGGTGGGTATCTGGAGGAAAGCGATGCTGGCTGGCAAGTTGAATGATCTGGCTAGCCATACATAAAGGGGGCCGCTTTGCGGCCCATCGCCGGCAAGCGCGGCTCCCACAGGGATCGCGCCTGCTTTGAGATCGAGCAAGAAAGTTCTCCCACAGGTCCTCCACCGTTCTCAAAAAACGGTGGAGGACCTTGCGATGCATCATGCCACCGCCAGTTCCACCGAGCCGCCATTCAACCGCACCGGCCACACCCGCAGCCGCTGCCCGGCATCTTCCAGGCATGCCCCGCTCTGCAAGCTGAAGTGCTGCTTGTACAACGGCGCCGCCACCACCAGTTCCCCCTGCAGACTACCCACCAGCCCGCGGCCGATGATATTGGCCCCCGACCGCGGATCACGGTTATCCACCGCGTAAAGGCTCTGCTCCAGCTCGGGCAGGTAGAACACCGCCACCTGCGCCCCCTCAAGCCACACCACCACGCCAGAGTCGGCCACCAGGTCATCAGCCTGGCACACCGCCTGCCAGTTCTCTTGGGTCTTCACAGCAGCATTGGACAAGTTCATCAGACAGCCTCCTCGACAGTTGGGATCAGGTGCAGCGGTGCAGCGGGCCGGCGTTGTTCGCGTTCGCGCACGAAGTGCACGTCCGGGTCGGCGCGCCGGTCGTTGACGAAGGTGCGGAAGCGCTTGAGCTTTTCAGGGTCGTTGAGGGCGTTGGCCCATTCGCACTCATACTGGTCGACCACATGCTGCATCTGCGCCTCCAGCTCGGCCGCCAGGCCCAGGCTGTCGTCGAGGATCACCTGCTTGAGGTAGTCCAGGCCGCCTTCCAGGCTTTCGCGCCAGACCGAAGTGCGCTGCAACTTGTCGGCCGTGCGGATGTAGAACATCAGCACGCGGTCGATCAGGCGCACCAGGGTTTCGTCGTCGAGGTCGGTGGCGAACAGCTCGGCGTGGCGCGGGCGCATGCCGCCGTTGCCGCAGATGTAAAGGTTCCAGCCCTTGTCGGTCGCGATCACGCCGATGTCCTTGCTCTGCGCCTCGGCGCATTCGCGGGTGCAGCCGGAGACGGCAAACTTGAGCTTGTGTGGGCTGCGCAGGCCCTTGTAGCGGTCTTCCAGGCGCAGGGCCATGGCGACGCTGTCCTGCACACCGTAGCGGCACCAGGTGCTGCCCACGCACGACTTCACCGTACGCGTCGACTTGCCGTAGGCGTGGCCGGTCTCGAAGCCGGCTGCGATCAGCTCGCCCCAGATCAGCGGCAGCTCGTGCAGCTGGGCGCCGAACAGGTCGATGCGCTGGCCACCGGTGATCTTGGTGTAGAGGTCGTACTTTTTCGCCACCTGGCCGATCACGATCAGCTTGTCAGGGGTGATCTCGCCACCCGGGATGCGCGGCACCACCGAGTAGGTGCCGTTCTTCTGCATGTTGGCCATGAAGGTGTCGTTGGTGTCCTGCAGCGGCACCAGCGCCGGGTCCATGATCGGCTGGTTCCAGCACGAGGCGAGAATCGAGCCCACTGCGGGCTTGCAGATGTCGCAGCCGACAGGGCCCTTGCCGTGGCGTTCGAGCAGTTCGTTGAAGGTGCGGATGCCCTCGACCCGCACCAGCCCATAGAGCTCCTGACGGGTGTAGGCGAAGTGTTCGCACAGGCTCTTGTCGACGGTCACGCCACGGGCGGTGAGCTCGTGCTCGAACACCTGCTTGAGCAACGCTGCACAACCGCCGCAGCCGGTGGCCGCCTTGGTGCAGCTCTTGACCGCAGCCAGGTCGCCGCAGCCGCTGTCGATGGCTGCACACACCGCGCCCTTGCTGACGTTGTGGCACGAGCAGATGGTCGCGCTATCGGGTAGCGCGTCGGCACCGAGAGCCGGTACGCCACCGCCCAGCGGCAGGATCAACGCTGCCGGGTCGGCCGGCAAGGCGATGCCGTTCTGGGCGTACTGCAGCAGGGTGTCGTAGTAGCTGTTGTCGCCCACCAGCACGGCGCCGAGCACGTGCTTGCCACTGGCATCCACCACCAGCCGGCGGTAGGCACTGTTGGCCTCGTCGATGAAGCGGTAGCTGCGCGAGCCTGGCGTGGCACCGTGGGCATCGCCGATGGAGCCGACATCCACGCCCAGCAGCTTGAGCTTGGTCGACATGTCGGCACCGGTAAATGCGTTGGCGGCTTCGCCCATCAGCAACGCTGCCAGGTTGCGCGCCATGCTGTAGCCCGGGGCGACCAGGCCGAACACGCTGCCGTTCCACGAGGCGCATTCGCCGATGGCGAAAATGCGCGGGTCGCTGCTGCGGCAGTGGTTGTCGATCACCACGCCACCCCGCGCAGCGATCTCCAGGCCGCAGGCGCGGCCAAGGGCATCCTGTGGGCGGATACCGGCCGAGAACACGATCAGGTCGGTTTCCAGGTGTTCACCGCCGTCGAAATTCATGCGGTAGCGGTAGGCTTCACCCGCGCAGATCGACTGGGTGGCGCGCGACAAGTGCACGCCCACCCCCAACGCTTCGATCTGCGCCTTGAGCGCGGCGCCGCCCTCGCCGTCCAGCTGCACCGGCATCAGCCGCGGGGCGAACTCCACCACGTGTGCCTCCAGGCCGAGGGACTTCAGCGCGTTGGCGGCTTCCAGGCCGAGCAGGCCGCCACCGACCACCACGCCACGGCGCGCTTGCCCGGCAGCGGCGCGAATGGCATCGAGGTCGTCGAGGGTGCGGTAGACCAGGCGGGCGTTGCCGCTGGAGCCCTCGATCGGAGGCACGAACGGGTAGGAACCCGTGGCCAGGACCAAATGGTCATAGCCGTAGCGGCCTTCGGCAGTCACCACCTCGCAGCGTTCGCGGTCGATTTCCAGCACCGCTTCGCCCAAGTGCAGGTGCACGCCGCTGTCGCCGTAGTAGTCCTGCCCGCAGAGGGCCAAGGTCTCGGCACAGCTGCCGGCAAAATACTCCGACAGGTGTACGCGGTCGTAGGCACGCAGGCGTTCTTCACCGAACACGTGCAGCTCGAAGCGCGCGAGGGCGCCGCGTTCGACCAGTTGCTCCACGCAATGGTGGCCGACCATGCCGTTGCCGACGATGACCAGTCGCTCTCGTTGCCCGCTCGCTGTTGCCTTCATAAGCCGATCCTCGATCAAAAAAAAAAGCGCCTGGAGCCGAAGCTCCAGGCGCCTTTGCCTGTATTCATCACGGTGGGTGGCCCGGGTTGATCGCCGTTGATCAGTGGGCTTTTTGTAACGGGGATAAAGCAGGGACTGTGCCAATCCTGTTGGCAGTGCTGGCCCTTTCGCGGGACAAGCCCGCACATACAGGGACTCCATTGGCTTTGAGTACTGCACCGTACCGTAGGAGCGGGCTTGTCCCGCGAAAGGGCCGGCACTGCCGACGCACATTTAAAGTGCAGCACTCCCCATCCTGGAGCACATCAATACACATCGCGCCGATACCGCTTGGCCTTGCTCAACGCTTCGACATAGGCATCGGCATCCACGCCTCCGTGCACGGCGATGACCTCACGCAACGCGGCATCCACATCCTTGGCCATGCGCTGGGCGTCACCACAGACATAGAAGTACGCCCCCGCCTCCAGCCACTGCCACAGCTGCGCGCCTTGCTCGAGCATGCGCTGCTGCACATAGACCTTCTCGGCCTGGTCCCGCGAGAACGCCGTATCCAGGCGCAGGTGACCACTCGCCTGCCAGGCCTGCAGCTGTGCCTGATAGTAGAAATCCGTGGCCGCATGCTGCTCGCCGAAGAACAGCCAGTTACCGCCTCTGGCGCCGCGCGCCTCGCGCTCTTCGAGGAAGGCGCGGAACGGCGCGATGCCGGTGCCGGGGCCGACCATGATCACCGGTACCGTGTCGTCCTCGGGCAAGCGGAAGTGCTTCGAGACCTGCGGATAGATCGCCACCTTCAGTGCCTGCGCCCGATCGGCGAGGAAGGTGGAGCACACGCCCTTGCGCTCGCCGTAGCGCACGGTGGAAACGGTCAGGTGCACCTGCTCCAGATGCGCCAGCGGGCTGGAACTGATCGAATACAGGCGCGGCTGCAGCGGCTTGAGCAGGTCGAGCCAGGTAGCCAGCGGCAACTGCTGAGGGAACGCCCGCAGCACATCGGCCAACTGCCGCCCCCACAGCCAGTCCTGCAGTTCGGCCTTGCACTCGGGTTGCAGCAGGCGTTGCAGGTCGGCGGCCTGCGCGCTGAACGCCTGCAGTTGCTGCGGGGTGACCTTGGCGATTTCCAGATGGCTTTCCAGGGCTTCGGCCAATGGCATCGCCGGCTGCCCCTTCAACGCCACCAGCACCTGGCCATCGAGGCGCATCAGCGCCAGCAGCTCCTCGACCAGTGCAGGGCAGTTGCGCGGCCAGACGCCCAAGGCATCGCCAGCGGCATAGGTGAGACCGCTGCCGGACAGGTCGAACACCAGCTGGCGGGTTTCCTTGCTGGCACCCGGGCCGTTGAGAAGGTGATTCTCCAGCAGCGGGGCCGACCACGGTTGCTGCTTGCTGTAGCTCGCGACTGGCGCCGGTTCACTGACCGGTGCTGGCGAGCCCGCGCTGCCGAGCTCCGGTAGCAGGGCTTCGAGCCAACCGGCGAAGGCCTCATCGAAGTCCGGTTCGCAATCGACCCGCTGCAGCAAGCGGCGCCCGCCCAGTTCGGCCAGGCGCTGGTCGAGCTTGCGGCCAAAGCCACAGAATTGGTCGTAGCTGGAGTCCCCCAGGGCCAGCACGGCATATGGCAACTCCGTGCAGCAGGCGCCCTGCTCGCCTTGCAGCGCCTGCCAGAACGCCGTGGCGCTGTCGGGCGCGTCCCCGTCGCCGAAGGTACTGGTGATCAGCACGACACTCGCGGCGCCTTGCAGCTGGCTGGGGCTGACCGTCTCCATGCAGCTGAGCTGTACCTCCAGGCCAGCGCCGCGCAGGCGCTCGGCACAACGCTCGGCAAGCGCCTCGCCATTGCCCGTCTGCGAAGCCCACAACACCTGGTGGCGCGGTGCGGCAATGGCCGGGGCGGCGCCTGGCTGCGCAAACAACCCTGCCAGCAAACCATCGACGAACAGCCGCCGTGAAGCAGCCAGCGGTGCGCTGGCCGGCAGGCTGGGCACGCCCTCGGCACGTGACTGGTCGAGGCCGAGCAGGAAGCCCTGCAGGTAATGACGCTCGTCATCGGCCAGCACCGGGGCTGGCAGGGTGTCCAGGCCAAGCAGGCGGGACAGGGTCGCGGTCGGCATGCGGGCAGGCTCCGGGATGGCAGTGTTCAGTTCAAGGGCATCGATGCGTTCGCCAGCGACCCGCTCCAGCGCCACGGCGCAATGCTTGAACGCCGGCTGCAGCGACAGCGGGTCGACTGCATCGCAGGTGACGGCATTGATCGCCAGCTGCTCGCCGATCAGGTCATTCCAGTGGAACGGCGCAAAGCAGTTGCCGGGCATGACCCGGTCGCTGAGGCGCGCCGGCAGCACGGCCCGGCCGCGACGTGAGCGAATGGCAACCTGGTCCTTGTCGGCGATGCCCAGGCGGGCAGCATCTTCGGGGTGGATTTCAACAAAGGGCCCGGGCTCCAGCTTGTTCAGCGCTGGAACCTTGCCGGTCTTGGTCAGGGTGTGCCACTGGTGCTGCACGCGGCCGGTGTTGAGCACCAGCGGGTAGTCGGCGTCTGGCAGCTCGGGCGCCGGCAGCCAGGGCCGGGCAAAGAAGCGTGCCTTGCCGCTGGCGGTGGGGAACGCCAGGGCCGGCGCATTGCCCTCGGCATCGCGCAACAGGTGCTGGCTGCTACCGTCGTTCAGGTAACGCAGCGGGCTGCGGTCATCTGCGCGGCCCGGCGCGCAGGGCCATTGCCGTGGGCTGTGGCGCAACTGCTCGTAGCCGATGCCGCGCAGGTCGTAACCGCTGGCGGGGTTCCAGAAGCGTCGGATCTCGTCGTACACCGCCTCGGCGTCAGGGTAATCGAAGGCCTCGGCGTAGCCCATGGCACAGGCGACCCGGGCGATGATCTGCCAATCCGCCAGGCTCTGGCCCGGGGCCTGGACCGCTTGTGCCATCAGCGTCAGGTTGCGCTCGCTGTTGATCATCACGCCCTCGCCTTCGGCCCACAGCGCGGCGGGCAGGAGGATGTCGGCGTAGCGGTTGGTCTCGGTGTCGAGAAAGGCGTCCTGGGTAATCACCAGCTCGGCCTGGCGCAGACCGTCAATCACTTGCTGGCGGTTGGCGACGCTGGCCACCGGGTTGCTGCAGATCACCCAGCAGGCTTTCACCTCGCCGGCTTTCATCTGCTCGAACAGCGCGATCGTGCCCTCACCACCTTCGCTACGCAGGCTGCCCGGTTGCAGGCGCCATTGCTCCTCGACGAAGGCGCGGTCCGCCGCCACCAGCGCCGAACGCTGGCCCGGCAGGCCCGGGCCCATGTAGCCCATCTCGCGGCCGCCCATGGCATTGGGCTGACCGGTCAGGGAAAACGGCCCGCTGCCGGGGCGGCAGATGGCGCCGGTGGCCAGGTGCAGGTTGCACAGGGCGTTGCTGTGCCAGGTGCCGTGGATGCTCTGATTGAGGCCCATGGTCCAGCAGCTCATCCACTCCTCGGCGGTGCCGATCCATTCTGCTGCCTGGCGGATGTCGGCCTCACGCAGACCGGTGATGGCAGCCACGCGCTCCGGGGTGTAATCGTCGAGAAAGGCCGGCAGCTCGCCCCAGCCTTCGGTGTGACGGGCAATGAACGTGGGGTCGGTGTGGCCGTTGTGGTGCAGCAGGTGCAGCAGGCCGTTGAGCAGGGCCATGTCAGTGCCGGGGCGCACCTGCAGGAACAGGTCGGCCTTGTCGGCGGTGGCGGTGCGCCGCGGGTCGACGACGATCAGTCTGGCGCCAGCCTTGACCCGGTCGAGCAGGCGCAGGAACAGGATCGGGTGGCAGTCGGCCATGTTCGCGCCGATCACCAGGAACACTTCGGCGTGGTCGAAATCCTGGTAGCTGCCGGGCGGGCCGTCGGCGCCGAGCGACAGTTTGTAGCCACTGCCGGCACTGGCCATGCACAGCCGCGAGTTGGACTCGATATGCCGGGTGCGGATGAACCCCTTGGCCAGCTTGTTGGCCAGGTACTGGGCTTCCAGCGACATCTGCCCGGACACATACAGCGCCACGGCGTCCGCGCCGTGCTGGTCGATGATGCCGCGCAGGCGCTCGCCGGCCTGGGCAATGGCCTGATCCAGGCTGCTGCGCGCCGGCTGCTGGCTGCGTTGCTGGCGCAGGTAAGCGTCTTCCATGCGCCCGGCGGCGGTCAGGGGCAGGTGCGCGGTGAGGCCCTTGGTGCACAGGCGGCCGAAGTTGCTCGGGTGTTGCTTGTCGCCGCTGATCTTGCTGACCTTGCCGTCCTTGATGCTCATGACGATGCCGCAACCGACGCCACAGTAGGGGCATACGCTGCGTACTTCGCTTGTGGCCATGGGCGGTCTCCCCTTTCAGGAACGCAAAAAGGCGCCGGCTGCCCAGGCTTGCAAAGCAAGCGGGGCAACACGGCGCCTTTGTCGTGAGGTTTCTGGGCTGTCGACGTTGATAGCCCTGGATGGCGGTCATTCAGCAATTAGTGGGCCAGCTGTGCCGGCCCTTTCGCGGGCAAGCCCGCTCCTACAGGAATCGAGAGGCTCCGAGCGCACGGATATCCTGTAGGAGCGGGCTTGCCCCGCGAAGAGGCCGGTACAGGCAGCGCACCACGCGGTGGCAAGCGAGTGACCCATGGCGCTATGCTGGGGCAATTTTCAGCAAGAGCTACAGCCCGCATTCCATGTCCAAGGTGATCCTCAAGACCCCCGCCCAACTCGAACTGATGCGCAACGCCGGCCGTCTGTTGGCCCAGGTGTTCGCCGAACTCGACAGTTTCATCCGCCCCGGCGTGACCACGATGCAGATCAACGACCGCGCCGAGGCATTCATCGTCGATACCCTCAAGGCCCGCCCGGCCAGCAAAGGCCAGTACGGCTTCCCCTACTCGCTCAATACCTCGGTGGACCATGTGGTCTGCCACGGCATCCCCAAGGTCGATGAAGTGCTGAAGGAAGGCTCGATCATCAACGTCGACATCACCCTCGAACAGGGCGGTTACATTGCCGACTCGTCGAAGATGTACAGCATCGGGGCGATCAGCGAAGACGCGCAGCGGTTGGTCGACACCACTTACGATGCGCTATGGAAAGGCATCGAACAGGTACGCCCCGGGGCGACGCTGGGGGACATCGGCCACGCCATCCAGGCCCATGCCGAAGCGGCCGGCTACAGCGTGGTACGCGAATACTGCGGCCATGGCATCGGCCAGCAGATGCACGAAGGGCCCGAGGTGCTGCATTTCGGCCTGCGCGGCATGGGCATGAAGTTGCAGCCCGGCATGGTGTTCACCATCGAACCCATGATCAACCAGGGCGGGCGCGGGACGCGGACGCTGAAGGATGGCTGGACGGTGATTACCCGGGACCACTGCCTGTCGGCACAGTGGGAGCATACGGTGGCGGTGACCGAGGACGGGGTCGAGGTGCTGACGTTGCGGGAAGAAGAGCGTTAGAGCTGATACTGCGGGGACCGCTTTGCGGTCCTTTCGCGACACGAGGCCGCTCCTACAAGAAGAGCGCGCATGGCGTAGAAACAAAAAAAGCGACCCGAGGGTCGCTTTTTTTGTGGCTTCCGGGTGTTCAGTGGGCCCTGGAAGCGGAATATGGCGCAGCGGACGGGACTCGAACCCGCGACCCCCGGCGTGACAGGCCGGTATTCTAACCGACTGAACTACCGCTGCGCTAATCAACGAGTGGTGGGTGATGACGGGATCGAACCGCCGACCCTCTGCTTGTAAGGCAGATGCTCTCCCGGCTGAGCTAATCACCCATTCGTCTCGGTGAGGCGCGCATTCTACGGACGAACCAGCAGCCTGGCAAGCCATTGATGCAACTTTTTCGCAAAAATTATCATTGGCAAATTTCGGGCACAAAAAAAGCGACCCTAAGGTCGCTTTCTTTGTTACTTCCGGGTGTTCAGTGGGCCCTGGAAGTGGAATATGGCGCAGCGGACGGGACTCGAACCCGCGACCCCCGGCGTGACAGGCCGGTATTCTAACCGACTGAACTACCGCTGCGCTATACATCGAGTGGTGGGTGATGACGGGATCGAACCGCCGACCCTCTGCTTGTAAGGCAGATGCTCTCCCGGCTGAGCTAATCACCCTTCGTCTCGGTGTGGCGCGCATTCTACGGACGGCCTGCCACCCTGGCAAGCACTTTTTTAATTTTTCTTAAAAAAAATTCCAAGCCTTTCAAAGACCTAGCGCAGGCGGGGCTTTTCTTCCCTTATATGACCCTGCTGGCCCTCTGACAGGGTTGGCCTCGGAGCACTGCTCGGAGAATAATGCCCGCCTTATGCATTAAGGAGAGATTGCCCCCCATGTGGTTCAAGAACCTGCTGTCCTACCGCCTGACCCAGGAAGTACCGTTCGAGCCTGAAGCGCTGGAAGCCGCCCTGGCCACCAAACCGGCCCGCCCCTGCGCCAGCCAGGAGCTGACCACCTATGGTTTCATCGCGCCATTCGGCAAGGGCGAAGACGCTCCCCTGGTGCACGTCAGCGGCGAATTCCTGCTGGTTGCCGCGCGCAAGGAAGAACGCATCCTGCCAAGCAGCGTGGTCAACGATGCGGTGAAGGAGAAGGTCGAAGAGATCGAGACCGAGCAGATGCGCAAGGTCTACAAGAAAGAGCGCGATCAGATCAAGGACGAGATCATCCAGGCCTTCCTGCCCCGCGCGTTCATTCGCCGCTCGATGATCTTCGCCGCCATCGCCCCGCGCCTGGGCATGATCCTGGTCAACTCGGCCAGCGCCAAGCGCGCCGAAGACCTGCTGTCGACCCTGCGCGAAGTGATGGGCTCGCTGCCGGTGCGCCCGGTCACCGTGAAGATCGCACCGACCGCGACCATGACCGACTGGGTCAAGTCGCAACAGGCTGCCGAAGGTTTCTATGTACTGGACGAGTGCGAGCTGCGGGACACCGCCGAAGACGGCGGCATTGTGCGCTGCAAGCGCCAGGACCTGACCAGCGAGGAAATCCAGCTGCACCTGAGCACCGGCAAGGTGGTCACCCAGCTGGCCCTGGCCTGGCAGGACAAGCTGTCGTTCGTGCTCGACGACAAGATGGTGATCAAGCGCCTGAAGTTCGAGGAGCTGCTGCAGGAGCAGGCCGAACAGGACGGTGGCGATGAGGCTGCGCAACAGTTCGATGCCAGCTTCCAGCTGATGATGATGACCTTTGCCGAGTTCCTGCCGGCGCTGTTTGAAGTGCTTGGTGGCGAAGAGATTCCGCAAGGGGTCTGAGTTGCTTGATCTGCCGGTGCTGGCCTGAGCGTGATCTTCTGTCAGTACCGGCCTCATCGCGGGCAAGCCCGCTCCTACAGGGTGCAGCATTACCTGTGTAGGAGCGGGCTTGCCCGCGATAAGTCCCGTGAAATTCACAAAGCTATAAATAGAAAAGGACTTGCCCCATGCGTGCCCTCGCCGCCCTCAGCCGCTTCGTCGGCAACACCTTCGCCCTGTGGGTGCTGGTGTTCGCCGTGCTGGCCTTCCTGATGCCCCAGTGGTTCATCGCCCTCAAGGTGGCCATCGTGCCACTGCTGGGCCTGGTGATGTTCGGCATGGGCCTGACCCTCAAGCTCGACGACTTCGCCGCCCTCGCCCGCCAGCCCTGGCGAGTGGCCCTGGGCGTGGTGGCGCACTTCGTGATCATGCCGGGCATGGCCTGGCTGCTGTGCCAGCTGTTCCACCTGCCGGCGGAAATCGCCGTGGGCGTGATCCTGGTCGGTTGCTGCCCGAGCGGCACGGCGTCGAACGTGATGGTCTGGCTGTCCAAGGGCGACCTGGCGCTGGCGGTGGCGATCGCTGCAGTGACCACCCTCCTCGCCCCGCTGCTGACCCCGGCACTGATCTGGTTCCTCGCATCCGCCTGGCTGCCGGTGTCCTTCATGGACATGTTCTGGTCGATCCTGCAGCTGGTGATGCTGCCGATCGTGCTCGGCGTGCTGGCCCAGCGCTTGCTGGGCGCGCGGGTGCAGATGGCGGTGCAGGTGCTGCCACTGGTGTCGGTGGTGAGCATCGTGATGATCGTCTGTGCGGTGGTGGCGGCCAGCCAGGCCAAGATCGCCGAATCCGGTTTGCTGATCATGGCGGTGGTGGTGCTGCACAACACCTTTGGCTATCTGCTGGGTTATCTCACCGGCCGGCTCTGCAACCTGCCGCTGGCCCAGCGCAAGTCGCTGGCGCTGGAGGTGGGCATGCAGAACTCGGGGCTCGGGGCGGCGCTGGCGGCAGCGCATTTCTCGCCGCTGGCGGCGGTGCCGAGCGCGTTGTTCAGCGTCTGGCACAACATCTCCGGGGCGCTGCTGTCGACCTGGTTCCGGCGGATGGAGGAGCCTTCGGCCGCAGCTGAAGAGGTTGAGCCGGCCAGGCATTGATGTGTACCCTGATGGCCACTGTGAGGACGACCTCACGACGCACGGCGTGACCATCCCGGGGACGGCCCCATCATTTGCAACGATGGAGACGCATCATGTCCTGGATTATCCTGTTCTTCGCCGGCCTGTTCGAGGTCGGCTGGGCCGTCGGCCTGAAATACACCGACGGCTTCAGCAAGCCCCTGCCTACCGTGCTCACCGTCGCCGCCATGGCCATCAGCCTGGGCCTGCTGGGCCTGGCCATGAAGGAACTGCCGCTGGGCACCGCCTATGCCATCTGGACCGGCGTCGGCGCCGTCGGCACGGTGATCGCCGGGATCATCCTGTTCGGCGAGTCGATGGCCCTGGTGCGCCTGGCCAGCGTGGCGCTGATCGTCACCGGCCTGATCGGCCTGAAAGTCAGCGCCAGCTGATCCCCGTCCTTATCGCAGGCCGCCGCGCAAGCGGCTGACCTGCTCACGCAAGGCGTCTGGCTGCGCCGCCTCCACCGGGATGGCGGCGCCCGCCACGATGGTCACCCGCGACCACAGGCGCTTGAAGAAGCCCTTGGCCGGGTCGCGGCTGAAAAAGCTCCCCCACAGGCCCTGCAGTGCCAGCGGAATCACCGGCACCGGGGTTTCTTCGAGGATGCGGCTGACGCCCCCCTTGAACACGTCTATCTCGCCGTCGCCCGTCAGCTTGCCCTCCGGGAAGATGCACACCAGTTCACCGTCCGCCAGGTATTCAGCAATACGGGCGAAGGCTCGCTCGTAGGTGGCCTGGTCTTCGTTGCGCCCGGCAATCGGAATGGCGCCCGCCGTGCGGAACACGAAGTTGAGCACCGGCAAGTTGTAGATCCTGTAGTACATGACGAAGCGGATCGGCCGGCGGATCGCCCCGCCCAGCAGCAGCGCATCGACGAACGATACGTGGTTGCACACCAGCAGCGCCGCGCCTTCGTCAGGGATGCGTTCGAGGTCGCGGTGCTGCACGCGGTACATCGAGTGGCTGAGCAGCCAGATCAGGAAGCGCATGGTGAATTCGGGCACGATCCTGAAGATGTAGGCATTGACCAACACGTTCAACAGCGACACCACCAGGAACAGCTGTGGAATGCTCAGCTTGAGCACGCTCAGCAGGACGATGGTGAAGATCGCCGAGACCACCATGAACAGGGCATTGAGGATGTTGTTGGAGGCGATCACCCGGGCCCGCTGATCCTCGGCGGTGCGTGCCTGGATCAGGGCGTACAACGGCACGATGTAGAAACCGCCGAACACGCCGAGGCCGACGATCGACACCAGGATCCACCAGGCCTGGTGCATGCCCAGCAGCGCCAGCCAGTCGTGCGGCTGGGCGCCAGCCGGCACGTCACCCGAGTGCCACCACCAGAGCAGGCCGAACAGGGTCAGGCCGAACGAGCCGAACGGCACCAGGCCGATTTCCACCTTGCGCCCACTGAGGCGTTCACACAGCAGCGAACCGAGGGCAATGCCCACCGAGAACAGGGTCAGCACCAGGGTCACTGCAGTCTCGTCACCGTGCAGCCACTCCTGGGCGTAGGTCGGGATCTGGGTCAGGTAGATGGCGCCGACGAACCAGAACCACGAGTTGCCGACGATCGAACGCGACACCGCCGGGGTCTGCCCCAGGCCCATGCGCAGGATCACCCACGACTGCTTGAAGATGTTCCAGTCCAGCGTCATCTGCGGCGATGCAGCCGCGGCCCGCGGGATCCAGCGGCTGGCCAGGTAGCCCAGCACGGCAGTGCCGACCACGCCACCAGCCACCACCGTGGCATAGCTGTCGGTGGCCATCATCACCCCGGCGCCAATGGTGCCGACCAGGATGGCGAGGAAGGTGCCCATCTCGACCAGGCCGTTGCCCCCCACCAGCTCTTCTTCACGCAGGGCCTGGGGCAGGATCGAGTACTTCACCGGGCCGAACAGCGCCGAGTGGGTGCCCATGCCGAACAGCGCCACCAGCATCAGTGTGAGGTGGTTGGTGACGAAGCCGAGGGCGCCGACCGCCATGATGACGATTTCGGCCAGCTTGATCGCGCGGATCAGCGCGTCCTTGGCGAACTTCTCGCCGAACTGCCCGCCCAGCGCCGAGAACAGGAAGAACGGCAGGATGAACAGCAGCGCGCAGAGGTTGACCCAGATCGAACGGTCACCGTCGCCCAGGCTGAGCTTGAACAGGATCGCCAGGATCAGCGACTGCTTGAACAGGTTGTCGTTGAAGGCACCCAGCAGCTGGGTGACGAAGAACGGCAGGAATCGCCGCTTGCCGAGCAAGGTGAATTGCGAGGGGTGACTCATCGTCCTTGTTCCTGAGTGTCTTTTGTCATTGGAGGCGCGCGGAGCGCTGCAAGCCACAAATCTGCACGGGAAAGCCTGCGCCTGGCAAGGAACACGGGGCAATACAGGAACCCGCTCTCAACTTGATATCACGGTGACATTAATTTCATCGCAATCACTGTTCAGATTTCGTCACACTCGCCGATAACTCATATAGATGACTATATCTAACAGAAGGAACAGACCTCAGGTCTCCTCCAACGCACAAGAAAAGGAGCTCAGCAGTAATGTTTACCTGGTTCGGCGACCTCAGGATCGCCCATAAACTCTTCCTCGGTTTCGGCCTGGTGCTGTGCCTGACACTCGTGCAGTCGCTGATCAGCTGGGAGGGCCTGGGCAGCCTGGTACGGCGCAGCGAGGTGGTCAGCGATGTGTCCCGCCTCAACGACGCCCTCGGCGACCTGCGCGAAGCGCGCTTGCGTCACGCCATGGCCAACGGCGCCTCTGCCGAAAGCAAGCAGCTGCAAGCTGCGCTGGAGGCATTCAAGCCAACACTGGAAAAGCTGCGCGAAGTGATGATCAAGGCGCAGACCCATGCGCTGATCAATACCGCCGACCAGGCACTGCAGGGCTACAGCAGCAACCAGGCCGCCAGTTTCCGCTCCTATGAAAAAATGCGCGCCGCGCAGAAGCAAATGGGCGTGCTGGCCACCCAGTCGTTTGCCAGCATCGAGCAGATTCGCAATCAGGTACGTGCCCTGCCCGATGCCGAGCAGCGGTTCGTGCGCATCGAGGCGATCAACCAGATTCGCGAAAACCTGATCCTGCTGCGCTACCACGTTCGCGGTTATACCGGTAACACCAATGCCGAGACCGAGAAACTGATGAACGCCCAGATCGCCACCACGGTGAACGATCTGCCTGGGCTGGTCGCCCGCTTCAACGGCAATTTCCCGCAGCATTTCCAGCAACTGGAGCAGCAGATACACGCCTATGCCAAGGCCGTCGAGGCGTTCCGTGGCGAGGTCAGCAACCTGGTGGGCTACCGTGCCGCCATGGCCAACGACATCGAAACCCTCAACGGCGTCATCGGCCAGTTGCTGGATGACCAGGCTGTGCTGGTCGCCAGGGACAGCCACTTCGCTCGCACCCTGCAAATCGCCACCACCCTGCTCGCCTTGCTGATCGGCGCGCTGGCTGCCGTGATCATTGCCCGGCAGATCAGCCAGCCGCTGCGCCAGGCACTCAAGGCCATGGAACAGGTGGCTGCCGGTGACCTCAGCGCACAACCGGCCAGTCGCCGCCGCGACGAAGTCGGCCAGTTGCAGAACGCCCTGCAGGGCATGACCCGCAACCTGCGCGAGCTGATCGCCCAGGTGCGCGATGGCATTTCGCAGATCGCCAGCGCCACCGAGGAGCTTTCGGCGATCACCGAGCAGACCAGCGCTGGCGCCAACAACCAGAAGGTGGAAACCGACCAGGTGGCCACAGCCATGCAGGAAATGGCTGCCACCGTGCATGAAGTGGCGCGCAATGCCGGCGAAGCTTCTGCGGCCGCCAGTGCCACCGACGACGAAGCCCGCGAAGGCGACGGCGTGGTCAACCGCGCCGTCGCCCAGATCAGTCGCCTGGCCAGCCAGGTAGAGGCCACTGGCGAAGCCATGGGAGCGCTGCGCACCGAGAGCCAGCGCATCGGCAAGGTCATGGATGTGATCAAGGCCGTGGCCGAACAGACCAACCTGCTGGCGCTCAATGCCGCCATCGAAGCAGCGCGGGCCGGTGAAGCGGGCCGTGGTTTTGCCGTAGTGGCGGACGAAGTGCGCAGCCTGGCACAGCGTACCCAGGCGTCGACACTGGAGATTGAGTCGGCGATCGGCAGCCTTGAGGACGGCACCCGTTCGGTGAGCGAATTGATGGAGCAGAGCCAGAGTCTGACCGAAAGCAGCGTGGCGCTGGTGCGTGAGGCCGGGGTGGCGCTGGAGGGGATTACCCAGCGAGTGTCGGGAATTCAGCTGATGAACCAGCAGATTGCGGCGGCTTCGGAGCAGCAGAGCGCAGTGGCTGAAGAGATCAGCCGCAGCGTGGTGACAGTGCGGGATATTTCCGAACAGACCGCCGAGGCCAGTCAGCAGACTTCGGTGTCCAGCGTGGAGCTGGCGCGCTTGGGTGGGCAGTTGCAGCAGATGATCAGCCGGTTCCGGTTCTGATTTTCCTGTGCCGGGCTCTTCGCGGGGCATGCCCGCGAAGAGCCCGGCACAGGCATCCGATCATTCGAAGCCGAACAGTGCCTGTGCAGTACCCACCAGCAACGCCCGATGCAATTCAGCCGAGCACCCCAGGGCCTCGAACTGTTCGACCGCCGTGCTAAAGCTCACCGCCGACTCATGCTGGGTATGCGGCCAGTCACTGCCCCACATCAACCGTTCGGCACCATAGTGGGCCTCAAGCGCACACAGGGCCTGGCGTGCAAATGCCAGGTTCTGCTCCGGCGTGCCTTCCAGCCGGTAGATACCCGATACCTTGACCCACACCTTGCCCTTGCCGCCCAGCGTCAACAGCTCGGCAAAACCCGGCTGCCCCAGGCCCAGACGGGCATCGGGGCGACCAAAGTGATCGACGACGATATCCAGGCCATAAGGCTCGAGCGCCCGCACCAGTGCAGGAACGTCCGCGACATGGCGGTGCAGTTCCAGATGCCAGCCCTGTTCACCGATGCGCTCCAGCAAAGGCCGCCACTCGGCGCCCGTCAGATCTGGCAGCCCCTGCCCCATGAGGTTCAGGCGCACGCCCCTGACCCCAAGCCGATCCATCTCCTGCAGCGTCTCGCGCTCGACGTCCCGGTCAAGCATCACCACCCCGCGCAGTTGCCCCGGCACGGTTTGCAGGGCGCTGAGCAGGTAGCGGTTGTCGGTGCCCAGGAAGCTGGGCTGCACCAGTACGCCGTGGCTGAAACCGTGGGCCAGCAACTGGCCCAGGTAATCGCCCAGCGGTGCATCGTAGCTGGGGGCATAACGCCGCTCGCTGGCCAGGTTCAGCCCACGGCTGAAGACGTGGGCATGGCTGTCGATGGCGGTCAGGTGTGGAGCAGGAACGTCGGGCATGGTTTTCACAGAACAGTCAGGTTACTTGGCGACAGCGCCAGCCATTGCCGGTGCTGGCGTGGCCTCAAGGTTGCGGCCACGGGTTTCCGGCAGGCACAGCGCGGCGAGCATGGCCACGCCGTAGGCGATGCCAGCATCGATACCGATCGCGCTACCCAGCGACATGGATTCGCTCATGTGGCCGACCAGGAACGGGAACACCGCCGACAGCACGCGGCCGAAGTTGTAGCAGAAGCCGACTCCGGCGCCGCGCACGTCGGCGGGGTACAGCTCGTTGAAGAATGCTCCCAGGCTGGCCGGGATGCCGGCGGCGAAGAAGCCCAGCGGGAAGCCGAGGAACAGCATCTGGGTATTGGTCAGCGGGAAGAACACATAGGCCTGCACGGTGAGCACGCAGCACAGCGCGAACAGCAGGATGTTCCTGCGACGGCCGATGCGGTCGATCAGCAGGCCGCTGACCACGCAACCACACCAGAAGGCAAAGATGATCACCGCCAGGTAGCCACCGGAGTTCAGGACCGACAAGTTGCGTTCGGTCTTGAGGAAGGTCGGCAGCCAGGTCATCACCGCGTGGTAACCACCGTGGGCACCCAGGCCCAGCAGGCCGCCAAGCAGGGTCACGCGCAGCAGTTCCGGGCGGAAGATGCCGGCCATGGACTTGAAGAAGCTGCCGGGAATGGCCTTCTCCTTCTGCAGGCGCTGGAAGCTGTCCGGCTCCGGCACGTTGCGGCGCACCCAGATGATCAGCAGCGACGGCAGCAAGCCGACGAAGAACATCACCCGCCAGGCGTACTCAGCCGGCACCAGCGAATAGATCAGGGTGAACAGGCCCACCGCCAGGCCCCAGCCCACGGCCCAGGCACTCTGCACGGTGCCCATGACCTTGCCGCGGTATTTCGGATTGATGGTCTCGGCCATCAGCACCGCGCCGGCCGCCCACTCGCCACCGATGCCGAAGCCCTGCATGGCCTTGACCAACAGCAGCGGGTAGAACCCGGTGACGAACGCCGAGAGGAAGGTGAAGAAGGAGAACCAGAGGATCATCCACTGCAGGGTCCGCACGCGCCCATAACGGTCCGACAAGGTTCCGCCGAGCCAACCACCGATCGCCGAGGTAACCAGGGTCAGGCCGCTGATCAGGCCGGCATCGCCCTTGGTCAGGGAGAACGCGGCGATCAGCGCGGGGATGGCGAGGCCGAACATTTGCACTTCAAGCGCATCGAGCGACCAGCCACCGAAACAGGCCCAGAACGTCTTGCGTTCCCGTGAAGTGATCTGGCGGTACCAGCTGAACATGATTGTTATCCTTCTAGTCGTGTGTGTTACGGCCGGGCGTGCCGAAGCGCTTGGCACGCTGGCGACCGGGCAGGCGAAGCCACTGCGCCGTGGCAGAACGGCGCAGACGGGTAACGGGCGAAGCGGCCGGCTTAGCGGCTCAGCGAATGTCGACGCGGTAGCGGAAGTGCTGCGCGTGGCCGCGCGAGCGGCGCCATTCCAACGGCTTGCCGGCGTAATCGCGGGCCAGGCGCTCGATCACCACCACCGGGCTGTCGGCCGGCAGTTGCAACAGGCGGCCATGGGCCGCATCGACCGCTTCAGCGGTCAGGGTCTCTTCGGCGTAGGCGACCACCTGACCGCACAGCTCCTCGTAGATCGGGTAGAGCAGCGGGCCTTTGCTGTCCAGCTCGACGTCGAGCAGCGGCTGGAAGGTCTGGCGCGGCAGCCAGATTTCCTCGGCGAGCACTGGCTGGGCACCGAGCAGACGGGTACGGACAATGCGGATGACCTCGGCCTCGGCGGCCAGGCCCAGGGCCTGGGCAACGGCCGAAGGCGCCGGTACCGGCTCGATCGAGAGGATGCGGCTTTCCGGCATCAGCCGCTCGCCAGTGGCGCTTTCGAAGCGGAAGAAGCGGAACAGCGAAGACTGGAACTGCGGGCGGCGGATGAAGGTGCCGCGGCCCTGTTGACGCTCCAGCACGCCTTCGGCGACCAGCACGTCGACAGCCTTGCGCACGGTGCCGACGGACATGTCGAACTCGGTGGCCAGGGCGGCCTCGGTGGGAATGGCCTCGCCCGGGCGCCAGCGGTTGTTGGCGATCTGCTCGATCAGGTGATCGCGCAGCTGTTGGTAGCGTGGCAGTCGAGCATCACCGGACAGTGGGTGCATGGGTCGGGTCTCGTCTTGTTATCTAAACATATATATGAATTATTGCCAGAGTATTCCCGGTGACCGAAAGGCTGTCAATCCTCCGCTGGTCACCCTGGCGCATGGACAAAAAGGCCGGGGATGGCAGAATGCCTCCAGCCTTTGCACTGATGGAGCAGTTCAACCGTGTCGATAACCCATAACGAGCGCCTGGAAGCGGCCATCATCGCCGCCAGGGAAATGACCGAGGCCGCCACGAGCAAAGATGAGTTGCTGCAGGTAGTGGCGTCCTTGCGCGATTTTCAGGGTGGGCTGCGTTTCGAGAACACTGGCGATTGGCGCAAGGCATTGATGTACGCCGCGCTGTCGCTCGGCTCGTTACTTTTGGGGGGTGCCTGGGCCCAAGGACTGGTGCAGTTGAACGGTGATCCAGGAGTGATCAAGGCGTCGATGATCATTTGCATCCTGATCTTTGCAGGAGCGGCTTACGCCAAGTGGAAGGGCACGCCCACCAGCGAGGAATGGCTGCCGGAGCTTTCTTATCAAATCGCCCAGCGGGCGGGCATGATCGAGGCAGGGATTCGCCCCATCAGCACGCCGCCCGAGCACATCCTTTCGCGCCTTTCCGACCACTTCGCCGATTACCTGAGGGGCGATCACAGCAGTGAAATCATCGGTGCCTTCGAGGGTCGCCATGAAGGGGAACGGCATACCTTCCATTTCAGTTACTTCAATCTGGAGTATGTCGATGAGCGGCAGGAGCGGCACAGCACTGGCGGTGGCAACTACGAAACCAGGACCGTTCACGACCATTACAACCGCTTCAGCCTGGTCGTCGAATTCCCATGGGTGCGCGGCATTGCGGTACGCACTGACGAACAGGAAGATGTCGATTTCGACTACCTGTATGAAACGCCTTCCATCGAGTTCGAGGATACCTTCTACCTGACCGGTATCACCCGCAAGGTCTGCGCCCGCTTCGCCAAGCCCGAGACAATCGAGCACTTGCTGGAACTGGAGGCAAACCTGATCGACATGAACCTGGAGTTTTCCGAAGAAGGCGGCGAGTTGTGCATCAGCTTCGAGGATGACGACCTGATGGGTGTCGAACTGCCTTGCGACCTGAGCAGCACGGAACAGTTCTACGCCCACATCGAAGCCGGGGTCAGCCTGGACGAGCTGAAATGGCTGCTGGATGCGCTGCACACGCTGGCCTGCCTGCATGACAACCTGCTCGAAAGCCCTGCGACGGCTTCACACTGAACAGGCGCGGCAGCGGGTTCGTGGCATATGCTTGCACAAGCCCATGAATGCACAAGGACGTGGTAATGCTCGCCGCCCTCAAGCGCTACCCCGCCAGCATCCGCCTGTTGCTGGCCGCCACTTTTACCCTGACCGTGGCCCGCGCCCTCACCCTGCCCTACCTGGTGGTCTACCTGGCCGACAACTTCCAACTGTCGGTCGGTCGGATCGGCCTGCTGATCGGTGGCGCGCTGATCGTTGCCTCGCTGCTGAGCCTCTACGGCGGGCATCTGGTCGATACCGTGCGCAACCACACCCTGGTCAGCGCCAGCACGCTGGTGTTCGCCCTCGCCTTCGTGGTGGCCATCGCCAGCCGTTCGGTATGGCTGTTCTTCACCTGCCTGGTGCTGATCAACCTGGCCCTGGCAATGGTCGACATCGCCGCCAAGGCCGGCTTCTGCGCGCTGCTGCCGGTGGAGCAACGGGCCGAGGTATTCGCCATCAAGTACACCCTGAGCAACGTCGGTTATGCCATCGGCCCGCTGCTCGGCGTGGCGCTGCTGGAACTGGACGATCACCTGCCTTTCATTGCCTCGGCGCTGACCGGCCTGGGCATGTGCCTGGCCTACTGGCGGCTCGGCGACCGTGGGCTGCAGGCCAGCGCCCAAGTACAGCCGAGCGCCGGGTTCAGCCAGGTGGCGCTGGGGCTGGCGCGTGACCGTCGGCTGGTGTGCTTCACCCTGGGCGGCGTGCTGAGTGCGGTGGTGTTCGGCCAGTTCACCGCGTATCTGTCGCAATACCTGGTGGTGACCAGCAGCGCCAGCGAGGCGGCACGGCTGGTCGGCTACCTGGTGACCACCAACGCGGTCACGGTGATTGCCCTGCAGTACCTGATCGGTCGGCGCATCGGCCGCCAGCAGCTGATGCCCTGGCTGCTGGCCGGCATGGCGCTGTTCATCGCCGGGCTGCTGGGTTTTGCCATGGCTGGGTCGGCAGTGGCCTGGTGCCTGGCGATGCTGGTGTTCACCCTGGGCGAGATCATCGTCATCCCTGCTGAATACATGTTCATCGACCTGATTGCACCGGAGCACCTGCGCGGGGTGTATTACGGGGCGCAGAACCTGTCCAACCTTGGGGCAGCGCTGGGGCCGGTGCTGGTGGGGTTCGCCCTGGGGCGGTGGTGGCCGGGGGTGATCTTCTACCTGCTGGTGATGTCGGTGATACTGGCAGGGGTGTTCTACTGGCTGGGTACCCGTCGGGATTGATGTCGCCTGTACTGGCCTCTTCGCGGGACAAGCCCGCGAAGAGGCCAGTACAGGCAAACGATGAAGCTGCGACGACTCGCCGCTGCGACCATCGTCTGCGCTGACGAACCGCCGCCCGCGTGCCAGACTGATTGATCGGGACCGCGTTATCTTTTTTGCTCCGGAGTTTTCATGTCGTTGTCCAGCGGGCTGATCGCCGTGGTCGCCCTGGCCTATATGGCCATCATGTTCGCCATCGCCTTCTACGGCGACCGCCGCAGCACGCCGTTGCCGCCGCGCCTGCGTGCCTGGGTGTACAGCCTGTCGCTGGCAGTGTACTGCACCAGCTGGACGTTCTTCGGCGCGGTCGGCCAGGCTGCCGAACAACTCTGGGCGTTCCTGCCGATCTACCTTGGCCCGATCCTGCTGCTGATCTTCGCGCCGTGGGTGCTGCAGAAGATGGTGCTGATCAGCAAGCAGCAGAACATTACCTCGATCGCCGACTTCATCGCCGCACGCTACGGCAAGTCGCAGTCCCTGGCGGTGGTGGTGGCGCTGATCTGCCTGGTCGGCGTACTGCCTTACATTGCCCTGCAGCTCAAGGGCATCGTGCTCGGCGTCAACCTGCTGATCGGCGCCAACGCCGACGCCACCGGCACCCGCGTGCAGGACACGGCACTGGTGGTGTCGCTGGTGCTGGCGCTGTTCGCCATCGTCTTCGGCACACGCAGCCTGGACGTCACCGAGCACCACCGCGGCATGGTCCTGGCAATTGCCTTCGAGTCGCTGATCAAGCTGCTGGCCTTCCTCGCCGTGGGCGTGTTCGTGGTGTTCAACCTGTACGACGGCTTCGACGACCTGCTGACCCAGGCGCGCCAGTCGGTGCAACTGGACAGCTACTGGCAGGAAACCATCAACTGGCCGTCGATGGTGGTGCAGACCGCCGTGGCGATGATGGCGATCATCTGTCTGCCGCGGCAGTTCCATGTCACCGTGGTGGAGAACATCGAACCCCAGGACATGCGCCTGGCGCGCTGGGTGTTCCCGCTGTACCTGGCCCTGGCCGCGCTGTTTGTGGTGCCGATCGCCCTGGCCGGGCAGATGCTGCTGCCGGGCTCTGTGATCTCCGACTCCTTCGTCATCAGCCTGCCACTGGCCGAAGCACACCCGAGCCTGGCCCTGCTGGCCTTCATCGGCGGTGCTTCGGCCGCCACCGGCATGGTCATCGTCGAGGCCGTGGCGCTGTCGACCATGGTCTCCAACGACATGCTGCTGCCCTGGTTGCTGCGCCGCAACAACGCCGAACGGCCGTTCGAGGCGTTCCGCCACTGGATGCTGTCGGTGCGCCGGGTGACCATCGTGGTGATCCTGTTGCTGGCCTATGTCAGCTACCGCCTGCTCGGCTCCACGGCGAGCCTGGCCACCATCGGCCAGATCGCCTTCGCCGCCGTCACCCAGCTGACACCGGCCATGCTCGGCGCGCTGTACTGGAAGCAGGCCAACCGCCGTGGCGTGTTCGCCGGCCTGGCGGCGGGCATCTTCCTGTGGTTCTACACCCTGGTGCTGCCGATCATCGCCCATAGCCTGGGCCTGTCGCTGGGGCTGTTCCCGGGCCTGGCCTGGCTGCATGGCAACCCGCTCGACCTGCCGATCAGCCCCTTGACCCAGGGCGTCGTGCTATCGCTGGCGGGCAACTTCACCCTGTTCGTGTGGGTGTCGATGCTGTCGCGCACCCGCGTGTCGGAACACTGGCAGGCGGGCCGCTTCATCGGCCAGCAGACCAGCGCCCGGCCCAGCAGCAAACCGCTACTGGCGGTGCAGATCGATGACCTGCTCAACCTGGCCTCGCGCTTTGTCGGCGAGGAACGCGCACGCCAAAGCTTCATCCGTTTCGCCTACCGCCAGGGCAAGGGTTTCAACCCCAACCAGAATGCCGACGGCGACTGGATCGAACACACCGAACGCCTGCTCGCCGGTGTACTCGGCAGCTCCTCGACCCGCGCCGTGGTCAAGGCCGCCATCGAGGGCCGCGACATGCAGCTCGAGGACGTGGTGCGCATCGCCGACGAAGCCAGCGAGGTGCTGCAGTTCAACCGCGCCTTGCTGCAGGGCGCCATCGAGAACATCAACCAGGGCATCAGCGTGGTCGACCAGAACCTGCACCTGGTGGCCTGGAACCGCCGTTACCTGGAACTGTTCAACTACCCCGACGGGCTGATCAGCGTCGGCCGGCCGATCGCCGACATCATCCGCTACAACGCCGAGCGCGGCCTGTGCGGCCCGGGCGAGGCGCAAGTCCACGTGGCGCGGCGCCTGCACTGGATGCGTCAGGGCCGCGCCCATTCCTCCGAGCGACTGTTCCCCAACGGCCGGGTGATCGAGCTGATCGGCAACCCGATGCCCGGTGGCGGCTTTGTCATGAGCTTCACCGACATCACCCCGTTCCGCGAGGCCGAACAGGCGCTGCGCGACGCCAACGAAGGCCTGGAGCAACGCGTGGCTGAACGGACCCACGAGCTGTCGCAACTCAACCAGGCGCTGTCGGAAGCCAAGAGCCAGGCCGAAGCCGTGAGCAAGTCCAAGACCCGCTTCCTCGCGGCAGTCAGCCACGACCTGATGCAGCCGCTGAACGCTGCGCGGCTGTTCTCTGCCGCCCTGTCACAGCAGGCCGAAGGCATGAACGAAGAGGCCCAGCAGCTGGTGCAGCATATGGACAGTTCGCTGCGCTCGGCCGAGGAATTGATCAGCGACCTGCTGGACATCTCGCGCCTGGAAAACGGCAAGATCACCCCCGACGCCAAACCCTTCGCCCTCAACGAACTGTTCGACACCCTGGGCGCCGAGTTCAAAGTGCTGGCGGCCGAAAAGGGCCTGGAGTTCCGCCTGCGCGGCAGCCGCCTGCGGGTCGACAGCGACATGAAACTGCTGCGCCGGGTGCTGCAGAACTTCCTGACCAACGCGCTGCGCTATGGCAAGAGCCCGATCCTGCTGGGGGTGCGCCGCCAGGGCGAGCGGCTGTGGCTGGAGGTCTGGGACCGTGGCCCGGGCATTGCCGACGACAAGCTGCAGGTGATTTTCCAGGAGTTCAAGCGCCTGGACAGCCACCAGACCCGCGCCGAAAAAGGCCTGGGCCTGGGCCTGGCGATCGCCGACGGCCTGTGCCGGGTGCTTGGCCACAAGCTGGAGGTGCGCTCCTGGCCCGGCAAGGGCACGGTGTTCCGCGTCAACGTACCGATCGCCCACCAGGCCGCGGCAGCGCCAAGCGCCCCGGTGGAAGCCGCGAGCCAGCCGCTGGCCGGCTTGCAGGTGCTGTGCGTGGACAACGAAGACAGCATCCTGATCGGCATGAACAGCCTGCTCAGCCGCTGGGGCTGCCAGGTGTGGACCGCACGCAACCGCGCCGAATGCGAAGCGCTGCTGGCCAAGGGCATGCGTCCGCACCTGGCGTTGGTGGACTTCCACCTGGACGACGGCGAAACCGGTACCGGGCTGATGGGCTGGTTACGTGCGCGCCTGGGCGAGCCAGTGCCCGGTGTGGTGATCAGCGCCGACGGCAGCAAGGAAACCTTGGCCACCGTGCATGCCGCAGGCCTGGACTACCTGGCCAAGCCGGTGAAACCGGCGGCCTTGCGCGCCCTGCTCAATCGCCATCTGAGCCTGGTTCAGTAACGGTCTCGTCGGCCATTGCTTCGTCTGAAAGTGCCCGTTCCAGCAGCTCGGCCGGCAGGCTCTTGCTGGCACGGGCCCCAAGCAGCTTGAGCTGCTCACTGCGGCTGACCAGGTTGCCGCGCCCTTCGCACAGCTTGTTGCGTGCCGCAGCGTAGGCCTTGTCGACCTGTTGCAGGCGATTGCCCAGTTCGTCCAGGTCCTGGATGAACAGCACGAACTTGTCGTACAGCCAACCGGCGCGCTCGGCGATCTCACGGGCGTTCTGGCCCTGGCGCTCCTGCTTCCACAGGCTGTCGATGACTCGCAGGGTGGCCAGCAAGGTGGTCGGGCTGACAATCACGATCTGCCGGTCGAACGCCTCCTGGAACAGGTTGGGCTCGGCCTGCAGGGCTGCCGAGAAGGCCGCCTCGATCGGCACGAACAACAGCACGAAGTCCAGGCTGTGCAGGCCTTCGAGGCGGTTGTAGTCCTTGCTCGACAGGCCTTTGACATGATTGCGCAGCGACTGCACATGCTGCTTGAGCGCGGCTTCGTCGTTGCTGCCGACAAATTGCTGGTAGGCGGTGAGGCTGACCTTGGCATCGACCACCACCTGCTTGTCACCGGGCAGCATGATCAGCACGTCCGGCTGGAAGCGCTCGCCATCGGCGCTCTTCAGGCTGACCTGGGTCTGGTACTCGCGGCCTTTCTCCAGGCCGGCATGTTCCAGCACCCGTTCGAGGATCAGCTCGCCCCAGTTACCCTGGGTTTTCTGCCCCTTGAGTGCCTGGGTGAGGTTGGTGGCTTCGTCGGACAGGCGCAGGTTGAGTTGCTGCAGGCGCTCCAGTTCCTTGCCCAGCGAGAAGCGCTCGCGGGCTTCCTGCTGGTAGCTTTCCTCGACGCGCTTTTCGAACGCCTGGATGCGCTCCTTGAGCGGGTCGAGCAACTGGCCCAGGTGCTGCTGGCTGGTCTGGGCGAAGCGCTGTTCGCGCTCGTCGAAGATTTTCGTGGCCAGGTCGGCGAACTGGGCGCGCAAGGTGTCACGGGCCTCCTGGAGGTCTTCCAGGCGCTGCTGGTGGCTGTCCTGCTGTTCGCGCAGCTCGGCCTCCAGGCGTGCGGCCTGGGCCTCCAGACGACGCAGTTCGGCTTCACGCGTGGCGCGTTCGAGGTGCCAGGCGTGGGCGGCATCGCGGGCATTGTCACGGTCGATCTGCAGCAGCTCCAGTTCGCGGCCCTGGGCGGCCAGTTGGGTCTGCTTGACGGTATTGGCTTCACTGAGGTCGCTGACCTCGTCGCGGCTGGCATCCAGTTGCGCCTGCAGGCCGGCCTGAGCCAGTTGCGCACTGCTCAGTCGCTCCTCCAGCAAGGCCTGCTCCCCCTGGCGCGCGCCCTGACGGCGCTGAACCTGCATGATCCAACCCAGGCAAGGCAAGGCCCCTGCCACCAAGCCCAGCAGAATGCTGGTCAGATCCACTGCCATGCTTACCCCGATCACACTATTGCGAGTTGAGTGCAGCTTATCAGTCTGCTGGGTCGGGCGCCTGTTCCGGCGCGTCGGCCTGGAACAGCCGCGCATACTCCAGCTGCGCCCGCCGATCCCCGGCCCGTGCCGCCTGGCGCAGCAGTTCATGGCCGATGCGACGGTCGCGCGCATTGCCGCAATCACGGCAGAGCATCTGCCCCAGGCGGCTCTGCGCCACCACCACGCCTTCACGCGCGGGCTGCTTGAGCAGCCGCCCGGCGATGTGCTTGACCTGCTGCCTGGCACCCAGGCGTGGGCTGTCGAGCAACCAGAGGGCCACTTTCAGGGAAATGCGTTTGGGTGAAGGGGCTGCTGAGGCAGCAACGGGGCTGGCGAGGGGTTTACCACGAAACTTCATGACCGACAGGGATGGCAATTCGAAAGGCGCGCCACTCTACTCCTTTTTTTCGTGCATGACGTGTCGATTTCCGGAGGATTGAAATTTTTTTTCGATGATTTTTTCTTGACGTTTCCGAGTGGATGACTGGCTGGTCGGCTGATGCCTGTCGATTGTCGGACAGTTCTCTAATTTGCTGGCACACCCGTCCTAGAGCAAGCGCTCGGGACAATCCACAGTTCCTGTGGATAACTCGGTGGACAACCCCTCCAACGAGCCCGCAAACCCCCGTGAAATGGGGCCTACAGTCAAACTGACGATTTTTTCACCAGCAAAAATTAGTGTTTTTTTTCATTGACTTAAGGTGCCAGTCAAGTCATTGGCGAGCTTCGACAGGGCTGTTTCCGGGCTGTTACAAGTCACGCCTCGAATGTGAACAAGTGCACCGAAAGCCTGCGTTTGGATGCACGAAATTGGCCCATCAGGCCGGTTGGAGGCCCGTTCCCCCCTCTTCCCATAGGGCGAAAGACACGCCATACTGCGCGGCTAGCCTGAAGAAACGTACAACGCTTGCAAAGGTCGCACAGTTTCGGTAAGGTGCGCACCGTTAGTACCCAAGCTGAAAGTCAATTCTGGCCAGAAGCGTCCTTGCAGCCCATCGCTCTCCCGAACGATCGCTGCTGAAACCAGGACCGGCCCACTCGATGATTCACTCGCCAGCCCAGCGCTGTTCAAGCACGAATCAACCGGAAGATTGATCAGGATTCCACCCCGACGGCCTAGAACCTTGGCCCCGGCGTGCTGCCTGCCTTCTGAAGTACCTACCAGTCAGCCCAAGCGCCCACACTTTGATTGCGCTCTCTCTGGCTGCCCTGTTCCAGTCAGGTTCGTTCGTCCCTTAATAAAGGCGTCACTGGAACGTTTCTATCATGCACGGATCATAACCCCGTGTTTAAAGCAGGAACCTCCAACAATATGCAAACTCATCATCAAATTCAGGCTGCCATTGGCACCCTCTCCCAGGCCTTCTCGCCGTTGAAGTGCCTGATCACCGCCCCACGCAAGGGCAACTTCAGCTTCACCCTGGTGGACGAACACGGCGTCGCCTGCCACACCGAACGCCTGTACCCTGAACAGTACAGCCGCTCGGAACCGCTGCAGGCGGTGATCGCCCGCACCCGTCAATCGCTGACCGCGTGAGTGGCGAATGTCGGGGTATTCAAGGGCTGAATGGCGCCTGCCGCGAGCTACCTGATCGTTCTTGGCCTAATTGCCGCAGGGCATATAGCGCCGGGTGGCAGGCAGCAATCGATTTAAAAACAGCCCTTTACACCACGATTATCACACTACACTTCAACTCGAGCGGTCCTTACCGCTTCCGGCGGGCCTGACCAATTTCCAGCTGCCAAGCTCCAGCGCCCGTCGGCCCTTTACTGCTCGAGGGCATCATGGGTATCGCGGCGAATGAATTGTGTCAGTATGTGATCCGACCAACCCTGGTCTATCTGAATCGTCATTGCGCCAGCGCCGAGGCCCTTCTGCTGGGTATCGCGGCCTGCCAATCGGCACTCGGTTCAGCCTTGCACGACCGCCGTGGCCACGGCCTCTACCGCATCGGCGAAAGCCGTCACCAGGCAGTCTGGGACCACTTTCTTGCGCGCGATCCGGAGCTCGCCAGCCTGGTACGCGGCCTGGCCAGCCAGCACGCCTTCCTCGGCGGGCCACACCTGGAGCTGACAGTAAACCTGCGCTACTCCACCGCCATCGCCTGGATGCTCATCGAAGAGCAGTCCACGCCGCTGCCAGCGGCCGACGACCTGCTCGGCCTGGCACGTATCTGGCGGCAGATTTTCCACCCTCAAGGTCGCCTGCGCGACTTCACCCAGGCCTGGCAACTGTGCGTTGAACAGAAATTGCCACAGGCATCTTAAGAAGCGTCCTACACCATTACCGGAAAAAAGGGAATTTTGGTCGGATTGTCCTACAAAACCGCTCTATCTCCTGTGATTGAGGCTATAGCGCGGCGCGTGATTTGTTGGTAGCTTTTCGCCCCGGAGATCCCAAGGAGTTTCTAATAATGAAAAAAGCATTGCTCAAAACCTCCCTCGGCGTAGCCGTTGCTCTGGCATCCAGCCAACTGTTCGCGGCGGGCTTCGCCCTCAACGAACAAAGCGTCAGCGGCATGGGGACAGGTTTCGCGGGTCGTTCTTCCGCTGCCGATGATGCCAGCACGGTGTATGGCAACCCTGCCGGCATGTCTCGCCTCAAGCGCCAGCAAGTGACCGTGGGGGGCGCAGCCGTCATTGCCAAGACCGACATCTCGGGGCCGGGCAGCAGCCCGCTGCCAGGGGAAACTGACGGTGACATGGTGCCAACGGTAGGGGTACCGATGGGCTACTACGTCAAGCCGCTCGATGAGCACTGGAGCGTCGGCTTCGGTGTCTACGTGCCGTTCGGCCTGGTTACCGACTACGGCAGCGGCGACGCCGCACGCTACTGGGGCAAGAAGAGCCACGTCGAGGTCATCACGTTCCAGCCAACCGTCAGCTACGCCTTCAATGACGTGGTTTCGATCGGCTTTGGCCCTACCATCAACAAGATCAAGGGCGAACTGGGGTCGAACACCATCAACCCGCGCTCTCCTGGCGTCAATGATGGCGAAGTGAAGATCAAGGGCGACGACACTGCTGTCGGCTACAACGTCGGCATCCTGGTTCAGGCCACCGATCGCACCCGCCTCGGCCTGACCTATCACTCGATGGTCGACTACAAGCTCGAAGGCAATACCAAGATCAACAACGCCCTGATCGGGCCTTTCAGCGGCAGCAAGTTCGACGCCACCCTGAAGATCAAGACGCCTGAGTCGGTGGACTTCTCGGTGACTCATGAACTCGACGACCAGTGGACCCTGTATGCAGGCAGCACCTGGACGCGCTGGAGCCGCCTGAAGGACATCACTGTCAACAACGAAGTCCCTGCACCACTGGCCGCCCAGTTCGGCACCATCAGCGAAGAGCAGAACTGGCACGATACCTGGGCTCACGCCATCGGCGCGTCCTACAAGGTGAACAAGGAGTGGGTCCTGCGTACCGGCTTCTCCGTCGACCAGTCGCCAACCAACAACACCGACCGCTCGCCACGCATCCCTACGGGCGATCGCAAGGCAATCAGCATCGGTGCCGGTTACAGCCCAACCGACGACATGACCATCGACGTGGCCTACTCCTACCTGTGGGAAGAGGACACCAAGGTCAACCTGGCAAGCCCGACCAAGGGCCGTTACCAGGCCAAGTACGAGAACAGCGCACACGGTATCGGTGCCTCGCTCACCTACCGCTTCTGATTCGTACCCGCCCCATCAAGAAACCGCCCTCGTGGCGGTTTTTTCATGCCTGCACTTGCCAGCCATCGCCCAACGACTCACGCAGGTAGTCCATGAACGCGCGCACTTTTGCGGTCATGGCGAAACGATCGGCTACGCACAGGTAGATATCCATTGGCTCGGTCTGGGCATAGGCCTGGCCGCTTTCGCTGTATTCGAACAGCGGCACCAGTGCCCCCGAGGCCAGATGCGGCCTGACGATGAACTCGGCCAATCGGGTGATGCCGCCATCATTGAGGGCCATCTGGGTCAGGGCATCGATGTCGTCACTGATCAATACGGTGCCGAACTCCGCCTCGAAACGCATGCCATCACGCACAAAGCCCCAACGCAGGAAACGGCCGTCCACCGGATAACGAAATACCAGGCAGCGATGTTCCCTCAACACCTCCGGGGTGGTCGGCAAGCCGGCACTGGCGAGGTAACCCGGTGACGCGCAGCAGATGAACGGGATGCGCGCGATGTGCCGCGCCAGCAGTTGGTCTTCGAGTTGCGGGGTGATGCGCAGGCTGACATCGACATCTTCGCGGGCGTGATTGACCTTGCGATCAGTCGTTATCAATTCTATCGAAATCAGTGGGTAGCGGGCACTGAAGGCCGGGATCAGCGGTGCCAGCACATGGCGACCAAAAGCAGAGGTCGAGGCGATGCACAGCCGCCCTTGGGGCTCACTGTCGGGCGTGGTGACCGCTTGTTCGGCAAGGGCCAGATCGCGCTCGATGTGCCTGACTCGTTCGTAGTATTGAGTACCGGCAGGCGTGAGCGCCATGCTGCGGGTGGTGCGGCTGAGCAGGCGCACGTGCAAGTGCCCTTCCAGCCGTGCCAGGTTCTGGCTGACCGCCGCCGGGCTGAGGCCAAGGTTGCGGGCACCGGCGGCGATGCTGCCGGCTTCGACCACCTTGATGAAACTGCGGATGGCGTTGAGCAGATCCATGGCGAGCTCTTCGATTCGTAAGAATCTCTTTATAAAGAACTCATCCCTGCGGCTCTACAGCCGCTGCCGGCGGCATTGCTAACCTGCGCCCTCAGCCAACTTTCAGGAGATCGCATGAGCAATCTGCCCCACACGCGCAGCCGGCGCAAACTGCGCCCGAGCGCAACGCCGTACGTGTTCGCGTTCTACATGTCATCGATCATGGCGCTGCTGATGTGCTTCGTGATCACTGCGGCGAATGCCGGGGTGAACCCGGAGTACCTGAGCAATGTGCTGAAGGCTTACCAATTGGCGATGCCAGTGGCATTTGTGTGCGTACTGATGGTTAGGCCGGTGGTGTTGAAGCTGGTGGCAATTACGGTACATCCACACTGACAAAAGCAGCCGCAATGCAATTGTGTGAGGGCTGACAGGCGCTGCAAACCTTTCGGCGAACACCTGTCAGCCTCTACGCGAACACCTTCCGCCCTTACCACGACTTCACCTACGGATGCGAGGCTATCGCCTTCTCGATCGCGGCCCTGAAGGCGGGATCATCCGGCTTGGTCAAGCTGGAGAAGTTGCCGATCACCTTGCCCCGGCGATCCACCACGTACTTGTAGAAGTTCCATTTCGGCGCGCTGCTCTGGTGCGCCAGCTCGACAAACAGCGGTATCGCATCCGTGCCGCGAACCGCCTGGGTCTTGGTCATGGTGAAGGTCACACCGTAGTTGGCGTAGCAGACCTTGGCAGTCTTCTCGCTATCGGCGTCTTCCTGCTTGAAGTCGTTGGACGGCACACCCAGCATTTCCAGGCCTTGCTCGTGATACTCCTTGTACGTCGACTCCAGCCCCTCGAACTGCGGTGCAAAACCACAATAACTGGCCGTATTGACCACCACCAGCGGCTTGCCGCCGAAGCGTTGGCACAGGTCGACCTGCTCCTTGCCACGCAATTCAGGCAAGCTGCCCTGCAACAGCGCCGGGCAATCGGCAGCCCAGCTGGTAC
Source organism: Pseudomonas sp. NPDC089422 (assembly GCF_044749405.1). Lineage (NCBI taxonomy): Bacteria > Pseudomonadati > Pseudomonadota > Gammaproteobacteria > Pseudomonadales > Pseudomonadaceae > Pseudomonas > Pseudomonas sp. NPDC089422. Next base: position 271,173 of record NZ_JBIVHW010000008.1, read on the forward strand.
TGGCGGCCAGCAGCGCCAGCAACGGCATCGTCAACCAATGGGCACGCATCATTCATTCCTCCTGCAAGACAATCCTTGAACTTGCAGGGTAGCGCTTAACAAACGCCCATGCCCAGCTGCATCAACGCCAACCCGCCCCGCTGCCAGCCCCACCACGCCAGCACCAGCAACAATGCCACTGCCGCCAGCAGCAGCCCGCGGGCCAGGTAGCGGTTCATGCCGCTTGCACCTGCAGGCGGGCGACCGGCCGTTCACGTACCGGCCAGTTGAGCGCGGCAGCCAGCACGCTGAGCAGAATCGAAATCTGCCAGACCAGGTCATAGTTGCCGGTCTGGTCGTACACCACGCCACCCAGCCAGCCCCCCAGGAAGGCGCCCAGCTGGTGGAACAGGAAGACGATGCCGCCGAGCATCGACAGGTTGCGCACGCCGAATACCGTGGCCACGGTGCCATTGGTCAACGGTACGGTGGAAAGCCACAGCAGCCCCATGGCAATACCGAACAGGTAGGCACTCACCTCAGTCACCGGCACCCACAGGAACAACGCGATCACCACTGCACGCAGCAAATACAGTGCGGTGAGCAGGCGTGGCTTGGACATGCGCCCACCCAGCCAGCCGGCAGTGTAGGTACCCACGATGTTGAACAACCCGACCAGCGCCAGCACGGTGGTGCCGGTGGTCGCCGGCAGGTGCTGGTCAACCAGGTAGGCAGGCAGGTGCACGCCAATGAAGACCACCTGGAAGCCACAGACGAAGAAACCCAGGGCAAGCAGCCAGAAACCGGAGTGCGAGCACGCTTCGCGCAGGGCCTCGCCCAACGTCTGCTCTGCACCATGACTGGGCAGCGGGCGGTCACGCAGCAGGCCGACAAAGGGCACGATCAGTGCCACCAGCAAGCCAAGCACCAATAGCGCCGACGACCAGCCCAGCCATTCGATCAGGCCGAGGGTACCGGGGAGCATGGCGAACTGGCCGAAAGAACCGGCAGCGCTGGCGATGCCCATGGCCATGCTGCGTTTTTCCGCCGGAACAGCGCGGCCGACCACACCGAGGATGACCGAAAATGAGGTGCCAGACAGGCCGATACCGATCAGCAGGCCGGCACTGAGCGACAGCGACCAGGCCGAATCGGCGGTACTCATCAACAACAGGCCAGCGGCATAGAGAATGCCACCGATGATCACCACCCGAGCCGCACCAAGACGGTCAGCCAGCGCCCCGGCAAACGGCTGTGCCAGGCCCCAGATCAGGTTCTGCAGGGCGATGGCAAAGGCGAACACTTCACGGCCCCAGCCAAAGTCGGCGCTCATCGGCGCCAGGAACAGGCCGAAACCGTGCCGCACACCCAGGGACAGCGCCAGGATCAACGCTGCCCCCACAAGTACCCACCCGCTGGTTCGCCACACCGAAGTCATTGTCGTTATCTCCAGCACATCGCAAGGTTGTACGGGTATATACCCGCTTCTAATCGTAATGAATCAGGCAAGCCGCTCCAGCAAACGTACAAGCTCGTCACGTTGCCCTTCGCCCAACTGCTCGACCAGCATCAATTGCGCCTGCTCCCAGGCAGGATGGGCGGCTTGCAAACGTGCCGCGCCCGCCTCGGTCAGCAACACCACACGGTTGCGCTGGTCATCGCCATCGGCCAGGGCTACCAGGCCCTCTGCCTCCAGCACGCGCAGGTTACGGCCCAAGGTACTGCGCTCCAGGCCCATGGCCTCGGCCAGCGTGGTGATACTGGGGCGATCGAGCCGCTGCAGGTGACGCAACAGGGAAAACTGGGCGACATTGATGCCGAAGCCGGCAAGGGCCTCGTCGTAATGCCGGCTCACCCCTCGGGCGGCGCGACGCAGGTGGGTGCAGATGCATTCACTGGTCAACATGAATACGTGTATATACCCGCACCCGGGATGTTGCAAGAAGTTTCAGTCTGCCAGCCGTCGCCGAATCGGTTCGAATTCCGCTGTGGCCTTGCGTGGCAACGGATCAGGAGCCCCTTGCTCGATCGCTTGCCAATACCGCCAGGGCACCTTTGCCGAGCCCAGTTCGTAGTCCATGCCATCCCAGTTGTCTTCGCGGAAGCTGTAGAACGCCCAGTGCAAGCGATGTCGGTCCATGACCGAGAGGACGTCTTCCAGATACTCGCTGCAACCGGGCAGTCGGCGCATGCACCCGAACTCCCCCACGACCAACCGGGAAGGCGGCAGCTTCATGCGCTCCATCCAGGCCAACGGCAAGTTCAGATAGTGACGAACCCGTTCGGCATCCCATTGCTGGTTTTCACCACCAAACGGCGCCGGGCCGGGATAGTCGATGGGGACTTCGCGCAACAGGTTCGGCGCACTGGTGGCCGAATAGGGCTCATACATGTGCACGCTGTAGAGCACTCGATCATCCTGCAGGGGCGCCTGCCAGTAACCGAAAGCATCGGCGCTGGCGAACCAGCCCGCGTCGACCATGATCGGGGTCTTGGCATCCACCTCGCGTATTGCCGCGATCAATTGCGCGTACAGGGCAGGCAGGTCACGCGACCCACCCTGCACCTGGGCGTACCATTGCTGCATGTGCTCAGCCGATGCGTGCTCGGCCAGGCCGCCAAGTTTCTCGGGGGCAGGTTCGTTGACCAGGTTGTAGGCGGCGATGGCGGGATGGTCTTTCAGCTCCCGGGCCAGGTCGCGCCAGAAACGGGCAGCTTGCCGAGCGTATCCGCCACCTTGCCAAAGACGGTCATCGAACTGCCCCTGGTTGTTTTGCGACCAACGCATGCCAGGTAGCGATAGCGGCGCGATGACCACCTTGAGCCCTGCCCTGTGCGCGCGATCCAGGGTATCGCGCAGCTGCTTGAGATCGGCGGCGGGCAACTGCTCATACCGATCCGCATCGCCCAACAGGAAGTCACGCTGCGCCGGCTTCCACTTGTCGTAGGACAGCCGCACCCAGCTCGCGCCATATGCACTCAACGCATCGAAGTAGGCCTGATCCGGCGGCAAGCGATTGAAGCTGTTGCCGCCGTGGCGCGGGGTGTTCCAGAAGTCGATCAGGTCGGCTGCAGTAACGGAGCCACTGACGGTGACCAACAACAAGGCCAGCAGGAGTCGTCGCATTGTCCATGCCTTCGCGGTGACAGAGAAACCGCGAGCATAGATAGCTGCAGAAAAGGCGTCATTTCCTGAATTTTTTCAGCATTTTTCCGCAATTCTGCAGCCAGTTTTATCCGAAAGGATTTTCGCCAAACACTGTAGGACTGTTCCTAAATCGCCAAGCCCAACAGCACAGTCAGTTCGAGAATCTCCAGCATGGCGCCTGCGGTATCACCCGTGGTCCCACCCAGACGCTTACACATCAACCGGCGTAACCCGATGAACACCGCGATCGCCGCCAGCATCGGCAAGATCGCGCGCGCGCCACCCGCCAGCAAACACAACAGCATGCTGGCGAGCAGAACCCACACGCCCGCACGCCGCGGCAAGTGCTCGGCCAGCGCCTGCCCCAGGCCCCCGCGACGCACGTAAGGCGTACCGAGAAACAAGCCGAGCATCGCCGCCCGCCCTACCACCGGCGCCAGCAGCAAGGCCATGCCTGCGCCCTGCTCCACCAGCACCCACAGGGCACAGAATTTCAGCAGCAGTACCAGCACCAGGGTGACCACGGCTATTGGCCCGCTGCGCGGATCTTTCATGATCTGCAGCGTGCGCTCGCGGTCACCGAAGCCACCCAGCCAGGCATCGGCACTGTCGGCCAGGCCATCCAGATGCAACGCACCACTGAGCAACACCCACAGCGTCAGCAGCAGGGCCGCGTGCAACGGCGCCGCAACACCTTGCAGCAGGTGGCTCGCCAACCACAGCAACAGGCCGAACAGCAACCCGACCAGCGGATAGCACAACAATGATCGGCCCGTTTCACGCGGCTCGGGCATCCCCGGCAAATGCACGGGCAAGCTGCTGAGAAACTGCAGGGCAATCCAGAACGGCAGCATGTCAGAGCACCTCGTGCATCGCGCCAGCCTCATCCACCGCCAGGCGCATCAGGGCGCCATGGCCAACCTCGACCTGCAGCAACTGCTCCCTGGGCAGCCCACGGGCGCGTGCCAACAGCAGGCGCATGACGCCACCATGGGTGACCAACAGCACGCGCTTGCCGGCATGCAGCTGGCGCAGGCGCCCGACGGCAGAGAACACACGCTCGGCAAAGGCCGCGACAGGCTCCCCTGCAGGCGGCGTGTAGCTGTACGGATCGACCCAGAAACGCCCCAGCTCGTCGGCCTGGGTTTGCATGATCTGCAGGGCACTGCGCCCTTCCCATTCGCCGAAATGCAGCTCTTGCAGATCGCCTTCGAACTGAACCGGCATGCCCAGCTGCTCGGCAAAACGCGCACAGCGCTGCAACGGCGAGCTGACCAGTACATCCCAGGGGCCTGCACCTGCCAGCGCTGCACGCATCTGCCCCCAGCCCTTGTCGGTCAAGGCATCGTCCAGGCTGCCGCGCAGGCCGCCGCCCTGCACCGTTTCACCGTGGCGCAGCAGGTCGAGGATCATGCCGGGCGGTCCGCCACCGCCGCCTCGGCGAAGGTCGCCATCTGCCCGTGCAGGGCGCAGGCCAGGCGCATCAGCGGCACCGCCAGGGCGGCTCCACTGCCTTCACCCAGGCGCAGGCCCAACGCCAGCAATGGCTGGGCTTGCAGTGCCGCGAGCAGGGTCTTGTGCCCAGGCTCGGCGCCCTGGTGAGCGAACAGCAGCCAGTCACGGCTCTGCGGATTGAGCCGCACCGCCAGCAATGCCGCGACACTGCAGATGAAGCCATCCACCAGCACGGCAATGCCTTGCTGGGCGCAGGCCAGGTAGGCACCGGTCAGCGCAGCGATCTCGAAGCCGCCGACACAAGCCAGCGCCTGCAACGGCTGGTCGGCGCGCAGGCCGTGCAGCACCAGGGCGCGCTCGATCACTTCGGCCTTGTGACGAACACCTGCGCTATCCAGGCCGGTACCCGGCCCGCTCAGCTCACGTGCCGGGCAAGCCAGCATGGCACTGGCCAGGGCAGCAGCGGCCGAGGTGTTGCCGATGCCCATCTCTCCACCGATGAACAGCTGCGCGCCATTGGCTGCTGCGCGCAGGGCGCTGTCGCGACCGGCCTGCAAGGCAGCCTGCAGCTGGGCATCGGTCATGGCCGGCTGGCGGGCGAAGTTGGCGGTGCCAGCACCGAGGCGCAGGTGCCGCACCCCTGGCAGTTCCAGCTCAGGGTCGATGGTGCCCAGGTCGATCACTTCAAGACTGGCCTGCAGTTGGCGCGCCAGCACGCTGATTGCCGCACCACCGCCGACGAAGTTGCGCAGCATCTGCCCGGTGACCGCCTGCGGGTAGGCCGAAATGCCCTCCTCGACCACGCCGTGGTCGCCCGCGAAAAGGCTGATGGCGACCTGCTCCAGGGTTGGCCGCTCGCGGCCCTGCAGGCCAGCCAGCTGCACGGCCAGGCCTTCCAGCTGGCCGAGCGAGCCGGCAGGTTTGGTCAGCTGCTGCTGACGGGCGCGGGCCTGGTCCATGGCGGCGTTGTCGAGGGGTTGGCAGGCATCACGCCACCAGGCTTGGTTCATAGAGCGGGTCCTTTGAGCATGAGAGGTAGGCCGGCCACGGTCAGCACCACGCGCTGGCAGCGTTCGGCAACGGCCTGGTGCAGCCAGCCGGCCAGGTCGACATAACGGCGGGTCAGCTCGCCCATGGGCACCACGCCCAGGCCGGTTTCGTTGCTGACCAGAATGAGGGTGCCAGGCAAATGCTCCAGGCAGTCGAGCAGCGCATCGCGCTCTGCGGCCAGCCGCTGCGGATCGTCGAGCATCAGCAGGTTGGTCAGCCACAAGGTCAGGCAGTCCACCAGCAGGCATCGGCCCTCGGCGGCTTCCGCGCGCAGCACGGCAGCCAGGGCCAAGGGTTCTTCGATCAGCCCCCAGTGTTCAGGCCGACGCTGGCGGTGCAAGCGCACGCGCTCGTTCATTTCGCCATCGAGTGGCTCGCTGGTGGCGATGTAGGTCACTGGCAGGCCGCTGTCGCTGGCCAGTTGCTCGGCCAGGCGACTCTTGCCCGAGCGGGCGCCGCCGAGGATCAGGTTGCGCATGTCAGGCGACTCCACAGAGCGTTCGAAGGTGCGCGGTGTCCAGGTGTTTTTCCACCAGATCGGCCAGGCGCTCGATGTCACGCTCACGCAGGGCTTCGTAATCGATGGTCTGCGCATTCTCCAGCCCCGCCCAGCGCAGCAGCGCGGCACACGACTGGCTGCCCTCGAACAGGCCATGCAGGTAGGTGGCGAGGATCTGGCGATCGGCACTGACAGCGCCGTCACAACGGCCATCGGCGAGCTGCACCGCGGGCTGCTCCAAGGCAGGCCCTGCGGTGACGCCCGCGTGAATTTCATAGCCGGCGACCGCTGCGGCTTCAAGGTTCAGGGTCCCGGCGACATTGCGCAGTTGCTTGTCGGCTTCGAGCACCGTCTCGTAATCGAACAGGCCAAGCCCGGGGCTGGAGCCGGCGGCGCCCTCGAGACCAAGTGGGTCGTGGACTTGGCGGCCGAGCATCTGCAGGCCTCCACAGATCCCGATCAGCTTGCCGCCATAGCGCAGGTGCCGCTCGATGGCCTTGTCCCAACCTCGCTCGCGCAGTTGCGCCAGGTCGCCGCGCACGCTCTTCGAGCCGGGCAGGATGATCAGGTCGGCGGCCGGAATCGGCTGGCCCGGGCCGATGAACTGCAGGTCGACCTGCGGGTGCAGGCGCAGCGGGTCGAAATCGGTGTGGTTGCTGATGCGTGGCAACACCGGGACGATCACCTTGAGCACACGATCCTGCTTGGCGCCCTGGCGGATGTCGATGCCATCTTCGGCTTCCAGGTGCAGGTCGGTGACATAGGGCAGCACGCCCAGCACCGGTTTGCCGGTACGTTGCTCCAGCCAGTCCAGGCCCGGTTGCAGCAACGCGATGTCACCGCGGAAGCGGTTGATGACGAAGCCCTTGACCCGCGCCTGCTCGCTCGGCGACAGCAGTTCGAGGGTGCCGACCAGGTGGGCGAACACCCCACCACGGTTGATGTCGGCCACCAGGATCACCGGGCAGTCGACCGCCTCGGCAAAGCCCATGTTGGCGATGTCACCGGCGCGCAGGTTGATCTCCGCTGGCGAACCTGCGCCCTCGACCATCACCACCGGATAGGCCGCGCTGAGGCGCTGGTGCGAGGCCAGCACAGCTTGCATGGCGATGACCTTGTAGTCGTGATAGGCCACCGCGTTCATGCTGGCGACAGCGCGACCATGGATGATCACCTGGGCGCCCGTGTCGCTGTTGGGCTTGAGCAGAACCGGGTTCATGTCGGTGTGAGGTGCCAGCCGGCAAGCCTGGGCCTGCACCGCCTGGGCACGGCCGATTTCGCCACCGTCGGCGGTCACCGCGCTGTTGAGCGCCATGTTCTGCGGCTTGAACGGCACCACCCCGACGCCCTGGCGCATCAGCCAGCGGCACAGGGCGGTAACCAGCGTGCTCTTGCCAGCATCGGAGGTGGTGCCTTGCACCATGAGGGTGGTCATGCCGTTTCCTTCTGATAATCAGCCAAGGCCTGGGCCAGCCGTTGCTCGTCTGCGGCAGTTGCCGGCAGGCCAAGGCGCACGGCAGCCGGCTGCTCGAACAGGCGCACGAGGATGCCGCGGCGGGCGAGAAAGTCATGCAAGTGGGCTGCACGCTCGCTGCGCAGGTACTGGAACAGGTCGCAGCCGCCGCTGGGCGCCAGGCCGCAGCGTTGCAACAGCGTAGCCAGGCGTTGGCTGGCCTGGGCGCAGCGTTCGATCTGGGCCTGATGCGCCGCGTGGTCGGCAAAGCAGGCTTGCGCCAGCACCCGGGTCGGACCACTGATGGTCCACGGCCCGAGCAACTCGGCAAGGCCCTGCAACAATGAGGATTCGGCCACTACACAGCCCAGTCGCACACCGGCCAGGCCGAAGAACTTGCCGAACGAACGCAGCACGATCAGGCCCGGGCGCTCGGCGCAATCAGCCACGCTGTGTTCCGGCGAGTTGTCCATGAACGCTTCGTCCACCAGCAGCCAGCCGCCGCGCTTCGCGAGCTGCGCATGCCAGGCCAGCAGCCGTTCACGTGGCACCAGCCGCCCGGTCGGGTTGTTCGGATTGACCAGCACCAGCACGTCGAGCTGATCGAGCTGCGCCTCGACCTGACGTTCATCCAGCTCGATCAACTGATGCCCCGCCCGCTGCCAGGCATGCGGGTGCTCGGCGTAGCACGGCGCCAGCACACCCACGCGCCCCAGCGGGCGCAACAGGGGCAGGGCCTGGATGGCCGCCTGGGAACCTGCCACCGGCAACAGTTGCCGCACACCGTAATAGTGTCGCGCGGCGTCTTCGAGGCCGTCATCGGCTTCCGGCAGGCGTGCCCAAGCATCCAGCGGAATCGGGGGGATCGGGTAAGGCCAAGGGGCAATGCCGCTGGACAGATCCAGCCAGTCTTCGCGGGCAATTGCGTATTGCCGCGCCGCCCGCAGCAGGCGGCCACCGTGTTCAAGCATTCAGATAGGCTCCCACGCAGATCAGCAGTACCCATAACCAGACGCCACGCTGCACCAGGCTCCAGCCGCGCTCGATGGCATCGGCATCGGCCATTGGCCCCTCACCCAGGCGCGGGCGCTCGTGCAGTTCGCCGTGGTACACCGCCGGGCCGCCCAGTTCGACACCCAGCGCACCGGCACCAGAGGCCATTACCGGCCCAGCGTTGGGGCTGTCCCACAGCGGCGCCTGTTTGCGCCAGCAGGTCAGTGCCAGACGCGTCTTGCCCAGCAGCGCGTAGGTCAGCGCCACGAGCCTGGCGGGAATATAGTTCAGCACGTCGTCGATGCGTGCGGCGCACCAGCCGAAGCGCTCGAAGCGTTCGTTACGGTAACCCCACATCGCATCCAGGGTATTGCTCAGGCGGTACAGCACCACGCCCGGCGCACCGGCCACGGCGAACCAGAACAGCGCGGCGAACACCGCATCGCTGCCGTTTTCCAGCACCGATTCAGTGGCTGCGCGAGCCACGGCAGGCTCATCCAGTTCGCGGGTTTCCCGGCTGACCAGATAACCGACACGGCGCCGAGCCTCTTGCAGGTCACCTTGACGCAAGGCGTTGGCCACCGGCAGCACATGCTCGCCGAGGCTGCGCAAGCCGAGGGCGCAATACAGCGCCAGCACATCCACCAGCCAGCCGACATAGGGCAGCCAGGACAGGATCAGCGCCACCAGCGTCAGCGGTACCACAGCCAGGAACCAGGCGCTCACGCCATGGCTGCGCCAGCCGCGCCCACCGGCATTCAAGCGGCGCTCCAGGCTCGACGCCAGGTTGCCGAAGCCCACCAGCGGGTGTCGGCGCTGCGGCTCGCCCAGCAGCGCGTCGAGGGCCACTCCGGCCACAGTCAGCAAGGCCACGCTCATGGGCGCTCTCCCCATTGGTTCTCGAACAGCATTTCACTCAAGGGGCGTTCTTGCGCCCAGTTTTCCTGTACCAGCATCGGCTGTGCGTAGAACTCGCTGACCGGCCCCAGGCACAACACCGCCACCGGCTTGGCGCCAGCGGGCATGCCCAGCAGCGCGGCCAGGGCTTGCGGGTCGAACAGAGAAACCCAGCCCAACCCCAGGCCCTCGGCACGGGCGGCCAGCCACAGGTTCTGGATGGCGCAGGCCAAGGAGGCCAGGTCCATTTCCGGCAAGGTGCGGCGGCCGAAGATGTGCGGCTCGCGGTTGTCCATCAACGCCGCCACCAGCACTTCGGCGCAGTCGCTGATGCCTTCGACCTTGAGTTTCATGAAGTCATCGGAGCGCTCGCCCAGGGCTTCGGCGGTACGCACCCGCTCCTCTTCGACCAGGCCCTGAATGCGCCCGCGCAGCTCCCGTTGAGTGATGCGAATGAAGCGCCAGGGTTGCATCAGGCCGACACTGGGCGCCTGGTGCGCGGCAGCCAGCAGGCGGCCGAGCAGCTCGGGCGCCACCGAGCCACCGGCAAAATGGCGCATGTCGCGACGCTCACCGATCGCTCGGTAGATCGCGGCGCGCTCGGCGGCGCTGTAGGCGTGATCGCTCATGGCCGCAACAGCGCCGCCGCCGCATCAGGGTTGGACGGGAAGTAGAAGTGCACGTAGGAGGCGGTCAGCCGGCCCAGCCGATACACCGCTTCGTTGCCACGCCCGCCGTTGGGGCTCAAGCCCCGGGCGATCGGCTCCAGTTCGGTGGTCGTCAGCGAGTGGTGATAGGTGTGCCCGCGCAGGGTGCCTTCCGGCAGTTCTACGGCCTGCAGGGCCAGGGCTGCCAGGCGCTTCTGCATGGCCGCCTCGCCGGGCAACAGGCCGAGCAGTTCGGCACGCTCGCCTGCAACATCCGTCAGCGCGTCGAGCAGGTACAGCATGCCGCCGCACTCGGCCAGCAATGGCTTGCCCTGGGCATGATGGGCACGGATCGCTTCGCACATCGGCGTATTGGCTGCCAATGCGTGGTGATGCAGTTCTGGATAACCACCCGGCAGATACAGGCTGTCCACTGCCGGTAGCTCACGGTCGTGCAGCGGCGAAAAGAACGCCAACTGTGCGCCCAGGTCGCGCAACAGATCCAGATTGGCGCCGTAGGTAAAGGCGAAGGCTTCGTCTCGCGCCACTCCAATGCGCACACCGCTCAGCGACGCAACGCACGGTTGCGGCTCAGGCGCGGCAAACGCTACTGGCGGTGGCAAGGCGGCGTCGCAGCTGGCGCCGAGGGCTTCGGCCGCAGCATCCAGGCGGGCATCCAGGTCGTTCAGTTCGCTGGCCTGAACCAGCCCCAGGTGGCGGCTGGGCAGCTCGATACCGCGCTCGCGGGAAAGGCCGCCATACCAACGCAGGCCCTCGGTCAGGCTGCCTTCGAGCAATTGCGCATGGCGCAGGCTACCGACTCGGTTGGCCAGCACGCCGGCGAACGGCAGGTCGGCCTGATAACGCGCCAGGCCCAGGGCCAGGGCGCCGAAGGTCTGGGCCATCGCCGTGCCGTCGATCACCGCCAGCACGGGCACGCCGAAATGGCGGGCCAGATCGGCGCTCGACGGGGTACCGTCGAACAGGCCCATCACCCCTTCGATCAGAATCAGGTCGGCTTCTTCTGCGGCTTGCCACAGCAGTCGACGGCTTTCTTCGGCACCGATCATCCACAGATCGAGCTGGTACACCGGCGCGCCACTGGCCCGCTCCAGGATCATCGGGTCGAGGAAATCCGGGCCGCACTTGAACACCCGGACGTTACGCCCCAGGTTGCGGTGCAGGCGGGCCAGGGCTGCAGTCACGGTGGTCTTGCCCTGACCAGAGGCAGGTGCTGCGATCAGCACCGCCGGGCAGCTGCGCGTTTCACTCACAGTTCGACGCCCTTCTGCGCGCGGATACCGGCCTGGAACGCATGCTTGAGCATGCCCATCTCGGTGACGGTATCGGCCAGCTCGATCATTTCCGGCTTGGCTGCGCGACCGGTGACGATCACGTGCTGCATGGGTGGCCTGGCCTGAATGTCACTCAGCACCTGGTCGAGGTCGAGGTAGCCATGCTTGAGGGCGATGTTCAACTCGTCGAGCACCACGAACTGCACGCTCGGGTCTTGCAGCAGCTGGCGCGATACCGCCCAGGCCGCTTCGGCGGCGGCGATGTCGCGCTGGCGGTCCTGGGTCTCCCAGGTGAAGCCCTCGCCCATCACGTGATAGCGCACCTGCTCGGGGAAGCGGCGGAAGAACAGCTCTTCGCCGGTGCTGTTGCGGCCCTTGATGAACTGCACCACGCCGCACTGCATGCCATGGCCCAAGGCGCGGGCAAGCATGCCGAAGGCCGAGCTGCTCTTGCCCTTGCCGTTGCCGGTAAGCACCAGCAGCAGGCCGCATTCGTTAGGGGAGTTGGCAATGCGCTCGTCGATGATCGCCTTCTTGCGCTGCATGCGCGCCAGGTGGCGTTCGTCGCGGTCGGTGGATTCGCTCATGAAGGGTTCTCCGCAGGCTGAAGCCACGTAAACAGCGGCGACAGGTAATAGGCGGGCAGACGGAGAACGCGCAGGAGCCATGGCCGGAGCCACGGTGCACCGCACATCACCCTCCGTGATGCCGTTGGCAGTATCAGGCCGGTCTCCGGGCTCGTGAGCGGGCCATTCGGCCCAGGCCTGCGCGCCTTCCCGGGTGCTTTACCCAGTGGCCCTGCGCAGCTGCTTCTCACCTACCGTTGCGGGGGCAGCGCCGGAATCGCGCCATGCTGGCGACCACCGGCTTCCCAGTTTCACCCTGCCCAGTCGGGGCTGGCAGGGCACCTGAAACACGCCGCGAAGGTTAGAGGGTTGCACCGAGAGCGTCAATCGAAGGGGGCCTTTTACTTCGGCGCAACTGGCCGGGGTCAATGGCCGATCTGCCAGGTTGTGCCACACTGATCAGAGTGATATCACATAGCCATTACTTTGCGCTGGACGCGATCACAACGATAACAGGAGTGCGCAGCATGCAAGGCCAGATCATCAACAACCCGAACCTGGAATTCCTCCGCCCCGTACTGGAACGCTGGGTCGACTGCATCGACCGCTTCAACCAGTTCCATGGCGATGCCGAGGCCCCCTACTGGCATGGCACCCAAGCCAACATCGGCATGCTTGCGGCGGCGGCCTGGCAAGCCGAACTGGCGGCGCTGCAGCAGTTCACCAGCAAGAAACAGCGTGATGAAGGCGAACAGGAGGGGCGCTGCGACCTGTCGATCTGCAGCGCCGATGAAACGCTGTACCTGAGCGTCAGCCAGCGCTGGCCGAAAGTCGCGCGGCTGGACATGGCATCGGCGCTGCAAGAAACGACTGCCCTCGCCCGTCACAAGGCCTATGCCAGCCAACTGAAAGCGGGCGCTCTGTTCATCACCCCGTGCAAGGTTGGCCAACATGCCAGCCCCGAGGAGTTGCAGGATCTGTTGGACGACCTGCAAAAGCACACGGCCTGCGCCATCGCCTGGTACTTTCCGTACGCCTACCGCAAGCTGCACAACGAGACGGGGCAGTACTACCCGGGCGTGGCACTGCTGCTCAAGCAGGCCTGAACCCAGCGGCCATCATGTCGGGAAGAATCGCTCGACCAGGGCAGCGCTTTTGAAGCGGCTACGGTAGCCCGCATCGTCGAACAGCAGCCCTGTGCGCAAGTCGTAGACAGGGCCCGACGCTGGCTTGGTGATTTGCCTGAGCGTTACCTTGATGAAGCGGTAATGCTCGCCCTTTACCTCCTCCAGCCCTTCTACAAGGAAGTAGTGACCAGGCAGGAACAGGCTCTCGGCCTCATCCCAGTACAGGGAAAATGCACTGATCGGTGTCGCATGGTGGTATTGCCCGGCAGGCAGCTCGAACACCACCGAACTGTCGTCGAAGCGCCCGAATACCGCGCCAGACACCTGTGCATCGGGCAGCGAGGCAAACTCGGCAACCTTGTAAGGGTTTTCAGTAAACGAGGTCAGATCTGTATTGACCAGCACATCGCCCACGCCAAGCTCACCTGCCCGGTAGTTAGCACCGCTGGTACCACGATTACCGCTCCCTCCTCTGTAGAGGCTCACCTCGTTGCTCTTGGGCAGCAATGCCAGGCTGTCGGCAAAATCGTGAATGTATGCGTCTTCATCACCATATTTGTAAACACCCGAACGGAACACGTCATTCACCTGCGATTCGTCACTGGTGTAGTACTCGATCATGCTATTGAAGTACTCGCGTCCGTAACGATACGAATAGTAAGGCCGCCCGCTGACCCTCACGCAATCCAGCCCGCGCGCATCGAGGTCCGGTGCCTGCCCGCGGGGCAGCTCGGCGACCGGCCATTGCGCCAACAGGGCCTTCTGCCTTTTCAACGCATTGACGGACAGCTTTGCACTGCGGACGCTGTTATTGACCGTGTAGGTATCCCAGAACGCCGAGCGTACAACGGCTATGCCTGCCTCCTCCGGCGGTGCGCCACCCAACAGTCGCGGCGGTACCAACAACTCCCATTCACCTGATGCATTCAGCCGCACGGGCTGCAGTGATGCAAACGCAAAAGGGTTGTCCGCCGGTACAACCAGCCAGGTCGCCAGGTCGTGACTGTAGCGCACACGATAGGTCAGGCGATTGAGGGTGATCCAGCAGCTGCCATCCTGACTGACCTGTATGCCACGCAAACGGCCGCTATCTGCCACCTCGCCACCCGGCACGATATTGCTTGCCCGATCTTCCGCCTCCAGGCTGGCAGACTCCACCGGCTGCCACTCCTCAAGGTTGACGCCCACCTCATGAGGCGGGGCTTCAAAAGCCAGTGAAGCGAACATCGAGCTGAAGCCGATGTCCACCATGTTGAAGGTCGCATACACACTTTCCAGCATCGCCGAGCGCAAGGCGCTCTTGCGCTCCTGTTCATCGGTGGCATGCAATGCAGTGTCCACATCCAGCCCGACCTTGGCGAGCGTGGCCCCGAGCAAGATCAGCGTCATTGGCCAACCGAAGGGGGCAAAACTGCCGAAGAGGTTGAAAAAAGCCGACAGATAGCCACTGTACATTGCCCTGCGCAGCCTGGCGTTGTCCTGCAGAAGCCTGCCATTACGCCGCAGCTCCGCCACAGCCTGGTCAGCCAGCCAGGCAAACAGGTCGCTGCCGAGCGCACGCTTGAACAGAGACAGCGCGACCAGCCCGGCCTCATCCGAACGGCTGTCGGCGATACCTTGCAGGTGCACCCTGATCAACTGGTTGGCCGAACTGTCACGAGGGTTGCTGTGCGCCACCATCGCGAAATTGTCCAAGGTACCTGCGACCTGCAACTGCGCGCGCAGCCAAGCGGCCATCGCCAGCTCAGAGTCGAACCCTCTCAACGCTTCGTCTGACCATGGCAGATAGGCGATGAACCGGCCACCGGGTGCCTGCATCGAGAACAGGCAGCCCCTGTCTCCCTCACCGAATGTGTATCGGTTCAAGGCCAAGGCATGATCACCGCTTTGCCGCTGCAGCATGGCAAGGGAAGGCGTGGCGATGTCGGCCAGCTCAGCTGACACCAGGGTGCGCAGATGCCGCGCGTCCTCGGCCGTGATCCGCCCCTGGAGCAAGGCAGCCGTCACCTGCCCAAGCAGGTTGACCTTGGCCAGCACACAAAAGTGCTCGCCATTGGCTGACCAGAAACGCTCGACCGCCTCACGGTAGAGCACTGCGAAGTCCAGCGCCCAGAGATCCTTCTGCACCTCGCTGCCGAGCATCCGCACTTCATGACGCTCATCGTAGGTCGCGGCATGAGGGCCCTGCAGGTAAAAGCCGCCTCGCTGGTCGAGTTCATCGGCGGCGTCCTGGTAATACAGATCGAACCGCTCGATCACCAGTTCGGTCATCACCATCGACTTCTGTGGCGGCCCGCTGTGCTGCCAGCCAGTAAAGCTGCGCGCACTGGAGCTTGAGCTGTTGAACTGGTGCCACCAGACAAACCGCGGGTCCATCTGCTTGCCGGTGTGCCTGCGCAGGATCCGTGCAGCCTGTTGGCTGGCCAGATCATGCAGGTCTGGGAAGTTCGCGAGAATCTGATCTATCAGCCCCACCAGCGGACGCGCGGCATCCAGTGCGTTCAGGCTACGGATCATTCGGCCATTGACGGTATTCATGGTCCACTCCAGACCGTTGCAATCGGAGGCACATGCTGGCGCCCCGAACGCAACGTGGAGTGGTAGATGTGTGTCGTCGCCGCGGCGGGCGAGAAATCAAGGATTCTGCGCCAGATGCCCTTGGGGGATGACCCGCTTGGCCTGCAGGTAGGCTTTGGACCAATAGCTGTTGGACAGGTAATCCAGGCGTACCGTACCGCCCGTGCGCGGCGCATGCACGAAGCGCCCTTCCCCTACGTAGATGCCGGCATGGCTGACCTGTGAACCGCCACCGGTGGCGAAGAACACCAGGTCACCCGACTGCAGCGAGTCGATGTTCACGGTCGGCGCGCGCATCACGATCATCTCGCGCGTCGAGCGCGGCAAGCTGATGCCTGCGGCATCGCGGTACACATAACCGATCAGGCCACTGCAATCGAACCCGGAATCCGGTGTATTGCCACCCCAGCGATACGGTGTGCCGACCAGGCCGATCGCACGGATCAGCACGTCGTCAGCGAGGGGCGAACCTTCGGGTTGGCTATAGGTGATCCGTGGTTGTACCACAGGGGCCGGTGCCGGGGCACGGCTGGAGCAGGCAGCAAGCAATGCCACCAGAGAAAGTAATGCGAAGCGCGCCATCATCGCCATGGCCAGAACTTCCTGTCTGAGACCGAACGGCCGCAGCCGAAAAGAGTTGAGAATTTAGATTAGACGCTTTCTGTAAATGCGCACGGCGGCGAGCTTTTCAGCTACGCCGCCGCGGCAGGATATATCATTTTGATATCAGTTGCGCGCGATATTGGTGGTCGGCGCCATGGCCAAGGCACGCTTGGCTTCGATGAAGGTCTTGCTCCAGTAGCGATCACCGAGGCTGTCGATGCGCACACCACCGCTGCGGCGGCTGCTGGAGTGGATGAACTGATTGTCACCCAGGTAGATGCCGGCATGGCTGACACGGCCACGGCCATTGGTGCTGAAGAACAGCAGGTCGCCCGGCTTGAGCTTGTTGCGAGCCACCTTGGGCGCATCGACGTTGATCATTTCGCGGGTCGAGCGCGGCAGGTTCATGCCGGCCTCTTCGCGGAACAGGTAGCCGATGAAACCGCTGCAGTCGAAACCGGAGGCTTCCGAGGTACCACCGAAGCGGTAGCGGGTGCCGATCAGCGACATGCCGCGCTCGAGAATGCTGTCAGCCAGCACCGGGAGCTGATAGGGCTTGCTGCTGGAGAAGGCCTCCAGTTCATCTTCAGTGGCCTGTTCTTCTTCGCCGAAAACGGACGAAGGCGAAGCCTTGGCCTTGTTGACCGATTGCGAGGCAATCGGGGTGTAATCCTGAGGCTGGGAATCCGGGCCGTGGGCCGCGCAGCCAAAAAGCAGGGTCACGAGTGCGAGTGGCACGAGGGGTGCGAAGCGCTTCAGCATGGGCACGACCGTGTCTGTAATCCTTTAGAAGGGTGAAACTATGCCCTCTATCATGGCCATTTGCAAATTTTATCGAAAAAGATGTGACTTTTTCATTTTGCACCTCAGAGCCCAGTGTTTACGGGCCCTACCAGCCGAGGGTTTCCTTCAGGAAGGGGATGGTCAGCTTGCGCTGAGCCTGCAAGGAAGCCTGGTCGAGCCGCTCGAGCAGGTCGAACAGCGCACTCATGCTGCGTGTGCCACGGGTAAGGATGAAATGCCCGACTTCGTCGGTCAGGTGCAGGCCGCGGCGCGAAGCACGCAGTTGCAGGGCTCGCAGCTTGTCTTCGTCGGACAGGCCGCGCATCTGGAAGACCAGGGCCAGGGTCAGGCGCGACTTGAGATCGGGCAGCTTGACCGGTAGTTCGCGAGGTGAAGCGGAGGCCGCCAGCAACAGGCGCCGACCGCTGTCGCGCAAGCGGTTGAACAGATGGAACATCGCCTCTTCCCAGTCCGCCTTGCCAGCGATCACGTGCAGGTCGTCGATGCACACCAGTTCGTATTGGGCCAGGTAATCGAGCAGTTCCACGCCGCGATCGAGCAATTGCGCCAGTGGCAAGTACACAGCGGGTTCGCCGCGCTGCTGAAAACGATGGGTGGCGGCCTGCAGCAGGTGACTACGCCCAACGCCCTGCTTGCCCCACAGGTAGATGAGGCTCTCGGTCCAGCCGGCGTCGGCTTCGCATAGCCGCTCGACATAGCCCAGCGCCGCGGCATTGGCGCCCGGATAGTAGTTGATGAAGGTGGCGTCATCGCGCAGGCGCACACCCAGGGGCAACTGGATCGGTGGTTTCATGCTCGCGGGCGGTCGTCAGGACCGCAGGGGGCCTTTGGTGAACAATGTGCAAAGTCTATACCCGCATTGCAGGGCGCACAATCATGCAGGCGGATAGCACAAGCAAAATCAACGAGTTGCACCACATTGAAGGGCGCAACCCGGCCCTTGGGTCACAAATCCGGGTCGACATCCCCGGCATACATGTCCGATTCCTTGTACAGGTCATGCACATGTCGCAGCAGGACCATGATCACCGCCGCCACCGGCAATGCCAGCAGCACGCCGGTAAAGCCGAACAGCTCGCCTCCGGCCAGGATGGCGAAGATCACCGCCACCGGATGCAGGCCGATACGGTCACCGACCAGCAGCGGGGTCAGCACCATGCCCTCCAGTGCCTGCCCGACCATGAACACGGCAACGATGCCAAGCATCGGGTACAGGTCACCACCAAACTGGAACAACCCGGCCACCAAGGCCGCGCCGATACCAATGATGAAGCCCATGTACGGCACGATGGCGGCCAGCCCGGCGAGCATGCCGATCAGCAGGCCCAGTTCGAGCCCGACCAGCATCAGGCCGGCGGAATAGATGACGCCCAGCGCGAGCATCACCATCAACTGGCCGCGAACGAATGCCCCCAGTACTTCATGGCATTCACCTGCCAGGCCCACCACCTGCGGTTCGCGCTGACGCGGCAGCAGGCCACGCAGCTTGGCCATCATCAGGTCCCAGTCACGCAGCAGATAGAAGCCCACCACCGGGATCAGCACCATGTTGGCCAGCCAGGCGATCAGCGCCAGGCTCGAGGCGGTGGCATGGGACAACAGCATGCCGACGATGTCGGTCGTCTGGCCCATGTGCTCGCCGATGGCGGCCTTGATCTTGTCGAATTTCCAGAAGCCATCGGCCAGGCCCAGACGGCCTTGCACCCAGGGCAGCGCCACATGTTCGAGCCAGTCGAGCATTTGCGGCGCCAGCTCGTACAGGCGCAGCAACTGCTTGGCCAGCAGCGGTACCAGCACCAGCAGCAAGGCCAGCAGCACCAGGGTGAACAGGCCGAACACCACCACCACGCCCCAGGTACGCGACAGGCCGAGGCGCTCCAGACGGTCGACCAGCGGGTCGGCCAGGTAGGCCAGCAAGATGCCTACCAGGAACGGCGTAAGGATGTTGTGCAGGCTATAGAGAAGCACGGCGATCAGCAGTGCAGCACCCCAGCCGACCCAGCGACGCATGTCAGTCATCGATAGCGCCCCTTACCAACGGAATCGCAGGCCGTCGAACGGCTTGGCTGCGGCAGGTGCAGGGGTGGCCGGCTGGCCTGGCGCAACACCAGCGCCGGGCGCGGGCGTGACCGGGGTCGCGGCCACCGGTTCGACCGGCACCTCCTGCAACTTGGCCAGGCCCAGCTGGGCACGCAGTTGCTCGCGGTTGCCGCTGACCGCATAGGTCAAGGTGCCACCTTCGGCCAGTTGCAGGCGTGGGCCATAGGGCTCCAGCACGCGGCTCAGCTCGGCATAGCGTTGCAGGTTCATGCCTTGCACCTGCAACTGCAACTGGCTGCTGGCACCGGCCTTGATCACATAACGCGGCGCCAGACGGCTGCTGACCGCCAGCATGACGGCGTCCGCCAGGGCCGCCTGGTCAGCACCTTCGGCGTTGCCCTGATCGCGCTTGTCACCCAGCCACAGTTGCCATGTACCTTGCCATTTGCCCTCGCCTTCATGGGCATGCACCGCCAGCATGGCGTCGGC
This sequence comes from Pseudomonas sp. NPDC089422, assembly GCF_044749405.1. NCBI lineage: Bacteria > Pseudomonadati > Pseudomonadota > Gammaproteobacteria > Pseudomonadales > Pseudomonadaceae > Pseudomonas > Pseudomonas sp. NPDC089422. The sequence goes on from NZ_JBIVHW010000008.1 coordinate 290,795, forward strand.
GCCATAGCGCTCCGCAGCTTCGCGCAGGGGTGCCGGATCATTGCCTTCGAGCTGCTTGGCGTTGGCCACCAGTTGCTCTTGCAGGTCGGCCAGCGGCAAGCGCAGCGGCAAGCCACGGTGCTGGGCGGCTCGACGCAGCGGCTGGGCACTGGCCTGGCCGTCACCGACCAGGTTGCTGCCTTCAGCACTGTCATTGAGCCACCAGCCGAGGATGGAGGGCCGGTTACTGCCCCACAGCGCCAGGCCGGCCTTGCGCAAGGCACGCTCGGTGCTGCCGGGATCGAACTCGACCAGCACCGATTCCGGCGGCCCGGCCTCGGTGCCGACCTGGTTGATGATCTGTTGCGGGTCCTTGCGCAACTCGGCCAGCGCCGGGTTCTGCACAGCCTTGGGGTCGCCAGTCAGGCGCAGTACCAAGGTATCGAAGGCCTTGGCAGTGGCTGCGGAACGAGCTTCGGCACCCTGCCCTTCGACCGGCTCGCGCACTTGATAGAGCCCGGAGACGGTTTCGGCCTGCGCAGTGAGGCAGGCCAGTGCAAGGCACCCTGCTGCCAGATAATTGAATAGTCGCATGGGGATTCCTGTCCGATTACGCATGAAGCATGTGGCTTGCAGCTTATACAGAAGGAGGCCTATCAACCACCCACACACCTTTTTCAGCAATTTACCGCCCTGCCCGTCGGCCTGAGGATGGCCGCTGCACGGCAACCCTGATAAAATCGCGCGCCTTCACAGACCACTGACGTTTCAGGCAGCCGCCGCTTCCCAGCCGGCCTTGGCCGTCATGGTCGTTTTTACGAATCCCTCCCTCTTAAAGGCCTGGATCAATGAGCAAGCAACCCTCCCTGAGCTACAAGGACGCCGGTGTAGACATCGACGCCGGCGAAGCACTGGTCGAACGCATCAAGGGCGTGGCAAAACGCACCGCACGCCCTGAAGTCATGGGTGGCCTGGGCGGCTTCGGCGCCCTCTGCGAGATCCCGGCCGGCTACAAGCAGCCGGTGCTGGTCTCCGGCACCGACGGCGTCGGCACCAAGCTGCGCCTGGCACTGAACCTGAACAAGCACGACAGCATCGGCCAGGACCTGGTCGCCATGTGCGTCAACGACCTGGTGGTCTGCGGCGCCGAGCCGCTGTTCTTCCTCGACTACTACGCCACCGGCAAGCTGAATGTCGACGTGGCCGCCACCGTGGTCACCGGCATCGGCGCCGGCTGTGAGCTGGCCGGCTGCTCCCTGGTCGGCGGCGAAACCGCCGAAATGCCGGGCATGTACGAAGGTGAAGACTACGACCTGGCCGGCTTCTGCGTCGGCGTCGTGGAAAAGGCCGAGATCATCGACGGCTCCAAGGTTGCCACTGGTGACGCGCTGATCGCCCTGCCGTCCTCCGGCCCGCACTCCAACGGCTACTCGCTGATCCGCAAGATCCTCGAAGTGTCCGGCACCGATATCGAGAACACCCAGCTCGACGGCAAGCCGTTGACCGACCTGCTGATGGCGCCGACCCGCATCTACGTCAAGCCACTGCTGCAGCTGATCAAGAACACGGGCGCAGTCAAGGCCATGGCCCACATCACCGGCGGCGGCCTGCTGGACAACATCCCGCGCGTACTGCCGAAGAATGCCCAGGCCGTGGTTGACGTGGCCAGCTGGCAGCGCCCGGCGGTGTTCGACTTCCTGCAGGAAAAAGGAAACGTCGACGAGCACGAGATGCACCGTGTGCTGAACTGCGGCGTCGGCATGGTCATCTGCGTGGCCCAGGATCAGGTCGAAGCGGCCCTGAACGAACTGCGCGCCGCCGGTGAGCAGCCTTGGGTCATCGGCCACATCGCCGAAGCCGCCGAAGGCGCCGCCCAGGTCGAACTGCAGAACCTCAAGGCACACTGATGCCGAGCAAGCCCTGCAATGTAGTGGTACTGCTGTCGGGTTCCGGCAGCAACCTGCAAGCCTTGATCGACAGTTGCCGCGCGCAGGACAGCCAGGTGCGCATCGCTGCGGTGGTCTCCAACCGCGCCGATGCCTATGGCCTGCAACGGGCCCAGGCGGTCGGTATCGACACCGTGGTGCTCGACCACACCCAGTTCGACGGCCGCGAAGCCTTCGATGCCGCGCTGATGGCGCGCATCGACGGCTTCGCCCCGGACCTGGTGGTGCTGGCCGGTTTCATGCGCATCCTCAGTGGCGACTTCGTGCGCCACTACCAGGGCCGCCTGCTCAACATCCACCCGTCGCTGCTGCCCCGCTACAAGGGCCTGCATACCCACCGTCGGGCACTGGAGGCAGGCGATGCCGAGCATGGCTGCAGCGTACACTTCGTCACCGAGGAACTCGATGGCGGGCCTCTGGTCGTACAGGCTGTGGTACCGGTGCTGCCTGATGACACGGTGGAAAGCCTGGCCCAAAGGGTCCACCATCAGGAACACCAGATCTACCCGCTGGCGGTGCACTGGTTTGCCCAAGGGCGCTTGCGCCTGGGTGAACAGGGTGCGTTACTGGATGACCTGCCGCTGCCGGCCAGTGGTCACTTGATCCGACCCTAGGAGAACTTATGCGTCGCGCCCTGCTATTGGCTCTCACCGTGCTCGCCCTGCCCCTCCAGGCAGCTGACCTGAAGCCGTTCTCGGCAAGCTACACCGCAGACTGGAAGCAACTGCCCATGAGCGGCACCGCCGAGCGCAGCCTGGTCAAGAACAAGGACGGCAGCTGGAACCTTGATTTCAAGGCCTCCATGATGATCGCCAGCCTGACCGAGCAAAGCACCCTGCGCCTGGACAACGACACCCTGCTGCCGCAGAAGTACCACTTCGAGCGCGGCGGCCTGGGCAAGGCCAAGACCGTCGACCTGACTTTCGACTGGAACGCCAAGAAGATCACTGGCACCGACCGCAAGGACGCCATCAACCTGCCGCTCAACCGCGGCGTGCTGGACAAGTCGTCCTACCAGCTGGCCTTGCAGCACGATGTGGCCGCCGGCAAGAAGAGCATGACCTACCAGGTGGTCGATGGCGATGAGATCGACAACTACGACTTCCGCGTGCTCGGCACCGAGAAGATCACCACCAAGACCGGCCAGGTCGAGGCGGTGAAGGTCGAGCGCGTGCGTGCCCCGAGCCAGAACAAGCGTGTCACCGAGCTGTGGTTCGCCAAAGACTGGGACTACCTGCTGGTGCAGTTGCGCCAGGTCGAGACCGATGGCAAGGAGTACGTGATCGTGCTGCAGGATGGCACGGTTGACGGCAAGGCGGTGAAGGGTAACTGATCCGCTGCAGCCCGCAGTATCCGGAGCCCCGCCCTGTGCGGGGCTTCTTTTTGCCTGGCTTTCATGAAACTTGTTTCATGCCCGTTTTATTTACTTAGCCTGCTAACTAACTCTATAAAGGGGTTGTGCGACACAGTGTCGCAGCCAACTCAAAGCAGTGGAGTTTACCGATGACAGTCCAAGTAACCGAACGCGACGAATCGAAAATGTCCCACGAAGGCCTGGCCGCTGGCGTGCGGATCTGGGATGTGCACCAACAAGGCCAACTGGTAGGAATGTTCCACCAGGAACATGAGGCTCACCAGTACCGGGCAGAGCTCGAAGCGCTGGAAAACCAGCGCACCACGCAGTAACCCGAACCTTGATACAGTCTTCCAATAAAAAACCCCGCCAAGGCGGGGTTTTCCTGTTTACCACATCAGATCGTCTGGGATCTTGTAGGCCGCGTACGGATCGTCCTCGTCCGCTTCCTCGACATGGGTATTGAGCAGCAGGATGCGGCTCGGGTCGCGCTCCTGGATCTTCACCGCCGCCTCGCGCGGGATCACTTCGTAGCCACCGGCATGCGACACAACGGCCAGCGCGCCGTTGCTCAGACGAGTACGCATCAGGGCGTTGACGGCAATGCGCTTGACCTTCTTGTCGTCGACGAAGTTGTAATAGTCCTCGGTATTCAGCTTGGGCAGGCGGGTGGCTTCGATCAATTGCTTGATCTGCGCCACGCGGGCCTTCTGCTCGGCCTTTTCCTGCTGCTGGCGATTCAGCTCCTGGTCACGCTTGGCCTTCTCGGCCATGGCTTCCTTGGCCATGCGCTGCTGGCTGTCGTCGACTTCGACCTGGCCTTTGTGCTCCATGCGCTTCTGTTTCTTTTCAGCTTTGTTGGTCTGCGAGACCTGTTTCTGGTTGACCAGACCGGCTTTGAGCAATTGGTCGCGAAGGGAAAGGCTCATGAATGTTCACTCACTTATGCAACACCTCAGCCGCAGCTGGGCAGGTTCTTTTCCTGACGTTTGGCTTCACCCCAGAGGGCGTCCAGTTCGTCAAGGTTACAATCTTCAATCGGCCGGCCGCTGTCACGCAATGCCTGTTCGATGAAGCGGAAACGCCGCTCGAACTTGCGATTGGCGCGGCGCAGGGCGTTTTCCGGGTCTTGCTTGAGGTGGCGGGCCAGGTTCACGGCGGCAAACAGCAGGTCGCCGACTTCATCCTCGAGGGCCTCGGCATCGTTGTCGGCCATGGCTTGCAACACCTCGTCGAGCTCCTCGCGCACCTTGTCCAGCACCGGCAGTGCCGCTGGCCAGTCGAAACCGACGGTGGCCGCGCGCTTCTGCAGTTTGGCCGCCCGCGATAGCGCCGGCAATGCCGCCGGTACGTCATCGAGCAGCGACAGCTGTTCAGGGGTGCTTTTCTCGGCGCGCTCCTCGGCCTTGATTTCCTCCCAGCGTGACTTGACCTGGGCCTCGTTCAGGCTGGGGGTGTCCAGCGGCGCGTACAGCTCGCCCGTCGGGAATACATGGGGATGACGGCGGATCAGCTTGCGGGTGATGCTGTCGACCACGCCATCGAACTCGAAACGCCCTTCTTCCCGGGCCAGCTGGCTGTAGTAGACCACCTGGAACAACAGGTCGCCGAGCTCGCCCTGCAGGTGCTCGAAATCGCCGCGCTCGATAGTGTCGGCGACTTCGTAGGCCTCTTCGATGGTGTGCTGCACGATGCTCGCGTAGTTCTGCTTCAGGTCCCACGGGCAGCCGTACTGCGGGTCGCGCAGGCGGGCCATGAGGTGCAGCAGGTCTTCGAGGGTGTAGGTCATTTAAGCAGGTCCTTCGGGGGTGCCTTCATCGCGGATCAATCCGCTCCTACAGGCATTGCGCCATTCCTGTAGGAGCGGATTGATCCGCGATGCAGGCGCCGCGGTCTCAAGGGGTACGATTACGCCGCGTCTCGATGATGTTCGGCAACTGCGAAATCCGCCCCAGCAAGCGCCCCAGCGCATCCAGCCCAGGAATCTCGATGGTCAGCGACATCAGCGCGGTGTTGTCTTCCTTGTTCGAGCGGGTGTTGACCGCCAGCACGTTGATCTTCTCGTTGAGCAGTACCTGCGACACATCGCGCAGCAACCCTGGGCGGTCGTAGGCGCGGATGACGATGTCGACCGGGTAGGTCTGCACCGGGATCGGCCCCCAACTCACCTGGATCATCCGCTCCGGCTCGCGCCCGGCCAGCTGCAGCGCCGAAGCGCAGTCCTGGCGGTGGATGCTGACGCCGCGGCCCTGGGTGATGTAGCCGACGATGGCATCGCCCGGCAGCGGCTGGCAGCAACCGGCCATCTGCGTGAGCAGGTTGCCGACGCCCTGGATCTGGATGTCGCCACGCTTGCCGGTACGCGGGCCGGTAGGCTTGCGCGGCACCAGCTCGATCTGCTCGATGCGCTCGGGCTCGAGCAGCTGCTGGGCGGCATTGACCAGGTGCGCCAGGCGCAGGTCACCGGCACCGAGCGAGGCGAACATGTCCTCGGCGGTCTTGACGTTGGTCTTTTCGGCCAGGCGTTCGAAGTCCACCTGCGGCAGGCCCAGGCGGCTGAGTTCGCGCTCGAGCAAGGTCTTGCCGGCAGCGACGTTCTGGTCACGCGCCTGTAGCTTGAACCAGTGGACGATCTTGGCCCGGGCCCGCGAGGTGGTGACGTAGCCGAGGTTGGAGTTCAGCCAGTCGCGGCTCGGGTTGCCGTGCTTGCTGGTGATGATCTCCACCTGCTCGCCGGTCTGCAGGCTGTAGTTGAGCGGCACGATGCGCCCGTTGATCTTGGCGCCACGGCAGTTGTGGCCGATCTCGGTGTGCACGCGGTAGGCGAAGTCCAGCGGCGTGGCACCCTTGGGCAGGTCGATGGCGTGGCCATCCGGGGTGAACACATAGACCCGGTCGGGTTCGATATCGACCCGCAGCTGTTCGGCCAGGCCACCGATGTCGCCCAGCTCTTCATGCCATTCGAGCACCTGGCGCAGCCAGGAGATCTTCTCTTCGTAGTGGTTGGAGCTCGGCTTGACGTCGGTGCCCTTGTAGCGCCAGTGGGCGCAGACGCCGAGCTCGGCCTCCTCGTGCATGCCGTGGGTACGGATCTGCACTTCCAGCACCTTGCCCTCGGGGCCGATCACCGCAGTGTGCAGCGAGCGATAGCCGTTTTCCTTGGGGTTGGCGATGTAGTCGTCGAATTCCTTGGGGATGTGCCGCCACAGGGTGTGCACGATACCCAGCGCGGTATAGCAGTCACGCACCTCAGGCACCAGCACGCGCACCGCACGCACGTCGTAGATCTGGCTGAATTCCAGGCCTTTGCGCTGCATCTTGCGCCAGATCGAATAGATGTGTTTCGCCCGGCCGCTGATGTCGGCCTTGACCCCAGTGGCCAACAACTCGTTCTGCAGCTGGTTCATCACATCGCTGATGAAGCGCTCACGGTCCAGCCGGCGCTCATGCAACAGCTTGGCGATCTGCTTGTACTGGTCAGGCTCCAGGTAGCGGAAGGACAGGTCTTCCAGTTCCCACTTGATGTGGCCGATACCCAGCCGGTGGGCCAGCGGCGCATAGATGTCGAACACCTCGCGCGCCACGCGCAGACGCTTTTCGTCATCGGCGGACTTCACGGCCCGGATCGCGCAGGTACGCTCGGCCAGCTTGATCAGCGCAACACGCACGTCGTCGACCATGGCCACGAGCATCTTGCGCAGGTTCTCGACCTGCGCCTGCGAGCCCAGCACCAGCGACTGGCGCGGGCTGAGGCTGGCGCTGATGGCGGCCATGCGCAGCACGCCGTCGATCAGCTTGGACACCACCGGGCCAAAACGCTGGCCGACTTCGGCCAGGGTCACCTTGCCTTCGCGTACCGAGCGATAGATCACCGCCGCGACCAAGGAGTCCTGGTCGAGCTTGAGATCGGCGAGGATTTCAGCGATTTCCAGGCCGGCCTGATAACTGGACGTACCATCGGCCCACGAATGCTTGGCCGGGTTGCCCTTCTTTTCGATTTCCTGGGTGAACTCGCAGGCTTCTTTCAGCGCCACGCGATCCAGTGCCGAATCGACGCTCACCACATGATCCAGCCATGCTTCGAGATTGATACTGCCGTCCGTGTTGACCGGCTGGTGCACTCTCACCTGTACCATCTTTGTTTTACCTTTCCATACAGCGCACCACACGGGTGCACTGGCTATCACCGTGCAGCTTCGCTTCCGTGGAAGCCGCACCAAGGGGCCAGCCTGCTAGCCCGCTTCGAATAACGCCATGGCTTCGACATGCGCCGTCTGAGGAAACATGTCGAGAATCCCGGCCCTTTTTAACCGGTACCCCTGGCCGACCAGCACCTGGGCGTCTCGCGCCAGCGTGGCCGGGTTGCACGATACATACACCAAGCGCTTGGCGTTGAGGCGGGCGATGCCTTGCACCACCTCGTATGCACCGTCGCGCGGTGGATCCAAGAGTACCGCAGAAAAGCCCTCGGCGGCCCATCCGGCGCCTGCCAAAGGCTGCGATAAATCGGCCTGAAAAAACGCGGCGTTATGCACATCGTTGTTCCGGGCATTGGCCGCGGCCCGATCGACCATGGCCTGCACACCTTCCACCGCCACCACTTCACGTGCCTGACGCGCCAGCGGCAGGGCGAAGTTGCCCAGACCGCAGAACAGGTCCAGCACGCGCTCGTCAGCCTGCGGAGCGAGCCAGGCCAGGGCCTGCTCGATCATCGCCGTGTTGACCTGGGCGTTGACCTGGACGAAATCGCCCGGGCGCCAGGCCAGTTCCAGCTGCCAGGGCGCCAGGGCAAAGCCCAGTTTCGCCTCGGCATCCACAGGCGCCGGCTCACCCTCGCCCTGCAGCCAGAGCTGCGCCTTGGCTTCGTCGCAAAACGCCTGCAGGCGGGCCAGGTCTTCTGCCGGCAACGGCGCCACATGCCGCACCAGCACCGCCTCGGCGGTACCGCTGAACAACTCCACATGGCCAATCGCTTGCGGCTTGCCCAGCGAACGCAGCACGGTCGGCAAGTGGCGAAGAATAGTTTGCAAAGGCTGTACCAGCACTGCGCAGTCATCTATGGAGACAATTTCCTGGCTGGCTTCGGCGCGGAAACCCACATCCAGGTGCTTTGCCTTGACGTCCCAGCGCACCGCCACCCGCGCTCGGCGCCGGTAGCCAAATTCCGGCCCGCTCAAGGGCGCGGCCCATTCTTCGGGCTGCACGCCGGCCACCCGTTGCAGCTGTTCAGCCAGGGTGCGCTGCTTGAGCGCCAGCTGGGCTTCGTGCGGCAGGTGCTGCAGGTTGCAGCCGCCGCAACGCGCGTAGTGACGGCACGGCGCCTGGCGGCGTTCGGGGCTGGCTTGCAGCACCCGCTCCAGGCGCGCCTCGACCACCTTGCCGCGGGCATTGAGCACCCGCGCCTCGACCGCTTCACCGGCCAAGGCGCCACTGACGAACCAGGTGCGCCCCTCCAGGAAGGCGATGCCGCGGCCGTCACCGGCCAGGCGCTCGATATCCAGGCGCTGCTTCTTGCCCACGGGGACCTGGGGTGTACGGTTGCCGCCGGCCGGCTGGAAGCGCAGGCCGCTGTTGCTTTTCTTCTTGGACATTTAGCTCGGGTCGAACAGGCCGGTGGACAGGTATCGGTCGCCGCGGTCACAGATGATCGCGACCATCACGGCGTTTTCCACTTCGCGGGACAGGCGCAGCATGGCTGCCACCGCACCACCGGAAGACACGCCGCAGAAAATGCCCTCTTCGCGAGCGAGGCGGCGAGTGGTGTCCTCTGCCTCCTGCTGGGACATGTCCATCACGCGGTCGACGCGGGTGGCATCGAAAATCTTTGGCAGATACTCCTCGGGCCAGCGGCGGATCCCCGGAATGGCCGAACCCTCCATCGGTTGCAGGCCGACGATCTGCACGTTGGGGTTCTGTTCCTTGAGGTATTGCGAGCAGCCCATGATGGTGCCGGTGGTCCCCATGGAGCTGACGAAATGGGTGATGGTGCCCTGAGTCTGCTGCCAGATTTCCGGGCCGGTGCTGCTGTAGTGGGCAATCGGGTTGTCGCCGTTGGCGAACTGGTCGAGCACCAGGCCGCGGCCTTCGGCCTGCAACTTCTCGGCGAGGTCGCGGGCGCCTTCCATGCCCTCTTCCTTGGTCACCAGGATCAGCTCGGCGCCGTAGGCGGTCATGGCGGCCTTGCGTTCGGCGGTGGAGTTGTCGGGCATGATCAGGATCATCTTGTAACCCTTGATCGCCGCCGCCATCGCCAGGGCGATGCCGGTATTGCCGGAGGTGGCTTCGATCAGGGTGTCGCCTGGCTTGATCTGGCCGCGCAATTCGGCGCGGGTGATCATCGACAGTGCCGGGCGGTCCTTCACCGAGCCGGCGGGATTGTTACCTTCGAGCTTGAGCAGGAGGGTATTGCTGGTTTCGCCAGCGATGCGCTGCAGGCGAACCAGGGGCGTATTGCCGACGCAATCGGCGATGGTTGGGTACTGCAAGGTCATGGCGTATTTCACAATCCGGACGGCAGGGGTGCCTATCATACCGGCAAACCCTTCCCGGCAATATCACGCAATCTGTGGTCGCTATAGCTACAAGCTATAAGCCGCAAGCATCAAGCTTTCGCGCAGCCTTCAGGTGCAGTGCTGTACCTGCGTGAGCGGGCTTGCCCGCGAAGAGGCCGGCACATGAATCGGCAAGCGCATGCACAGTCGCAGCCCGCGCTTGCCATTCTCCGCCCACAAGGTTCCGCCTTGGCGCTGGATGGCACTGCGGGCAATGCTCAACCCCAGGCCAAATCCGCCATCCCCCGGTCGTGAGCCATCGAGCCGGGAGAACGGCGCAAAGATCCGCTCCAGGTCTTCATCGGCCACACCCCCACCCTCATCCTCCAGCCACAAACGCCAATACCCGCCTTCGCGCTGCCCAGCCAACCGCACCAGGCCATTTTCCGGCGAATGGCGGATGGCATTGCGCAGCATGTTCTCCACGGCCTGGGCCAGGTGGTTGAGGTTGCCCTCCACCCAGCAATTGCCCGGCAGTTCGCAGCGCAACCGCTCGGCCGACCAGCCGCTTTCATAGCTGGCGTCCTCGGCCAGCAGCTCCCACAGTGCCTGAACCTGGATCGGCTCAAGGTTCATCGGCGCGCGCTCGGCATCCTGCCAGGCCAGTTGCAGCGTGTTCTCGACCAGCTGCTGCATGCAGTCCACCTCACGCCCCAGGCGTTCTCGCAGGCGCGCAAGATCGGTCTCGCCGTCACAGGCCACGCGCAGGCGACTGAGCGGCGTGCGCATTTCATGGGACAGGTCGCGCAGTAACTGCTGCTGCATCACCACGGTACCTTGCAGGCGCTCGGCCATCTGATCGAAGGCTCGGGCCAGTTCGCCCAGTTCGTCGTGGCGGGCCGTGGTACGTGAATCCAGGCGTGCCGAAAGCTGGTCGGCACGCCAGGCATTGGCCTGCTCGCGCAGCTGGTTGAGCGGCACGATCAGCATCCGGTACAGGCCAACACACAGCAGCAAGGTAAACAGACCGGGAATGATGCCGTTGGTGACGATCTGCCAGGCTAGCCGGTAGTGGCCCGGGTTGAGCCGTTGTGGCAGCTCGATCACCAGCATGCCCTGCTGCGGCGCGCCGGGGAATGGGATGCGCAGCCACGGCTGGTCGACGCTGCGCCGGCTCATGGGCCAGTCGACGCCACGCAGGCGGGTCAGCCGCTGCATGATCTCGGGGCCGAGAATGGCACTGTCAAGGGGCCGCAGGTTGAGGTCGAGCACACCGATCCAGCCGCGCTCGCGCTGCTGCATCGCCGCTACCCAGCGGTCCAGCCCGTCCCGCCCACCGCCGCGCCAGGCCTGTTCCGCCTCGCTGGCATAGTCGCGCAGCAGCTTGCGGGCCGGCTCGTCGAGAAACGCGTTGCGGGTTTCCATGTGGCGCCCCCAGGTGTAGCTGAGGCCGATCATCAGCAGGCAGAAGCCCACCAGCAGGATGGCCAGCTTCCAGAACAGCGAATGGCGATCGAGCACGGCCTACTCCGCTTCACCGACACTGAGCACGTAGCCTTTGCCCCACACAGTGCGGACCTGCCGCTCGTGGTAGCCGATGCTCTTGAGCTTGCGGCGGATCTGACTGACGTGCATATCGAGGCTACGGTCGTGTCGCGAGTAGCCACGCTGCAGCACCTGCTGATAAAGGAAGGGCTTGCTCATCACTTCATCGACATTGCGGTAGAGAATGTCGAACAGCCGGTACTCGCTGGGGGTCATGCCGGCTGGCTGACCACCCAGGCTGACGTCACACAGGCCTTCGTCGAAATAGAGCGTGTCGCCGACGGCCTCCAGCGGCGGCTGGTGACGACGTTCAAGGGCAACCCGACGCAGGATCGCTTCGATCCGCACCTGCAGCTCGGCCATGCTGAAGGGCTTGGGCAGGTAATCGTCGGCACCCCGCTGGAAGCCGCTGATGCGGTCGGCCTCGGCGCCCAGCGCCGACATCAGGATAACCGGCGTGGCGCTATGCTGGCGCAGCCGCGACAGGGCATCCAGGCCATTGAGGCCAGGCAGCAGGATATCCATCAGCACCACGTCGAAACTCTGCCGACCGGCCGCCTCCAGGCCATCCAGGCCATTGCGGCACCAGGTGACCTGGAAACCGCCCCGCTGCAGCTCTTCGTGAAGGTAGGCACCCAGGACCGGATCGTCCTCGATAGCCAGGATGCGAGAGGCGTAATTAGTTACAGGATTCATTGGCAACTGCCATCCATTCTCAGTTGCGCAATTATTGTGCATGCTCTCCTTCCAGGCAACCGCCCTGCGACCAATGCCTTGGCCAGGCAACGAAATGACATTCAATGGGTGCATTAGCGCAGCCAGCGGAGTAACTTTCCGCTTTGTTCCGTCGCAGCGACGACGGCGTCCAGGCACATCACAGGAGGCGAGTGTGCTCGATCGTTTGGGAATCAGAAGCCGGGTGCTGCTGCTGGCACTGTTGCCGGCCAGCCTGATGGCACTGGTGCTGGGCAGCTATTTCACCTGGCTGCAGCAGGACCAGTTGCGCACCCAGCTGCTGCAGCGCGGCAAGATGCTCGCCGAGCAGCTGGCACCGCTGGCCGCACCGGCCCTGGCACGGCAGGCGCCTGCCCAGCTGGAGCGCATCGCCGCGCAGACCCTGGAGCAGGCCGACGTGCGCGCCGTGGCGTTCCTCGCCCCCGACCGCAGCCGCCTGGCCCATGCCGGGCCGAGCATGATCAACCAGCCCCCCAGCGGCGGCACCGGCACCCAGTTGCTGCAGCGCACCGGCAACGACGCCACCCGTTACCTGATGCCGGTGTTCGGCCACCACCGCGACCTGGCCACCGATGCCGTACCGGCCGAAGCCGAGCGCCTGCTGGGCTGGGTCGAGATCGAGCTGTCCCACGACGGCACCTTGTTGCGCGGCTACCGCAACCTGTTCACCAGCGTGCTGCTGATCCTCGCCTGCCTGGCCCTCAGTGGCCTGCTGGCGATGCGCATGAGCCGCACCATCAATGACCCGATCGCACGCATCAAGCGTGCGGTCAACCAGCTCAAGGACGGTCACCTCGACGAACGCCTGCCGGCCATGGGCAGCCATGAACTGGACGAACTGGCCCGCGGCATCAACCGCATGGCCGAGACCCTGCACGGCGCCCACGAGGAGCTGCAGCACAGCATCGACCAGGCCACCGAGGACGTGCGCCAGAATCTGGAAACCATCGAGATCCAGAACATCGAGCTGGACATGGCGCGCAAGGAGGCCCTGGAGGCCAGCCGTATCAAGTCGGAGTTCCTGGCCAACATGAGCCACGAAATCCGCACGCCGCTCAATGGCATCCTCGGCTTCACCCACCTGTTGCAGAAAAGCGAGATGACTCCGCGACAGCTGGATTACCTGAGCACCATCGAGAAGTCCGCCGACAACCTGCTGGGGATCATCAACGAGATCCTCGACTTCTCCAAGATCGAAGCCGGCAAGCTGGTGCTCGACAGCATCCCGTTCAATTTGCGCGACCTGGTCCAGGACACCTTGACCATCCTCGCCCCCGCCGCCCACGCCAAACAGCTCGAACTGCTCAGCCTGATCTACCGCGACACGCCGACGTCGCTGATCGGCGACCCGTTGCGGCTGAAGCAGATCCTTACCAACCTGGTGAGCAATGCGATCAAGTTCACCCGCGAAGGCACCATCGTCGTCAGGGCCATGCTCGAAGACGAGCAGGATGACAACGCCCAGCTGCGCATCAGTGTGCAGGACACCGGCATCGGCCTGTCGCCACAGGACGTGCGCACCCTGTTCCAGGCCTTCAGCCAGGCCGACAACTCGTTGGCCCGCCAGCCCGGTGGTACCGGCCTGGGGCTGGTGATTTCCAAGCGCCTGATCGAGCAGATGGGCGGTGAGATCGGCGTCGACAGCACGCCGGGCGAAGGCTCGCAGTTCTGGATCAGCTTGAGCCTGCCCAAGGCCCACGACGACATCGAGGAACAACCGCTGCAACCGTTGCTGGGGCGCAGAGCGGCCATTGTCGATGGCCATGAGCTGGCGCGCCAGGCCCTGGAACACCAGCTAGAGGACTGTGGCCTGAGCGTCAGCCTGTTCGCCTCCTACGATCAGTTGCTGCAGGGTGTGCAGGCGGGCTTCCAGGCCGGCTTGCCTTTCGAGTTCGCGGTACTCGGCGCCAACCTCGGCACGCTTTCGCCGGAGCAGCTCGGCCAGTACAACCAGCAGCTGGAGCGTTTGCACTGCCAGTGCGTGGTGCTGTGCCCGACCACCGAGCAGGCGCTATACCACCCCTTCCTGCCTAACGGCCATGGTCAGTTGCTGTCCAAGCCGACCTGCACCCGCAAGCTGCGCCGCCTGCTGCTGGAGCTGGTACAACCGCGCCGGCCGCTGGCCGAACCGGCACTGGCCAGCAGCGGCCAGCGCCGGGCGAAGATACTGTGCGTCGACGACAATGCCGCCAACCTGCTGCTGGTGCAGACGTTGCTCGAAGACCTGGGCGCCGAAGTGCTGGCAGTCGACAACGGCCATGCCGCCGTCAAGTCAGTGCAGGCCGAGCCCTTCGATCTGGTGCTGATGGACGTGCAGATGCCGGGCATGGACGGGCGGGCCTGTACCGAGCAAATCCGTCTGTGGGAAAAGACCCAGAGCGGTAGCCCGCTGCCGATCGTCGCCCTGACTGCCCATGCCATGGCCAACGAGAAACGCGCCTTGTTGCACAGCGGCATGGACGATTACCTGACCAAGCCGATCAGCGAGCGACAGTTGGCCCAGGTGGTCATGAAATGGACCGGGCTGAGCCTGGGCGCATCGCCACTGGAGCATGCCGGCGAGGCGCATGGCGACAGCCATGAGCTGCCGGTGCTGGACCCGGACGAAGGCTTGCGCCTGGCCGCCGGCAAGCCGGACCTGGCTGCCGACATGCTGGCCATGCTGCTGGCGTCACTGGAAAGTGATCGCCAGGCAATTCGCGCTGCACGCGAGGCGGATGACCCGTCGACATTGATCGAGCAGGTGCACCGGCTCAACGGTGCCTCGCGCTATTGCGGCGTGCCGCAGTTGCGTGCGGCCTGTCAGCGCAGCGAGACCCTGCTCAAGCAGGACAGCCCGCAGGCAACGCAGGCGCTGGATGAGCTGGATGCAGCGATCAACCGCTTGGCTGCGCAGGCGCGCCTGAGCGCCTGAGTGCGGTTAGGGTTGACCTTGAGACATTCGGCGCCTACAAGATCGAGCGCCGCCCGCGCGGCGCATCGCAGGCAAGCCTGCTCCTACATCTGTTTCGGCCAGTTATTCCTGAAGCATTGCCGCGCGGTCCCTTG
>NZ_JBIVHW010000009.1:0-269820 GCF_044749405.1 Pseudomonas sp. NPDC089422
GTCAAGCCAGGTTCGGTCAAGCCGCACACCAAGTTCACCGCAGAAGTCTACGTTCTGTCGAAGGAAGAAGGCGGCCGTCACACTCCGTTCTTCAAAGGCTACCGTCCTCAGTTCTACTTCCGTACCACTGACGTGACCGGTAACTGCGAACTGCCGGAAGGCGTTGAAATGGTAATGCCGGGTGACAACATTCAGATGACTGTTACCCTGATCAAGACCATCGCAATGGAAGACGGTCTGCGCTTCGCTATCCGTGAAGGCGGTCGTACCGTCGGCGCCGGCGTCGTAGCCAAAATCATCGAGTAATCACTCGACCGATTGAAAAAACCCCCGCTCAGCGGGGGTTTTTTTTATTGGGTTGACACTAAATTGGGGCGTCTATAGAATCACGCCTCCTTTTAGCGGGCGTAGTGCGTCCGTTGGGAACAGCCTGGAGTCTGAAATCCAATGCAAAATCAGCAAATCCGTATCAGGTTGAAGGCTTTCGACCATCGCCTGATCGACCAATCCACCCAGGAAATCGTGGAAACCGCGAAACGTACTGGTGCACAAGTGCGTGGTCCAATTCCACTGCCTACCCGCAAAGAGCGTTTCACCGTTCTGGTCTCCCCGCACGTCAACAAAGACGCGCGTGACCAGTACGAGATTCGCACTCATAAACGTGTTCTGGACATCGTCCAGCCAACGGATAAAACCGTTGACGCGCTGATGAAGCTTGATCTGGCGGCAGGTGTGGAAGTACAGATCAGCCTCGGCTAAGACTTCGGTCTAGTCGTGTAACGCTCTGAAATGGGCGGCCATAGCGGGTGAAAGCCCCGTACACTCATGAGGTTTACAACATGACTATTGGTGTAATCGGTCGCAAGTGCGGTATGACCCGCATTTTCACCGAAGAAGGTGTCTCCATTCCGGTCACGGTCATTGAGATCGAGCCGAATCGTGTCACCCAGTTCAAAACTGAAGAAACCGATGGCTACCGTGCAGTGCAAGTCACTGTCGGCGAGCGTCGTGCTTCGCGTGTGACTGCCGCTCAGGCAGGTCACTTCGCCAAGGCCAACGTTGCCGCTGGTCGCGGTGTCTGGGAGTTCCGTCTTGAAGAAGGCGAGTTCCAGGCTGGCGACTCGATCAAAGCTGAACTCTTCACTGCAGGCCAGCTGGTTGACGTTACTGGTCAGTCCAAAGGTAAAGGCTTCGCCGGTACCATCAAGCGCTGGAACTTCCGTGGCCAGGACAACACCCACGGTAACTCCGTGTCGCACCGTGTCCCAGGTTCCATCGGCCAGTGCCAGACTCCTGGTCGTGTGTTCAAGGGCAAGAAAATGTCCGGTCACATGGGCGCCGAGCGCGTGACTGTTCAGTCCCTGGAAGTAGTTCGCGTAGACGCTGAGCGCAACCTGCTGCTCGTCAAGGGTGCCGTTCCTGGCGCTACTGGCGGCGACGTGGTTGTACGTCCAGCTGTCAAGGCTCGCGGTTAAGGGGATACTGACATGCAACTTAATGTAAATGACGCTCAGGCGATCGAAGTTTCCGAACTGGCTTTCGGTGGCGAATTCAACGAGACGCTGGTACACCAAGCAGTCGTGGCCTACATGGCCGGCGGCCGTCAGGGCACCAAGCAGCAGAAGACCCGTTCCGACGTGGCTGGTGGCGGTAAGCGCCCATGGCGTCAGAAGGGTACTGGCCGTGCTCGTGCTGGTACCACTCGTGGTCCGATCTGGCGTGGCGGTGGTGTAACCTTCGCAGCTCGTCCTCAAGATCACTCGCAGAAGCTCAACAAGAAGATGTACCGCGCAGCCCTGCGCTCCATCCTCGCTGAGCTGGTGCGTAGCGACCGTCTGGTCGTGGTTCAGGACTTCGCTGTTGAAGCGCCGAAAACCAAAGATCTGCTGAACAAGCTGAACGGCATGGGTCTGAACGACGTACTGATCGTTTCCGACGCTGTTGATCAGAACCTGTACCTGGCTGCTCGCAACCTGCCGCACGTCGACGTACGTGACGTTCAAGGTTCCGACCCGGTCAGTCTGATCGCATACGAGAAGGTGTTGATCACCGTCTCGGCCGTGAAGAAATTCGAGGAGCTGCTGGGATGAACCAGGAACGCGTATTCAAAGTCCTCCTTGGCCCGCACGTTTCCGAGAAGGCTACCGTTCTGGCTGAGAAAAAAGGCCAGTTCGTATTCAAGGTTGCTACCGATGCAACCAAGCTGGAAATCAAGAAAGCTGTCGAAGGCCTGTTCAACGTAAAAGTTGAAAACGTGTCGACTGTTAACGTTCTGGGTAAAACCAAGCGTACCGCACGTGGTCTGGGCAAGCGTAATGACTGGAAGAAGGCGATCGTCTCCCTTCAGCCAGGCCAAGATCTCGATTTCAGCAGCAGTGCTGAGTAAGGAAGGGGTGCATCATGGCAATCGTTAAATGCAAACCGACTTCCCCTGGCCGCCGTTTCGTGGTCAAGGTGGTCAACAAGGAGCTGCACAAAGGCGCTCCTCACGCACCGCTGATCGAGAAAAAATCGAAGTCTGGTGGTCGTAACAACAATGGCCGCATTACCACTCGTCACGTTGGTGGTGGTCATAAGCAGCATTACCGTCTGGTCGACTTCCGTCGCAACGACAAAGATGGCATCCCGGCCACTGTCGAGCGTATCGAATACGATCCAAACCGTACTGCTCACATCGCCCTGCTGTGCTACGCAGACGGTGAGCGTCGCTACATCATCGCCCCTAAAGGCGTGAGCGCTGGCGACCAGCTGATCGCAGGTGCCCTGGCCCCAATCAAGGCCGGTAACTCCCTGCAGCTGCGCAACATTCCAGTAGGTAGCACCATTCACGGCATCGAACTGAAGCCGGGTAAAGGTGCTCAGATCGCACGTTCCGCTGGTGCTTCGGCTCAGCTGATCGCCCGCGAAGGTGTCTACGTGACCCTGCGTCTGCGCTCTGGTGAAATGCGTAAAGTCCTGGCTGAGTGCCGTGCGACCCTGGGCGAAGTCTCGAACTCCGAGCACAGCCTGCGTTCGCTGGGTAAAGCTGGTGCCAAACGCTGGCGCGGCGTTCGCCCAACCGTTCGTGGTGTTGCCATGAACCCGGTTGACCACCCACATGGTGGTGGTGAAGGTCGTACCTCCGGTGGTCGTCATCCGGTATCGCCATGGGGCTTCCCAACCAAGGGTGCGAAGACCCGCGGTAATAAGCGTACCGACAACATGATCGTCCGTCGTCGCAAGTAACTAGAGGGATACGACAGTGCCACGTTCTCTGAAAAAAGGTCCTTTTATCGATCTTCACCTGTTGAAGAAGGTCGAAGTGGCGGTGGAGAAGAACGATCGCAAGCCAGTTAAAACCTGGTCGCGTCGCTCGATGATCCTGCCACAAATGGTCGGTCTGACCATCGCGGTTCACAACGGTCGCCAGCATGTCCCAGTTCTCGTGAACGAAGACATGGTCGGCCACAAACTGGGCGAGTTCGCCGGTACCCGCACCTATCGCGGGCACGTGGCTGACAAGAAAGCCAAGCGTTAAGGGGTAAGGATATGGAAGTAGCCGCTAAGTTGTCGGGCGCTCGCATCTCCGCCCAGAAAGCCCGCTTGGTCGCCGACCAGATCCGCGGGAAGAAGGTGGGCGAAGCGCTCAACCTGTTGGCCTTCAGCAGCAAAAAAGCCGCTGAAATCATGAAGAAAGTCCTCGAGTCGGCCGTAGCCAACGCCGAACACAACGAAGGCGCAGACGTTGATGACCTGAAGGTCTCCACCGTCTTCGTCAACGAAGGGCGTTCGCTGAAGCGCATCATGCCACGTGCCAAAGGCCGTGCTGATCGCATCGTCAAGCGGTCTTGCCATATCACTGTCAAGGTTGCGGACAAGTAACGGAGTCGATCAGATGGGTCAGAAAGTACATCCCACTGGCATTCGCCTGGGAATCGTCAAGGAGCACACCTCCGTCTGGTACGCAGACGGTGCTACTTACGCAGATTACCTGTTGAAGGATCTGAAAACGCGTGAGTACCTCCAAGACAAACTAAAAAGCGCGTCCGTAAGCCGTATCGATATTCATCGTCCGGCTCAAACTGCACGCATCACCATCCACACCGCTCGTCCAGGTATCGTTATCGGGAAGAAAGGTGAAGATGTCGAGAAGCTGCGTCAGGACCTGACCAAGCAGATGGGTGTGCCTGTGCACATCAACATCGAAGAGATCCGCAAGCCGGAACTCGACGCTATGCTGGTTGCGCAGAGCGTAGCTCAGCAGCTGGAACGCCGCGTAATGTTCCGTCGCGCCATGAAGCGCGCCGTACAGAACGCCATGCGTATTGGTGCCAAGGGCATCAAGATCCAGGTGAGCGGTCGTCTCGGCGGTGCTGAGATTGCTCGTACCGAGTGGTATCGCGAAGGTCGTGTGCCTCTGCACACCCTGCGTGCCGATATCGACTACAACACCTACGAAGCTCACACCACTTACGGTGTGATCGGTGTGAAGGTTTGGATCTTCAAAGGCGAAGTTATTGGTGGTCGCCAAGAAGAACTGAAACCACAAGCACCAGCGCCTCGTAAAAAAGCTGCTAAGTAAGGGGTACGCCAAATGTTGCAACCAAAGCGTACAAAATTCCGCAAGCAGATGACTGGCCACAACCGTGGTCTGGCACTGCGCGGTAGCAAAGTCAGCTTCGGCGAATTCGCCCTGAAAGCTGTTGCTCGCGGTCGCCTCACCGCTCGCCAGATCGAGTCCGCACGTCGTGCGCTGACCCGTCACGTCAAGCGTGGCGGTAAGATCTGGATCCGTGTGTTCCCGGACAAGCCGATCTCCAAGAAGCCTCTCGAGGTTCGTATGGGTAAAGGTAAGGGCTCCGTGGAATACTGGGTTGCCCAGATCCAGCCAGGCAAAGTCCTGTACGAGATCGAGGGTGTTTCTGAAGAGCTGGCGCGCGAAGCTTTCGCCCTGGCTGCTGCAAAGCTGCCTCTCGCCACCTCCTTTGTTAAGCGGACGGTGATGTGATGAAAGCGAATGAACTTCGTGAAAAATCTGCACAGCAACTGAATGAGCAACTGCTCGGCTTGCTGCGCGACCAGTTCAATCTGCGTATGCAGAAAGCAACTGGCCAGTTGGGGCAGTCGCACCTGCTCTCGCAAGTTAAGCGTGACATCGCTCGCGTGAAAACTGTGCTTAACCAGCAGGCAGGTAAGTGATCATGGCTGAAGCTGAAAAAACCGTCCGTACGCTGACTGGCCGTGTCGTCAGCGACAAAATGGACAAGACCATCACCGTTCTGATCGAGCGTCGCGTAAAGCACCCGATCTACGGTAAATACGTTAAGCGTTCGACTAAGCTGCACGCGCACGACGAATCCAACCAGTGCAAAATCGGCGACAAGGTTTCCATCCGTGAAACCCGTCCGCTGGCCAAGACCAAGTCCTGGGCACTGGTTGAAGTCCTCGAACGCGCTGTTGAAGTCTAAGGGCTAGGGGTCGGAGAAATTTTATGATTCAGACTCAATCCATGCTCGATGTGGCCGATAACAGCGGCGCTCGTCGCGTCATGTGCATCAAGGTGCTCGGCGGCTCGCACCGCCGTTACGCCGGCATCGGTGACATCATCAAAGTAACCGTCAAGGAAGCAATTCCGCGCGGTAAGGTCAAAAAAGGCCAGGTGATGACCGCTGTTGTCGTCCGTACCCGTCACGGTGTACGTCGCGCTGACGGTTCCATCATTCGTTTCGACGGCAACGCTGCTGTTCTGCTGAACACCAAGCAAGAGCCGATCGGCACTCGCATCTTCGGGCCAGTGACCCGTGAACTTCGTACTGAGAAGTTCATGAAGATCGTCTCGCTCGCCCCTGAAGTGCTGTAAGGAGATCCGACATGCAAAAGATTCGTCGTGACGACGAGATCATCGTGATCGCCGGCAAAGACAAAGGTAAGCGCGGTAAGGTGCTGAAGGTTCTGGCTGATGACCGTCTGGTCATCGGTGGCGTGAACCTGGTCAAGCGTCATACCAAGCCTAACCCGATGGCGGGCGTTCAGGGCGGTATCGTCGAAAAAGAAGCGCCTCTGCACGCTTCCAACGTTGCCATCTTCAACGGCGAAACCAACAAGGCTGACCGCGTTGGTTTCAAAGTAGAAGACGGTAAGAAAATTCGTGTCTTCAAGTCGACCCAAAAAGCGGTTGATGCTTGAACACTGCTAGGTAGAAGACCATGGCACGACTGAAAGAGATTTACCGGAACGAAATCGCTCCTAAGCTTAAGGAAGAACTTAAGCTGTCGAACGTGATGGAAGTTCCGCGCGTTACCAAGATCACCCTGAACATGGGTCTGGGCGAAGCGATCGGCGACAAGAAAGTCATCGAGCACGCTGTTGCTGACCTGGAAAAGATCACCGGTCAAAAGCCGGTCGTGACTTTCGCTCGTAAATCCATCGCGGGCTTCAAAGTCCGTGAGGGATGGCCGATCGGCGTCAAGGTGACCCTGCGTAGCGACAAGATGTACGAATTCCTGGACCGCCTGCTGGCGATCTCCCTGCCTCGGGTACGCGACTTCCGCGGCCTGAATGCCAAGTCCTTCGATGGCCGTGGCAACTACAGCATGGGCGTGAAAGAGCAGATCATCTTCCCGGAAATCGATTACGACAAGATCGATGCTCTGCGCGGTTTGGACATCACCCTGACCACCACTGCTCGTTCGGATGACGAAGGCCGCGCTCTGCTGCGTGCATTCAAATTCCCGTTCCGCAACTGATTGGAGTAGGAAAATGGCCAAGAAGAGCATGAAAAACCGCGAGCTGAAGCGTCAGCTCACGGTAGCCAAGTTCGCTAAGAAGCGTGCTGAGCTGAAAGCGACCATCGTCAACGTAAACGCCTCTCCAGAAGAGCGTTTCGCTGCCGTAGTCGCTCTGCAGAAGCAGCCACGCGACGCCAGCGCTTCGCGCCTGCGCAACCGTTGCCGCCTGACCGGTCGTCCTCACGGTGTATACCGTAAGTTCGGCCTGGGCCGTAACATGCTGCGCCAAGCTGCAATGCGCGGCGACGTACCAGGCCTGGTCAAAGCCTCCTGGTAATCGCTGCAGGTGTGATCCCGGTGGAAGGGGAGCGATCTTCCGACCGCCGGTGACCTCACCAACAAACAAGCCCCCTCGTGGGGCTTGTTTCGTTTCTGCCTTGTGTCTAGAATGACCGGCTCACCCGAGCCTGGGTTTTTTACCCTGCCCGCTTGGGTGGTTGTGATAGCCGCAAGGCTAATATTTCTTGTATCAGGAGCATCTAGCCCATGAGTATGCAGGACCCGTTAGCGGACATGCTAACTCGCATCCGTAATGCCCAGATGGCTGAAAAGTCCGTCGTAAGCATGCCTTCCTCCACCCTGAAGGTCGCGGTTGCCAAAGTTCTGAAAGACGAAGGTTACATTGCTGGTTACCAGGTAACTGGTGAGGCCAAGCCTTCCCTTTCGATCGAACTGAAGTACTTCGAAGGCCGTCCGGTCATCGAGGAACTGAAGCGTTCCAGCCGTCCTGGCCTGCGCCAGTACAAGGCCGTCTCCGACCTGCCGAAAGTTCGTGGCGGTCTGGGCGTGTCTATTGTCTCCACCAACAAAGGTGTGATGACTGACCGCGCTGCGCGCGCTGCCGGTGTCGGCGGCGAAGTTCTGTGCACAGTGTTCTAAGGGGAGATAGGCATGTCTCGCGTCGCTAAGAACCCCGTTAAGCTGCCATCCGGTGTCGAAGTCAAATTCGCCGGTCAGCAGCTTTCGGTGAAGGGTGCCAAAGGCACTCTCGAACTGAACGTTCACTCGTCTGTTGAAGTTACCGAAGAGTCTGGCGAGCTGCGTTTCGTCGCTCGCAACGGTGACCAGCAAGCTCGCGCCATGGCCGGTACTACCCGTGCCCTGGTGAACAACATGGTCCAAGGCGTAAGCCAAGGCTTCGAGCGCAAGCTCCAGCTGGTCGGTGTTGGTTACAAGGCGCAGGCCAAAGGCGAAATCCTGAACCTGGCCCTGGGCTTCTCTCACCCAGTGGACTACGAACTGCCAGCCGGCATCACCGCTGAAACGCCTAGCCAGACCGACATCCTGATCAAGGGTATCGACAAGCAGCTGGTAGGTCAGGTGGCCGCTGAAATCCGCGGGTTCCGTCCGCCAGAGCCTTATAAGGGCAAGGGTGTGCGTTACGCGGACGAAGCAGTCCGTCGTAAAGAAGCCAAGAAGAAGTAGGGCCTAGCAAATGACCGACAAAAAAGTTATTCGACTGCGTCGCGCTCGCAAAGCACGCCTCAAGATGCACGAACTCGAAGTTGTGCGCCTGTGCGTGTTCCGCTCCTCGCAGCACATCTACGCCCAGGTCATTTCGGCCGACGGCAGCAAGGTTCTGGCAAGCGCCTCGACCTTGGACAAAGACCTGCGTGATGGCGCCACTGGCAACATCGACGCGGCCACTAAGGTTGGCAAGCTGGTAGCTGAGCGTGCGAAAGCCGCCGGTGTATCTCAAGTTGCCTTTGACCGTTCCGGCTTCAAGTACCACGGCCGCGTCAAAGCGCTGGCTGATGCTGCTCGTGAAGGCGGGCTGGAGTTCTAAGTTATGGCAAATAACGATCAAAAGCGCGACGAAGGCTACATCGAGAAGCTGGTTCAAGTTAACCGCGTAGCTAAAACCGTTAAAGGCGGCCGTATCTTCACCTTCACCGCGCTGACCGTGGTGGGTGATGGCAAGGGCCGCGTTGGTTTCGGCCGTGGCAAATCGCGCGAAGTACCTGCTGCGATCCAGAAAGCCATGGAAGCTGCTCGTCGCAACATGATCCAGGTTGACCTGAAGGGCACCACCCTGCAGTACGCCACCAAGGCTGCCCACGGCGCCTCGAAGGTTTACATGCAGCCTGCCTCGGAAGGTACCGGTATCATCGCCGGCGGCGCCATGCGTGCCGTCCTGGAAGTTGCTGGTGTTCAGAACGTCCTGGCCAAGTGCTACGGTTCGACCAACCCAGTGAACGTGGTTTACGCCACCTTCAAGGGTCTGAAAGCCATGCAATCTCCTGAGTCCATTGCTGCCAAGCGCGGCAAGAGCGTTGAGGAGATCTTCTAATCATGGCAACCGTAAAAGTAACGCTGATCAAGAGCGTCTCGGGCCGCCTGCCTAACCACAAACTGTGCGTTAAAGGTCTGGGTCTGCGTCGCATCGGTCACACTGTAGAAGTCCAGGATACTCCCGAGAACCGCGGGATGATCAACAAGGCTTACTACATGCTGAAGGTCGAGGGTTAATCGATGAAACTCAATGATCTGAGTCCAGCGCCGGGTTCCCGTCGCGAGAAGCATCGTCCAGGTCGTGGTATCGGTAGCGGTCTGGGTAAGACCGGCGGCCGTGGCCACAAAGGTCAGACCTCCCGTTCCGGTGGTTCGATCGCTCCTGGCTTCGAAGGCGGTCAACAGCCGCTGCACCGTCGTCTGCCGAAGTTCGGCTTCGTTTCCCTGAAAGCCATGGACCGCGCTGAAGTGCGTCTGTCCGAGCTGGCCAAAGTGGAAGGCGACGTGGTTTCCGTACAGTCCCTGAAGGACGCCAACGTGATTGGCCAGAACGTACAGCGTGTGAAAATCATGCTGTCTGGCGAAGTCACTCGCGCAGTCACCATCAAGGGCATCGCAGCCACCAAGGGTGCGCGTGCGGCTATCGAAGCAGCTGGCGGCAAATTCGAGGAATAAATGGCTAAGCAAGGTGCTCTCTCTTCGCTCGGTAAGGGCGGGATGTCGGAACTCTGGGCTCGTCTGCGCTTTCTGTTCATGGCGATCATCGTCTATCGGATAGGTGCGCATATCCCGGTTCCTGGCATCAATCCGGACCGTCTGGCGGATCTGTTTCGGCAGAATGAGGGGACCATTCTTAGCTTGTTCAACATGTTTTCCGGTGGCGCGCTTGAGCGCATGAGTATCTTTGCACTGGGGATCATGCCGTACATCTCGGCATCGATCATCATGCAGCTGATGACGGCGGTCAGCCCGCAACTGGAGCAGTTGAAGAAGGAAGGTGAAGCTGGCCGTCGCAAGATCAGCCAGTACACCCGCTACGGCACCGTTATCCTGGCACTGGTTCAAGCCATTGGCATGTCCATTGGCCTGGCCAACCAGGGCGTGGCGTTTTCTGTAGGCCTCGGCTTCTATGTCGTTGCTGTCTCCACCTTCGTGGCAGGCGCGATGTTCATGATGTGGCTGGGCGAGCAGATCACCGAGCGCGGTGTGGGCAACGGTATCTCGATGTTGATCTTCGCGGGTATCGTTGCCGGTCTTCCGAGAGCAATCGGGCAGTCTTTCGAGTCTGCACGCACAGGCGATATCAACATTTTCGCCCTGGTCGCAATCGGTTTGCTTGCAGTAGCGATCATCGGTTTTGTGGTGTTCATTGAGCGTGGTCAGCGTCGTATCGCCGTTCACTACGCCAAGCGTCAGCAGGGCCGCAAGGTCTTTGCCGCGCAGACCAGCCACTTGCCGCTGAAGGTGAACATGGCGGGGGTTATCCCGGCCATTTTCGCGAGCAGCATTCTGCTGTTCCCGGCTTCGCTGGGTGCCTGGTTCGGTCAGTCCGAAGGTATGGGCTGGCTGCAGGACATCTCGCAGTCGATCGCTCCTGGTCAGCCGTTGAACATTCTGCTGTTTAGTGCAGGGATCATTTTCTTCTGCTTCTTCTACACAGCGTTGATGTTCAACCCGAAAGACGTAGCGGAAAACCTGAAGAAGTCCGGTGCCTTTATTCCGGGTATCCGTCCTGGTGAGCAGTCCGCGCGCTACATTGATGGCGTTCTGACTCGTCTGACCATGTTCGGTGCTCTTTACATGATGGCCGTCTGCCTTCTGCCCCAGTTCCTGGTGGTGGCAGCAAATGTGCCGTTCTACCTTGGCGGGACCTCGTTGCTGATTGTGGTAGTGGTTGTGATGGACTTCATGTCCCAAGTACAATCGCACCTCGTTTCGCACCAGTACGAATCCCTGATGAAGAAAGCCAACCTGAAAGGCTACGGCGGCAGCGGTCTGCTGCGCTGATACGCCCCTAAGGTTCGAGGAGTCGGTAATGAAAGTTCGTGCATCGGTGAAAAAGCTGTGCCGTAACTGCAAGATCATCCGTCGCGAAGGCGTCGTACGAGTGATCTGCAGCGCGGAACCGCGTCACAAACAGCGCCAAGGCTGAGTGTGATCTGCGCTTCAAACCCAGCAGCTAGTGTGCTGCTGGGTTGATTATTCGTTTCTACAGCGATATTATCTCGCGCCCTATTTCTTGGCTTCCGGGGCGTAGGTAGCTGTCAATTGGAGTCCCACTGAATGGCCCGTATTGCAGGCGTCAACATTCCAGATAACAAGCATACTGTTATCTCGCTGACCTACATCTATGGTGTCGGTCGCACAACTGCACAGAAGATCTGTGCAGACGCTGGTGTCAACCCAGCCGCTAAGATCAAGGATCTGAGCGACGAGCAAATCGAAACCCTGCGTGGCGAAGTCGCGAAGTTCACCACCGAAGGTGACCTGCGTCGTGACATCAACATGAAGATCAAACGCTTGATGGACCTGGGTTGCTACCGCGGCCTGCGTCATCGTAAAGGTCTGCCGGTTCGCGGTCAGCGCACCAAGACCAACGCACGCACCCGCAAGGGCCCGCGTAAGCCGATCCGCAAGTAATCGCCCAGGAATATAGACATGGCAAAACCTGCTGCTCGTCCTCGTAAGAAAGTCAAAAAGACAGTGGTTGATGGCATCGCCCACATCCACGCTTCTTTCAACAACACCATCGTGACCATCACCGACCGTCAGGGCAACGCACTGTCCTGGGCTACTTCCGGTGGTTCGGGTTTCCGTGGTTCGCGCAAATCCACCCCGTTCGCAGCCCAGATCGCTGCTGAGCGTGCTGGTCAAGCTGCGCTGGAATATGGTCTGAAGAACCTCGACGTCAACGTCAAGGGTCCAGGTCCAGGTCGTGAATCCGCCGTTCGTGCACTGAACAGCTGCGGCTACAAGATCGCCAGCATCACCGACGTGACGCCAATCCCGCACAACGGGTGCCGTCCGCCGAAGAAGCGTCGCGTGTAATCAGGAGACAGAAGAATGGCACGTTACATTGGTCCAAAATGCAAACTGTCTCGTCGTGAAGGCACCGACCTGTTCCTGAAGAGCGGCGTTCGCGCTCTGGAATCGAAGTGCAACATCGAAGCAGCCCCAGGTATCCACGGCCAGCGCCGTGGCCGTCAGTCCGACTACGGTACCCAGCTGCGCGAGAAACAAAAAGTCCGTCGTATCTACGGTGTTCTGGAGCGTCAGTTCCGCGGTTACTACCAAGCTGCTGCCTCGAAAAAAGGCGCAACCGGTGAGAACCTGCTGCAACTGCTCGAGTGCCGTCTGGATAACGTCGTTTACCGTATGGGCTTCGGTTCGACTCGTTCCGAATCCCGTCAGCTGGTTTCGCACAAAGCAATCAGCGTCAACGGTAAGACTGTAAACATTCCATCCTACCAAGTTCGTCCGGGTGACGTGGTCGCGGTTCGCGAGAAGTCGCTGAACCAGCTGCGCATTGTTCAAGCCCTTGAACTGTGCGCCCAGCGTGGCCGCGTTGAGTGGGTAGACGTAGATTCCGCTAAGAAGTCGGGCGTTTTCAAGAACGTTCCAGCTCGTGGCGATCTGTCTGCCGACATCAACGAAAACCTGATTGTCGAGCTCTACTCCAAGTAAGGGCTAGAAAATAGGTGCATCCATGCAGATTTCGGTAAATGAGTTCCTGACTCCCCGCCATATTGATGTGCAGGTAGTCAGTCCGACCCGCGCCAAGATTACGCTCGAGCCTCTCGAGCGTGGTTTCGGCCATACCCTGGGCAACGCGCTGCGCCGCATCCTGTTGTCCTCCATGCCTGGCTGTGCAGTAGTCGAGGCCGAGATCGATGGCGTACTCCACGAGTACTCCGCGATCGAAGGTGTTCAGGAAGACGTAATTGAAATCCTGTTGAACCTGAAAGGCCTGGCTATCAAACTGCACGGTCGTGACGAAGTTACGCTGACCTTGTCGAAAAAGGGTTCGGGGGTGGTTACCGCTGCCGATATTCAGCTGGATCACGATGTCGAGATCGTCAACCCCGATCACGTAATCGCGAACCTGGCGTCCAACGGCGCCCTGAACATGAAGCTCACCGTAGCTCGTGGTCGTGGTTACGAGCCGGCTGACTCCCGTCAAACCGACGAAGACGAAAGCCGTAGCATTGGCCGTCTGCAGCTGGACGCTTCGTTCAGCCCGGTGCGTCGTATCGCCTATGTGGTCGAAAACGCCCGTGTTGAACAGCGTACCAACCTGGACAAGCTGGTCATTGATCTGGAAACCAACGGCACCCTGGATCCTGAAGAGGCTATCCGCCGCGCTGCGACCATCCTGCAACAGCAGCTGGCCGCGTTCGTCGACCTCAAAGGTGACAGTGAGCCTGTCGTAGTCGAGCAGGAAGACGAGATCGATCCGATCCTGCTGCGCCCGGTTGACGACCTGGAACTGACTGTACGTTCGGCCAACTGCCTCAAGGCGGAGAACATCTACTACATCGGCGACCTGATTCAGCGTACCGAAGTAGAGCTGTTGAAGACTCCTAACCTTGGCAAGAAGTCCCTGACTGAAATCAAGGACGTTCTGGCCTCTCGTGGTCTGTCTCTCGGCATGCGCCTCGACAACTGGCCGCCTGCAAGTCTTAAGAAAGACGACAAGGCGACCGCCTGATCGTCGTAATCACCGAACGTAGTGTTTGGTAAGGAATGAATCATGCGTCATCGTAAAAGTGGACGTCACCTGAGCCGTACCAGCTCTCACCGCAAGGCTATGTTCCAGAACATGGCAGTGTCGCTGATCGAGCACGAGCTGATCAAAACCACCCTGCCGAAAGCCAAGGAACTGCGCCGCGTTGCCGAGCCGCTGATCACCCTGGCCAAGGAAGACAGCGTTGCTAACCGTCGTCTCGCCTTCGACCGTACCCGTTCGAAGTCCGCTGTTGGCAAACTGTTCAACGACCTGGGCAAGCGTTACGCCACCCGTCAGGGCGGCTACCTGCGCATCCTGAAGTGCGGTTTCCGCGCTGGCGACAACGCGCCTATGGCGTACGTCGAGCTGGTTGATCGTCCGGTCGGCGGTGCTGTAGAAGCTGCTGAGTAAGACGTTCTGTCTGCTACAAAGAACCGGGCCTAGTGCCCGGTTTTTTGTGTCTGCAAGTATTGTTTATTTCTATTGATACAAGTCATGTAATGAATTAGTTCTGAAACGACCGCTCGTCGATACTCCTTCTCAAGCCGTTAGCCGGCACCTGAAAACCGATAAGGAGAGCCCATGAGCAAGATTCTCACCACCGCCAGCGGTGCACCTGTAGCCGACAACCAGAATTCCCGCTCCGCCGGCCCACGCGGCCCGCTGCTGCTCGACGACTTCCACCTGATCGAGAAACTCGCCCACTTCAACCGTGAGAATATCCCTGAGCGCCGTGTGCATGCCAAAGGCTCGGGTGCCTACGGTACCTTCACCGTCACCCGCGATATCACCTCGCACACCAGCGCCAAGCTGTTTGAACAGATCGGCAAGCAGACCGAGACCTTCCTGCGCTTCTCGACGGTTGGCGGCGAGCGCGGCTCGGCGGATACCGAGCGTGACCCACGTGGCTTTGCGGTGAAGTTCTACACCGAGGAAGGTAACTGGGACATTGTTGGCAACAATACGCCGGTGTTCTTCATCCGCGACCCGCTCAAGTTCCCCGATTTTATCCACACCCAGAAGCGCCACCCGCAAACCAACCTGAAGAACGCCCAGATGATGTGGGACTTCTGGTCGCACTCGCCCGAAGCACTGCATCAGGTCACCATCCTGTTCTCCGACCGCGGTATCCCGGACGGTTACCGGCACATGCACGGCTTCGGCAGCCACACCTACAGCCTGATCAATGCCCAAGGCGAGCGCACCTGGGTCAAATGGCACTTCAAGACCCAGCAAGGCATCAAGAACCTGGCACCGGCCGACGCTGCACGTCTGGCCGGTACCGATCCGGACTATGCTCAGCGTGACCTGTTCGAGGCCATCGAGCGTGGCGACTTCCCGCGCTGGACCGTGTGCATCCAGGTGATGAGCGAGGCCGAGGCGGCCAACCGTGACGAGAACCCGTTCGACGTGACCAAGACCTGGTCGCAGAAGGACTACCCGCTGATCGAAGTCGGTGTACTGGAGCTCAACCGCAACCCGTTGAACTACTTCGCGGAAGTGGAACAGGCGGCGTTCGGCCCGAGCAACATGGTCCCGGGTGTCGGCCTGTCGCCCGACCGCATGCTGCAGGGCCGCGTATTCGCTTACGCCGATGCACACCGCTACCGTGTGGGTACCAACCACCAGCAGCTGCCGGTGAACGCCCCACGCAGCCCGGTGAACAGCTACCAGCGCGATGGTTCGATGGCGATGGGCAGCTACGGCAGTGCGCCGAACTATGAGCCTAACAGCTACGCCGATGCGCCGAAGCAGTCGCCACGCCACGCCGAACCCGCACTGACCCTGAGCGGCGCAGCGGACCGCCACGACCACCGTGAGGACGACGACTACTACAGCCACGCCGGTGCGTTGTTCCGCCTGATGAGCGACGAGCAGAGGGCGCTGCTGATCGGCAATATCGCCGGCACCATGGCGGGCGTCAGTGAGGATGTCATTCAGCGCCAGTTGCAGTACTTCTTCAAGGCCGACCCGGCCTACGGCGAAGGCATCGCCAAGGCATTGGGCGTGACGCTCGCCTAAGTCGAAGTGATAAGAAGAACCGCCCTCATTTGGGCGGTTTTTCAATGAATATCACTACTGTTTAGCCGATTTTTTGCATCTAATTGCGCGTTTTTCAGTGACCGAGCGCAAAAGCTGGTTCACACTATGTGCATCAAGCCGTTTTCACAGGGAGAATCAGGGCGATGCAAGGTCACCCGGACGTTATCAACTACCTCGTCACGTTGCTGAAGGGCGAACTGGCGGCTCGCGACCAGTACTTCATCCACTCGCGCATGTACGAAGACTGGGGCCTGTCCAAGCTCTACGAGCGTATCAACCACGAGATGGAAGAAGAGACGCAGCACGCGGATGCCCTGATGCGCCGTATCCTCATGCTCGAAGGCACGCCCGACATGCGCGCGGATGACCTCGAAGTGGGTAGCACCGTGCCGGAAATGATCGAGGCCGACCTCAAGCTCGAGTACAAGGTGCGCGGCGCGCTGTGCAAAGGCATCGAGCTGTGCGAATTGCACAAGGACTACATCAGCCGCGACATCCTGCGCGCGCAGCTGGCTGACACCGAAGAAGATCACACCTACTGGCTGGAGAAGCAGCAGGGCCTGATCAAGGCCATCGGCCTGGAGAACTACCTGCAGTCGCAGATGTAAGTTATCCACAGCTTCACGAAAAAGCCCCTGGCACCAACGGTACCAGGGGCTTTTTCATGTCTCCCACAAACGTCAGGCCCGGTCACGCTCCAGCAGCGGCTTGAGGTAATGCCCGGTATACGACTGTTTCATCTTGGTCAGCTCTTCCGGTGTACCACAGGCAATGATCTGCCCGCCTTTGGAACCGCCTTCCGGCCCCAGGTCCACCAGCCAGTCAGCGGTCTTGATCACATCCAGGTTGTGCTCGATCACCACCACGGTGTTGCCGTGGTCACGCAGGCGATGCAGAACGTCCAGCAGCTGCTGGATGTCGGCGAAGTGCAGGCCGGTGGTCGGCTCGTCGAGGATGTACAAGGTCTTGCCGGTGTCGCGCTTGGACAGCTCACGGGACAGCTTCACCCGTTGCGCCTCGCCACCGGAAAGGGTGGTCGCCGATTGCCCCAGCTTGATGTACGAAAGGCCCACGTCCATCAGCGTCTGCAGCTTGCGCGCCAGCGCCGGTACCGCATCGAAGAACTCGCGGGCATCCTCGATGGTCATTTCCAGGACCTCGTGGATGTTCTTGCCCTTGTACTTGATCTCCAGGGTTTCGCGGTTGTAGCGCTTGCTCTTGCACACATCGCAAGGCACGTAGATATCCGGCAGGAAGTGCATCTCGACCTTGATCAGGCCGTCGCCCTGGCAGGCCTCGCAACGGCCGCCCTTGACGTTGAACGAGAAGCGCCCCGGGCCGTAGCCGCGCGAGCGCGATTCCGGCACGCCGGAGAACAGCTCGCGAATCGGCGTGAAGATGCCGGTGTAGGTCGCCGGGTTCGAGCGCGGCGTGCGCCCGATCGGACTCTGGTCGATGTCCACCACCTTGTCGAGGTGCTGCAGGCCATCCATGCTGCTGTGCGGTGCGGCTTCCAGGCTGCTCGCGCCGTTGAGGGCGGTGGCGGCGAGGGGGAACAGGGTGTTGTTGATCAGCGTCGACTTGCCCGAGCCGGACACGCCGGTCACGCAGGTCAGCAGGCCGATCGGGAGTTCCAGGTCGACGTTCTGCAGGTTGTTGCCACGTGCGCCCTTGAGCTTGAGCTGCAGCTTCTTGTTGCGCGGGGTGCGCTGGGCCGGCACGACAATCTTCTTGCGCCCGGACAGGTATTTGCCCGTCAGCGAATCTGGGTGGTCCATGACCTCTTGCGGCGAGCCCTCGGCGACGATCTGGCCGCCATGCACGCCGGCACCTGGGCCAATGTCCACCACGTAGTCGGCCAGGCGGATGGCGTCCTCGTCGTGTTCCACCACGATCACGGTATTGCCCAGGTCGCGCAGGTGGTTGAGGGTGGCCAGCAGGCGGTCGTTGTCCCGTTGATGAAGACCGATGGATGGCTCATCGAGGATGTACATCACCCCGACCAGGCCGGCACCGATCTGGCTGGCCAGGCGTATACGCTGGGCCTCGCCGCCAGACAGCGTGTCGGCACTGCGGTCGAGGGTCAGGTAGTCGAGGCCGACGTTGACCAGGAACTGCAGGCGCTCGCAGATCTCCTTGAGGATCTTCGCCGCGATCTCGCCGCGGCGCCCGCTCAGGGTCAGGTCACCGAAGTAGTTGCTGGCTTCACCGATCGGCAGGTTGGTCACCGCCGGCAGAGTCTTCTCGCCAACCCACACGTGGCGGGCTTCGCGGCGCAGGCGAGTGCCGCGGCAATCCGGGCAGGGCTGGGTGCCGAGGAACTTGGCCAGCTCTTCACGCACGGTGGCGGATTCGGTCTCGCGGTAGCGGCGTTCAAGGTTCGGCACGATGCCTTCGAACGGGTGCGAGCGCTTGACGATATCGCCGCGGTCGTTGAGGTACTTGAAGTCGACGCTCTGCTTGCCGCTGCCCTGCAGGATCACCTTCTGGTGCTCGGCCGACAGTTCGCCGAATGGCTCCTCCAGACTGAAGCCGTAATGCGCGGCCAGCGAGCCGAGCATCTGGAAGTAGTACACATTGCGCCGGTCCCAGCCACGAATCGCGCCTTCGGCTAGCGTCAGTTCGCTGTTGACCAGCCGTTTGGTGTCGAAGAACTGCTTCACGCCCAGGCCGTCGCAGGTCGGGCAGGCACCGGCCGGGTTGTTGAAAGAGAAAAGCTTCGGCTCCAGCTCGCTGATCGCGTGGCCGCATACCGGGCA
The DNA here is from genome assembly GCF_044749405.1 of Pseudomonas sp. NPDC089422. NCBI lineage: Bacteria > Pseudomonadati > Pseudomonadota > Gammaproteobacteria > Pseudomonadales > Pseudomonadaceae > Pseudomonas > Pseudomonas sp. NPDC089422. Next base: position 18,528 of record NZ_JBIVHW010000009.1, read on the forward strand.
GGCGAAACGTGCGGAGAAGATCATCTCTTCGCCGGGCTCGTCGTCCATGGGCGCCACCAGGGCGATGCCGTCGGCCAGCTTCAACGCGGTCTCGAACGACTCAGCCAGGCGCTGCTGCAGGTCGGCGCGGACCTTGAAACGGTCCACCACCACGTCGATGCTGTGCTTTTTCTGCTTGTCCAGCTTGGGCAGTTCGTCCAGCTCATAGAGCTTGCCGTTGACCCGTGCACGGACGAAGCCCTGGGCGCGCAGCTCGTCGAACACCGCCAGGTGCTCACCCTTGCGCTCGCGCACCACCGGTGCCAGCAGCATCAGCTTGCTGCCTTCCGGGCGCTCCAGCACCAGGTCGACCATCTGGCTGATCGTTTGCGCTTCCAGCGGAATATCGTGGTCCGGGCAGCGTGGCGTACCGACGCGGGCGTACAGCAGGCGCAGGTAGTCGTAGATTTCGGTGATGGTGCCGACGGTGGAGCGGGGGTTGTGCGACGTCGACTTCTGTTCGATGGAAATGGCCGGCGACAGGCCTTCGATGGTGTCGACGTCGGGCTTTTCCATCATCGACAGGAACTGCCGGGCATAGGCCGACAGCGATTCCACGTAGCGGCGCTGGCCTTCGGCGTAGAGGGTGTCGAACGCCAGGGACGACTTGCCGGATCCGGACAGGCCGGTGATCACGATCAGCTTGTCCCGCGGCAGGGTCAGGTCGATGTTCTTCAGGTTGTGGGTACGGGCCCCACGAATCAGGATCTTGTCCACTGCGGCCTCGCTCGGCGGGCATAAACAAGGAAGTATACGGCGCGCTGCCAGTACGCGGCAAAGCGTCGCGTAGATGCCGTCAGGCTGTCGGACTGATAGAATCGCCGCCGGTTCACACGAGGTTTATCCATGCACGACACCCACAACGAGCGCATGAGCAGCGGCGAAACCCGCGCTGCTAGCGGCCTGGCCCTGGTCTTTGCCTTTCGTATGCTGGGCATGTTCATGGTCTTGCCGGTGCTGGCCACCTACGGCATGGACCTGGCCGGCGCCACCCCCGCGCTGATCGGCCTGGCCATTGGCGCCTATGGCCTGACCCAGGCAGTATTGCAGATCCCGTTCGGGATGATTTCCGACCGCATCGGCCGCCGGCCGGTGATTTACCTGGGGCTGGTGGTCTTCGCCCTGGGCAGCCTGTTGGCGGCCCAGGCCGACTCCATCTGGGGCGTGATCGCCGGGCGAATCCTGCAGGGCGCCGGGGCAATTTCCGCTGCGGTCATGGCCTTGCTCTCGGACCTGACCCGTGAGCAGCACCGGACCAAGGCGATGGCGATGATCGGCATGAGCATCGGCCTGTCGTTTGCCGTGGCCATGGTCATTGGCCCATTGCTCACAAGCCACTTCGGCTTGTCAGGATTGTTCCTGGCAACTGCAGGACTTGCCCTGGTCGGGATCCTGTTGATCGCTTTCGTCGTACCCAATACCCACAGCACCTTGCAGCACCGCGAGTCGGGTGTAGCGCGCCAGGCCCTCGGCCCAACCCTGCGTCACCCGGACCTTCTACGCCTGGACGTGGGCATTTTCATCCTCCACGCCATCCTCATGGCCAGCTTCGTCGCGCTGCCCCTGGCGTTCGTCGAGCGCGGCGGCCTGCCCAAGGAGCAGCACTGGTGGGTGTACCTGACCGCACTGCTGATCTCATTTTTTGCAATGATCCCGTTCATCATCTACGGCGAAAAAAAGCGCAAGATGAAACGTGTGTTGGCCGGTGCGGTCAGTGTCCTGCTGCTGACGGAAGTGTTCTTCTGGCAGTGGTCTGACGGTTTGCGCGGACTGGTGATTGGCACCGTGGTATTCTTTACCGCATTCAACCTGCTGGAGGCCTCGTTGCCTTCGCTGGTGAGCAAGGTGTCGCCTGCTGGCGGCAAGGGGACGGCGATGGGGGTGTATTCCACCAGTCAGTTCCTCGGCGCCGCCCTGGGAGGAATCCTCGGTGGCTGGCTGTTCCAGCACGGCGGGCTGAACATGGTGTTCCTTGGTTGCGCAATCCTGTGTGCCATCTGGTTGGTCGTTGCCTTGCGCATGAACGAGCCGCCCTATGTGACCAGCCTGCGCATGCCGCTGACGCCAGAGGCAGTTCGGGAAGCCGGCTTGACCGAGCGCCTGATGGCCGTGCCGGGTGTGACCGACGCCGTGGTGGTGGCAGATGAAGCCGCCATCTATATCAAACTGGATACGAAAATTTTGGACCGTGCGACCCTCGAGCGACTGGTGAATCCAGCCTCTTCGGCGTGCGAAGCCTAGGAGAACGTTATGGCCCGTGGGGTTAACAAAGTCATTCTGGTCGGTACCTGTGGCCAGGATCCCGAAGTCCGCTACCTGCCCAACGGTAACGCCGTGACCAACCTGAGCCTGGCCACCAGCGAGCAGTGGACCGACAAGCAGTCGGGCCAGAAGGTCGAGCGTACCGAGTGGCACCGTGTGTCGCTGTTCGGCAAGGTTGCCGAGATCGCCGGCGAGTACCTGCGCAAAGGTTCGCAGTGCTACATCGAAGGCAAGCTGCAGACCCGCGAGTGGGAAAAGGACGGTATCAAGCGCTACACCACCGAGATCATCGTCGACATCAACGGCACCATGCAGCTGCTCGGCGGTCGTCCGCAAGGCCAGCAGCAGGGCGGTGACCCGTACAACCAGGGTGGCGGCAACTACGGTGGCGGCCAGCAGCAACAGTACAACCAGGCTCCGCCACGCCAGCAGGCCCAGCGCCCGCAGCAGCAACAGCGCCCGGCGCCACAGCAGCCTGCACCGCAGCCGGCGGCTGACTTCGACAGCTTCGATGACGATATTCCGTTCTGATCGAGCGGTAGGCGTCTAGCTGGAACAGAAACCCAGGGCAGTTGCCCTGGGTTTTTTTATGTCCTTCCCACAACCCCGCTCAATAAAACAACCGCGGCTCCGGCGAATCCAGCAGGCTCGCCAATTTGGTGAGGGCAAAGCCCAGCTCCTGGCGGGTGGGAGACATCAAGGCAATGCGCACGCCACAGGTGGCATGGCTGCGCTCGGACAGGAACTGGCTGCCGCTGACCACCGTGACGCCATTGTTGCGCGCCAGGTTGGCGAACTCGTCACTGGTCCAGGGCTCAGGCAGCTCCAGCCAGATGTGGAAGCTGTTGGGCTGGCTGCGGATCTGGTACTTGCCCAGGATCTCTCGCGCCATCTGCTGGCGTGCTGCCGCTTCCTCCTGCTGCACCTGCGCCAATTGGTCGGCCATGCCGCTGTTGATCAGGTTGCTGGCCAGTTGCGCCATCAATGGCGATGGCATCCAGACGCTGCTGCGTACCATCGACGATAGCCGCGAGAGGGTTTGCGGCGGGGCATACAGGTAGCCGATGCGCAGTGCCGGTAGCACGCTCTTGGACAGGCTGGTGAGGTACACCGACCGCTCAGGGGCATACGCGGCAAGCGGCTTGTAGTCCGGGGCGGGTTCGAGAAAGCCATAGATGTCGTCATCGACGATGAACAGGTCGAACTCGCGAGCGATTTGGGCGATGGCTTCGCGCCGCGCAGGGGGCATGATCGAGTTGGTCGGGTTCTGGTGCGTGGTGACGCACACCAGCAGCGAAGGGCGATGTTCCAGGCATGCCGCACGCAGCGCCTCGGGAATCAGCCCGAATTCGTCCATGGCCACGCCACGCAGGCGACGCCCCATGCTGTGGGCCAGCGAGATGATGCCTGGGTAGCAGAACGATTCGCACAGCACCACATCGTCGCTCTTCGACAGGCTGCTGATGGCCACCAGCAGGCCATGCTGGGCGCCGGACGTCAGCACCACCTGCTGCCAGCGGGCTTCGGGTAGCCAGCGCTGGATCCAGGCCGCACCGGCCTGCTTGTGGGTCGCATGGCCGCCCTCGGTGACATAGTCCAGCACCTGAGCAAGGTCGGGCGACTGGGCCAGTTCGTTGATGGCGCCGCGCAGCCAATCGGTCATGTGGGCGTCATTGGGCTTGATGATCGACAAGTCGATCTGCCCGCTCTCGCGCTCGGCGCAGCTGGGGCTGGGCCGTGCAGGCGCAAGCGGGGCAGGGGGCTGCGCCTGGCGTTGCGGCAGCACGAAAGTCCCGCGCCCAACCTCACCCACCACCAGGCCACGCTTGGCGGCTTCGTCATAGGCACGGCCAATGGTGCCGGGTGTCACGTCCAGTGACTCGGCCAGGTCCTTGAGGGTTGGCAGGCGTTCGCCAGCCACCAGCCGGCCACTGCCGATGTCCTGTTCCAGGGCGTCGGCGATCATCAGGTAGACCGGCTGCGCCAGGTCGCTGTAGTGAGGAACCCACATAGAAATGGCACCAGAATCTGCGAGAACGCGGAAGCCTAGCACGAAAGGTCTGATGGAAGTAATTGCGTTCTCTTACACGTAAATTGCCTCGATTTAGTCTGGTAGATCCTCCGGTCATCGGCATCGGAATGGCGCGTTCGTCAGAGCTCAAGTGGACTGGGCTTCAACGGTTTCACGTTGAAAAATCAGAAACCTTTTGAAATCAACGGTTTGATTTGATCGATTCAATCGCCTGCTTGCTAGGTTGATTAAATCTATTGAATCGATGTTATTTATGTAACTACAATGATTGAATCGATTCAATGCTCAAGGCCTCTCACCGGTTTCATAAAACAAAACATTTGCCGCACACACCGACTGGCCTCAGGCCAGCAAGCTGGAGTCCGATATGGAATGTTTAGGCGCCTTCTGGGCAGAACACTGGTTATTGGCGATCCTGATGCTGGGAGCTATCGCATTCGTTGCAGGCTTTGTCGACAGCATCGCCGGTGGCGGCGGGCTGTTTCTGGTGCCCGGTTTTCTGCTGGTGGGCATGCCACCGCAGGTTGCCCTCGGGCAGGAGAAACTGGTGAGCACCCTCGGCACACTCGCGGCCATCCGCAACTTCCTGGCCAACAGCAAGATGGTCTGGCAGGTGGCGCTGGTCGGGGTGCCGTTTTCATTGCTCGGGGCTTATCTGGGCGCGCACCTGATCGTGTCGATCCCCCAGGAAACCGTGGGCAAGATCATCCTGGCGCTGATCCCGATCGGCATTCTCATCTTCCTCACCCCCAAGGACAGCCCGGTGCAGGAGCGCGAACTGTCGCCGCGCATGCTGTTCACCGTGGTGCCGCTGATCTGCCTGGCCATCGGCTTCTACGACGGCTTCTTCGGCCCCGGCACCGGCAGCATGTTCATCATCGCGTTCCACTACCTGCTGCGCATGGACCTGGTCTCCAGCTCCGCCAACTCCAAGACCTTCAACTTCGCCTCCAACATCGGCGCCCTGGTGGCGTTCGTCATGGCGGGCAAGGTCGTTTACCTGCTGGCGCTACCGCTAGTGGCCTGCAACATCCTCGGCAACCACCTGGGCAGCGCCCTGGCCCTGCGCAAAGGCAATGAAGTGGTGCGCAAGGCGTTGGTGTTCTCGATGCTCTGCCTGTTTACCAGCCTGGGTGTGAAGTACCTGGCTTGACCCCCTTCTAAGGAGATAACTGATGAAAACTGCATTCGTGACCGGCGCTTCTTCGGGCTTTGGCCGGGCCATCTGCCGCACCCTGATCGGCAAGGGCTACCGTGTGATCGGCGCCGCCCGGCGCATGGACAAGCTGCAAGTGCTGGAAGCCGAGCTTGGCGACAATTTCATTGCGTTGGCGCTGGATGTCACCGATCCGCTGTCGATCGAGTCGGCGTTCGAACAAGTCCGTGCAGCCTCGCTGCAGATTGACCTGCTGGTGAACAATGCCGGGCTGGCGCTGGGTGTCGATCGCGCTCAGGTCAGCAGTAGCCAGAACTGGCAGCAGATGATCGACACCAACGTCACCGGCCTGGCGATGGTGACCCACAAAGTCCTGCCGCAGATGGTGGAGGCCGACAGCGGCATGATCATCAACATGGGGTCCATCGCCGGCACTTATCCGTACCCGGGTGGCAATGTGTATGGCGCCAGCAAGGCGTTCGTCCGCCAGTTCAGCCTCAACCTGCGCGCCGACCTGGCAGGCACCCGTGTGCGAGTGAGCAATATCGAGCCGGGGTTGTGCTCGGGCACCGACTTTTCGGTGGTGCGCCTGAACGGCGACCTGGAGGCCGTGCAAGCCCTCTACCGCGATGTGGAGGCCATCTTGCCGGAGGACATCGCCGCCACGGTGGCATGGATCGCCGAGCAGCCAGGGCATGTGAATATCAATACGGTCGAGATCATGCCGGTGGCCCAGAGCAGCGCGGCACTCAATGTGGCCCGTAACCTGCCGCGTTGTTTTTAGGATCTCACAAGCGCCATGAGTCTACAGGCATGCGACTGGATGCGGACTGAAAATATTCGGGCGAAGTATCTCTTTGTGTTGTAGGGCATTTCTGAAGCTGCTCTTGCGCCAACTATCTGCCACCGCCGTTGCTTAGTATCCATGTTTTCAAAGGAGTGGATCATGCAGCCAAGCAATGATGAGTTTGTTCAAAAGGAAATCAAACTGAAAGCTTCGGCAGGGGACTATCAGGTCCCCGGATTCAGCGAAGACTATGCGGCCTATCTTGAAGGTATCGACGATGGTGTCGGTTTTTTCGGCGGCTTGGCGATGGCGGTAGGTGGTGTAATTGCCCTCGTGGGCTTCAGTACAGCGGTTTTCGGCCCTGAGACGATTACTTACAGCAGAATGACTGGCCCGACCTTGCTTCAGTACGTGCAGATGTACCCAGGTCCGATATTCAGTGTGGGTGGAGCTCTTGTCGCTTTGGGTTCCCACCTTTACGGTAAAAGGGCCGTCAGCCGAGAGGTGTTTCTCTTGTCACGCTACAAACTTATCTCCCGCGACGGGAGAGATGTCAGTGGTGAGGTTCAAGTGCGTTATCTGGATGGCGATAAGTTCAATATGGCTATCAACTGACCAGTGCTTTGGCCAAGATTGTCAGGTAATTCGTAGCTGCATGCATGACATTGCCTGGTATGTTTAGGCCGGGTTCGCCGGATCGGGCGCGGCAGTGTTGGTCAATGGTTCGATGCCCCCCATGTCAGCAGAATGGGTCAGGGCACAACTGGTGCTCGCCTCACCATGTTCAACGCTTATGAAATCGAGCGCCGCCCGCAAGCCGGCTCCTGCATCTGTTTCGGGGCAGTCACTCCTTCACCATTCGTGCGCACACCCCTGACCCATGTCATCGCACCTTCTCGTTTCTTGACTAGTCTTATCTATTGGCGGCCATCAATTAGCCGCCACCGTGACTACCAAGAGGCGCCGGCCATGTTCCGTGCGTCCACCACCTGATCAGGAGTGCACGATGGATCTCAACCGTCGGCAGTTCTTCAAGGTCGCCGCAGTGGGCCTTGGAGGCTCGAGCCTGGCGGCGTTGGGCATGGCCCCGACGCCGGCCTTCGCCGAGCAGGTGCGTCACTTCAAGCTGGCGCACACCATCGAAACCCGCAACACCTGCCCCTACTGCTCGGTCGGCTGCGGCCTGATCCTGTACAGCCAGGGCGATGCGGGCAAGAACGTCAAACAGAACATCATCCACATCGAAGGCGACGCCGATCACCCGGTCAATCGCGGCACGTTGTGCCCGAAAGGTGCCGGGCTGCTCGATTTCATCCACAGCCCGAGCCGCCTCAAGTACCCCGAAATGCGCAAGCCGGGCAGCAACGAGTGGGTGCGGGTCAGCTGGGACGAGGCGCTCGACCGCGTCGCCGACCTGATGAAGAAAGACCGCGACGCCAACTTCATCGAGAAGAACGCCCAGGGGCAAACGGTAAACCGCTGGCTCACCACCGGTTTCCTCGCTGCCTCCGCCGCCTCCAGCGAGGCAGGCTACCTGACCCACAAGGTCGTCCGCGCAACCGGCATGCTGGGGTTCGATAACCAGGCACGTGTCTGACATGGCCCGACGGTGGCAAGTCTTGCCCCGACGTATGGCCGTGGCGCCATGACCAACCACTGGTCCGATATCGCCAACGCGAATCTGGTCCTGGTGATGGGTGGCAACGCAGCAGAGGCGCATCCGTGCGGCTTCAAATGGGTGACCGAAGCCAAGGCGCACAACCAGGCGCGGCTGATCGTGGTCGACCCGCGGTTTACCCGTACCGCTTCGGTGGCGGACTACTACGCGCCGATTCGTACCGGTACCGACATCGCCTTCATGGGCGGGTTGATCAACTACCTGCTGAGCAACGACAAGATCCAGCACGAGTATGTGCGCAACTACACCGACGTGTCGTTCATCGTCAAAGAGAACTATGGCTTCGAGGACGGGCTGTTCAGCGGCTACGACGAGGCCAAGCGCGTGTATGCGGATAAATCCGGCTGGGGCTACGAGCTGGGCGAGGACGGCTTCGCCAAGGTCGACCCGACCCTGCAGCATCCGCGCTGCGTATACCAGCTGATGAAGCAGCACTACAGCCGCTATACCCCGGAACTGGCCAGCATGACCTGCGGCATGCCGCAGGACGCCATGATGAAGGTCTGGGAAGAGATCGCCACCTGCTCGGTACCGGGCAAGACCATGACGATCCTCTACGCACTCGGCTGGACGCAGCATTCCATCGGCGCGCAGATCATCCGCAGTGCGGCCATGGTCCAGCTGCTGCTGGGCAACGTCGGCATGCCGGGTGGCGGGGTCAACGCCCTGCGCGGGCACTCCAACATCCAGGGCCTGACCGACCTCGGCCTGCTGTCCAACTCGTTGCCGGGCTACCTGACCCTGGCCGGCGATGCCGAGCAGGACTACGCCACCTACATCGACAAACGTGCGTCGAAGCCGCTGCGCCCGGGGCAGCTGTCATACTGGCAGAACTACGGCAAGTTCCATGTCAGCCTGATGAAGGCCTGGTACGGCGCCAACGCCACTGCAGAAAACAACTGGGGCTATGACTGGCTGCCCAAGCTCGACGTGCCGGCCTACGACGTGTTGCGCATGTTCGAGATGATGGACCAGGGCAAGGTCAATGGCTACCTGTGCCAGGGCTTCAACCCGATTGCCGCGCTGCCGGACAAGAACCGCGTCACTGCGGCCTTGGGCAAGCTCAAGTGGCTGGTGATCATGGACCCGCTGGCCACCGAAACCTCGGAATTCTGGCGCAACGCCGGGCCGTTCAACGATGTCGACACGGCCAATATCCAGACCGAGGTGATCCGCCTGCCCACCACCTGCTTCGCCGAGGAGGATGGCTCGCTGGTCAACAGCAGCCGCTGGCTGCAATGGCACTGGAAGGGCGCCGACGGCCCGGGCGAGACCCGCACGGACGTGCAGATCATGAGCGAGCTGTTCATCCGCCTGCGCCAGCGCTACCAGGCAGAAGGCGGCGCCTATCCCGACGCAATGATGAACATCAGCTGGCCGTACAAGATCCCCGAAGAGCCATCGCCTGAGGAACTGGCCAAGGAGATGAACGGCTGGGCGGTCTCCGACCTGACCGACGCCACCGGTGCCACGCTCAAGGCAGGCCAGCAGTTGTCGGGCTTCGGCCAGATGAAAGACGACGGCAGCACCGCGTCCGGCTGCTGGATCTTCGCTGGCTGCTGGACCGAACAGGGCAACCAGATGGCCCGCCGCGACAACAGCGACCCGTACGGTATGCACCAGGTGCAGAACTGGGCCTGGGCCTGGCCGGCCAACCGCCGCATCCTCTACAACCGCGCCTCCAGCGACCCCCAAGGCAAGCCATGGGACCCTGAGAAGAAGCGCCTGGTGTGGTGGAACGGCAAGGCCTGGACTGGCACCGACGTGCCCGACTTCAAGGTCGACTCGCCGCCAGAGGCGGGGATGAACCCGTTCATCATGAACCCCGAAGGCGTGGCGCGGTTCTTCGCCATCGACAAGATGGCCGAAGGCCCGTTCCCCGAGCACTACGAGCCGTTCGAGACGCCGATTGGCATCAACCCGCTGCACCCGCAGAACAAGAAGGCCACCAGCAACCCGGCCGGGCGGATCTTCGATTCGGTGTGGGACACCCTCGGCAAGCACGACGAGTTCCCGTACGCGGCGACGACCTACCGGCTGACCGAGCACTTCCATTTCTGGAGCAAGCACTGCCGCCTCAATGCCATCGCCCAGCCCGAGCAGTTCGTCGAGATCGGCGAGGTGCTGGCCAACGAAAAAGGCATCAAGGCCGGTGACCGGGTGCGGGTGTCGAGCAAGCGGGGGCATATCGATGCGGTGGCGGTGGTGACCAAGCGGATTCGCCCGCTGCAGGTCAACAACCAGACCGTGCACCAGATCGGCATCCCGCTGCACTGGGGGTTCACCGGGGCCACGCGGCATGGCTACCTGACCAACACCCTGGTGCCGTTCCTCGGTGATGGCAACACCCAGACGCCGGAGTCCAAGTCGTTCCTCGTCAAAGTGGAGAAAATCTGATGGCCAGCCAAGACATCATCGCCCGCTCGGCCACCACCACCGTTCCGCCTTCGGTACGCCAGCAGGAAGAGGTCGCCAAGCTGATCGACACCACCAAGTGCATCGGTTGCAAGGCCTGCCAGGTGGCGTGCTCGGAGTGGAACGAACTGCGTGACGAGGTCGGCCACAACCACGGCACCTACGACAACCCCCAGGACCTCACCGCCGAGACCTGGACCCTGATGCGCTTCACCGAGCACGAGCGCGACGACGGCAACCTCGAGTGGCTGATTCGCAAGGACGGCTGCATGCACTGCGCTGACCCGGGCTGCCTGAAGGCCTGCCCGAGCCCGGGCGCGATCATCAAGCACGCCAACGGCATCGTCGACTTCAACCAGGACCACTGCATCGGCTGCGGCTATTGCATCACCGGCTGCCCGTTCAACATCCCGCGCATCTCGCAGAAGGACCACAAGGCGTACAAGTGCACCCTGTGTTCCGACCGCGTGACCGTGGGCCTGGAGCCAGCCTGCGTGAAGACCTGCCCGACCGGGGCAATCGTGTTCGGCAGCAAGGAGGAGATGAAGGTGCATGCCGCCGAGCGCATCGTCGACCTCAAGTCGCGCGGTTTCGACCAGGCCGGGCTGTACGACCCGGACGGCGTCGGCGGCACCCACGTGATGTATGTGCTGCACCATGCCGACACACCGAAGCTGTATGCCGGCCTGCCGGACCAGCCGGTGATCAGCCCGCTGGTGGGCTTGTGGAAGGGCTTCACCAAGCCGCTGGCGCTGCTGGCCATGGGCGCGGCGGTGCTGGCCGGGTTCTTCCACTATGTGCGGGTTGGCCCACAGCGGGTGGAGGAGGATGAGCACCCCACACCGCCGGACGTCAGCGTGCATCAGGTGGACCCTGCGGTGCATGTCTATGATCCGGCCAGGCCCGGTGGGCAAGGGGAGCAGCGGCCATGAACGACAACAAACCCATCCTGCGCTACAACGCCAACGAACGGACCAACCACTGGATCGTCGCGATCCTGTTCATGACGGCGGGGCTCTCGGGGCTTGCGCTGTTCCACCCGGCGCTGTTCTGGCTCAGCCACCTGTTCGGCGGCGGGCCATGGACGCGCATCCTGCACCCGTTCCTCGGCGTGGCGATGTTCGTGTTCTTCCTCGGCCTGGTGTTCCGCTTCTGGCGCGCCAACTTCATCACCGCCAACGACCGCCTGTGGCTGCGTCGGGTCGACCGGGTGATGCTGAACAAGGAGGAGGGCGTGCCGCCGATCGGTAAGTACAACGCCGGGCAGAAGCTGCTGTTCTGGACCCTGCTGGCGTGCATGCTGGTGCTGCTGCTCAGCGGCGTGGTGATCTGGCGCGCGTACTTCAGCCAGCTGTTCGGCATCGAGATCATCCGCCTGTCGGCGCTGGCCCATGCCCTGGCGGCGTTCGTGCTGATCCTCAGCATCATCGTGCATATCTACGCTGGTATCTGGATCAAGGGCTCGATCGGCGCCATGCTGCATGGCTGGGTCAGCCGCGCCTGGGCACGCAAGCACCATGAGTTGTGGTACCGCGAAGTGACCGGCGACAAGACGCCGGGCAATCACGGACGGAAAGAAGGATAAGCGCTTGAGCACGATACTCGAACCCGGGCAGATCGAAGCGTCGGCAGTGATGTCGCCGTTTCTGCATCTGCCGCCTGCCAATCTGTTTGCATTGCGCGCAGCGCGCCTGGAACACCTGGCCGAGGGCAATGCCCTGGGTGATTACCTGCGGCTGATCGCTCAGCTGTGCCGCGTCCAGCAGCAGCTTGTGGATAACCCTCCCGGCGGGTTGCCGGTGGCCGAGGCACGTCAGCGCCTGTGCATAAGTCATGGCTTGCCACCGCTGGCAGCCGACAGCCTGGTGCGTGAGGGGCCCTGGCTGGTCTGGTTGCAGGCCTTGCTCACGCACCTTGATAGCCAGGCCAGTGGCGCGCTGGGCGAGGCGCTGCAAACCTTGCGTGACAGTGATGACAGCCAGCGCAAGGGCTGGGGTATCGCCTTGCTCGCCGGGCAATACGATGCGGTGCCGGCGGCACTGGTACCGTTCATTGGCGCGGTCTTGCAGGCCGCCTGGTCGAGCTGGTTGCTGGCGCTGCCAGCACCCGAGCTCAAGCCCGCCGGTAGCCTGGCGCAGTGCCCGGCCTGTGGTTCGCCGGCAATGGCCGGGGTGGTGCGCAACCGTGGCAAGCACAACGGCCTGCGTTACCTGGCCTGTTCGCTGTGTGCCTGTGAGTGGCATGTGGTGCGGGTCAAGTGCGTGTATTGCGAATCGAGCAAGGATTTGCGCTACACCAGCCTCGAAGATGATCGCCATGCACCGGGCAAGGCGCCGCTACGGGCCGAATGCTGCCCGGCATGCGAGAGCTACCTGAAGCAGAACTATCTGGAAAACGATGCGGCGGCCGAGCCACTGGCTGACGACCTGGCCAGCCTGGCGCTGGATATCCGCCTGGACGAGGAGGGATTCCATCGCCTGGCACCCAACCTGATGCTCGCGCCCGGGTAGTGGGTGAGTGTCTACACTGTAATACCGAGTCGCCTGCTTCGCGGGACAAGCCCGCTCCCACAGGTACTGCGCTGGCCTTCCGGGTTGCACAGCACTTGTGGGAGCGGGCTTGCCCCGCGAAGGGGCCAGCACAGACAACGGATCAGTCCAAGGTAGTACCGCATGTCCTCCAGCCTAGCCAGCGACACCCCACGCCTGCCCTCCATCGATACTCTCCTGCGCCACCCGGCCTGCCTTCCGCTGATCGAACGCCATGGCCGCGACGCCGTCCTGGCCACCTTGCGCCAGCTGCTCGACGACCTGCGCGACCCTGCCCGCAACGGCGAGCTCAGCAGTGCCGAACTGGCCCCTGAAATCCTCATTGGCCGTGCCGGCGAACGCCTGTCGATCCAGCAACGCAGCCAGGTACGCCGCGTGTTCAACCTCACCGGGACCGTGCTGCACACCAACCTCGGCCGCGCGCTGCTGCCCGAGGAAGCGGTCGAAGCCATGCAGACTGCCGCCCGCTACCCGCTCAACCTGGAATTTGACCTGGCCACCGGCAAGCGCGGCGACCGTGATGACCTGATCGAAGGCCTGATCCGCGAGCTGACCGGCGCCGAGGCCGTCACCGTGGTCAACAACAATGCCGCCGCCGTGCTGCTGGCGCTCAACAGCCTGGGCGCGCGCCAGGAAGGCATCATCAGCCGTGGTGAACTGATCGAGATCGGCGGTGCCTTCCGCATCCCCGACATCATGGCCAGGGCCGGGGTGAAGCTGCACGAGGTCGGCACCACCAACCGCACCCACGCCCGTGACTATGAAGCCGCCATCGGCCCGCGCACCGGCCTGCTGATGCGCGTGCACTGCAGCAACTACAGCATTCAGGGCTTCACCCATCAGGTACCGACTGCCGAACTGGCGCGTATCGCCCACCAGCATGAACTGCCACTGCTTGAAGACCTTGGCAGTGGCAGCCTGCTCGACCTCACGCGCTGGGGGCTGCCCGCCGAGCCGACGGTGCGCCAGGCGTTGGTCGATGGCGCCGATATCGTCACCTTCAGCGGCGACAAACTGCTGGGCGGCCCCCAGGCCGGTATCATCGTCGGTCGCAAGGAATTGATCGCCAGGATCAAGAAAAACCCGCTCAAGCGTGCACTGCGCGTCGACAAGATCACCCTCGCCGCACTCGAAGCGGTGCTGGCGCTGTACCGCAACCCCGACCGCCTGGCCGAACGCCTGCCGAGCCTGCGTCTGCTCACCCGGAGCCAGGCCGAGATCCAGGCCCAGGCCGAGCGCCTGGCTCCAGAACTCAAGGCCCGTCTGGGTGAGCAGTGGGCAGTTGGCGTCGAGCCCGCGCTGGGCATGATCGGCAGTGGCAGCCAGCCGGTGGCACGCCTGCCCAGTGCGGCGCTGTGCCTGCGCCCGCAAGTATCGAAGAAGCTGCGTGGGCGCAGCCTGCATGTGCTGGAGCGGGCCCTGCGCGACCTGCCGGTGCCGGTGCTCGGGCGCATCGCTGATGACGCCTTGTGGCTCGACCTGCGCCAGCTCGACGATGAGGCCCAGTGGCTGGCGCAGCTGCCGGCCTTGCAGTTGGGGCCAGTGCAATGATCGTCGGCACCGCCGGCCACATCGACCACGGCAAGACCGCGCTGCTTCAGGCCCTCACCGGCCAGGCTGGTGACCAGCGCCAGGAAGAGCGCGCTCGTGGCATGACCATCGACCTCGGCTACCGCTACGCGGCGCTGGCCGAAGGGGCGGCGTTGACCGGTTTCATCGATGTGCCGGGCCATGAGCGGTTTATCCACAACATGCTGGCCGGCGCCCATGGCATCGACCTGGTGCTGCTGGTGGTGGCCGCCGACGACGGGGTAATGCCACAGACCCGCGAGCACCTGGCGATCATCGAGCTGCTGGGTATTCCCCAGGCGCTGGTGGTGATCAGCAAATGCGACCGGGTCGAGCCCGCACGCCTGGCCGAGGTGCAGGCGCAGGTCAGGGCGTTGCTGGCACCGGGGCCTTATGCCAAGGCCCGGCAATTTCCTGTGTCGAGCATCACCGGGCAGGGTATCGAGGTGTTGCGCCGAGCCTTGCTGGAGGCCGAAGTGCGGGTGCGTAAGCGCAGCGTGCGCGGCGGTTTTCGCCTGGCGGTCGATCGCGCCTTCGCCGTGACCGGCGCCGGGGTGGTCGTGACCGGCACGGCGCTGGCCGGGCGCGTCAGTACCGGCGACACCTTGCTGCTGGGCAAGGCCGGCAAGCCGGTGCGGGTACGCGGCCTGCACGCGCAGAACCAGGTGGCCTTGGTGGCCGAGGCCGGTCAGCGGGTGGCGCTGAACATCGTCGCCGAACGCCTGACGGTAGAGCAGGTGCACCGAGGCGACTGGCTGGTACCTGAATGGTTGCATGCACCCAGCGTGCGGGTGGATATCGAACTGTGCCTGCTACCCGGTGAAACCCGCATTTTCGAGCATTTCAGTGCCGTTCACGTGCACCTCGGTACCCAGGATGTGACGGCCCGGGTGGCCTTGCTCGAAGGCGAAACCTTGGCCGCTGGCCAACGCATGTTTGCCCAGTTGCTGCTCAACGCACCGTTGCAGGCGGTACACGGTGACCGCCTGGTGCTGCGGGATCAGCGTGCCCAGCGCACCCTCGGCGGCGGCAAGGTGCTCGACCCGTTCGCGCCTAGCCGGCAGCGCCGCAGTGAAGAACGCCTGCGCCAGCTGCAGGTGCTGCGCGATGTCGATGACCTGGAGGAGGCACTGCCGGCTTTGCTCGCCTGCGCGCTCGGTGGCCTAGACCCGCAGCGCCTGGAGCGCCAGTTCAATCGCCAGCGTGAAACCTGGCTGTTGCCCAATGATGTGATGGTGGTGGCCACGCGCCAGGGCCCGTTGCTGTTCGCCAAGCGCCAATGGCTTGCACTGAGGCACCAGGTACTGGAACAACTGGCGCGGTTCCACGAACAGGAGCCCGACCAGCTTGGCCCGGACCGCGACCGCCTGCGCCGCTTCGCCGCGTTGCCGCTGGAGCGCCCGGCGTTTGTCAGCCTGCTCGATGAGCTGCTCAATGACGAAGTGATCGCCAGCAGCGGGCCATGGCTGCATTTGCCTGATCACAAGGTGCAATTGAGCGCCGCCGACAGCATGTTGTGGGAACGACTGCAGCCGAAGTTGCTGGCAGGGCAGTATGACCCACCCTGGGTCCGGACGTTGGCGACTGAAGAGCATTGCGCGGAGGCGGATGTACGCCTGCTGCTGCGCAAGCTGGCCCGGCTGGGCCTGGTGCATCAGGTGGTGCGCGACCTGTTCTACCCTGAGGCAACGCTACGGGGCATGGCAGAGCTGCTGCTGCGGCAGGCCAGCGAGACGCCGATAGTGCAGGTTGCTGCGTTTCGCGATATGTTGGGCATCGGTCGCAAGCGCAGTGTGCAGATTCTCGAATACTTCGACCGCATCGGCCTGACCCGCCGGGTGGCCGACCAGCGTCACATCCGCGCCGACAGCGCCCTGGCCCAGCAGCAGGCCAGGCACTGAGTTCAAGGAAGGCAATCGCGCCCGGTGGCGCGGCCGGGCTTCAAACCCGGTTGGGGACGGCAGCCGTTCCCGGGCAGGTTCGACTCCCGCTGCCTTCCGCCATTTTCCAGGGTTTAAGCCCGTTCCCGGCACAGGTCCAGAGCAAACCATTGCTCTGCAGTATCCACATCCAGCCCCGCACCCAGCAGCGCAAACATCTTGCCCAGCGCCGCCTCGCGGGTCATGCCGCCAGCACTGACCAGCCCGGCCGCGCGCAGGCGATTGCCCGCCGCATAGGTATCGAACACCACCGACCCTTCCGGACACTGGCTGATGGCAGCCAGCAGCACACCACGCTGGCGTGCCGCGCGCAGCACGTCGAGCAGCGCCTGGTCATCCGACGGCCCGGTACCGCTGCCATAGCACTCCAGCAGCAGCCCTTGCACGCCACTGTCGAGCAGCCCCTTCAGATGCCCGGCTTGCAGGCCCGGGAACACCGGCATCACCGCCAGGTTGACCGGCTGGCGCTGCTGGCGATAGCCCAGGGCGACAGGCAGTTCGGCGGCACGCTCGCCTTCACGATGGCGCGGTAGCGCGGCGAAGGCGTCGAAGGCCTCGCTGCGCAGCTTCGAAGCCCGGCAGCCATGCAGCAGCTGGCCGTGGAAGTACAGCTGCACGCCAGCTTCCAGGCCCTGTTCGATCTGGCGCAAGGCCCCGCACAGGTTGTCCCAGGCATCGCTGCCGGGCGCGCCGGCCGGCAGCATCGAGCCGGTCAGCAGCACCGGCACTGGCAGGCCCAGCAGCAGGAACGACAGCGCCGCGGCGCTGTAGGCCAGGCTGTCGGTGCCATGCAGCACCAGCACGCCGTCGTGGCCGGCGTCCACCGCGGCGACGATGGCATCGCGCATCGCCAGCCAGTTGTGCTGCTGCATGTTGGCGCTGTCGAGCAGCGGGTTCATTTCCTGCAGCGTCCATTGCACCTGGGGCGCATCGGTCAGCTGGGCGAGGTGTTCGCGCATCCGCGCGTCGAAACCACCGGCTGGCGCCAGGCCTTCGGCGGTTTCGAGCATGCCGATGGTGCCACCGGTGTAGAGGACGAGGAGATTCTTGACTGCACGCATGGAAAGCATCCGTAGCGGTGAGCGGAGGTAGAGCAGCCGCCCACGGACGGGGCGGCTGGGCAGGGCAGGATATCAGCGCTGCGGCTGAGCTTGGCCGACGGCTTTGTCAGTGGCTGTTTCCGCCTGCGGATTGGCAGGCCAGGCGTTGCGGTCCAGGTCCAGGTCGGCAAACTTCGACGAGTCGAACACGGGCTGCTGGATGCCGGCCTTGCGCTGGTCATCGTAGTCGCGCATCACCCGCAGGCCGACCTTGAACAGCAGGGCCAGGGCCACCAGGTTGACGAAGGCCAGGCAGGTCATGGTGATGTCGGCGAAGGCGAACACGGTCGACAGGTCCTGCATCGAACCCCACACCACCAGCGCCAGTACCAGGGCACGGAACGCCAGCAGCACCACGCGGTTGCGGCTGAGGAACTGCAGGCTGTTCTCGCCCAGGTAGTAGTTGTAGAGGATGCAGGTGAACACGAACAGCGACAGTGCCACGCTGACGAACAGGCGGCCCCAGTCACCGACCACGGCGGCCAGCGAGTTCTGGGTCAGGACGATGCCGTCACCCTCGAAGCCCGGGGTGTAGAAGCCCGACAGCAGGATCAGCAGCGCGGTGCAGGTGCAGATCACGAAGGTGTCGAGGAACACGCTGAACGCCTGGACCACGCCCTGGGCGCCCGGGTGCTTCACGGCGGCCACGGCAGCCACGTTCGGCGCACTGCCCAGGCCCGCTTCGTTGGCGAACACGCCACGCTTCACGCCCATGACGATGGCGCTGCCGAGCAGGCCGCCGAACGCTGGGTCGAGGCCGAAGGCGCTCTTGAAGATGGTTTCAAGCATGGCTGGCACGTGTTCGATCTGGGTGCCGATCACGTACAGGGTCACGCCGATGTAGGCCAGGGTCTTGATCGGTACCAGCAGGTCCGACACCGCCGCGATGCGCTTGATGCCACCGAGGAAGGTGATGGCCAGCAGCACGGCCAGGACGATGCCGGTGTGGCGCGGGTCGAAGGCGAAGGCGTTTTGCAGCGAGTGGGTCACGGTGTACGACTGCAGGCCGATGAAGGCGAAGCCGTAGGTGACCAGCAACAGGATCGAGAACACGATGGCCATGCTTTTACGCTTCAGGCCGTGCTGGATGTAGTAGGCCGGGCCGCCACGGTACAGGCCGTCGCCGTCGGCGCGCTTGTAGACCTGGGCCAGGGTGCATTCAAAGAAGCTGCTGGCCATGCCGACCAGGGCAGTGACCCACATCCAGAACACCGCGCCTGGGCCACCCAGGGTCACGGCGATGCCGACACCGGCGATGTTACCGGCGCCAACACGGCCGGCGAGGCTCAGCATCAAGGCCTGGAAGGAACTCAGCTGGCCTGCCTGGCCACGCAGCGATTCCTTGAAGACGGCGAACATGTGGCCGAAATGGCGGAACTGAACGAACCGCGAACGGATGGTGAAGTAACCGCCGAGACCGACGATCAGCACGATGAGGAGTTTCCCCGAAAGGAAATCGTTGAGTGCTTCGAGCATTGGAAAATGACCTCGATTCTTATTCTTCGTGTGAAAAGACAGCGGACGGCAGGCGCACCGCTATGCGTTGGGGCGCATGGTTGGCCATGACAAGAGTGGTTACAATTTCGCGGCTTGCTCTGTTTTGGTGCGACTTGATGCTACACTGGCATCATTCGCGTCACCTGAGTCTCCAGTCATGAGCGATCATTTCGCTACCAACCTCAAGCTGGCCTGCAGCCATTACCGCTCTATCTCCGAAGTTTGCCGGCAGCTCTCGATCAACCGCGCGCAGTTCAACAAGTACCTGAGCGGGCAGAGCCGCCCGACGCCTTTCAACCTCAAGCGCATCGGGGATTTCTTCGGTGTAGAGGATTACGAGCTGAACCTTCCGGCCGAACAGTTCGCCCGCCTCATTGGCGCGCGTGTGTCGGCTGTCGCTGACCAGCCCGGCGACCCGATCAGCGAACTGTTCCGCCCGCTGCACGAACATGCCGGCAATCTGTCGCGCTATTGCGGTTATTACTTCGAGTATTCCAACTGCATGTCGGTGCCCGGCACCATCCTGGTGTCGCTGGTGCACCTGTGGGAAGAACGCGGCCGCTTCCTGTTCGAGCGCCAGGAACGCCAGGAGCGCTCCAGCGCCACCGACCAGCATGCCGAGGTGCGCTGCCGCTACCTGGGCGCGGCGTTCCAGTTGCAGGACCGGGTGTTCCTCATCGACTACGAGTCGCTGACCTTCAATGAGATGAGCCAGACCATCCTCATCCCCAGCTTCAAGAGCCGCATCACCCGCCTGAACGGTTTGAAGTCCGGGGTGTCCAGCGGCGACCGGCGCAACCCGGCCTGCACCCGGGTGGTTTGGGAATACCTGGGTGAGGAGATCAACCGCATCAATGCCTATCGGCAGGTCAGGCTGTACCGGCCGGATGATCCACGGATCGATGACGATGTGCGTGAGCGGTTAAGTGTAGGGCCGTTGCGTAACAGCTTGTTCGAGATTGAATGATGGCGCCTTCAGAGCGTTAGCCGGTGTAGCCACTCGCCGATCGGGTTGCCTGAATCGAGCAACAACTTGGTTGCCATGATGCAGCAAACGCAGACCAACAATGGTTTGATCAGCCGGGGGCCGAAGTACACGGCGCAGCG
The DNA here is from genome assembly GCF_044749405.1 of Pseudomonas sp. NPDC089422. Classification (NCBI taxonomy): domain Bacteria; kingdom Pseudomonadati; phylum Pseudomonadota; class Gammaproteobacteria; order Pseudomonadales; family Pseudomonadaceae; genus Pseudomonas; species Pseudomonas sp. NPDC089422. The sequence continues at coordinate 38,659 of NZ_JBIVHW010000009.1, forward strand.
AGCGCCCAGTTGAGCACCGACAAACGCCGCGCTTGCCATGGCCAGCGCTAGAGGCCAGATGATTGCTCCGCTCAGCGAAAACACTGACAGTGCGCCCAGGTTGCACGCGGCGTTCAGCAGCTTGCTGTTGCAAACGGCCTGTAGCAGATGCTGGCCCAACAGGATGACGCAGGCGAGCATGAAGAACGAGCCGACGCCTGGGCCGAAGATCCCGTCATAGAAGCCAATGACTGGCGCCACGGCAATGCAGAATACGCTGATTGAAAGCTTCGCCTTGCGCGACTGCTCATTGGGTTTCGGGCTGAACGCGAAATACGCGGCTACCAGAATCAGCAATATGGGAACGGATGCCTGCAGTAGCGTCTTGGGTATCAGGCTGACTGACAAGGCGCCGAGTGCGCCGCCGATGAAAGACATAAGTGCCATTGGGCTGCCACGTTTCCAATCGATCATGCCTTTACGGGCAAAGGCGCATGTCGCCGAAACCGTAGCCGAAGCGGCCTGAAATTTGTTGGTGGCGATTGCCGCCAGAGGTTCGATACCGGCAACAAACAATACCGGCAGTGTAATCAGGCCGCCGCCGCCGGCAATCGCATCGAAGAAGCCGGCAGTGAAAGCGACAAGGCCGAGTATGAGAATGAGTAAAAAATCGAGTTCGATCATCGGGCAACTTCCTGTACTCAGCCACGGACCAGTAGCGGGTCTTCAGCGATCACAATGGGAGCAGCGAAACGGGAGTATCCGAACTGGCGCACCAGTAAGCGTCGGTTGTCCTGGATGATGTTGCGGCCATGCAAGGCGCGTCCGTTGTTTATCAGCAGCGCGGTGTCAGCCTGCAGGTCGAACATCTCGGGTTGCGCGCTGTGCACGGCTTCCTGAAATGCATCAAAAGCACGAGCAACTGCGCTATCAGCATTTCCACTGAGCGAAAAGCGGTAGCTGTTGTACCGAAGCGAGAAGCCGCCATTGGTGTTGTACTGCAGTATCGACACGGCTTTGCCTGCATTGCCGAGCCCGTAAGCGAAGCAGTCACTGCGGGTGAAGTCGAAAGAGGGCGAAGTAAGGGCAAGTACATCAAGGCTGGCCATGCGTTCGATGATGCCGCGAAGTGGAATTACATGCGTCGGTTCATGGGCAGGGTTCCAGCGTGCGGTGAGGATCAGTGCGCAAGGCGCGGGTGAGTGGCCATCACTGGCAATGGTTGAACAGTTGTAGGGCGCTTCGGTGTGTGGTCCCAGCTGCAATCCCGCATGTGAGCTGATTTCGATTTCAGCATCGGGCCTCTCGTCGGGCCTGGGGATGCAGCCGCCCCCTTTGAAGTTGCCGACCAGGCGCACTTGCTGGCCTTCATTGTCGATGTCGAAAGCGAAACTTCGATGTTGTGCCAGCGCCAACAGCACTTGGTTGCGTGAAGCGAGGTATTGGCAGCGGTTGCTGCGCGCCATTACTGAAATGTCCGCCAACTGCTCTGGGGCCGAATCGGTGGGGCGAGGCATGCCCCTGAACATCAACGCGGACAGCAAGCCGTCGCTAAAACGTTGTAGTGTCGATTTTTGATCAGTACTCAATGTTGATTCGAGCTGCTTGGCGAACAGGCGTGCCTGAGCTGCCACTTTCCCAGCCTGTGGTCCCCCCAGATCAGTAAGAAAATCGCTTGCGAGGGTTATGGCCTGGCCTTGTTCCCGGTTGAAATCCAGGTACGCGACTTCTGAATGCGACATGGGACGTTCCTTGTAAATATGGGTGAAGTGCCTCAGCCGCCGCTTGGAAAATGCTTCAGCAACCGGCAAGTGGGCAGGTCAACAATTCAATGCCGTTATGCTGTTGAACTAAAGTCAGCTCGATCGTTGAAGGCTGTAGGAGAATTCATCTTGTAATCGCGCTGATCGATGAAGAGCCTGGTCGTTGGTGCCGTCCAGACCCCGTGTTGGACTTCCCCGCCCGGAAACCGCAAAATGACCCCTTTCCTTCTATCAACCTGTTCGGATCTGCTGACTCTATGCGTATGCGCCTGATGCTGTTGGGTGGTGGCAATGCCCTCGGGCAAGCGCTGATTCGTCTCGGGGCCGAGGAGGACATCGCATTCCTGGCACCGCGCCCGCCGGAGAACGGCTGGGCCCCGGCCAGCCTCACTCAGCTGCTTGACGATCATCGCCCCGATGCCCTGGTCAACCTGGCCTACTACTTCGACTGGTTCCAGGCCGAGGCGGTCAGCGACCAGCGCCTGGCCTTGCAGGAGCGGGCGGTGGAGCGGCTGGCGGAGTTGTGCCAGCACCACCAGATCACCCTGGTGCAGCCCTCCAGCTACCGGGTGTTCGACGGTTCGCGGGCCACGGCCTACTCCGAAAAGGACGAACCGGTACCGTTGGGCCAGCGTGGCCAGGCCTTGTGGCGTATCGAGCAGAGCGTGCGCGCGGCGTGCCCACAGCATGTGCTGCTGCGCTTCGGCTGGTTGCTGGACGAAAGCATCGACGGTGCCCTGGGCCGCTTCCTGACCCGTGCCGAGCAACCGCAGGAGCTGTTGCTGGCCGATGACCGCCGCGGCAACCCGACGCCGGTCGACGACGCTGCACGGGTGATCCTCTCGGTGCTCAAGCAGCTCGATTGCAGCGCGCCGCTGTGGGGCACCTACCATTACGCCGGCAACGAGGCGACCACGCCGCTGGCGCTGGGCCAGGCAATCCTCAGCGAGGCCGGGCAGTACCGTCAGCTGGCCGTACAGGCGCCTACCGCGCAGGCCCATGCCGCACGGCCGGATGCCAGCGAGGAGCCGCAGCACGCGGTGTTGGCCTGCAAGAAAATACTTCACACTTTCGGCATCAAGCCGCGTGCCTGGCGCGCTGGTTTGCCGCCACTACTGGATCGATTCTACCGCCATGGCTGATGCCCCCATCCTGATCACCGGCGGCGCCGGCTTCATTGGCTCCCACCTGTGCGATGCGTTGCTGGCCAAGGGCTATGCCGTACGTATTCTCGACGACCTTTCCACCGGCAAACGCGACAACCTGCAACTGGATAACCCGCGCCTCGAGCTGATCGAAGGCGATGTGGCCGACGCCGAGCTGGTTCAGCGTGCCGCCGCTGGTTGCCGTGCCGTGGTCCATCTGGCAGCAGTGGCGTCGGTGCAGGCGTCGGTCGAAGACCCGGTGAAGACCCACCAGAGCAACTTCATCGGCAGCCTCAACGTGGCCGAGGCCATGCGCGTGCATGGGGTGCGCCGCGTGCTGTTCGCCTCGAGTGCGGCGGTGTACGGCAACAATGGTGAAGGTGAGTCGATTGCCGAGGACACGCCCAAGGCGCCGCTGACGCCCTATGCGGTGGACAAGCTGGCCAGCGAGCAGTATCTGGATTTCTATCGCCGCCAGCATGGCCTGGAGCCGGTGGTGTTCCGCTTCTTCAACATCTTCGGCCCGCGCCAGGACCCATCCTCGCCGTACTCCGGGGTGATCAGCATCTTCAGCGAACGGGCGGTGCAAGGGTTGCCGATCACCGTGTTCGGTGATGGCGAGCAGACCCGTGACTTCCTCTACGTCGGCGACCTGGTGCAGGTGATGGTGCAGGCGCTGGAACAGCCGCAGGTGGAAGAGGGCGCGGTGAACGTCGGCCTGAACCAGGCGACTTCGCTGAACCAGATGCTCAAGGCACTGGAGCAGGTGGTGGGCAGCCTGCCGGCGATCAGCTACGGCCAGGCGCGCTCGGGTGATATTCGCCATTCGCGGGCGGACAACCAACGCTTGCTGGCGCGCTTCGATTTCCCGCAGCCGACCCCGATGGTCGAGGCTTTGGCCAAACTGCTCGGCAAGGCTTGAGATAGCCGGGGCCGCAAAGCGGCCCCAGATTCATGAATGCCGCACAACCTTGCGCCGGCAATCCTCTGCCGCGAGCAGCCTCCCATCCTCGGCCCGCACCTGCAGAATCCCGACCGGCCGCCCCTTGGCACTGTCCACCAGCGCAGACCGCGCTTCCCCCGCCTCGAACAGAAACCGCTCCCCCCACTGGCGCAACCCCACCACGATCGGAAACACCGAGCGCCCTTTCTCGGTCAGTACATATTCCTTGTAGGCGCTGCCATCGGACGCCGGCTGCAACGCCAGCAGCCCACTCTCCACCAGCAGCTTCAACCGCGACGCCAGGATGTTCTTGGCCAGCCCCAGGTTCTTCTGGAACTCGCTGAAACGGCGCAGGCCATCGAAGGCATCGCGCAGGATCATCAGCGCCCAACGGTCACCCAGCACTTCCAGCGCCCGGGCCACGGGGCACTGAGCGTTCACTTCATCGAGCATTGACAGTACCTGCAAGGTTCATCTGGTTGCAGATTAAAACCACATTTGCTAAATATCCAGCATGTGGTTTCAATTTGAAACCAAGTGCTAAGGAGTCAGCCCGATGAGTCGCTGGATAACCCTGTTGCTTGCCGCCACCTGCGCCATGGCCGTGGCCACGGTCTATTTCGCTCAGCCTTTGCTCGAGTCGATGGCTAGCGACCTGGGGGTGGCGCAACAGCAGATCGGTTGGGTGGTCGGTGCGACCCAGGCGGGTTATGCCCTTGGGTTGATACTGATCGTGCCCCTTGGCGACCTGCTCGAACGCAAGCACCTGCTGCTGGGGCAGCTGCTGGTTGCCGCTTTGGCCTTGATCGGGGTAGGCCTGGCGCAGGACTGGCTGATTCTGCTGGCAGCCCTGGCCCTGGTCGGGCTGATGGCGGTCATGGTGCAGGTGATGGTCGCCCACGCCGCGACCCTCGCCACCCCGGTCAGCCAGGGCCAGGCGGTGGGCACGGTCACCAGCGGTATCGTGCTGGGCATCTTGCTGGCGCGTCTGGTCTCGGGGGCACTCGCCGACCTGGCCGGATGGCGCAGTGTGTACTTCGTGGCGGCGGTACTGCTCGTGCTGATGGCGGTGGTGCTCTGGCGCTGGCTGCCAGCGAGCCGGATTCCCACGCAACGGTTTGGCTACCTGCAGTTGATCGGCTCTTTGTTCACCTTGTATCGAAACGACAGCCTGCTGCGCCGGCGCGGGCTGTTCGGCCTGCTGATCTTCGCGGCGTTCAGCGTGCTGTGGAGTGCCATGGCGCTGCCCCTGAGTGCACCACCGCTGGCCCTCAGCCATACCGAGATCGGCCTGTTCGGCCTGGCAGGTATCGCCGGTACCTTGGCGGCGTCGCGGGCCGGTCGGCTGGCTGATCGAGGGCTGGGCGAGCGCACCACCGGGCTGGCGCTGGCCTTGTTGACGCTGTCATGGCTGCCGACAGCCTTGGTCGGGCACTCGCTGACGGCGTTCGTGCTGGGTGTGCTGATGCTGGATTTCGCCGTGCAGGCGGTGCATGTCACCAATCAGAGCCTGTTGCTGGCGGGGCGTGGTGCGATGGCCAGCCGCTTGATCGGCGCTTACATGTGTTGCTACTCGATCGGTAGCGGCCTGGGTGCAGTGCTGGCGAGTTGGGTGTATGCGCGCTGGGGCTGGATCGCAGTCTGTGGGTTGGGGATGGCGATCAGTGTGCTGGCACTGGGGTACTGGGCTTGGGGGCAACGAGAAAGGGCGACCGAAGCCGCCCTGTCGTGTTCAGGTCAGAACTTGTAGCCGAGGCCGACCATGTACACCCAAGGGTCGACATCGACGTCGACCTTGGTCTTGCTGTAGCCCAGGGCGGTCGGGCCATTGACGCTGGCCTTGGTGTCGATGTCGACGTACCAGACCGAGGCGTTGACCAGCAGGTTGTCGGTGATCATGTAGTCCATGCCCAACTGGCCGGCGATACCCACCGAATCCTGCAGCTTGAGGTTGCTGAAGCCCTGTTGCTTGCGCTCGCTGGTCAGGTCTTCGTCGAAGAACAGGGTGTAGTTGATGCCGACGCCGGCATAGGGCTGGAACTTGGAGTTAGGCTCCATCGGGTAGTACTGTACGGAAAGGGTCGGTGGCAGCTGTTTGATGTCGGCCAGCTTGCCGTCCAGCCCGCCGCCCAGGCCTTTGACGCCTACGCTGTGCTTGAACGGGGTCGCGGCCAGCAGCTCCAGGCCGATGTGGTCGGTGAGCATGTAGGCGAAGGTCAGGCCCAGCTGGGTGTCGCTGTCCAGGGTTGCCTTGGTGCCCGAAACCTTGTTGCCGTCGAATTTCAGGTCGCCACTGTTTTCGTTCGGGGCAGTGGTGATGGCACCGGCGCGGACGATGACATCACCCGCCTGGTGGGCGTGGGCGACAGGGGCGGCGAGCGCAAGGGCCACAAGCGAGGCGCCGAGCAAGGACTTGTTCATGGAAGCTCCCAAAGGACGTGAGTAATCGAGTAGTCCAATGGTAAGGAGCCGTCTAAACCAATTGTTTGACCCAGCTCAAAGAACTGTTGTCACGAATTCGAAACAGTTCTCACTTGAGAACATAAGCGTATATTTTCTCGGCCTCCATCTGGTAGCCGGCGTCGGCCAATTCGCTGCTGGAGGCTCTGACCTGCATCTTTCCCTCGATCCAGTAGGGCTGGTAGAGGTCCTCCACGCGCACACCCATTTCACTGAAAATGTGCACGATCTGGTTGGACGGTGGGGGCGGCACATGAATGCAGGCACCGTAGTAAGGCACCAGCAGGAACTCCGTGGTGCGGCCTTCTTCGCTCACCTCCAGCGGCACGATGTAGCCCGGGATCTTCACCTGCTGACCATCGAGCGTTTTCACCACCGGGGCGTCGGGCCCTTGCTGGCGTGCCGGTGGGGCCGACTCGGCCGACAGCGCATCGCTCAGCTGCGACATGTCGTGCAGCGGCGCCAGTTGTGGCGGGATGACCGGTGCGCCCTCAGGGATGAGTGCAGGCCAGTCCAGCTCGCGCACCTCGTCCGCCCATACAGGAGCGGCGAAGAACAGGATCGATAACAGCAGTACGCGGAGCATGGTGCCTCTCAGAGGTGAATGGACAGGCCGTCGGCCAGCGACTGCCGATAGGCGCGCCAGGCCGGTACGCTGCCCATCAGCAGCGCTGCGCCAAGGATGATAGCCAGCAGCGTCCACTCATGTGCGCTGGGCAGGGCCAAGGGCAGGAAAAGACCGTAGTTGGCCTGAACGTAGCCTTGGGCCAGGGCGATGCCTGCATACAGCAACCCGAGCCCCGCCGCGATGCCTGTCACTGCCAGCGCCAGCGCTTCGAGCACCAGCAGCCCGGCGATATGCCACGGCCGCGCGCCCACCGAACGCAGGATCGCCATCTCCCGGCGGCGTTCGTTGAGGCTGGTCAGAATTGCCGTGAGCATGCCGATCAAGCCGGTCAGCACCACGAACAGCGACACCACGAACAACGCCTGTTCGGCGGTGCCCATCAGGCTCCACAACTCCTGCAGGGCAACGCCAGGCAGGATCGCCAGCAACGGTTCGCTGCGGTACTCGTTGATCTCGCGCTGCAGGCTGAAGGTGGCGATCTTGCTGTTCAGGCCAAGCATGAACGCGGTGATGGCCGTCGGCTGCAGGTCCATGCTCCGTGCCTGGTCGGCGCTGATGCGCCCGGCGCCACGGGCCGGCACGCCGTTGTGCCAGTCGATGTGGATGGCCTCCATGCCGCCGAGGCTGATGTGCAGGGTGCGGTCGACCGGCGTGCCGGTGCGCTTGAGCACGCCGACCACGGTGAACGGCTTGTCGTCATGCTTGACCAGGCTGATCGCGGCGACACCGTGCGCCAGTACCAGCTTGTCGCCGAGCTTGTAGTGCAGCGCTTCGGCCACTTCGGCGCCGAGCACCACTTCGAACGGGTCGCTGGCGAATTCACGGCCCTGGCTCAGTTCCAGGTGCTGCTTGCGGCCGTACTGATAATGGTCGAAGTAATCGGTGGTGGTGCCCATCACCCGGTAGCCACGGTGCGAGTCACCCAGCGAGATCGGGATCGCCCACTTCACCCGTGGGTCCTGGGCGTAGTGCTGGTAGCTGTCCCAGCGGATGTTGTTGGTGGCGTTGCCGATGCGGAACACCGAATACAGCAGCAGGTTCACCGAGCCCGAGCGAGCGCCGACGATCAGGTCGGTGCCGCTGATGGTGCTGGCAAAGCTGGCGCGCGCTTCGGTGCGCACGCGTTCGACGGCCAGCAGCAGGCACACCGACAGGGCGATGGCGAAGGCGGTGAGGAATGCCGTGAAACGGCGGTTGGCCAGGCTGGCCAGGGCAAGGCGGAGCAGGTACATCAGGCCTCCCGGGGCTTGGCGGCGCGGTTGAGTTCGGCCAGGGACAGGTGACGGTCGAACAGCGGTGCCAGGCTCTGGTCATGGCTGACGAACAGCAGGCTGGAACCGGCTGCGCGGCACTCGTCGAACAGCAGGCGGATGAACGCTTCGCGGGTGTCGGCATCCAGTGCCGAGGTCGGCTCGTCGGCGATCACCAGCTCCGGCTGGCCGATCAGCGCACGTGCAGCGGCAACGCGTTGCTGCTGGCCGATCGACAGGCTGTCGGCACGCCGTGCGAGCAGTGCCGGGTCACCCAGGCCCAGGTGCGCGAGCAGCTCGCTGGCGGCCTGGTCGACGCTGCCGTGGCGCTGAATGGCACGTTCAGCGCGGCTGCGCGAGAACCGGCACGGCAGCTCGACGTTCTCGCGCACCGAAAGGAACGGCAGCAGGTTGAACTGCTGGAAGATGTAGCCGGTGTGGTCGACCCGGAAGCGGTCACGCGCACCCTGGCCGAGCAGGGCAAGATCCTGCCCGAGCAGCTGGATACGCCCCTGACCCGGCCGGTTGACCCCGCCGAGCAGGCCCAGCAGGGTGGTCTTGCCACTGCCGCTGGGGCCCTTGAGGAACAGTGCTTCACCCGCTTCCAGTTGGAAGGCCGGGATATCCAGCAGCGGCGCCTGGCCAGGCCAGGCGAACACCAGGCCCTGCAGTTCAATCAACGCCTGGCGCATTTCAGAACGCGACCACGGCCTTGGCAGGCGAGGTTTCTACGCCTTTCTGGCCATTGGGGCCGATCAGTTGCACGTTGATCTTCTGGGTGGCCGGGAAGGCCTTGTACAGCGGGGTCAGGTCGATCTGGGCGAGTTTTTCCGGGGTGGCGCAGGTCAGCTGGTAGTGGGCATTGATGTCGCTGTGCACGTGGCCTTTTTCATGCTCGTCACCGTCGTCGTCAGCTTTGGCTGCGTCGCCGAACAGCGGGCTTTCCAGCTCTTGCTGGTCTTCCTTGCAGCCGGCGGCCGAGGCCAGGGCGAACAGCTTCAGCGGTTGTTCGAGCTGCTGGCGCACGGCGGCGACCTTGGCCTTGTCGGCATCGCTGCTGGCCATGTGCTCGAAGCCGACCAGGTTCATCGCCGGGCTGTCCAGTTCCAGCTCCAGGGTATTGCCATCGAGCACCGCGTTGAGCTTGGCCACGCCATGCTCGTGGGCGCCGAGGGTGCCGTGGGCGTGATCATGGTCATGTTCGTCGTGGGCATGGACCACGGCCAGGGGCAGCAGGGCGAAGGGCAGGGCGAGCAGCAGGCGACGCATGGACGACTCCGGGGGCGGGCTGGAAAGTTTGGTTATGTTATAACAACTTTTCTTCGCGTCGCCAGTCTGCATGGTGCAGGTTTCATGTTGCGGTAGCATGGCTGCATGGATCTGAGCTCAAGGAGCGCAACGTGAGAATTCGTGGACAGATTGGTGACTGGCCGGTGGACCTGACCATCGAGCTGGAGCCGCAGGAGTGGGCGCAATTGGGACGGCAGATCGAGGTGCCGGTGGCAGAGCCGGTCGCCGTGGCAGCGGCACCGCGCCAGGATGACGGGCAGTGGCATGCGGCGCGTGAGGTGCTGCGCCTGGCGGGGCAGATGAGCGGTCCGGAATTGCTCGACCGGCTGGAAGGGCTGGCCGGGAGCACGGCGGCGGGCAAGCGGCTGCTGGTGCGCTTGCGGCACAGCAGTGAGGTGAAGGTGGAAAGTGGCGTGGATGCGCCGGTGTATCACTGGGTGGGGTGAGGTTCTGGATTCTGGGGCTGCTCTGCAGCCCTTTCGCGACACAAGGCCGCTCCTACAGAAGACCGCGTTCCCTTGTAGGAGCGGCCTTGTGTCGCGAAAGGGCCGCAAAGCGGCCCCGGCAATCTCAAATTCAGAACATGGCCGAAGACAAGCGGCGGCGATACACACCCACCAGCGGGTGATCATTGCCCAGCAGCTCGAACACCTGCAGCATCGCCTTTTGCGGCAAGCCGTTCTCATACCCGCGATTACGCTGGAACAGCTTCAGCAACCCGTCCAGTGCCGCTTCATACTGCTGGCGCGCCAACTGCTGGATGCTCAGCTGGTAAGCCGCCTCATCATCCTGCGGATTCTGCGCCAGGCGGCTCTTCAGGTCGGCGACCTCCGGCAGGCTCGCAGCCTGGCGCAGAAAGGTCAGCTGGGCCTTGGCACCGGCCAGTGCAGCCTTGTGCTCATCGGTCTTGACCGCATCCAGCACCACCTGGGCCTCACCCAGCTCGCCACGTTCTGCCAGGCAACGGGCATACAGGATCAGCGCCTCGGCATTGCTGTTGTCTTCACCCAGCAGCGCTTGCAGCGCAGCTTCGGCCTCGGCGAAACGGCTTTCGGCGAACAGCGCCTTGGCCTGCTCCAGCGGCGAAGCGGTCGGCGCGGCCGGCAGTTGCACATGGGGCTCGAGCATGGCGCGGATCGCCGACTCCGGCTGCGCACCGGCAAAACCGTCGACCGGCTGGCCATCCTTGAACAGCACCACGGTCGGCAGGCTGCGGATGCCGAACTGGGCCACCACCTGCTGCTCGACGTCGCAGTTGATCTTGGCAAGCAACAACTCGCCCTGGTAACCCTCGGCGATTTTCGCCAGCAGCGGCATCAGCGCCTTGCACGGCGCGCACCACTCGGCCCAGAAGTCCACCAGCACCGGCTTGTGGAAGGAGTTCTCGATCACCAGTTGCTGGAAGGTGGCATCGGTGGCATCGAAGATGTATGGGGTGTCCTGGCTCATCGCGACTCTCGGTAATCCGTGAATGGCACCACTATAAAGGCTCGCGGCTGGCGTGGTACAGGCTGACCCGGCGGAATTCGTGCGGCTCGGCCAGGTCCGGCAGGGTCAAGGCCTCGAGCACGCCAAGCTGCCGGTACAGCGGGTGGCTGAAATCGCGGACACGCGAGTCGGCCACCAGTGCCTGGCGGCCACGCCCCAGGAAGGCATCGAGCAGCGGCAGGTTGGCGCGGTCATAGAGCACGTCGGCGACCAGGATCAGGTCGAAGCGGTCGGCTTCGGCGAAGAAGTCGCTGCTGTAGCCCAGCTCGACCTCATTGAGCTGGGCGTTGGCACGGCAGGCTTCCAGGGCCAGCGGGTCGAGGTCACAGGCGACCACTTCCAGCGCCCCGGCGCGGGCCGCCGCAATCCCGGCAATGCCGGAGCCGGCACCAAAGTCCAGCACGCGCTTGCCGGCGACCCACTCGGGGTGCGCCGCCAGGTAGCGGGCCATGGCCAGGCCACTGGCCCAGCAGAAGCTCCAGTACGGCGGTTCTTCGAGGATGCGCCGGGTTTCTTCGCTGCTGAAGGCGCGGTCCATGTTCTGGTCATCGATCAGCCATAGCTTCAGTTCGCACTCGGGCAGATCGCTGATGACCAGGCGCGCTTCGCCGATCAGGCCGCTGAGGGCCTGTTGCAGGGCCAGCGGCGCCACTTACGGCGCCTTCTCGAAACGCAGTGGGCCGGTGGCCTGGGTCTGGGCCTGGATGATGCGCACCGGTGGCAGGTGCATGATCAGCTGGCCGGAGCTGCTGGCGCGGCCGCGCAGCTCGACGCGGGCACCGGCCGGGAAGGCCTCGGGGTTGAAACGCAGGTGGTAGGGCAGGGCCTGGCCGGTGCCGGTCAGGGTGCTGCTGGCCAGCAGCTGTTGCGGGCGGTCGCGGTCGTCGATGACCAGCAGTGCCAGCTCCACGTCGGCGCCGGCGGGGATCTCCAGCAAGGTGCCGCTCAACTCACGCTGATAGGCCGGCAGCGGGCCGAGCGGTTCGGCGTTTTTCGCCACCTTGGCCGCTGTTGGCGCAGGGACTGCTTCGGTCCTGGGGCGGTCACTGCCGCAGGCGGCGAGCAGGGAAGCGCAGCACAGCACGACGAGCGCACGAAGATGCATGGGTGGGTCCTTCACGGGCAGAATTGTATGGATGTTAACCCCTTTGGCTTGTCTTGCCAGTGCAATGCGCTACCATGGCCCTCCCTTTTTTTGTTGCCTGCCACCATGCACTGTCCCTTTTGCGGTGCCAACGACACCAAGGTCATCGACTCGCGTCTGGTCGCCGAGGGCGAACAGGTGCGCCGCCGCCGTGAATGCGTTGCCTGCGGCGAGCGCTTCACCACCTTCGAAACCGCCGAGCTGGTGTTGCCCCGGCTGATCAAGCAGGACGGCACGCGCCAGCCCTTCGATGAAGACAAACTGCGGGCCGGCATGCAGCGTGCGCTGGAGAAGCGCCCGGTCAGCGTCGAGCGCCTGGAAGCGGCGCTGGCGCATATCAAGAGCCGCCTGCGCGCTACCGGAGAACGTGAGGTCAAGTCACTGGTGGTAGGCGAAATGGTCATGGCCGAGCTGCGCAAGCTCGACGAAGTGGCCTACATCCGCTTCGCCTCGGTGTACCGACGCTTCCAGGACCTCGACGAATTCCGCGAAGAAATCGACCGCCTGGCCCGCGAGCCGGCTAAAGAGTGAGCATGTCCAGCCAGACCGCGATCCTCGACGCCCATTACATGGCCCGCGCGCTGGAGCTGGCGCGCAAGGGTGTGTACACCACCCACCCCAACCCGCGTGTGGGGTGCGTGATCGTCCGCGATGGCGAGGTGGTCGGTGAAGGCTGGCACGTGCGTGCCGGCGAGCCGCACGCCGAAGTGCATGCCCTGCGTCAGGCCGGCGAACGGGCCCGCGGCGCCTGCGCCTACGTGACCCTGGAACCGTGCAGCCACCATGGCCGCACGCCGCCGTGCGCCGAGGCGCTGGTCAAGGCCGGCGTCGCCCGTGTGGTCGCCGCCATGCAGGACCCCAATCCGCAAGTCGCAGGCCAGGGCTTGCGGCGCCTGGCAGAAGCCGGTATCGAAGTCGCCAGCGGCGTGCTCGAAGCCGAAGCCCGCGCGCTCAACCCTGGCTTCCTCAAGCGCATGGAGCACGGCCTGCCGTTCGTCCGCGCCAAACTGGCGATGAGCCTGGACGGCCGCACCGCCATGGCCAGCGGCGAAAGCCAGTGGATCACCGGGCCCGCAGCCCGTTCGGCAGTGCAGCGCCTGCGCGCCCGCTCCAGCGTGGTGCTGACCAGTGCGGCCAGCGTGCTGGCCGACAACGCGCGGATGACCGTGCGTGGCACCGAGCTGGGCCTCGATGCCGAAACCACCGCCCTGGCACTGAGCCGCACGCCGTTGCGCGTGCTGATCGACGGCCGCCTGCGTTTGCCGCTGGACGCGCCGTTCTTCCAGGCCGGCCCGGCACTGGTGGTGACCGCCGTCGCAGATGACCCGCGCTATGCCGCTGCCGGCCATGAACTGCTCTGCCTGCCGGGCGACAATGGCCAGGTGGACCTGCCGGCACTGCTGCAGGTGCTGGCCGCGCGCGGCGTCAACGAAATCCTGCTGGAGGCCGGTGCCGGCCTGGTCGGCGCCTTTGCCCAGCTGGGCCTGGTCGACGAGTACCAGCTGTTCGTCGCCGGCACCTTCCTCGGCTCCCAGGCCCGGCCATTGCTGGACTGGCCGCTGGACAAGATGAGCCAGGCACCGCGGCTGAAAATCACCGAAATGCGCGCAGTGGGCGATGACTGGCGGGTCACGGCCATCCCCCTGCCGGCGCCCGGCGTATAATGCCTGGCTTGCCCTGCGCAACCCGTTTTTGAGGAAGTCCCCATGTTCACCGGCATCATCGAATCCATCGGCACCATCCGTAGCCTGACCCCCAAGGGCGGTGACGTGCGCGTCTACGTCGAAACCGGCAAGCTCGACCTGGGTGACGTCAAGCTCGGCGACAGCATTGCCGTGAACGGCGTGTGCCTGACTGCCGTCGAGCTGCCGGGCAACGGCTTCTGGGCCGACGTCAGCGTCGAGACCCTCAAGCGCACCGCGTTCATCGACCTCAAGAGCGGCAGCAAGGTCAACCTGGAAAAAGCCCTGACCCCGACCACCCGCCTGGGCGGCCACCTGGTCAGCGGCCACGTCGACGGCGTCGGCGAAATCATCTCGCGCAGCGATAACGCCCGCGCCATCCAGTTCCGCGTGCGTGCGCCCAAGGAGCTGGCCAAGTACATCGCCCACAAGGGTTCGATCACCGTCGACGGCACCAGCCTGACGGTCAACGAGGTCAATGGCGCCGAATTCGAGCTGACCATTGTCCCGCACACCCTGTCCGAAACCATCATGGCCGACTACCGCGCAGGGCGTCGGGTCAACCTTGAGGTCGACTTGCTGGCCCGTTACCTGGAGCGTCTGCTGCTGGGCGACAAGGCTGCCGAACCGAGCAAGGGCAGTGGCATCACCGAAAGCTTCCTGGCCGCCAACGGCTTCTTGAAATCCTGATTGAGAAGGGGGTGCCGAGTGGCGCTCAACAGCATCGAAGAACTGGTCGAAGACATCCGCCAGGGCAAAATGGTCATTCTCATGGATGACGAAGACCGCGAGAACGAAGGCGACATCATCATGGCGGCCGAGTGCTGCCTGCCTGAGCACATCAACTTCATGGCCAAGCACGCCCGTGGCCTGATCTGCATGCCGATGACCCGCGAGCGCTGCGAAACCCTGAAGCTGCCGCTGATGGCGCCGCGCAACGGTTCGGGCTTCGGCACCAAGTTCACCGTGTCGATCGAAGCCGCCGAGGGCGTCACCACCGGCATTTCCGCCGCTGACCGTGCGCGCACCGTGCAGGCTGCCGCTGCCAAGGACGCCAAGGCCGAAGACATCGTCAGCCCAGGCCACATCTTCCCGCTGATGGCCCAGCCGGGCGGCACCCTGGCCCGCGCCGGCCACACCGAAGCGGCCTGCGACCTGGCGCGCATGGCCGGCTTCGAGCCGAGCGGCGTGATCTGCGAAGTGATGAACGACGACGGCACCATGTCGCGCCGCGCCGAACTGGAAGTGTTCGCCGCCGAGCACGGCCTGAAGATCGGCACCATCGCCGACCTGATCCACTACCGCATGATCCACGAGCGCACCGTGCAGCGCGTCTCCGAGCAGCCGATCGAGAGCGAGCTCGGCGAGTTCAACCTGGTCACCTACCGCGACGCGGTGGAAGGCGACGTGCACATGGCCCTGACCCTGGGCAACATCTGTGCCGAAGAGCCGACCCTGGTGCGCGTGCACAACATGGACCCGCTGCGCGACCTGCTGCTGGTCAAGCAGCCGGGCCGCTGGAGCCTGCGCGCGGCCATGGCCGCCGTGGCCGAGGCGGGCAGCGGCGTGGTGCTGCTGCTGGGCCACCCGCTGGACGGCGACGTGCTGCTGGCGCACATCCGCGAAAGCGCGGGCGATGCGCCGACCAAGGCGCCGACCACCTACAGCACCGTCGGTGCCGGTTCGCAGATCCTGCGCGACCTCGGCGTGCGCAAGATGCGCCTGATGAGTTCGCCGATGAAGTTCAATGCGATATCCGGATTCGATCTGGAAGTTGTAGAATACGTGCCCTCCGAGTGACTTGAGGCGGCATTGACGCCCTGAGCTCGAGTCCAGACCCCTGTCGAGGCCGCTTGTATGCGGCCTCGCTCTTGAAGATGAGAATATCGGAATGACCCTGAAGACCATCGAAGGTACCTTCATCGCCCCCAAAGGTCGCTATGCTTTGGTGGTTGGCCGCTTCAACAGCTTCGTTGTCGAAAGCCTGGTAAGCGGCGCCGTTGATACCCTGGTACGCCACGGTGTCAGCGAAAGCGACATCACCATCATCCGTGCCCCGGGCGCGTTCGAAATCCCGCTGGTGGCACAGAAAGTCGCCCAGCAAGGCGTATACGACGCGATCATCGCCCTGGGCGCAGTGATCCGTGGCGGTACCCCGCACTTCGAATACGTGGCGGGCGAATGCACCAAGGGCCTGGCCCAGGTGTCCATGGAGTTCGGCGTACCGGTGGCCTTCGGCGTTCTGACCGTCGACTCCATCGAGCAGGCCATCGAGCGCTCCGGCACCAAGGCTGGCAACAAAGGCGGTGAAGCTGCCCTGTCCGCTCTGGAAATGGTCAGCCTGCTGGCGCAGTTGGAGGCCAAGTGATTAGCGACGAAAGCGATCGTTTCAACCCGCGCGATCCAAAACCTGCGGATGCTGGCAAGCCATCGAAGAGCGCCAAGCGCCGCGAAGCCCGCAAGCTCGCGACCCAGGCCCTGTATCAGTGGCACATGGCCCAGCATTCGCTGAACGAGATCGAAGCGCAATTCCGGGTCGATAACGATTTCACCGATGTCGACGGTGCCTATTTCCGCGAGATCCTCCACGGGGTCCCGGCGATCAAGGGCGAAATCGACAAGGCGCTGGTGCCTTGCATGACCATCGCACTGGAAGAGCTCGACCCGGTCGAGCTGGCCGTGCTGCGGCTGTCCACCTGGGAACTGATCAAGCGCGTCGACGTACCTTACCGCGTGGTGATCAACGAAGGCGTGGAACTGGCCAAGGTCTTCGGTGCCACCGACGGCCACAAGTTCGTCAACGGTGTGCTGGACAAGCTCGCCCCGGCCCTGCGTGAAGCAGAAGTCAAGGCGAACAAGCGCTGATCCCGGCGCTGCCTGCCCATGGGTGAGTTCGAGCTGATCAACCATTACTTCGCCGCCGCGCCTTGTGCGCAGGGCGGCGAGGGCGTGGCCCTGGGTATCGGCGACGACTGTGCCCTGCTGGACCTTCCACCCGGTGAACAACTGGCGGTGTCGACCGACACCCTGGTCGCCGGGGTGCATTTCCCCGCTGTCTGCGATCCGCTGCTGCTTGGCCAGCGCTCGTTGGCCGTGGCGGCCAGTGACCTGGCGGCCATGGGCGCGACGGCGATCGGCTTCACCCTCGCCCTGACCCTGCCTGATGTCGGCCCCGACTGGCTGGCGGCCTATGCCGACGGTCTCAGCCGCATGGCCCAGCGTTGCCGCATGAGCCTGATCGGCGGCGACACCACCCGTGGTCCGCTGAGCATCACCGTTACCGTGTTCGGCCGTGTGCCGGCCGGCCAGGCGTTGCGCCGCAGCGGCGCGCGGCCGGGCGATCTGCTGTGTGTCGGCGGTTCGCTGGGCAAGGCGGCTGGGGCGTTGCCGCTGGTACTGGGTGAGCGCGAGGCACCGGCCGAGCAGGCCAAGCCGCTGCTCGACCACTACTGGTCGCCAATGCCGCAGCTCCACCTTGGCCAGCTGCTGCGCGGCCGGGCCACGGCGGCGTTGGACATTTCCGATGGCCTGCTCGCCGACTGCGGGCATATCGCCAAGGCGTCCGGGGTCGCACTTGAAGTGAACCTGGTGCAGGTGCCAGTGTCTCCTGCTCTGGAGGCCTTCCTTGGCCACGATGCGGCACGGCTGGCTGCGCTGACCGGCGGCGACGACTACATACTGGCTTTTACCCTGCCGCCTGCGGCGCTCGCCCCGCTGACCGACCTCGGTTTTGCCGAGGTGCACGTCATCGGTCGCGTGCTCGAAGGCCAGGGCGTGACCCTGCGCGACCCGCAGGGCCAGGACATCACCCCGGTTCAACGGGGCTATCAACACTTTAGGGAGACACCGTGACCGACCACCCCAACCAGGTGCCTGCGGAGTTCGTTCCGCCATCGGTCTGGCGCAACCCGTGGCACTTCATCGCTTTTGGCTTCGGCTCCGGCACCCTGCCCAAGGCCCCCGGCACCTGGGGCTCGATGGTCGCGATCCCGTTCATCCCGCTGTGGCAGATGCTGCCCGACTGGGGCTACTGGCTGCTGCTGGGCGTGACGATGCTGTTCGGCTTCTGGCTGTGCGGCAAAGTTGCGAATGACTTGCGTGTGCACGACCATGAAGGCATTGTCTGGGACGAGATGGTCGGCATGTGGATCACCCTCTGGCTGGTGCCGGAAGGGTGGCAGTGGATCCTCGCCGGGTTCCTGATGTTCCGCTTCTTCGACATCCTCAAGCCATGGCCGATTCGCTGGATCGACCGCCATGTGCACGGGGGTGTCGGGATCATGCTCGACGATATCCTGGCCGGTGTTTTTGCCTGGCTGGGCATGCAGATTCTGGTGTGGGCGGTAGGCTGAAGCAGGGAGCGTTTCGATGGCCATGAGGACTGTGCTGCTGGCAATGATGCTGAGCCTTGCCCCTTGGGCGATGGCGGCCGATGCGTTGCCGAAGCAGATTCACCTGGTCAGCGAAGAGTGGATCGACTACACCAACGCCGATGGCAGCGGTGTGGCCTGGGATGTGTTGCGCAAGGTGTTCGAGCCTGCCGGGGTCAAGGTGGTGGCCCAGAGTGCGCCTTACAGCCGCGCGGTTGGCCTGGTCAAGCGCGGCGAGGCCGATGCCTGGGTCGGGTCGTACAAGGAAGAGAACGGCGATAACCTGTATCCGCGCTGGCATTTCGATATGGACCACATCTACGCCTTGGGCCTGGCCAGCAAGCCGGTGCCGACCTTGGCCACAGTCGGCCAGTACCGCCTGGCCTGGGTGCGTGGCTATGACTACGGCAGTTACCTGCCCAATGTGCACAACTTCCGGGAAATCCAGCGCCGTGAAGGCATCCTGCCGATGCTCGAACATGAGCGGGTGGATTTCTACATAGATGCGCAGACCGAAGTCGACTATGTGCTCGGGCAGGCCTCGCAGCCGGAGCGTTTTCGCAGTACCCATGTGGCCGAACTGCCGCTGTACCTGGCGTTTGCCAAGAACGAACACGCCAAGGCCCTGCGCGACCTGTTCGACAAACGCATGACCGTGCTGGTGCACAGTGGCGAGCTGAAGCCGATCTTCGAGCACTGGAAGCAACCGTATCCCTTCACGGCGGACAGCAAACCGCAATAACCCGTTCAGGCACAGCCCCACAGGGAAACCTAAGCATCGAACTTTTCGATCTTAAGCCACGGTATACAACGAGCGCACACGCGGCGACCTGCTGATACAATCGGCTCACGAGAAATTTCCTACTTATCCAGGAGCACAACGTGCCCGTCGTCTTTGTTGCCGCCTCGAAACTCCCGACTCCCTTTGCGATCTTCACCATGCATGGCTTCCTTGACGAAGCCACTGGCCGTGAGCACGTGGTGCTCAGCCTGGGTGATATCGCCGACGGCGAGCCGGTGCTGGGGCGCCTGCACTCCGAGTGCCTGACCGGCGATGCCCTGTTCAGCCAGCGCTGCGACTGTGGTTCGCAGCTGGAAGCCGCGCTGCAGGCCATCGCCCGCGAAGGCCGTGGCGTGCTGCTGTACCTGCGTCAGGAAGGCCGTGGCATCGGCCTGTTGAACAAGATCCGCGCCTATGAGCTGCAGGATGGTGGTGCCGACACCGTCGAAGCCAACGAGCGCCTGGGCTTCGCCGCGGACCAGCGCGACTACGCCATGTGCCTGCCAATGCTCGAGCACCTGGGCGTGAAAGCGCTGCGCCTGATGACCAACAACCCGCGCAAGGTCAAGGCGCTGACCGACATGAACATCAAGGTCGCCGAGCGCGTGCCGCTGCACACTGGGCACAACCCGCACAACCGTTACTACCTGGCGACCAAGGCCGGCAAGCTCGGTCACATGCTGGGTAACGAACACCAGGGCGAGGTGCCCCAGGCGTGACCCGCGGCGAGGTCAAGCGGCGCCTGGCGCTGGCCTGGTGGCAATACTTGGCGGTTGGCCTGGTGCCGCTGCCGGTCATGGCCTGGGCCTTTGGCGGCGGCGATGCGCTGATCCCGGTGCTGGCGATGCCGCTGTTCATCGCCGGTGCCGCGACCATGTTCCTCAGCCTGCCGCGCTTCGGCGCCTACAAGCGGGCACTGATCGCCACCTCGAAGGTGCTGGGCACGGCTGAAGAGCCAGCCGCCTGGATCACCCTGGCGCGGGTGCGACGCATGGCCATGCTGTTTGCCTGCTTCCCGGCCTGGGTCGCCGCGCTTTCGGTGCTGGTCGGGCTGGAGGCGGTGCCGCAGATCCTCCTCGCGCTGTCCACCGTGGTGCTGCTTTACCTCTACTGCATTCCGCGTCAGCTGGGCTGATGCGTATCCTGCTGTGCCTGCTGGCATTGCTGGCCCTTGCCGCGAGGGCCGACGAGCCTTTGCGCGTGGTCAGCCTCGCGCCGTCGATGAGCGAAATCATGCTCGAACTGCACGCCGATGACCTGCTGGTGGGCGTGCTCGATGGCGGCGAGCGGCCGCCAGCGCTGCAACGGCTGCCTTCGGTCGGGCGCCAGGGCCAGCTCGACATGGAAACCCTGCTCAGCCTCAAGCCCGACCTGCTGCTGCTCTGGCCCGGCAGCGTGGCACCGGCCCAGCGCGACCAGCTCAAGCGCCTGGGCATCGCGACTTACAGCGCCGAACCCCACGACCTGAATCAGCTGCTCGAGCAGATCGAGGCCCTTGCCGTGCGCGTCGGGCGGGGCGAGCAAGGCCGGCTATACGTGCAGGCCCTGCGCGAGCGCCTGCAGCAGCTGCGCCAGCAGTACCGGCGCGAGCAGCCGTTGCGGGTGTTCTACCAGGTGTGGGACCGGCCGCTGTATACCCTGGGCGGGCGGCAGGTGGTCAGCGATGCCCTGGCGGTGTGCGGGGCGCGCAATGTCTTTGCCGATCTGAGCCAGCCGGCACCTCAGGTGAATGTCGAGTCGGTGCTGATGCGTGAGCCGCAGGTGATCCTGGCGGGTGATGAGGCGCAGCTGGCGAGCTGGAAGGCCTGGCCACGGCTGAGCGCGGTGGCAGGCAAGGGCTTGCTGGTGGTGCCGGACAAGGGCCTGGAGCGGCCCAGCGGGCAGATGATCGAAGCCACCGCCCGCCTGTGCGCGCTGCTGGCGGCTAGAGTGCCGGCGTCCAGGTGACGCTGAACAGCGCAGTGCGGCCTTCTTCGCGGTAGCCGTAGTTGTTGCCCAGGTAGTTGTAATGGGTGCGGCTGTACTGCCGGTCCAACACGTTGTCCAGCTTCAGGTCGAATTTCAGCTCGTGGCTTGCCGCCCACCCCCCACGAAGGCCGATCACGCCGTAGCCACCGATCGCGTCGGTATTGGCTTCGTCGTTGAAACTGCTGCTGGCTGCCTGCCAACTGGCTCCCAGGCTGAAACGGTCGAACTGACGGTCGATATCCAGGCTCAAGGTGCGTCTGGACCGTCGTGAGAGGGTGTGGCCGTTTTCGCGGTTGCGTGGATCGATCAGTGCCAGGCCCAGTTGCGACACCCAGCCGTTCCACTCCTGGCTCAGGGCTACTTCAAAGCCGTTGATTCGGGCGGAACCGACGTTCTCAGGCTGGTTACTGTATTCGATCGCGTCGCGCAGGTCGGTGCGATAAAGCGACGTTTCCAGCCTGCTGCTTTCGCTCAACTGGCTGCGCCATTGCAGCTCATAGCTTTTCGAGTGCTCAGGCTTCAGGTCCGGGTTGTTGTAACCGGGGAAGTACAGGTCGTTGAAAGTGGGGGCGCGAAAGCCCTCGCTGTACGACAGCAGTACATCGTTGGCCTCGTCGAGCGGTACTGTCAGGCTGCCGCTCCAGGTGGTCTGGCCACCGAACTGCTGGTTCTTGTCGTGGCGCAGCCCCAGTTCGGTGGAAAAGTGTTCGCCGTGGAAGCGATGCTGGGCGAACACCGCGCGATTCCAGCGGCTGTCTTCGGTGAAGTCGGTGCTTGCATGGACGCGGTCTTCATACCAGTCGCCGCCGAGCATCAAGCTGTTGCTGTCGTCCAGGGTGAGGGTGTTCTGCCAGGTTGCCTGGTCCCGGTATGTAGTGAACGGAAAGCTTGAATGGCTGAGCTTGTCTCGGCTTTCGTCGCGGTTCTCACTGTGGGCCAGCTCGAGGCGAGTGTTCCATTGCTCGGCGAGCTGAGCATCCAGATAACTGCCTAGGCTGCTGACTGCGAAGTCAGAGTAGGGTTCTTGCGGGCTGAAGCCGCGTGGCTCGTCGTACTCGTGCCGGCCGCGGCTGTCGAGCAGGTTCAGGCCGGCTTCCAGGCGCTCGTCAAAGGTATGGCTCAGGCTCAGGTTCAGCGACTTGTTGCGGTAGGCGTCGTGGTCACCATCGCTGGCAAACGACGGCCCGGTCGAGTCGATACCTGCGGTCTCATCGAGGCTGGCGCCGAAGTTGAAACGGGTAGCACCGTCACCGCCGGACAGCCCCAGGCTGCGCTGGAACGTCTGGTTGCTGCCCGCTGCCAGGCGCAGGCGTGGTTGCAGGCCGGGGCCGCTGCTGCGGCGGGTGAAGATCTGGATCACCCCGCCTATGGCATCGCTGCCGTACACCGCCGAGCGCGAACCACGCAGCACTTCGACACGTTCGATCTGGTCGACATCGAGAAACTGCAGGCCACTGTCGCCGGAGGTGGCGTTGGCGATGCGCACGCCATCGACCAGCACCAGGCTCTGGGCGGCCTTGGTGCCACGGATGAAGATGCCCGGCAGGCTGCCACGGCCTCCGGTGGGCGCGACTTGTACACCGGGCACGCGGGTGAGCAGGTCGGTGACACTGCTGGGCTGCAGGCGGTCGATGTCGGCGCGGGTGAAAACGGTATTGGCGGCGCTGGTGGCGGTACGCGATTCGACCTGGCGGTTGGCGCTGATCAGGATGTCGGGGAGCTTGAGGGCGTCGTCGCGCTCGGCGGCCAGCAGGGGCAGTGGGAGGCAGAGCAGGGTGGTAAAGGTTGAGGCTTTCACTGGCTGTTCCATTTTGCGAGGGCTGTGCCCTCGATCGCGACGCAAGGCCGCTCCTACAGGATTGCGCGATCCTGTGCAGGAGCGGCCTTGTGTCGCGAAAGGGCCGCAAAGCGGCCCCAAAATTTACAGCCCGAGCTTGGCCATGCGGGCTTTCACCGAGGCCTCGATACCAGCGGCATCCAGCCCACACTCCGCCAGCATCTGCGCAGGCTTGGCATGCTCGACATAGATGTCCGGCAGCCCCAGGTGCAGCAGCGGTTTGACCACGCCCTCATGGGCCAGGAACTCGCCCACGGCCGCCCCGGCGCCACCCATGATGCTGTTCTCTTCGATGGTCACCAGCAGCTCATGGCTGGCAGCCAGTTCCAGCACCAGGGCCTCGTCCAGTGGTTTGACGAAGCGCATGTCGACCACGGTGGCGTTGATCTGCTCGGCAACCTGCAGGGCCTCGGCCAGCTGCACACCGAACACCAGCAGGGCCACTTTCTCGCCTTGGCGGCGCACCACACCCTTGCCGATTTCCAGCGGTTCGAGGTCGCCACTGATCGGTGCGTTAGGGCCGGTACCGCGTGGGTAGCGCACAGCCGCCGGGCCGTTGTACAGGTGGCCGGTGCTGAGCATCTTGCGCAGTTCGTTCTCGTCGCTCGGGGTCATCACCAGCATGCCGGGGATGCAGCGCAGGTACGACAGGTCGTAGGCGCCGGCGTGGGTCGGGCCGTCTTCGCCGACCAGGCCGGCGCGGTCGATGGCGAACAGCACATCGAGGTTCTGCACCGCCACGTCGTGGATCAGCTGGTCATAGCCGCGCTGCAGGAAGGTGGAGTAGATCGCCACCACCGGCTTGCTGCCTTCGCAGGCCATGCCCGCAGCGAGGGTGACCGCGTGCTGCTCGGCGATCGCCACGTCGAAGTAGCGTTCGGGGTAGCGCTCGCTGAAATCGACCAGGTCGGAGCCTTCCTTCATCGCCGGGGTGATGCCCACCAGGCGGTTGTCGGCGGCAGCCATGTCGCACAGCCACTGGCCGAACACCGCAGAGTACTTCGGCCCGCTGACCTTCTTTGGCGCAGCCGGCTTGTCGGCGGGTTCGAGCTTGGTGATGGCGTGGTAGCCGATCGGGTCGACCTCGGCCGGGGCGAAGCCCTTGCCCTTCTTGGTCACCACGTGCAGGAACTGCGGCCCCTTGAGGTCTCGCATGTTGCGCAGGGTGGCGATCATGGTGGGCAGGTCATGGCCGTCGATCGGGCCGATGTAGTTCCAGCCCAGTTCTTCGAACAGCGTGCCCGGCACCAGCATGCCCTTGGCGTATTCCTCGGTGCGGCGGGCGATTTCCCAGGCACCGGGCAGGCGCGACAGCACCTTCTTGCTGCCCTCGCGCATGCTCGCGTAGGTGCGGCTGGAGAGGATCTTGGCCAGGTAGTTGGACAGGCCGCCGACATTGCGCGAAATCGACATGTCGTTGTCGTTGAGGATCACCAGCATGTCGGCGTTGACTTCCTGGGCGTGGTTCAACGCTTCGAAGGCCATGCCGGCAGTGAGGGCGCCGTCGCCGATCACGGCGATCGACTTGCGTGCGCTGTTCTGCAGGCGGGCGGCGATGGCCATGCCCAGCGCTGCGCTGATCGAGGTGCTGGAGTGGCCGACACCGAAGGTGTCGTACTCGCTCTCGCTGCGGCGCGGGAAGGCGGCGATGCCGTCCTTCTGGCGCAGGCTGAGCATGCGCTTGCGGCGCCCGGTGAGGATCTTGTGCGGGTAGGCCTGGTGGCCGACGTCCCACACCAGCCGGTCATCCGGGGTGTCGAAGACGTAGTGCAGGGCGATCGTCAGCTCGATGACGCCCAGGCCGGCGCCGAAATGCCCACCGGTCTGACCAACGGTGTAGAGCAACTCCTGGCGCAACTCGTCGGCCAGGGTCTCCAGGTCGGCTTCGGCCAGCCGGCGCAGGCCGGCAGGCGTGTCAGCGCGGTCGAGCAACGGCGTGACCGGGCGTTCGCGGGGGATCTCTTGAAACGTCGTGGGCATCAGGCGAGTCGTTATAGGTGTGTGAAGACGCGGCAGTTTACCCCATTGTGGGAAATACTGCCCATTCAGACGGGTATCGCGAAGGGCCGCAAAGCGGCCCCCATCCATCAATGGCGGCGTTCGACGATATAGCGCGCCAACGCCCGCAGCGGCTCGGCATTTTCGCCAAACCCTTGCAGGGCGACCAGCGCCTGGTCGCGCAGTTCGGTTGCATAGGCCTTGGCCGCTTCCAGCCCCAGCAGGGCTGGGTAGGTCGGTTTGTCACGGGCGATGTCGGCACCCTGGCGCTTGCCCAGGGTGGCCGTGTCGCTTTCCACGTCGAGGATATCGTCCTGCACCTGGAAGGCCAGGCCGATGGCCTGTGCATAAGTCTGCAGGGCATCCAGCTGCGCCTGCTCGGCGCGGGCACTGGCCAGGGCACCCAGGCGCACGCTGGCTTCGATCAGGGCGCCGGTCTTGTGCCGGTGCATGAATTCCAGGGCTTGCTGGTCGAGTTTCAGGCCGACCGAGCCGAGGTCGATGGCCTGGCCACCGACCATGCCTGCAGGGCCTGCCGCCTTGGCCAGGGCCTGGACCATGGCCAGGCGGATGCTGTCGGCCTGCGGGCTCAGGCGTGGGTCGAGCAGGGCGCTGAACGCCAGGCTCTGCAGGCCGTCACCGGCGAGAATCGCGCAGGCTTCGTCGAAGGCCTTGTGGGTAGTTGGCTGGCCACGGCGCAGGTCGTCGTCGTCCATGGCCGGCAGGTCATCATGGACCAGCGAATAAGCGTGGATCAGCTCCACCGCACAGGCGGCGCCGTTGGCCTGCTCGGCCGGCGCGCCAAGGGCTTCGCAGGCCGCATAGGCGAGCAGCGGGCGCACGCGCTTGCCGCCGTTCATCACGCTGTAGCGCATTGCGGCATAAAGGCGTTCAAGCTCTTTGGTGGGGGCGATGAACAGGGGCTCGAGGGCGGCGTCGACACGGGCCTGGCAGCTGGCCTGGTAAGCAGTGATCATGCTTCTGGCTCCGCATCGAACGGCTGCGCGGCGAGTTCGCCGTCACGTTCCAGCAGAATCTGCACTTTCTGTTCGGCCTGGGCCAGGGCGCCCTGGCAATCGCGGGTCAGGGCGATGCCTTGCTCGAAGGCGGCCAGCGAGTCTTCCAGCGACAGTTCGCCGTTCTCCAGGCGCTCGACCAGGGCTTGCAGGTCGGCGAGGGATTGTTCGAAATCGATGGAGGCTTTTTTGCGGGCCATGGCGACAGTCTCGGTGGCAGGTCAGAACCGCGCGACGTTAGCAGAGCGGCGCTAGGGGAGCAAACTTCCGCTGGGTTCATCGGGGCGCCGAACCGCCGCGAATGGGCCGCAAAGCGGCCCCGTGCGATGGATCAGGCAGGCTCGGCTTCGAGCTCCACCATGGCCTCACGGCACCGCGCCAGCTCTTCGATGGTCAGCACCGGCAGGTTGTACTGCCGCGCATACACCGCCACCTGCTCACCCCGCGCCATGCTGCCATCGGGGTTCATCAGTTCGCACAGCACCGCCGCCGGCCGCAGACCGGCCAGGCGAGCCAGGTCCACCGAGCCTTCGGTATGCCCGCGACGGGTCAGAACGCCACCATCCCGCGCACGTAGCGGGAACACATGGCCCGGGCTGACGATATGGCGTTGCTCGGCGGTCGAACGCAGCGCCGCTTCGATGGTGGTGATGCGATCCTGCGCGGAAACGCCGGTGCTCACGCCTTCGGCCGCTTCGATGGTGACGGTGAAGCCGGTGCCGTGGCGGGCCTGGTTGTTCTGCACCATTGGCGCCAGTTGCAGGGCATCGACCGTGGCTTCGTCCAGGCACAGGCAGACGATGCCGCTGCAGTCGCGGATCATCATGGCCATGGTCTGCAGCGACAGGTTCTCGGCGGCAGCGACGATGTCGGCTTCGTCCTCGCGGTCGTCATCGTCGAGCAGCAGCACAGGGCGCCCGGCCTGGAAGGCGGCGATGGCGGCGGACACATTGGGAAATTGTTTTTGCAGCAAAGGGGACATGAAACGCTCCTCGTGATTGATCGATGAACGTCTCGGGGCGAACAAAATGCGCGCGCAGGGGCGCCCGAATGGCCCCTGCCTGACGCCTTCTTTCATCCGGACTATGACCGTCGGCTCTGGAGTCGCACCAGATCTGCTGACCCCCGGCATGGCCGGGGCGCTCGCGGGCTCATCTTTCGATTTACCGCCGGTGGGGACTTTCACCCCGCCCTGAAGACCGGCCAAGCATACAGTACGGTGCCACCTTGCTGGCAAGCCGCTGCTCTACGACCTTCGGCGGTAACATGCAGGCATGGCTCAACAGGAACAGCTCCATGGACATTCTCCAGGTCGCCGGCGGCAAGCCGGTCAAACTGTGGACCGACGGCGTGCCGGTCGAAGACGACGCCCGCCGGCAACTGCTCAACACGGCGAAGATGCCGTTCATCTTCAAGCACTTGGCGGTGATGCCGGATGTGCACCTGGGCAAGGGCTCGACCATTGGCAGCGTGATCCCCACGGTCGGCGCGATCATCCCCGCAGCGGTGGGGGTCGACATCGGCTGCGGCATGATCGCCGCGCGTACCTCGCTGCAGGCGCGGGACCTGCCGGACAACCTGCACCGCCTGCGTAGTGCCATCGAGCAGGCGGTGCCCCACGGCAAGACCTTCGGTAAACGCGACCAAGGTGCCTGGGACAACGTGCCGGGCCTGGCAGACAAAGCCTGGGGCCAGCTCGCCGGGTGTTTCAAGGCCATCACCGACAAGTACCCGCGCCTGGAAAAGACCAACAACCGCCACCACCTGGGCACCCTGGGCGGCGGCAACCACTTCATCGAGGTGTGCCTGGACGAGGCCGACCGGGTCTGGTTCATGCTGCACAGCGGCTCGCGCGGTGTCGGCAATGCCATCGGCAACCTGTTCATCGAACTGGCCCAGGCCGACATGCGCCAGCACCTGGCCAACCTGCCGGACAAGGACCTGGCCTACTTCGAGGAGGGCAGCCGCCATTTCGCCGACTATGTCGAGGCGGTGGAGTGGGCGCAAGACTTTGCCCGATGCAACCGTGAATTGATGATGCAGGCGGTGGTCGCGGCCACCCGCAAGGTGCTGGCCAAGCCGTTCGAGGCAAGCCTGGAGGCGGTTAACTGCCACCACAACTATGTGCAGCGCGAGCAGCATTTCGGCCGCGAGGTACTGGTGACGCGCAAGGGCGCGGTGTCGGCGCAGAAGGGGCAGCTCGGCATCATTCCCGGCTCCATGGGGGCCAGGAGCTTCATTGTGCGGGGGTTGGGCAACGAAGAGTCGTTCTGCTCCTGCAGCCATGGCGCGGGCAGGGTGATGAGCCGGACCAAGGCCAAGAGCCAATTCACCGTGGAGGATCAGCGGCGGGCGACGGCCCATGTGGAGTGCCGCAAGGACAAGGACGTGATCGACGAGATTCCGATGGCGTACAAGGACATCGATGCGGTGATGCGGGCGCAGAGTGAACTGGTGGAAGTGGTTCACACGCTGCGGCAGCTGGTTTGCGTTAAAGGCTGACCTGTCCCGGCCTCTTCGCGGGTAAACCCGCGAAGAGGCCGAAGCAGGATTACCGCGACATATCCCCAATCACCTTACCCAGCGAAGCCGGCAACATCGGCCCATGCCCCAGCCTTTCGAATCGCTCGAAGCGCACCTGCAGCCCTTTCACCCTGGATAGATCAGCCGCCAACTCCCGCGCTGGCCGCTCCGCATCGCCCTTCATCGGCATGCGCGGATTCGCCGGCTCCTCACTGCCGCGCATCAGCAACAACCGCGGCCGGCTATCACCCAGGCGCCGCTGCAACCCCGGTGCCTCACGCACGATCGCTCCGTCGTTCCACCACAGCGATGGGCTGGCTGCCGCATAGTCACTGAATGCCGCTGGCCGGGTGAACAGTGCATGCAGCACTGCCAGGCCACCATAGGAATGCCCCCACAGCGTCTGCCGCAGCGGGTCGATGGGCGCCACGTCGGCCACCATTGGCCGCATTTTTTGCGTCAGCAGATCAAGGAACGCATCCACTCCACCGCTGGGTTCTCCCGTCAGCGGATCGTGCTGCTCGGCCTGCCCGGCCACAGCCGGGGTGTAGTCGAAGGTGCGCCCGGTCCGCTCGATGCGCTGATCTGTCTGGTACCCCACGGCCACCAGCAACGGTGCCTGGCCGGCTGCGAGCCTGCTCAGTTGCTGGCCATCCAGCGCCCCAAGTGCGGCATTGCCGTCGAGCATCCACAGCACCGGATAACCGGCGGCCGGCGCCGGGCGGTCCGGCTTGCCGACCCACAGGCGGTAGTGGCGCTGGCCGTCGGCCGAGTCCAGGTCGAGGTGGCTGAAGTGGTAGGCCAGGTCCTGGCGCTGCAGCAGCGAGGTGTCCATCTTCTGCTCACGCGCTGGCTGCGCCACGGCAATCGGGGCGGCCAGCGCCAGTGCCACAATCAGGGGCAGGGACAGGGTCATCTTGCTCATCAGGCGTCTCGTCAGGACTTTGCAGGGAGACGCCAGATGATAATCAGTGCCGTTTGGGCGTAAAGCGCATTAACTTTCTAAACATTCCTCGCCGATCGGCAGCACCACATGCAGGCACAAGCCAGGGTGAGCATTGCTCGCCCACAGCCGGCCGCCTTGCAGTTCGATGGCGCGACGGGCGATGGCCAGCCCCAGGCCGAAGCCTGCACCGCTGTGGGGCAAGCGTTGGTAGGGTTGGAAGATGCGTTCGAGGTCAGCTTGCGGTACGCCGGGCCCCTGGTCGCTCAGGCGCAGGTGCCAGCAGTCGCCGTCACGCCAGCCATCCAGGCTCACCCGGCCGCCCTCGGGCGAATGGCGGATGGCATTGCGCATCAGGTTTTCCAGGGCCTGGGCCAGGCTGTCCAGATGCACCTGCACCCGGCAGTCGGTGCCCAGCGAGCAGGGCAGGCGCGCGCGGTCCCAGCCACTTTCGAAGCAGATGTCCTGGCAGAGCGCTTCCCACACGGAAAGCATAAGCACTGGCTCGGTGGGCAGTTGCGGTTGCTCGGTGTCCATCCAGGCAAGGTCCAGGGTGTCTTCGAGCAGCTTTTGCATGTCGTTGACCTCGCGCTCCAGGCGTTCACGCAGGTGTGCCGGCGGCAAGCCGCTGTCATGGGCGATGCGCAAGCGCGCCAGTGGCGTGCGCAGTTCGTGGGACAGCGTGCGTAGCAGCAGGCGCTGTTGCTCCAGGCTCTGGCGCAGGCGCCCGGCCATGTGCTCGAAGGCCTGTGCCAGTTCACCCAGCTCATCGCGACGCTCCTGCAGCGGCAGGCCAGGGCTTTCCAGATCGTCGGCGCGCAGGGCATCGGCGCGGTCGCGCAGGTGGTTGAGCGGCACCACCAGCTGCCGATAGATCGCCAGGCCCAGCAGCAGGGCAAGCAGTGTGGGCACGACGCCGTGGGTGATGACATGGGTCCAGGGTGTCAGGCCCGTGGGCAGCAGGCGTTCGGGCAGTTGCATCACCAGGCGGCCGTTCTCGGGGTGTTGCGGGAACTCGATGCTGACGTACGGCAGTTCATCCTGCAGGCGCCGGCTCATCGGCCAGTCGAGCTTGCGCATGAAGGTCAGGTGGCTGGCTTCTTCGGCGTCCAGCGTGGTGGTGCCAAGGCTTTGCAGGTGTGGCCCGAGCAGTACCGCCCAGGTGTCTTCGGCGTGTTCGAGCTTGCGGCGGAAGGCCTCGGCGCCTGTCGCCCCCGCTTGCTCCCAGGCCTGTTCAGCCTGCTGTGCGTAGCGGGCGAGGTAGTCCTGGTCGGCCTGGGAGAGAAAATAGGTGCTGCGCTCCACCGACAGGCCCCAGGTCCAGATCAGCCAGGTCAGCAGCAGGCAGAAACTGACCTGCAAGGCTGCCAGTTTCCATAGCAAGGGGTGGCGGCGCATCAGGCGTGTTCCGTGTCGACCAGGATGTAGCCCTGGCCGCGCACCGCCTGGATCTGCAGGTGCTGGGCGCCGATATCGGCCAGCTTGCGACGCAGGTTGCACACGTGCACATCGAGGCCGCGGTCCAGGCGGGTGTAGGCCCGGTGCAGCACGGTCTGGTACAGGAACGGCTTGCTCAGGGCCTCGCCTGGGTGGGCATTCAACGTGGCCAGCAAGCGGAATTCAGACGCGGTCAGGCCGGCCGCCGTGCCGTGGAGAAGGACATCCTGCAGGTACTGGTCGAAGACCAGCGGGCCGGCGTCGCTGTGCGCGAGCGTGCTGCGGCCGAAGGCCACCCGCCGCAACAGGGCATCCACCCGGGCGTCCAGCTCCGCGAGGCTGAACGGCTTGGGCAGGTAATCGTCAGCGCCGCGGGTAAAGCCACTGATGCGGTCCTGCTCGGCGCCCAGCGCCGACATCAGCATCACGGGTACGGCATGTTGGCGGCGCAGGTCGTCGAGCAGGCTGAGGCCATCGATGCCTGGCAGCATGATGTCCAGCAGCACCAGGTCGAAGCGGCTGTGCTGCACGGCATTCAATGCCTGGGTACCGCTGGCGCAGGCGTTGACCCGGAAACCGCGGTTGAGAAAGTGGCGCTGCAGGTCCTCGCGCAGGTGTGCGTCATCTTCGGCGAGGAGGAGTGAGGTGGGCATCGGTTGTCTTTAATGAGAATTCGTATCAGTTAGCCATCATCCCATTGTAGGCAGGGGCAGGGCAATCGCCCCGTGTCGGGCGCATGTGTTAAGAAGGTTAATCCTGCTGCACCCCGGTTTTTCGTCCGGTATCGTTCGCAAAAAGCAACTTGTTTCATTTGCGATTAAATATCACTTGGGCGAAGGGTGTGTCATGAGCGGTTACAAAGGTGTGGGGAGCCCGCGACGGGTTCGGGGATGGCTGGTGCTGGGGCTGCTGGCGCCGTTTTCGTTGTCGGCACTCGCTGAAACGGTGGCAAGCCAGGCAGCTGCGGACGACACGTCGCTCGACCTGCCGGCCCTGACCATCGAAGGCAACCGCCTCTACGACATGCTGCCCTCGGAACAGAGCGGTGGTTACAGCGTCGATGCCGCTACCGTGGGCACCAAGACGCCGGCGGCGCTCAAGGACATCCCGCAATCAATCACCGTGTACACCCAGGACTACGTCAAGGATCGCCAGTTCGTACATCTGGATGACCTGGCCAAGTACACCGCAGGCCTGCGCACCCTGACCAACGACAGCGGCCGTTCGTCGATCTACGCCCGTGGCTACGAGTACAGTGAGTTCAATATCGACGGACTGCCTGCGCCCATGGCCAGTATCTTCGGCACCGTGCCGTCGCTGGCGGCCTTCGACCGGGTCGAGATCATGCGCGGCCCGGCCGGGCTGTTCAGCAGCACCAGCGAGCTGGGCGGTATCGTCAACATGGTGCGCAAACGCCCGACCGCCGAATTCCAGGGCCATGTCGAAGGCCGCTATGGCACCTGGGACACCAACCATGAAGAAATCGACCTGAGCGGGCCGTTGGACGATGCCGGCCGGGTGCGCGGGCGCTTCATCGCCTCGCGTGACGACACCAACGGTGAAGTGGACTACAACGCCAACACCAGCAACAGCTACTACGGCGCGCTGGATATCGACCTGGACGACGACACTGTGCTGTCGTTCGGCCTGATCCACGAAGTGAAGGACATCACCCCGCACAACGGTTACCCGGCGACGCTGTCCGGCGAGGTGCCTGATTTCAGCCATTCGAAGTTCTTCGGCGCCGACTGGAACTACTTCGACGGCAAGACCACCGACCTGGTCGCCGAGCTGACCCACCGCTTCGACAACGGTGGCTATGGCCGCGTCGCCGCCCGCGGCTCGCACCGCGACACCAACTACCTGTACGCCTTCACCGCGACCAACGCCACCACCGGTGCCAACTCCGAACGCGCCAGCGCCCGCGACTTTACCCAGGACACCTATTCGCTGGATGCCAGCTACAGCCAGCCGTTCGAGACTTTCGGCCAGGTCAGCGAATTCGTGGTCGGCACCGACTACAAGAACTATGACACCGAGTACCTCAACGGCACCACCAACCTGGGCAGCATAAACGTCAACAGCTATACACCGACGCGCTTCGCCAAGCCGTCGCCGAACTACAGTACCGAGACCGGCATGCAGGAAGAGGAATACGGCCTGTACTCCAAGGTCACCTTCCGCCCGGTTGAGCGCCTGGCGCTGATTGCCGGTGGCCGCTTCAGCTGGTACCGCGGTGATTTCTACACCACCACCCTGAGCAGCGGCTCGACGGTCGACGACAACAAGCGCGTCGATGGCCGCTTCACGCCGTATGGCGGCCTGGTCTACGACCTGACCGAAAACCACGCGCTGTACGCCAGCTACTCGCAGGTGTTCAAGCCCCAGTCGGACACCGACGGCAACGGCCGGGTGCTCAAGCCGCGCCAGGGCGAGCAGTATGAATTCGGCTTGAAGAGCAGCTACTTCGGTGGCGACCTGAACACCCGCTTCTCGGTGTTCCGCCTGACCGACAAGAACCGCGCCAGCACCGAGTACGATGCCGATGGCGTGGACACCGGCTTCTCGGTCGCCTCTGGCAAGACCCGGGTCAAGGGCGCGGAAGTGGAAGTCAGCGGCAAGCTGACGCCGAACTGGGAGCTGCTGGCGGGTTACACCTGGATGGAAACCGACACCGTCAAGGGTGATGCCGAAACCACCTTCTTCATCATGCCGCGCAACCAGGCGTCGCTGTGGAGCAAATACACCATCAGCCAGGGCCCGCTGAACGGGCTGGCCATTGGTGGCGGTGTGTCGGCGATGAGCAACTTCTACTCCGAGAATGGCGGCGTGCGTATCGATGCGCCGGGTTACGCGACTGTGGATGCGATGCTGTCGTACCCGGTGACTTCGAAGCTGACGGCGACCTTGAACGTCAACAACCTGTTCGACCGGGATTACCTGTCGCGGGTGGGGTCTACCTCGACGTTCAACTTCTATGGGCCATCGCGGAGCATGATGGTCGGGGCGCGTTATGACTTCTAAGTTCAGAAAATTCCCGTTGTTTGTAGTCCATTTCTGAATTAGCTTCCTACCGCCCTTGGGCCATTGCGGTGGTGTTCTGGGCGGCCTAGTGTGGCCCGGTCGTTGCCAAAGCAGCGACCGGGCCTGCAAGCCCGTACAGACATCAGTACCGCTTTCCGAGTTGCTGCTTGCCAGCAAGTTCGGTCAATGGTGGCTGCGTGCGGGAGATCTTCGGATCTGCCGGTTCTCGTCTGTCCGGTCTTGCAGACCTGCACGTAGTCGCCACCCATCAAATGCAAGTGATGACGTGGTGGTCTCTTCGGATACAGACGAGGTTACACCATGCTTAAGATAGTCCCCGATCCACCTCACGATATTCATTCCCTCGAAGACACCCTGATCCAGGCCACTGACTACGCGCTCTGCGCGACGACGGTGGTGCATCAGGCGTTGCTGCTGCAGCCCAAGTCCCCTGCGTCGATTTTGATGATGACCTCGATGCATGAGCTGGAGGCGCTGCGGGCCTTGCTCGAATCGGCGTTAATCCAGGTTCAGATGCCCACTGGGCCTCGGACCTTGCACTGAGGCTTGAGTGATGTGTTGTCTGGGCCGGCCAATCGCGGATGAATCCGCTCCTACAGGTAATGCGTGAATTTTGTAGGAGCGGATTTATCCGCGATGAGGCCCGCCCAGGCACTCGAGACTTTTCAGGGAGATTGACCAATGACCACAGACGACACCCAATGCACCGTCGGCAAGACCACCTTCTTCCAAGGTGAAAACCGGACCCACCCATTGTTCCGCATCGAACCCGGCATCCCCTGTCGTGATGCCCGAGAGCAGGCCTCGGAACTGATGGGCTATGTGCGGGAGCTGACCATCCTTGGGCTGATGGAAGAGAAACCAATGATGATCTGGGCTTCGCACTACCTGAGCGCGATGGCCAAGGCGCTGATGGATGATGCCGAGATGGGCATGAGGCATTGATGGGCCAGGCCTGATAGCGCATCACGGCCACCAGGTGTTCGCCGACAGATGTGCAGCGCCTATCAGATCGAGCGCCGCCCGCGCGGCGCATCGCAGGCAAGCCTGCTCCTACATCTGTTTCGGGCCAGTGAGTCCTGTGGCAGAGGCGCGCGTACCCCTTGGTGCATGGCTCGATATCGTGTCGTACAAACAAGGGGCCGCGCGCTAATGGCACAGGCTTGATTGGCCCGAAACAGATGTAGGAGCAGGCTTGCCTGCGATGCGCCGCGCGGGCGGCGCTCGATCTCACAAGCGATGCAAATGTCATGGCGAACAAACTGACAGGCATTAAAAAGCCGGCTTGTGGCCGGCTTCTCGGGGACGGTTCCGACTAATTTATGGTAAGTCGCAACCGCCTTAACTGTGTGGCCAGCAAGGGCCTGAAAGAGATGGCAGACGGTCGTGTGGAGCGTCGCCGAGCCCTCTGGAACGCAGCTTGCGCCGGCCGGGGCTGAATGTGCGGCGTAGCATACAAGGGCTGGCGCTGTATGCCCAGCAAAAAATGGCACAGCGTGTGTCAGTCGGGGCGTCGCTGGCGGTAATGCGACCAATGGAACACCCAGCCCAGTACCTCCAGCTTCTGCACATTGCGTTGTAACGGCGTGTAGCGTTCCACCACCTCACGTCGGTTGTGGCTATGCAGGCACAGGGTCCCTTGATGGCCAAGGCTCAGGCTGTTCACCCTGAGCCTGCCGTTGTGCAGCAGGGCATAGATCTCGCCATCAACCACCCGGGTGTAGCTGAGGTCGATCGCCAGGATGGCATCGCGCGGAATCCACGGCGCCATGTTGGCGGCAGGCATGGTCATGCAGATGGCTTGGTCCACGGGTACGGCCAAGGCCTCCAGCGCAGGTGCCGGCATTGCCAGGTGATGACCGTCAAGCGCGATGAGCTGGCCATTGCGCAGTTCGTGGAAGGGCACTTGCACCAGCGGCACAGGCTGATCCGGTGACTCACCGAATGCGTCTATCGGCGTTGCCTGTGGTGCGTACATGCGCAGAAGCGAATGCGGGTGCTTGGGGCCTTCGCCCGTTTGCAACCAACGACGTTGCACACAGAACAACTCGGCCATTTCGTCCAGGCGGGCAATCGGGATGCCGCGGGTGAACCAGTTGTTGATGTGCTGCGACGTGACGCGGCGCTGGGCAGCGAAGTCTGCGGGGGTCAGGCCACATTCCCGGAGGAGTGCCTTGAGTCGGTCACCGGATCTGTTCATGAGGCCGAGTGTAGCGGCCGGTTGCCAGTAGCGAAATGAACGTGATGTTGATAAGAACGGTGTGAAAAATGCCTGGATGTAGGGCGAATGTGTAGGACTGCGTAGGACTTTTTACCCGCTTCCTGTATCGCCCATAAAAAAACCCGCCGAGGCGGGTTTTTTTCTGCAAAGCGGTATCAGCCCTTGTAGGCAGCGACCGATTTGGTGATCGCAGCGCGGGCGGCGTCGGCGCCTTCCCAGCCTTCGATCTTGACCCACTTGCCTTTCTCGAGATCCTTGTAGTTCGCGAAGAAGTGCTCGATCTGCTGGATCAGCAGGGCTGGCAGGTCGGTGTATTCCTTCACGTCGACGTACAGCTGGCTCAGCTTGTCGTGAGGAACGGCGATGACCTTGGCGTCGCCGCCGCCGTCGTCGGTCATGTTCAGCACGCCGACCGGACGGGCGCGGATGACCGAGCCTGGAGCAACCGGGTACGGAGTCACGACCAGCACGTCCAGCGGATCACCGTCGTCGGCCAGGGTGTTCGGGATGAAGCCGTAGTTGGCCGGGTAGAACATCGGGGTGGCCATGAAGCGGTCGACGAACAGGGTGTCGCTGTCCTTGTCGATTTCGTACTTGATCGGCGCGTGGTTGGCCGGGATCTCGATGGCGACGTAGATGTCGTTCGGCAGGTCTTTGCCAGCCGGAATCTTGCTGTAGCTCATTGGGCAGTGCCCCCGTGTTTGATCAAAAAAGTGGCGGCGATTATAGGCACATTCCGACAGGCCATGCCACGTGTGGACGGATGTGCGGCCGCATCAGGCGTGGCTTTCGCGGTAATCCGGGTGCCCGGCCTGCAGCTTGAGCAGGCGCTCGAGAGGGTTCTGCCGGTAGAACAGCGCCAGTTGCTGGTACACCTGTGGATAAGCCTGCTGCAGCAGGTCGGGAGCACTGAAGAAATACTCACTGGTGACGGCGAAGAACTCTGCCGGGTTTTCCGCCGCATAGGGGTCGATGGCAGTTTCAGCGTCAGGGTCGGCGTCGAGCTGGCGATTGAGGTCGTCATAGGCCTGCTGCATGGCTGCAGCCCAGTCTTCCACGCGCATGCCTGGGTGCAGCGGTGGCAGGCCGTTGGCATCGCCATTGAGCATGTCGAGTTTGTGCGCCAGCTCGTGGATCACCAGGTTGTAGGCCTCCCAGCCGCCACTGGCCAGCACCCCGGCCCAGGCCAGGATGATCGGCCCCTGTTGCCAGGCTTCGCCGCTGTGCTCGGCATCCCACACGTGCTCCACGCCGCTGGCATCGCGGTGGCGCTGCGGGCTCTTGAAGTCGTCGGGGTAAAGGATGATCTCGTGGAAGCCCTGGTACCAGTTCAACTCGCCCAGGTGCAGCAGCGGCAGCTGCGCCTGGGCGGCGAGAAACAGGCGCTGCTCGTCGTCCAGTTCGACCCCGGGGAGGGTGGTCAGGTGCTTGTCGAGCAGGAACAGGATGCAGGCTTCACGCAGCCAAAGGTCTTCTTCAGCGCTGATGCCGTCGAGCATCGGCAGGCGATCACGGATCACCTGCCATTGCCTTGGGTCGATCGGGTAGCGCGCGAGGGTACGCTTGCGCCGCCAGGCGCTGAAGGACCACATGTCCGCTGTCAGTGAGCCTTGGCGGTGCGGCCCAGGCGGCTGCGCAGCAGGCCGAGGATCATCGGTACCAGCGACAGCACGATGATGCCGACCACCATCAGCGACAGGTGCTGCTTGATGAACGGCACGTTGCCGAAGAAGTAGCCCAAGGTCACCAGGCCGCCGACCCACAGCAGCGAACCTGCCACGCTGAAACCGAGGAAGCGCGGGTAGTGCATGTGCGCGATACCGGCCACGAACGGCGCGAAGGTGCGCAGGATCGGCAGGAAGCGCGCCATGGTCACGGTCTTGCCGCCATGGCGTTCATAGAACTCGTGGGTGCGCTGCAGGTAGTCGCGGCGGAAGATCTTCGAGTTGGGGTTGCTGAACAGTTTTTCGCCCGTGGTGCGGCCGATGATGTAGTTGGTGCTGTCGCCCAGGATGGCAGCGGCCATCAGCAGGCCTGCCAGCAGGACCGGGTCCATGCCGCCACCTGCAGCCACGGCGCCAGCGATGAACAGCAGCGAATCGCCCGGCAGGAACGGCATCACCACCAGGCCGGTTTCGCAGAAGATCACAGCAAACAGGATCGCGTAGATCCAGGGGCCGTAGTTGGTCACCAGCAGATCGAGGTAGGTATCGAGATGCAGGATTAAGTCCAGCGGGTTGAATTCCATGTACAGCACCTGTGTTCTTGACCCGCCTATACGGGCACGCGATAACGGGCTATGCCCTGGGTGTCGGCATCATTTCCTGACAGTGGGTAACTTTTCACACACGACAGAAGGGCATTATACGGAGAAGTGGAAAACCTGCCCGGGGAGTTTGTAGCGTGGGGTTACAGCGTCAACCTGGACCGCCGCTCCTACAGGCGTTATGCAATCACAGGGATTGTGAAAATCCTGTAGGAGCGGCGGTGCAGGTCAGTCCTGGCTGATCGGCAGGATGTAGTTCTCGAACTCGGTGTCCTTGCGAAAGCCCATCGATTCGTAGGTCTTGCGCGCCACGTCGTTGTTGGCGCTGGTCGAAACCCGCATCCGTACCGCGTTGGTTTCCTTGGCCATTTTCTTGGCCTCTCGCATCAAGTGGTCGGCTACCAGCATGCGCCGCGAATCTTCGGCCACGAAGATGTCATTGAGAATCCACACCCGCTTCAGCGACAGCGACGAATAGCTTGGATAAAGCTGGCAGAAGCCGAGCAGCTTGCTGTCATCGTCGACTGGCAAAGCCAGATAAATGACCGATTCACCGCGCATGAGGCGCTTTTGCAGGAATTTGCGCGAGCTGTCCGGATAAGGGAGCTGCCCATAGAACTCGCGGTATCTGACGAACAGCGGGGTGAGCAGGTCGAGGTGTTCCAGGGTTGCCTTGATGATGCGCATGTGCGGCCCTCAGAGTCCATTTGGGGAAACAGCGGAATGCCTGCAGCTTTCATGGGCATGCTGCCCCAATGCTGGCCATCAGTGCAATCCGCCTTCCGTGACATGTTCTTTAACCTTCACCGAGCAGGAAATTGCCTCGCTGGGTGGCGGCATTCTCACTGTCGATGCTATGGACCTCGGCTTCGTCTTTCAGATTCACACCAGAAAGCTGTCGCCTGCAGGCTTCGCGCATCAGGTATAGCAGGCGATGGGCCGCCATGCCGTAACTCAAGCCTTCCAGGCGGATATTGGAGATGCAGTTGCGGTAGGCATCGGTCAGGCCGACCTTGGGCGCGTAGGTGAA
This sequence comes from Pseudomonas sp. NPDC089422, assembly GCF_044749405.1. NCBI lineage: Bacteria > Pseudomonadati > Pseudomonadota > Gammaproteobacteria > Pseudomonadales > Pseudomonadaceae > Pseudomonas > Pseudomonas sp. NPDC089422. The sequence goes on from NZ_JBIVHW010000009.1 coordinate 77,866, forward strand.
ATACAGGCCCAGGCTGTCCGGTGAGCTCAGCCCCGGACGTTCGCCGATCAGCATCACGGTCATGCGCGCACCGAGCAGTTGGCCCACTTCATCCGCCACCGCTACCCGGCCTTGCTCCACCAGCACCACGGGGGCGCTGGTCCAGCCATCGGTTGCGGCCTGCTCCTCGAAGCGGGTCAGGAACGGCAGGGTATGGCGGTGCACGGCCAGGGCCGAGAGGCCGTCGGCGACCACGATGGCCAGGTCGACGCCATCGGGGTTGGCCTGGGCATGCTGGCGCAAGCGCTCGGCCGAATCTTCGTTCAGCCGCCGGCCCAGGTCGGGGCGTTGCAGGTATTGGTGGCGGTCGCTGGCGGCACTGTGCAGCACCAGGCTGTCGCGGCCACGGTCCTTGAGCTGTTCGCTCAGGGCAGCGTGGTCGAAGGCCAGGTGCACGGCGTCGCGGGCCTGGGCGTGGGCGAACTGGAAGTCCAGTTGCGCGCCGGTGGGCAGGCTGGTGCCGCAACGGCCCAGGGCGATACGCGCCGGGGTCAGGTTGCGCAGGGCCAGCCAGGGGTTGTCCGGGGTTGGGGTATGGTCTGCCATGGTCTCCTCTTATGCCAGCTGTGCCAGGGCCTGGCGGAACGCCGGCGGCAGGTTGTCGCCAAAGCGCACGCGGCCATCGGCCTGGGTGAAGATGCCGGTGCGATGCAGCCAGGCTTCGAATTCCGGCCCGGACTTCAGGCCCAGGGTCTGGCGCGCATAGAGCGCGTCGTGGAATGACGTGGTCTGGTAGTTGAGCATGATGTCGTCGGAGCCGGGGATACCCATGATGAAGTTGATCCCGGCCACGCCCAGCAGGGTCAGCAAGGTGTCCATGTCGTCCTGGTCGGCTTCGGCGTGGTTGGTGTAGCAGATGTCGCAGCCCATCGGCACGCCGAGCAGCTTGCCGCAGAAGTGGTCTTCGAGGCCGGCACGGATGATCTGCTTGCCGTTGTACAGGTACTCGGGGCCGATGAAGCCGACCACCGTGTTGACCAGGAACGGCTTGAAGTGGCGGGCCACGGCATAGGCGCGGGTCTCGCAGGTCTGCTGGTCGACACCGTGGTGGGCATTGGCCGACAGCGCGCTGCCCTGGCCGGTCTCGAAGTACATCAGGTTCTGCCCGAGGGTGCCGCGCTTGAGCGACAGGCCGGCCTCGTAGCCTTCCTGCAGCACGTTGAGGTTGATGCCAAAGCCGGCGTTGGCCGCCTCGGTGCCGGCAATCGACTGGAACACCAGGTCCAGCGGCACGCCGCGGTTGATCGCTTCGATCGAGGTGGTGACGTGGGTCAGCACGCAGGCCTGGGTGGGGATGTCGTAGCGCTGGATGATGGCGTCGAGCATTTCCAGCAGGGCGCAGATCGAGGCGATGCTGTCGGTGGCCGGGTTGATGCCGATCATGGCGTCGCCGTTGCCGTAGAGCAGGCCGTCGAGGATGCTGGCGGCGATGCCGGCCGGCTCATCCGTCGGGTGGTTGGGCTGCAGGCGGGTCGACAGGCGCCCGCGCAGGCCCATGGTGCCGCGGAACTGGGTGACCACGCGGATCTTCTGCGCCACCAGCACCAGGTCCTGCACGCGCATGATCTTCGACACGGCGGCGGCCATTTCCGGGGTCAGCCCCGGGGCGAGGGCGCGCAGGCTGTGTTCGTTGGCCTCTTCGCCGAGCAGCCAGTCGCGCAGGCCGCCAACGGTCAGGTGGCTGACCGGGGCAAAGGCCTGGGCATCATGGCTGTCGACGATCAGCCGGGTAATCTCGTCCTGTTCATAGGGGATCAGCGCTTCATTGAGAAAATGGCTGAGCGGGATGTTGGCCAGGGCCATTTGCGCGGCGACCCGTTCGCCGTCGTTGCTGGCGGCGACGCCGGCCAGGAAGTCCCCGGAACGGGCCGGGCTGGCCTTGGCCATCACCTCCTTGAGGCTGTCGAAGCGGTAGACCAGGTGGCCTACCGTGTGTACGAAACTTGCCATACAGAATCTCCAGAGCCGCGGGCTGGCCCGCGGCAGGTGGCGGCGATCAGTGCAGGGCCTCTTCGGCCTTCTGGATCGCGGCGAATTCCTCTTCCGGTGTGCCCGCCACCAGGTGGTGACGGCTGTAGAACGCAAAGTAGGCGATCAGCACCGCGTAGATCACCGCAGCGCCAATCACCACCCGTGGGTCGACCAGGAAGCCCGCGACCACGGCGATGCAGGCCAGCACCAGGGCCAGGCCCGAGGTGAAGATGCCGCCCGGGGTGCGGTAAGGGCGTTCCATTTTCGGCCGACGGATGCGCAGGGTGATGTGCGCGGCCATCATCAGCACATACGACAGTGTGGCACCGAATACCGCCACCAGGATCAGCAGGTCGCCCTGGCCGGTCAGCGACAGGGCGAAGCCGATGATGCCGGGGATCACCAGCGCCATGACCGGGGCCTTGCTTTTGTTGGTTTCCGACAGCTTGCGCGGCAGGTAGCCAGCGCGGGAAAGGGCGAAGATCTGCCGCGAATAGGCGTAGATGATCGAGAAGAAGCTGGCGATCAGGCCGGCCAGGCCCACCAGGTTGACGAAGCTGCCCATCCAGGTGGAGCCGCCATAGGCCTTGGCCAGCGCCTCGACCAGCGGGTTGCCGGAAGCCTTCAGCGCTTCGGAGCCCGCACCGCCAGGGCCGACCACCAGGATCAGCAGGGCGAAGGCCAACAGCACCAGCATCGCGCCGATCAGGCCGCGCGGCAGGTCACGCTTGGGGTTCTTGGTTTCTTCGGCAGCCAGCGGCACGCCTTCGACGGCGAGGAAGAACCAGATGGCGTAGGGGATCGCGGCCCACACGCCGACGTAGCCGAACGGCAGGAAGCTGCTGGCCCCGGCGGCGTCCGTTTTGGCGATGTCGAACAGGTTGGCTGCATCAAAATGGGGCACCATAGCCACCAGGAACACGGCCAGGGCGATGGCGGCGATGGCGGTGATGATGAACATCAGCTTCAGCGCTTCACCCACGCCGAAGATGTGAATACCGATGAAGACCACGTAGAACGCCAGGTAGATCATCCAGCCGCCGATGCCGAACAGTGACTGGCAGTAGGCGCCGATGAACGTGGCGATGGCGGCGGGGGCAATGGCGTATTCGATGAGGATCGCCGTGCCGGTCAGGAAGCCGCCCCACGGGCCGAAGGCACTGCGGGCAAAGCCGTAGCCGCCGCCAGCGGTCGGGATCATCGAGGAAAGCTCAGCCAACGAGAAACACATGCACAGGTACATGGTGGCCATCAGCAGGGTGGCGAGGAACATGCCGCCCCAGCCACCCTGGGCCAGGCCGAAGTTCCAGCCGGCATAGTCGCCGGAAATCACATAGGCAACGCCAAGGCCCACCAGCAGTACCCAGCCGGCGGCGCCTTTTTTCAGTTCACGTTGCTGGAAATAGTCCGACCCGACTTTTTCGAAGTCGACGGAAGACCCTGCCGGCGCGCCGGCGGATTGATCGCTTGGCATAGTTCACCTGTTCTTTTTCTTGGTGGCCGGAAGGGTTCCGGGCCGATGGTGATGGGGACTGCAGGAAGCGAGCCAGAGCAGTTGCCGCTCTGGATTTTGTGTTTGCAGGTCGGGCCTCTTCGCGGCGGTTCGACGCCTCGACATGCCCGCTCCCACAGGTACTGCACTGTGGGAGCGGGCTTGCCTGCGATGGGCTGCAAAGCAGCCCCCGAGGCCATCCCAGGTCTTAGAAGAAGCCCAGCGGGTTGATGTCGTAGCTCACCAGCAGGTTCTTGGTCTGCTGGTAGTGGTCGAGCATCATTTTGTGGGTTTCACGGCCAACGCCGGACTTCTTGTAGCCACCGAACGCGGCATGCGCCGGGTACAGGTGGTAGCAGTTGGTCCACACGCGGCCTGCCTTGATGCCGCGGCCCATGCGGTAGGCGCGGTTGATGTCGCGGGTCCACACGCCGGCGCCGAGGCCGAACTCGGTGTCGTTGGCAATCGCCAGGGCCTCGGCTTCGTCCTTGAAGGTGGTGACGCTGACCACCGGGCCGAAGATTTCTTCCTGGAACACGCGCATGCGGTTGTTGCCCTTGAGCAGGGTCGGCTGGATGTAGTAACCGGTGGCCAGCGCGCCTTCGAGTTTTTCCACCTTGCCGCCGGTCAGCAGCTCGGCGCCTTCCTTCTGGGCGATGTCGAGGTACGAGAGGATCTTCTCGAACTGCTGCTGCGAAGCCTGGGCGCCGACCATGGTGTCGGTGTCGAGCGGGTCGCCGCGCTTGATCTGCAGCACCTTCTTCATCACCACTTCCATGAACTGCGGGTAGATCGACTCCTGCACCAGGGCGCGCGACGGGCAGGTGCACACCTCGCCCTGGTTGAAGAACGCGAGCACCATGCCTTCGGCGGCCTTGTCGATGAAGCTCGGCTCGGCCTGCATGATGTCTTCGAAGTACACGTTCGGCGACTTGCCGCCCAGCTCGACGGTGGACGGGATGATGTTCTCGGCCGCGCATTTCATGATGTGCGAACCGACCGGGGTGGAGCCGGTGAAGGCGATCTTGGCGATGCGCTTGCTGGTGGCCAGCGCTTCACCGGCCTCGCGGCCATAGCCTTGCACCACGTTGAGCACGCCCTTGGGCAGCAGGTCGCCAATCAGCTCGACCAGCACGGTGATGCCCAGCGGGGTCTGCTCGGCCGGCTTGAGCACCACGCAGTTGCCAGCGGCCAGGGCCGGGGCGAGCTTCCAGGCGGCCATCAGGATCGGGAAGTTCCACGGGATGATCTGCCCGACCACGCCCAGCGGCTCGTGGATGTGGTAGGCCACGGTGTTTTCGTTGATTTCGGCGGCGCCGCCTTCCTGGGCGCGGATGCAGCCGGCGAAGTAGCGGAAGTGGTCGACGGCCAGGGGGATGTCGGCGTTGAGGGTTTCGCGGATCGGCTTGCCGTTGTCCCAGGTTTCGGTGATGGCCAGGATTTCCAGGTTCTGTTCGATACGGTCGGCGATCTTCAGCAGGACGTTGGAGCGGTCCTGGACCGAGGTGCGGCCCCAGGCGTCGGCGGCGGCATGGGCGGCATCCAGGGCTTTATCGATGTCTTCGGCAGTGGAACGAGGGAATTCGGCGATCAGCTGGCCGTTCACCGGCGAGGTGTTCTCGAAGTACTGGCCTTTGACCGGGGCCACGAACTCACCGCCGATGAAGTTGCCGTAGCGGCTCTTGAAGCTAACCTTCGCGCCCTCGGTACCGGGATGTGCGTAACGCATGGTGTGTCTCCTGGCTGTTATGTTTGTTGAGGAGTTGAAAAGCGTAGAGCAAAGGTTGGGCCAGCGTGGTGCGCCCTTGTGGAATCAATGACTTGGGTCATGTTCAGGTGCGGCGGCAAGGCGCGCTGTGCCAGGCCTGGCACGGCAGGGGTGACACTTTGTACCGATTGCGACACGTGGCCGGCGGGTACGTTGCAAAGCCTGCGCGGGTGGAGGATGCTGGCGTGAATCTCTATCTGCGGAGAACAACAACAAATGCAGAGCAACTCATTCAGCCGCCATGCCCAGCAAGTGCATACCGTTGCCCGTGGTGAAGCCGGCAGCGATCCTTCCATTGCCCGTTCGTGGCTGCGCTGCCTGGACGACTATCACCTCGACCCGTCAGTGATCGAGGCGCCGGTTGTGCTTGAGCACGGCCGCCTGCTGGAAAGTCGTGAGCGCCTGCGCCAGGTGCTGAAGATCGCCGACAACGAAATGAACAGCCTGCACCAGCAGTTATCCGGCGCCGGTCACGCTGTGCTGCTGACCGATGCCCGTGGGGTGATCCTCAACTGTGTCACCGCGCCCTCCGAGCGGCACAACTTCGAGCGTGCCGGACTGTGGCTGGGGGCGGACTGGAGTGAGGCCCGCGAAGGCACCAACGGCATCGGCACCTGCCTGGTCGAACGCCAGGCCCTGACCATTCACCAGAATGAGCACTTTCGCGGCCGCCATACCGGGCTGACCTGCTCGGCGAGCCCGGTGTTCGACCCGCACGGCGAACTGCTGGCGGTGCTCGATGTGTCCTCGGCGCGGCCAGACGTGTCGCGCCAGAGCCAGTTCCACACCATGGCGCTGGTCAACCTCTCGGCGAAGATGATCGAGAGCTGCTATTTCCTGCGCCATTTCGAGCAGCAATGGTTGCTGCGCATTCACGTGCAGGCCGAGTCGGTCGGCCAGTTCAGCGAAGGGTTGCTGGCGTTCGATGGTGATGGCCGCATCTGCGCCGCCAACCAGAGTGCGCTGAACCTGCTGGGCACCATCCGCGGCGGCGTGCTGGGCAAGCCGCTGGACATGTTCTTCGCCTGCAGCCATGACGAGCTGTTCAGCCGTGCCACGCCAGGCGGCAGTACGGTCTGGCCGTTGCGCACCCGTGATGGCCGCCAGGTGTTCGCCAGCCTGCGCGGGCAAGCGAGGGCGCCGCTCTGGACGGTGCCAGCCAGCCTGCCCCAGGCCAGGCCTGTCGCGGAGCCGGGCATCTGCCTGCTGGACCCGGCCTTGCAACACGACTTCCACCGTGCCGTGCGCGTGTTCGAGCGCGATGTCCCGCTGCTGCTGCGCGGCGAGACCGGGTGCGGCAAAGAAGCTTTCGCCCAGGCCGTGCACCAGGCCAGTCAACGCCATGGCAAGCCTTTCGTGGCGGTGAACTGTGCCTCGATTCCCGAGAGCCTGATCGAGAGCGAGCTGTTCGGCTACCGCGGCGGCAGTTTTACCGGCGCGCGCAAGGAGGGCATGCGCGGCAAGCTGCTGCAGGCCGATGGCGGTACCTTGTTGCTGGACGAGATCGGCGACATGCCGCTGGCGTTGCAGACCCGCCTGTTGCGGGTGCTGGAAGAGCGCCAGGTGGTGCCGATTGGCGGTGAGCCGCAGGCAGTGGATGTACGCATCGTCAGTGCCACCCACCGGGACCTGCTGGAGCGGGTGGAGCAGGGCAGTTTCCGTGAGGACCTTTACTACCGGCTCAATGGCTTGGAGGTGGCGTTACCAGCCGTGCGCGAACGAAGCGACAAGGGGCCGTTGCTGGACTTCCTGTTGCGCCAGGAGGCGCAAGGGCAGGTTGTGCAGTTGGCGCCCGAGGCGCGTCAGGCGCTGCTGGACTTTGCCTGGCCGGGGAACGTGCGGCAGATGCGCAATGTGCTGCGGACCTTGGTGGCGCTGTGCGAAGACACCCTTATAGGCCTCTCGGATCTCCCCGCAATCATTCAAAGTGACGCGAGCCCTGTAGGAGCGGCCTTGTGTCGCGAAAGGGGCGCGCAGCGGCCCCAGGATCTCACCAGTGACGCTGAACCCGCCGGGGCTGCTGCGCAGCCCTTTCGCGACACAAGGCCGCTCCTACATGCCGAGCGTCAGGCGCTGATGGAAATCCTGGAGGCAAAACACTGGCACCTGACCCGGGTCGCCGAGCACCTGGGCATCAGCCGCAATACCTTGTATCGAAAACTGCGCAAACACGGCATCGCCAGGGGCGTCTGAGCAAAACACCGGGTGCGATTTCCCGCGCCCTGGGCTACCCTGCCTCGAAGTTTTGCGAGGTCGACCATGCATATTCATATTCTCGGTATTTGCGGCACTTTCATGGGTTCGCTGGCCGTGCTGGCCAAAGAGCTCGGCCACCGCGTCACTGGCTCCGACGCCAACGTCTATCCGCCAATGAGCACCCAGCTCGAAGCCCAGGGCATCGAGCTGACCCAGGGCTACGACCCGGCTCAGCTGGACCCTGCACCTGATCTGGTGGTGATCGGCAATGCCATGTCGCGGGGCAACCCGGCGGTGGAGTATGTGCTGAACAAGGGGCTGCCCTATGTGTCCGGCCCGCAGTGGCTGGCCGACCATGTGCTGCAGGGCCGCTGGGTCCTGGCCGTGGCGGGCACCCATGGCAAGACCACCACCAGCAGCATGCTGGCCTGGGTGCTGGAGCATGCCGGCATGAGCCCGGGCTTCCTGATCGGCGGCGTGCCGCAGAACTTCTCGGTGTCGGCGCGCCTGGGCGGCACGCCGTTCTTCGTGGTCGAGGCCGACGAATACGACAGCGCCTTCTTCGACAAGCGTTCGAAGTTCGTGCATTACCACCCGCGCACCGCGATCCTCAACAACCTTGAGTTCGACCACGCAGATATCTTCCCTGATCTGGCGTCCATCGAGCGGCAGTTCCACCATCTGGTGCGGACCATTCCGAGCGAAGGCCTGGTGATTCACCCGACCACCGAGCAGGCGCTGGAGCGCGTGATTGGCATGGGCTGCTGGACCCCGGTGCAGACCACCGGTGAAGGAGGCCAGTGGCAGGCGCGCCTGCTCAGCGCCGACGGCTCGCGTTTCGAGGTGCTGTTCGAAGGTGAAGTGCAGGGCGTGGTGGACTGGGCCCTGACCGGCCAGCACAACGTCGCCAACGCCCTTGCCACGCTGGCCGCTGCCCGCCATGTGGGCGTGGTGCCGGCCATGGGCATCGACGGCCTGAGTGCATTCAAGAGCGTCAAGCGGCGCATGGAGAAGGTCGCTGAAGTCCAGGGCGTGACCATCTACGACGATTTCGCCCACCACCCGACCGCTATCGCCACCACCCTCGACGGCCTGCGCAAGCGAGTGGGCGAAGCACCGGTCATCGCCATCATCGAGCCGCGTTCCAACTCCATGAAGCTCGGCGCGCACCGTGACGGCTTGCCAGAAAGCGTCAATGATGCCGACCAGGTGATCTGGTACGCGCCCGCCAACCTGGGTTGGGACCTGGCTGCCACGGCGGCGCAGTGCAAGGTGCCAAGCGTGGTCGCCGACAGCCTCGAGGCGATCATCGAGCGGGTCAAGGGCCAGGCCCGCCCGGGTACCCATGTGGTGATCATGAGCAACGGCGGCTTCGGCGGCCTGCACGGCAAGCTGGCCGAGGCCTTGAAGTGAGCGGGCCGGAGCGTATCACCCTGGCCATGACCGGCGCCTCCGGGGCGCAGTATGGCCTGCGCTTGCTCGATTGCCTGGTGCGCGAGGACCGTGAGGTGCATTTCCTCATCTCCAAGGCCGCGCAACTGGTGATGGCCACCGAGACCGACGTGGTCCTGCCGGCCAAGCCCCAGGCCATGCAGGCGTTTCTTACCGAATACACCGGTGCTGCCGACGGGCAGATCCGCGTATACGGCAAGGAAGACTGGATGTCACCGGTGGCCTCGGGCTCCGGTGCGCCAGCGGCGATGGTGGTGGTGCCGTGTTCCACCGGCACCCTGTCGGCAATCGCCACTGGTGCCTGCAACAACCTGATCGAGCGGGCCGCCGACGTCACCCTCAAGGAGCGTCGGCAGCTGATCCTGGTGCCGCGCGAGGCGCCGTTCTCGACCATTCACCTGGAGAACATGCTCAAGCTGTCGCAGATGGGGGCAGTGATCCTGCCTGCGGCACCGGGGTTCTATCACCAGCCGCAGACCATCGATGACCTGGTCGACTTTGTCGTGGCGCGCATCCTTAACGTGCTGAATATTCCACAGGACATGTTGCCGCGCTGGGGCGAGCATCATTTCGGGGTTGATGATTGAGGCGTTTGATGACCGGCTTGCTGGCGGCGAGCCTGCTCGGCGGCTGCGCCACGGCGCGCACGCTGGATGCCAACAAGCCTGGGGCGCCGGTGGTATACGCCGGGACCCGGCTGGACATGTATGTGATCAATGGCGGGTGCTGCCCGAAGGATCGCTTCGGGGCTGAGGCGCCAGCGTATCCACACCTGGACCTGCCAGGCAGCATGCTGCTGGATACGCTGCTCCTGCCACTGTCATTGCTGACGGCGGCAGGCATAGGGTTTCAGGCTACGGGCGGCCTGTAGGGGCTATTTCTTGCCGAGTTTGCGCAACTCGTCGGACTCGATGACCCGAATGCCGTCCTCTTCCTCCAGCGCCAGGCGCCAGAGTGCCCGGGCCAGGGTACAGGCCTCGATCCCCCTGTACTTGCCCGGCATCAACTTCGAAAACGGTGATGCCAGCTTCTCGCCGAGCCGTGGTTGTACCCGTTCACCGAGCAACAGCGACGGGCGCACGATGGTCAGTTGTGGCCAGTCCTGGGCCTTGAGCGCTTCTTCCATCTCGCCCTTGACCCGGTTGTAGAAAATCGGCGATTTGGGGTCGGCGCCAATCGCGCTGACCACCAGCAGATGCCGCGCCCCCATTTCCCGTGCGCGCTTGCTGAAGGCGACGACCATGTCCAGATCGACGGCACGAAACGCCTGCTCCGAGCCTGCCTGTTTGAGGGTGGTACCCAGGCAGCAATAGGCAATATCGACGCGACCGGCCAGTTGCGGGAGAAACACTGCCGGGTCGCCCACCGGGTTTTCCAGGTGAGGGTGCCCGGCCAGTGGCCGACGGGTCGGTGCCAGCACGCGACTGATGGTGGGTTCGTTGAGCAGGCGGTCGAGCAGGTGCTCACCAGTAAGGCCGGTAGCTCCGGCAAGCAGGACATGCTGAGGCGTCAAATACATGATGTCTCTCCCTTGTTACACACAAGCTTAGCGGCTGGCAGGCGTTTTTGCCTGTTCCTCGGCCTTGGCCTGTGCTGCATTACGCAAGGCTTCTTCGGCCTGTTGCTTACGCAGTTGCTGCCAATGTGCCAGCACTGCGGGCGGAGCCCAGAATTGTGGCTCGGAGGCTTCGAAACCTTCCCTTCGTTCTCTTTCGGCAACACTGCTGCGCGCCAGTTCAAACGCTTGTTTCAGGTCGTCGGTCTGGTTCAGGGCCTCGGCGAACAGGGCGTCGCCGAAGTAGGTGAAGTCTGCTTCTTCCGAACAACCAAACGATACCCGATCGGCACGTGCCGCCGTCATGATCACCGTGCGATCGTCCTTGAGCGGGGCGATGTAACCACCGGAATAGCAGGCGGAGATGACAATGATCTTGTCGCGGTCCTTGAGTGGCGCCAGGGCGCTGGCCAGTTCGTCGGCGGACAGGTCGGCCAGTTGCAGGCGTGGCTGGTCGAGCACCAGTTGGTGGTCCTCGCTGCCGTGGCTGGTCAGGTAGATGAAGATCAGGTCTTCCGGGCCGCTGCGCTCGGCCAGGGTGCGGGCGGCGCGCGTGAGGCTCTCGCGGGTGGCCATGGGCCGGGTGGTCATCTGGTCGCGGTGGTTGACCAGGGTGACCTGGCCGCTGGCACCGAAACGCACCTTGAGCATGTTGCTGACATAGTCGGCTTCGCGCAGGAACACGCTCTGCTGGCCATCGCCGGCCAGTACCAGGCTGTACAACTGGATGGGCGATGCCGAGCGTGGTACCCGGGCCAGGGATTCTTCGAGCAGGCGGCCTTGGTTGAGCAGGGCCAGGTCCAGCGGGTCGGGCAGCAGTTTGCCTTTCTGGTCGCGAACGCGCACGCCATTGGCCCAGGTGCCGCTTTCGACCTGGCCGCTGGCCAGGGTCAGTTTGCCGTGACCTTGGTAGGCATCGCTCTCGAAACCGCCGACGTACTTGCTGCCATCAGGCAACTGCAGGCTGCCTTGGCCGGACAGGCGCCAGTCGACGAACGTGCCTTTGTAGTGGCTACCGTCGCTGCCGAGCATTTCGCCTTCGCCAATCAGTGAGCCGTCCTTGAAGTCGCCGATCCACACGTCGCCGTCGGCATTTTCGTAGCGGCCGCGGCCTTCCAGGCGGTTGTCCTTGAATTCACCGATGTATTGCTCGCCATCGACGCTGTCATAAGTGCCGCTGCCTTGCAGCTGGCCATCGACGAAGCGGCCACTGAACTGGTTGCCGCTGGCATCGCTGCGCACACCCGCGCCATTGGGCTTGCCTTTGGCGAACAAACCTTGGTAACGGCTGCCGTCGGCCAGTTCGAGTTCGCCCGCACCTTCGTACTGGTCGTCCTTGAACTGGCCGCGGTAGGTCTGGTCGGCCTGCTTGAGGCTGCCTTCGCCGTCCCGCCGGCCATGGCTGAACGTGCCGGCATAGTGGCTGCCCGGGGTGGTCAGGTCGCCCAGACCGTGAAACAGCCCTTTGTCGAACTGGCCCCGGTAGATCTCGCCATTGCTGCCGTGCCACTCACCCTGGCCATGCCATTGGCCGTCCTTGAAGCTGCCGGCGTACCAGCTGCCGTTGGGGTAGTCGATGCGCCCCTCGCCCTGCAGCAACCCATCGACCACCTGGCCCCGGTAGCGGCCACCGTCGGGCAGGCGCGCATCGGGCGGCGACAACGACTCACCATCGCCACAGGCAGCGAGCATCAGGAACAGTGCGAAGGGGAGCAGTGGACGCATGGCGGAATCCAGGCAAAAAGTCTGCCGAGTATGCCGCAGAATGCGGGGCGCAGGTATCTGTGATCTGGCTGAAATCGGTGCTGGATTCTTCGCGGGCAAGCCCGCTCCCACAGGTCCTGCACAAGGCCTGGCCCTGTGGCGATCCTGTGGGAGCGGCTTCGCCCGCGAATAGGCCCTATCAGACGAAGCAGAGCGAGAGGGGTTCGGCGATATAGGCCGGCTTCTCTTCGCCTTCGATCTCCAGGGTAACGGTGGCTTTCAGCAGCCATTGCCCAGGCTTCTTCTCGATCACCTCACCCAAGTCCACCTTCAGCCGCACATTGCTGTCGACCTTGACCGGCTGGATGAAACGCACGCTGTCGAGCCCGTAATTGACCACCATCTTCAGCCCTTCCGGGAGCACCAGGATGTCTTCCATCAGCTTGGGGATCAGCGACAAGGTGAGGAAACCGTGGGCGATGGTGGTGCCGAACGGGGTTTTCGCCGCCTTTTCCGGGTCGACATGGATGAACTGGAAATCGCCGGTGGCCTCGGCGAATAGGTTGATGCGCTGCTGGTCGATCTTCAGCCAGTCGGAACGTCCCAGCTCCTTTCCAACGTATTGCGATAGCTCGTTTACCGGTACATAGGGCATCGCGACTCTCCAGGTTGTCATTTGGTACGAGAGTGCAAGATCATCACGGCGAACCGTTTCAGTCAAGATGCCCGCTTTTCGGCGAATATCGGCTTACGGGCAGCGCATGCTTATAATGGCCGGCATGCCTGAAGGAGATCCTTATGCTGTTGCGTGGTTTGACCTGGCTGGTGCTGTTTCAACTGCTGGGTACGGCGCTCAATCATTTGTGCGTGCCGATTCTGCCGGGGCCGATCATCGGCCTGTTGCTGCTGCTGTTCTTCCTCATGGCCCGTGGCGAAGTCGGCAAGCCGCTGAGCGAGGCCGCCGGTAGCCTGCTGCGCTACCTGCCACTGCTGCTGGTGCCGCCGGCGGTGGGGGTGATGGTCTATGCCAGGGACATTGCCGCAGACTTCTGGGCGATTGCCGGTGCCTTGCTGATTTCCTGCCTGTTGACTCTGGTGTTCGTCGGCCTGCTGATGCAGAAGCTCATCGATCGCCAGCACGGCAAGCGTGAGGAGCAGCCATGATCCTCGACTGGCAAGGTGCGCTCGACGCAGTCATCCATCATCCGCTATTCGGCATCGGTATCACCCTGGGCGCATACCAGATCGTGCTGGCCGCCTATGAAAAGACCCGCTGGATCTTCCTGCAACCGGTGCTGGTATCGATGCTGCTGGTGATCGGCGTGCTGCTGACCTGCGGCATCAGTTACGCCGAATACCGCAAGAGCACCGAAATCATGAACATCCTCCTCGGCCCCGCCACCGTGGCCCTGGCGGTGCCGCTCTACCTCAACCTGAGGCGCATCCGGCAGCTGTTCTGGCCGACATTTACTACGCTGGTAATCGGAGGCCTGTTCGCCACGGTCTGCTGCCTGCTGCTGGGCGGGTGGTTCGGTGCCGAGCACATGATCCTGATGACCATGGCGCCGAAATCGGTCACTTCGCCGATCGCCATGCTGGTGGCCGAGCAGATTGGTGGTGTGGCGGCGTTGGCGGCCGTGTTCGTATTGATTACCGGCGTGATCGGGGCGATCTTCGGCCCGGCGCTGCTGACCCGCCTGGGAGTGCACAGCCCGGAGGCGCGTGGCATGTCGCTGGGGGTGACGGCCCATGCCGTGGGCACTTCAGTGGCCTTGCAGGAAAGTGACGAGTGCGGCGCTTTTGCCGCGCTGGCGATGAGCCTGATGGGGGTGGCCACGGCGGTATTCCTGCCGTTGGCGGTCAGCCTGGTGGCTTGAGGAGTTGTGATGACGCTACCGCTGTTTCCCCTCAATACCGTGTTGTTTCCCGGTTGCCTGCTGGATCTGCAGATCTTCGAGGCGCGCTACCTGGACATGATTGGCCGCTGCATGAAGCAGGGTACCGGCTTTGGCGTGGTGTGCATCGTCGAAGGCGAACAGGTCGGCAAGGCGCCACCGGTGGTGGCCTCGATTGGCTGCGAGGCCGTGATCCGCGACTTCGTCCAGCAGGACAACGGCTTGCTCGGTATTCGTGTGGAGGGTGTGCGGCGCTTCGAGTTGAGCCAGACCGAAGTGCAGAAGGACCAGTTGCTGGTGGGTGAAGTGCATTGGCTGGCGGAACAACCGGACAGTCCGCTCACCGAGCACGACGATGACCTGATGGCGCTGCTGGTGGCCTTGGGCGAGCACCCGATGGTCGAAGCGCTGGACATGCCGCGGGATGTCGACGGGCGTCAGGCCCTGGCCAACCAGCTGGCCTACCTGCTGCCGTTCATGGAAGAGGACAAGCTGGACCTGCTGGCAATCGACTCGCCGGCGCAGCGACTGGAAGAGATCCAGAAGCTGCTGGAGCGGATTCAGGGTGAGTTGTTCGCCTGACTGAATTCAGTGGTCTGTACTGGCCTCTTCGCGGCTATCTCAGTACTGGTAACGCAGCAGGGCGTGGGGCAACGCATGCATGGCAAAGAACGCCAGCAGCGCGATGCATGCCGGCAACACCAGCCACCACACGCGCTGCGGCATTGCTGTCAGCGGCTGGCGATGCTGCACCAATGTCAGGCTCAGCGCACACACGCAGCAGGCCAGCAATGCCCCGGCCATGATGTCGGTCGGCCAGTGCGCACCCAGGTACACCCGCGACAAGGCAATCGCCAGCGCCGGAATGCAGCCCAGCAACACCCAGGTCAGGCGCATGCGTGGCGGCATGCCGCGCCCGGCGAGTACCGCCAGGGTCAGGAAGAACGCGAACGACGCTGAACTGTGCCCGCTGGGCATGCTGTAGCTGGTCAGCGGGTCGCTCAGTACTTCCGGGCGGGCGCGGGCGAACAGCCATTTCAGCGTGCCATTGGCCAGGGCCGTGCCAATCAGCGTGCCGCCCGCGAACAGGGCATGCCGCCACTGGCGCGCCAGGAGCAGCAAGCCGGTCAGCAGGCCGCCCAGGAAAAACTGAGTTTTGAAGTCGCCCAGCCGGGTCACCAGCACCACGGTGCCGTCGATCACCTTGCTGCGGTGCTCCTGCACCAGCGTCATCAGCCCCTGGTCGAATGCCTGCAGGTAGGGCCAGCCAAGAAACACCGCCGTCAAGGCGACGAAGCTGAGGCCGGCGATCAGCCGGGTAGCATGACGCTGATCGCGCAGGCTGCTGTTCAGGCTCAGGCCGATCAGCACCGCCAGGGTACCGGCGATGATGCCCGCATCCAGCCAGAAGCCTTCCGGCAAGGGCAGGCGCATGGCTGCACCAGTGGCCCAGCCTGGCAGCAGATAGGCGACCGACCAGCCCGCGCCCGCCACCAGGCTGACGGCGATGAAGCGCGGCAGAGGCATGTCGAACATCCCGGCGACCATCGGCAGCATCGGCCGCAGCGGGCCGATGAAGCGGCCGACCAGCAGGCTGGCAATGCCGTAGCGCTGGAAGTAGGCCTCGGCGCTGCCGATCCATTCCGGGTGGTGGCGCAGCAGCGGCAGGCGGCGGATGTTCTGGTGGAAGTACTTGCCGATGGTATACGACAGCGCGTCGCCGAGCAGGCCGCCGAGGAAACCCAGCAGCAGGGTTTCACCCAGGCTGAATGCGCCACTGCCCGCCAGTACGGCAACGGCGAACAGCAGTACCGTGCCCGGTACGATGATGCCGGCAATGGCCAGGCATTCCACGCAAGCCACCAGGAAAATTGCCAGGCCAAGCCACTGAGGGTGAGCACTGAGCCAGCCGGTCAGGCTGTCGAGCCATTGGCCCATGTTTCAGCTTCCTTGTTTTAGGATGAAAAAGTCTTGCCCTTCGACTTGGCCCCGGCGCAGCGGGTTCCGGGTGCAGAAGCGGGCGAATTCGGCATCGACGAAGCGGTACGGCAAGTGTTCGTCGCGGCCGTGGGGAATGCCCAGGCGCGCAGCCTGGACCACGGTAGGCACAGCAATCGCGCAATCTTCCACGTACAGGCGTTCGGGGTCGAAGCGTTGTGCGTCCCAGTGCGGCACTTTCAGGCCCATGGCCTTGCACAGCAGGGTCTGCCCGGCGCACAGGCGCTCGGGCGGGCGCAGGTTGCCGCTGGCATCGGGGTTGTTCAGCTGCATCTGCGCGAGGCTGTTGGCATCGGAAATGGCATCGACCCAAGGGTAGGCAGACTTGATCAGCACCGCGTTGCCCGGGCCCTGGGCGCTGAAGTTGAGCGAGTCGCCGCCGCGGGCGTAATACATGTAGATGTGCCCGCCGTCGAGGAACAGCGCCTTGCGCTTTTCGGTATAGCCGAGCGAAGCGTGGCTGCCTTTGTCGGTGAGGTAGTAGGCCTCGGTCTCGATGATCCGTGCGGCCAGCCACAGGTTGCCATGGCGATGACGGATGACTTTGCCCAGCAACGCCTTGGCCAAGGTCAGGGCGTCGCGGTCGAAGAAGCTGTCAGGGAGGGCGAGTGCAGGGCAGGGGGCTGAGGCTGGCATGCTGGCGGTTCGTGGCAGTAAAGGCGGGGATGATAGCAATGAATAGCTTAATCGAGGCTGAACCGGGACAGTTCGATAAGCGCGGTTACATCTTTCCTATGGATTCTTGCGCGCCATTTTCTACCATCCGCCACCCGCCGCTGGGCGTATACCTGCGCGACAGTTATAATCAGCCGATTTCCCCTTCGCCAAGACACCGAACCCATGACTGAGTCCGTTCTTGACTACATGACCCGCCTGGGTCGCGCCGCACGCCAGGCTTCCCGCGTCATCGCACGTGCCAGCACCGCGCAGAAGAACCGCGCCCTGCAGGCCGCCGCCGATGCGCTGGATGCTGCGCGTGCCGAGCTTGCCGCAGCCAACGAACTGGACCTGGCCGCCGGCCGTGCCAATGGCCTGGAGCCAGCGCTGCTTGACCGCCTGGCGCTGACCCCGGCGCGCATCGACGGCATGATCACTGGCCTGCGCCAGGTGGCCAGCCTGCCGGACCCGGTCGGCGCCATCCGCGACATGAGCTACCGCCCGTCGGGCATTCAGGTCGGCAAGATGCGCGTGCCACTGGGGGTGATCGGGATCATCTACGAGTCCCGCCCGAACGTGACCATCGACGCCGCCAGCCTGTGCCTGAAGTCGGGCAACGCCACCATCCTGCGTGGCGGCTCCGAGGCCATCCACTCCAACCGCGCCATCGCCATCTGTATCCAGCGTGGCCTGGCGGCGGCGGGCCTGCCAGCTGCCGTGGTGCAGGTGGTCGAAACCACTGACCGCGAAGCCGTTGGCGCGCTGATCAGCATGCCCGAGTTCGTCGATGTCATCGTGCCGCGCGGCGGCCGTGGCCTGATCGAGCGCATCAGCCGTGATGCCCGCGTGCCGGTCATCAAGCACCTGGACGGTATCTGCCACGTCTATGTGGCCGAGCACGCCGACCTGGACAAGGCCTGGCGCGTGGCGTTCAACGCCAAGACCTACCGCTACGGCATCTGCGGCGCCATGGAGACCCTGCTGGTCGACCAGCGCGTGGCCGAAGGCTTCCTGCCGGAAATGGCCCGCCGCTTCCAGGAGAAGGGCGTCGAACTGCGTGGTTGCGAGCGTACCCGCGCGCTGATCGAGGCCAAGCCGGCCACTGAAGACGACTGGCACACCGAGTACCTCGACGCGATCCTGTCGATCCGCGTCGTCGACGGCCTGGACCAGGCCATCGAGCACATCAACCAGTACGGCTCGCATCACACCGACTCGATCATCACCGAACACCAGGGCCAGGCCCGCCAGTTCATGGCCGAAGTGGATTCGGCGTCGGTGATGCTCAACACCCCGACCTGCTTCGCCGATGGCTTCGAGTACGGCCTGGGCGCGGAAATCGGCATTTCCACCGACAAGCTGCACGCCCGTGGCCCGGTCGGCCTGGAAGGCCTGACCTGCGAGAAGTACGTAGTGATCGGTGACGGCCAACTGCGTGGCCAGGAGTCCTGCTGAGTTGAGCAAGGCCCAGGCAGTCCGGCGCATCGGCATTCTTGGCGGTACCTTCGACCCCGTGCACATCGGCCACCTGCGCAGCGCGCTGGAAGTGGCCGAGTTCATGGCGCTCGACGAGCTGCGCCTGTTGCCCAATGCCCGTCCGCCGCACCGCGATACCCCGCAGGTGGCGGCGCAGGACCGCCTGGCCATGGTCCGTGAAGCGGTGAAGGGTGTCGATTGCCTCAGCGTCGATGCCCGCGAGCTTGAACGCGACAAGCCGTCGTACACCATCGACACGCTGGAGTCGATCCGCGCCGAGCTGGGCGTCGACGACCAGCTGTTCCTGGTGCTTGGCTGGGATGCCTTCTGCGGTCTGCCCACCTGGCACCGCTGGGAAGAACTGCTGCAACACTGTCACATCCTGGTGCTGCAACGCCCGGATGCCGACGTTGAACCCCCTGACGAGTTGCGCAACCTGCTGGCTGCGCGCTCGGAGAGCGATCCCACCGCCATGTCCGGCCCGGCGGGGAATATTTCGTTCGTCTGGCAGACGCCGCTCGCGGTGTCGGCTACACAGATCCGACAGCTGCTGGCCAGCGGCAAATCGGTGAGGTTCCTGGTGCCGGACGCCGTACTGGCCTACATCGAGGCGCACGAGCTGTATCGTGCCCCTAACTGACGGTGCCCCAGGGCGCCTCATCCAAACGAGTTGAAGAGTTTTTTATGAGCAAGCAGAAAATCAATGGCGAAGAACTGGTCAAACTGACCATCAGCGCCCTGGAAAACGTCAAGGCCCAGGACATCCAGGTCATCGACGTGCGCGAGAAGCACAGCCTGACCGACTACATGATCATTGCCACCGGTACCTCCAACCGCCAGATCAACGCGATGCTGGAAAAGGTCCGTGAGTCGGTCAAGAAAGAGGGCGCGCAGCCTCTGGGTGAAGAAGGCAAGGGCGACAGCGACTGGGTACTGCTGGACCTGAACGACGTCATCGTGCACATGATGACCGCCGCTGCCCGTCAGTTCTACGACCTCGAGCGCCTGTGGATGGGCGCCGAGCAGAGCCGTGCCGCCGATGGCAAGCACCACAGCCCGGAAAACGCCAGCGACTACTTCGACGCCAAGATCAAAGACCGGGAATAAGGAAGCGTCGTGCGTCTGCGCCTGATCGCGGTCGGCTCGCGCATGCCCAAGTGGGTCGAGGAAGGCTGGCATGAATACGCCAAGCGCCTGCCCCAGGAGCTGTCGCTCGAGCTGGTGGAAATCCCGCTGAACACCCGTGGCAAGAATGCCGACGTCGCCCGCCTGATCCGTCAGGAGGGCGAAGCCATGCTGAGCAAGGTTCAGCCTGGGGAACGCATTGTCACCCTCGAGGTCCATGGCAAGCCCTGGAGTACCGAGCAGCTGGCGACCGAGCTGGACCGCTGGCGCCTGGACTCGCGCACGGTGAATTTGATGGTGGGCGGCCCGGAAGGGCTGGCGCCTGAGGTCTGTGCGCGTGCCGAGCAACGCTGGTCGCTGTCGCCGCTGACCCTGCCGCACCCGTTGGTAAGGATACTCATCGGCGAGCAGATCTACCGCGCCTGGACGGTATTGTCCGGGCACCCTTACCACAAATGAGCCTGTAAGCAGTCCGATGTCGCAGCCGATCCGTCTCAAGGACCACGAGAAAGACGCCCGCCTGGTGCGTAACCGCGTCGTGGTCGGCGCGGTGGCGGTCATCCTGCTCATCTGCGTGCTGGTCGCACGTCTGTATTACCTGCAGATCATCCAGTACGACTATCACTCGACGCTGTCGGAGAACAACCGGGTGCATGTGCAGCCGATTCCGCCGACGCGTGGCCTGATTTTCGACCGCAACGGGGTAATCATCGCCGACAACCGGCCTAGCTTCAGTTTGTCGATGACCCGCGAGCGTGCGGGTAACTGGCAGGAAGTGCTGGATAACATCGTCGAAGTGCTGGACCTGACAGCGGACGATCGGGCGCTGTTCGAGAAGCGCATGAAGCAGGGGCGACGGCCGTTCGAGCCGGTGCCGATCCTGTTCGAGCTGAACGAAGAGCAGATCGCCCGCGTGGCGGTCAACCAGTTCCGCCTGCCGGGCGTCGAGGTCGTCGCCCAGCTGGTGCGCCACTACCCTCAGGGGGCGCATTTCGCCCATTCGGTCGGCTATGTCGGGCGGATCAACGAAAAAGAGCTGAAAACCCTCGATCCGGTCAACTACAGCGGCACCCACCATATCGGCAAGACCGGCATCGAGCGCTTCTACGAGCCCGAACTGCACGGCCAGGTCGGTTACGAGGAAGTCGAGACCAACGCCCGGGGCCGCGTGCTGCGGGTGCTCAAGCGCACCGATCCGAAGCCGGGCAAGGACATCGTGCTGAGCCTCGACATCAGGCTGCAGGAGGCCGCCGAGGCCGCCCTGGGCGGCCGGCGCGGCGCGGTGGTGGCGCTCGACCCGCGTACCGGTGAAGTGCTGGCGATGGTCAGTCAGCCGAGCTTCGACCCCAACCTGTTCGTCACCGGCATCAGCTTCAAGGCCTATGCCGAGCTGCGCGACTCGATCGACCGGCCACTGTTCAACCGCGTGCTCCGTGGCCTGTACCCGCCGGGCTCGACGATCAAGCCGGCGGTGGCCATTGCCGGCCTCGACAGCGGGGTGGTCAATGCCAGCAGCCGGGTATTCGACCCGGGCTACTACCAGTTGCCCAACTACGATCACAAATACCGTAACTGGAACCGCACCGGTGACGGCTGGGTCGACCTGGACACCGCGATCATGCGTTCCAACGACACCTACTTCTACGACCTTGCCCACAAGATGGGTATCGATCGGCTGTCCAGCTACATGAACAAGTTCGGCATCGGCCAGAAGGTGGCCCTCGACATGTTCGAGGAGTCGCCCGGGCTGATGCCGTCGCGCGAGTGGAAGCGCGCCACCCGCCGCCAGGCCTGGTTCCCGGGTGAAACGCTGATTCTCGGCATCGGCCAGGGCTACATGCAGGCCACGCCGTTGCAGCTGGCCCAGGCCACTGCACTGATCGCCAACAAGGGCGTGTGGAACCGCCCGCACCTGGCCAAGACCATCGAGGGTCAGCCGCCGGTGGACCCTAACCCGATGGAAGACATCGTCCTGCGCGACAAGTCCGACTGGGCCAAGGTCACCCACGGCATGGAGCAGGTGATGCACAACGCCCGCGGTACCGCGCGCAAGGCGGCAGCCGGCGCCCA
This sequence comes from Pseudomonas sp. NPDC089422, assembly GCF_044749405.1. Taxonomy (NCBI): domain Bacteria; kingdom Pseudomonadati; phylum Pseudomonadota; class Gammaproteobacteria; order Pseudomonadales; family Pseudomonadaceae; genus Pseudomonas; species Pseudomonas sp. NPDC089422. Next base: position 99,264 of record NZ_JBIVHW010000009.1, read on the forward strand.
GTACCGCATTGCCGGCAAGAGCGGTACCGCCCAGGTGGTGGCGATCAAGCAGGGCGAGAAGTACGACCGCAACAAACTCCAGGAGCGCCACCGCGACCACGCGCTGTTCGTCGCCTTCGCCCCGGCCGACGATCCGAAGATCGTGGTCTCGGTGATGGTCGAGAACGGTGAGTCCGGCTCCGGCGTTGCCGCGCCAGTGGTGCGGCAGATCATGGACGCCTGGCTGCTCGACGAGAGCGGCCGGCTGAAAAGCGAATTCGCGCCTGCCACCGTCGCCCAGGAAACGGCCCAGTGAAGAACAATTTCGATCGCATGCTCTCCAGCGAGGACGTGATGCGTCGACGCGCCAGCTTCCTGCAGCGCATCCACATCGACGGCCCCTTGCTGATCATCCTGCTGACCCTCGCGGCCGGCAGCCTGTTCGTCCTCTATTCGGCCAGTGGCAAGAACTGGGACCTGCTGCTCAAGCAGGCCACCTCGTTCGGCATCGGCCTGGTCTCGATGTTCGTCATCGCCCAGCTGGAACCGCGCTTCATGGCCCGCTGGGTGCCGCTGGCGTATCTGGTCGGGGTGTTCCTGCTGGTGGTGGTGGACGTCATGGGCCACAACGCCATGGGCGCCACGCGCTGGATCAACATCCCCGGGGTGATCCGCTTCCAGCCCTCGGAATTCCTCAAGATCATCATGCCGGCAACCATCGCCTGGTACCTCTCCAAGCGCACCTTGCCGCCGCACCTGAAACACGTGGCAATAAGCCTGGTGTTGATCGGCGTGCCGTTCATTCTTATCGTCCGTCAGCCTGACCTGGGCACGGCGCTGCTGATTCTCGCCTCCGGCGCATTCGTGCTGTTCATGGGTGGCCTGCGCTGGCGCTGGATCCTCAGCGTGCTCGCGGCGACGGTGCCGGTAGCGGTGGCGATGTGGTTCTTCGTGATGCACGACTACCAGAAACAGCGCGTACTGACCTTCCTCGACCCGGAGAGCGACCCACTGGGTACCGGCTGGAACATCATCCAGTCGAAGGCCGCGATCGGTTCCGGTGGCGTGTTTGGCAAGGGCTGGCTGCTGGGTACCCAGTCGCACCTGGACTTCCTGCCGGAAAGCCATACCGACTTCATCATCGCGGTGCTTGGCGAGGAGTTCGGCCTGGTCGGCATCTGCCTGCTGCTGATCGTCTACCTGCTGCTGATCGGCCGCGGGCTGATGATCACCGCACAGGCGCAGACCCTGTTCGGCAAGCTGCTGGCGGGCAGCCTGACCATGACCTTCTTTGTATATGTGTTCGTCAATATCGGTATGGTCAGCGGCCTGTTGCCCGTGGTGGGCGTGCCGCTGCCCTTCATTAGCTATGGCGGAACTTCGTTGGTGACGCTGCTGTCAGCGTTTGGCGTTCTGATGTCGATCCACACGCACCGCAAATGGATCGCACAGGTTTGAATAAGGTGAAGAATTTCATGCAAGCAGTGCGTAACTGGGCTGCCCGTTGTGCGCCGTGGATCGGCGCGGTGGGCCTGTTCGGCGCTGTACAGCTGGCCCAGGCCGGCGACTACGATGGCTCGCCACAGGTGACCGAGTTCGTGCTCCAGATGAGCCGCGACAATGGGTTTGCCCCCGAGCAACTGAATGGTGTGTTCCGCGAGGTGCAGCGCAAGCAGTCGATCCTCGACGCCATTTCGCGCCCGGCCGAACGGGTCAAGCCGTGGAAGGAATACCGGCCGATGTTCATCACCGACGCGCGCATCGCCCGTGGCGTGGACTTCTGGCGCCAGCACGAAGCGGTGCTGGCCCGTGCCGAGCAAGAATATGGCGTGCCGGCGCAGTACATCGTCGCGATCATCGGCGTGGAAACCTTCTTCGGTCGCAACACCGGCAACTACCGGGTGATCGATGCCTTGTCGACGCTGGCCTTCGACTACCCGCCGCGCGCGGAATTCTTCCGCAAGGAACTGCGTGAGTTCCTGCTGCTGGCCCGTGATGAGCAGATCGACCCGCTCACCCTCAAGGGTTCTTATGCCGGTGCCATGGGCTTGCCGCAGTTCATGCCGAGCAGCTTCCGCAACTACGCGGTGGACTTCGACGGCGACGGCCACATCAATATCTGGAACAACCCCGACGATGCCATCGGCAGCGTGGCCAGCTACTTCAAGCGCCATGGCTGGGTAGCCGGCGAGGGCGTGGTCAGCCGCGCCCAGGTCAGTGGCACGCAGGCTGATCTTGGCCTGACCACCGGTATCGATCCTGCGAAAACCTTCGGGGAGTTGCGAGCGCTGGGCTGGTCGAGCCATGATGCGTTGCGCGATGATCTGCCGGTTACGGCCTTCCGCCTGGAGGGCGACAACGGCCCCGAGTACTGGATGGGCCTGAAGAACTTCTACGCGATCACTCGCTACAACCGCAGCGTGATGTATGCCATGGCGGTGCATCAGCTTGCGGAACAGCTGGTCCAAGTACGGGGCGTCAAGTAATGCGCGCAATCCTCTCTGGCAACACCTTCAAACTGCTGACCTGCATGACCGTCGGCATGCTGCTGGTCAGCTGTTCCTCCAGCCGCCCGACCTCACAGGGCAGTGGCAACGTCGTCCGCTCGCAGCCTGGCCTGGACATCAACCGGGCCCACAAGGACGGTGCGCCGTGGTGGGATGTCGACGTCAACAAGATCCCCGATGCCACGCCGACCGTGCATACCGGTGCCTACAAGGCCAACCCGTACACCGTGCTGGGCAAGACCTACTACCCGATGCAGGACGCGCGCAACTACCGCGCCGAAGGCACCGCGTCGTGGTACGGCACCAAGTTCCACGGCCAGAACACCGCCAACGGTGAGCTGTACGACTTGTACGGCATGAGCGCGGCGCACAAGACCCTGCCACTGCCGGCCTATGTAAGGGTGACCAACCTGGCCAACGGCCGCAGTGTGATCCTGCGGGTCAACGACCGTGGCCCGTTCTATTCCGACCGCATCATCGACCTGTCCTACGCTGCGGCGAAGAAGCTCGGCTACGCCGAGATCGGCACGGCGCACGTGCGTGTCGAGGGAATCGATCCGCAGCAATGGTGGGCACAGAAGGGCCAGCAGCCGCCGCTGATGCTGAAAGAGCCGCAGGTCGCCCAGACCCAGGCGATCCCGGCCAGTACCGGGCGGGTCGAGCAGTGGACCCCGCCGCCGCAGCAGCACGCGGCGCCGGTGGTACCGGTGCAGGTGAGCGGCGGCAACGTGCCAGCCGGCGCTGCTGGCAACGTCCTCCAAGTCGGCGCCTTCGCCAACCCGGATGCTGCCGAACTGCTGCGCTCCAAGCTCAGTACCATGGTCAGCGCGCCGGTGTTCATCAGCTCCATCGTGCGTAACCAGCAGACCCTGCACCGCGTGCGCCTGGGGCCGTTCAGCAGCCAGGGCGAGATCCAGCAGGCACAAGACAGCATTCGCCTGGCGAACCTTGGCCAGGCCAAGCTTGTCACAGCTGACTGACAGTTTTTGTGGGGGCCCAGGCCCCCACAAACTGTCGGTTTTGTCATGAATTGCCGGCCCCGGCCATGTACAATGTCCGCTTTTGCCCGCAGCGACATAAAGCCGCACCCTGATTCAGCCGTTCAGGGGTGGGCCGGCCATGGCCATCAAAACTAGACTGACTGGCGCTGGGCACACGATGTGGCCCAGGGAACATCAGACCATTAGCGATTTTCGAGAGACGGATGAACATCACCAACCTTGCCAAACGACTTTGCCTGCCCGTACTGCTGATGCTCACGCCTGCTGCCTTCGCAGCAGAGCAGATGATGCCGGCGCCACCGCAACTGGCAGCCAAGTCCTACGTACTCATGGACGCGTCCAGCGGCAACGTGCTGGTCGAGAACAACGGTGACGAGCGCCTGCCGCCAGCCAGCCTGACCAAGCTGATGACCGCGTACATCGCCACCGTCGACATCCGTCGTGGCCAGATCGGCGAGAACGACCCGGTCACCGTCAGCGAAAACGCCTGGCGTACCGGCGGTTCGCGCATGTTCATCAAGGTCGGTAGCCAGGTGACCGTCAGCGACCTGCTGCACGGCATCATCATCCAGTCGGGCAACGATGCTTCGGTCGCCCTGTCCGAGCACATCGCCGGCAGCGAAGACGCCTTCGCCGACATGATGAACAAGACCGCTGCCGAACTGGGCATGTCCAACAGCCACTTCATGAACCCGACCGGCCTGCCGAACCCGGAGCACTACTCCTCGGCTCATGACATGGCCCTGCTGGCCCGCGCGATCATCACCATCGACCCGGCCCACTACGCCATCTACTCGCAGAAAGAGTTTTTCTGGAACAACATCAAGCAGCCGAACCGCAACCTGCTGCTGTGGCGTGACAAGACCGTCGACGGTCTGAAAACCGGCCACACCGAGGAAGCCGGCTATTGCATGGTGGCTTCGGCCGTACGTGACGGCCAGCGCCTGATCGCCGTGGTGTTCGGTACCAACAGCGAGCAGGCCCGTGCTGCCGAGACCCAGAAGCTGCTGACCTACGGGTTCCGCTTCTTCGAAACCCAGACCTTCTACCAGAAGGGCACCGAGCTGGCCCAGGCTCCGGTCTGGAAGGGCGCTACCAGCCAAGTCAAGGCAGGCCTGGCCGACGACCTGACCATGACTATGCCTAAAGGCCAATTGAAGCGCCTGCAGGCTTCGATGACCATGAACCCGCAGCTCACCGCACCGATCGCCAAAGGTGACGTGATCGGCAAAGTGGAAGTCAAACTGGACGAGAACGTGGTTCACAGCGCCGACCTGATCGCCCTCGATGGCGTCGAGGAAGGTGGTTTCTTCCGCCGTATGTGGGATAGCATCCGTCTATTCTTCTACGGGTTGTTCAACTGATACGTGACCTGCAAGCCCCCGCGCATCCTGCGGGGGCGTTGTTGTTGCCACGGCTTACGAGGCCGTTTCCGCCATGAGCGAACCTGACGTCAAGTCGCACAAAATCGAATTCCCCTGCGACGATTACCCGATCAAGGTAATCGGCGACACCGTAGTCGGCTTCAAGGACACGGTGATCGAGATCCTGAGCAAGCACGCCAAGGTCGACCTTTCCACCCTGGCCGAGCGCCAGAGCAAGGAAGGCAAGTACACCACCGTGCAACTGCACATCGTCGCTGAAAGCGAGAACCAGCTGCACGACATCAACAGTGCCCTGCGTGCCACCGGCATCGTGAAAATGGTGCTCTGATGTCGCTTTGCCTCGGTATTCGCGAGCTTGGCCTGCAGCCCTATGAACCGGTGCTGGAGGCCATGCGTCGCTTCACCGAGCAACGTAGCCCGGACAGCCAGGACGAAATCTGGCTGGTCGAGCACCCCGCGGTCTTCACCCAGGGCCAGGCCGGCAAGGCCGAGCACCTGTTGGTACCGGGCGACATCCCGGTGGTGCAGACTGATCGCGGCGGCCAGGTGACCTACCATGGCCCCGGGCAGCTGGTGGCCTACCTGCTGCTGGACGTGCGCCGTCTGGGCTTTGGCGTGCGCGAGCTGGTCAGCCGTATCGAGCAGACCCTGATCGACCTGCTCGCCAGCTATGGCGTCAACGCCGTGGCCAAGCCCGATGCGCCGGGTGTCTATGTCGACGGAGCGAAAATCGCCTCCCTCGGCCTGCGAATCCGCAACGGCCGTTCCTTCCACGGCCTTGCTCTGAACGTGGACATGGACCTGGCTCCATTCCGCCGAATCAACCCCTGTGGGTATGCGGGGCTGGCCATGACCCAGCTGCGCGACCTGGCAGGCCCGATCGAACTCGACGAGGTCAGGACAAGGCTGCGCGGACAGCTGGTCAGGCACCTCGACTATGCTGAGCAGACGACCCTCACGGGCGGAATCGACTGAATATGACAACTGTGCAAGAAGCCGTGCCGAACCTGATCCCTACCCAGGATGCCACCGCGCGCCCAGCGCCGAAGAAAGTGGAAGCCGGGGTAAAACTGCGTGGCGCCGAAAAGGTCGCGCGTATCCCGGTGAAGATCATCCCCACCGACGAACTGCCGAAGAAGCCTGACTGGATCCGCGTGCGCATCCCGGTATCCCCGGAAGTCGACCGCATCAAGCAGCTGCTGCGCAAGCACAAGCTGCACAGCGTGTGCGAAGAGGCGTCCTGCCCGAACCTGGGCGAGTGCTTCTCCGGTGGCACCGCGACCTTCATGATCATGGGCGACATCTGCACCCGTCGCTGCCCGTTCTGCGACGTCGGCCACGGTCGGCCGAAGCCGCTGGACCTGGACGAGCCGAAGAACCTGGCCGTGGCCATTGCCGACCTGCGCCTGAAGTATGTGGTGATCACCTCGGTGGACCGCGACGACCTGCGTGACGGTGGTGCCCAGCACTTCGCCGACTGCATTCGCGAAATCCGTGCCTTGTCGCCGGGCGTGCAGCTGGAAACCCTGGTGCCGGACTACCGTGGCCGCATGGACGTTGCCCTGGAAATCACCGCGCAAACGCCACCAGACGTGTTCAACCACAACCTCGAGACCGTACCGCGCCTGTACAAGGCTGCGCGCCCGGGTTCGGACTACGACTGGTCGCTGGACCTGCTGCAGAAGTTCAAGCAGATGGTTCCGCACGTGCCGACCAAGTCGGGCCTGATGCTCGGCCTGGGCGAGACCGACGAAGAAGTGATCGAGGTGATGCATCGCATGCGCGAGCATGACATCGACATGCTGACCCTCGGCCAGTACCTGCAGCCGTCGCGCAGCCACCTGCCGGTGCAGCGTTTCGTCCACCCGGACACCTTCGCCTGGTTCGCCGAGGAAGGTTACAAGATGGGCTTCAAGAACGTCGCTTCCGGTCCGTTGGTGCGTTCGTCGTACCATGCCGACCAGCAAGCTCACGAAGCCAAGATCAAGCTCTGATCCGGGCTTGAGCTGACCATGCCGATGCGCGCTGAGAGGCGGCATCGGCATTTTTGTTTTTGCGGTATAGAAAGGAGCTGCGATGAATTGCGCTGAAACCATGGAATCCCTTTTGCCCAAGGTGCTGGCGGACAATGCCTGCTTCGCCATCGTCGCCCCGGCCGGGCCGGCGCGTCTGGATGCGCAGAAGGCTGGCCAGTGGTTCGCCGAGCGTGGCTACCGCTGCCGGATCTACCCAGGCGTCTATGAAGCCGAGGGCTATCTGGCCGGTAGCGATGAGCAGCGCCTGCAGGACCTGCATGCGGCCTTTGCCGATCCGGAGGTCGACGCGATCCTGTGTATGCGCGGTGGTTATGGCAGCATGCGCCTGCTCGATCAGCTGGACTTCGAACTGATCCGCCGCAACCCCAAGCCGCTGGTTGGCTACAGCGATATCACCGCGCTGCACACGGCGATCTATCAGCGTACCGGGCTGATCACTTTCCATGGTGCGATGCTCAATGCCGACCTGTTGGGCGCCAAGTTGCAGCCGACCGAGTCGTCGCTGCTGGCGCAATTGGGCGGGCTTTTGGGGGCGGGGGATGAAATTGTCCATCCGACCGATTTCGCCTTGAACTGCGTGGTCCCCGGCGTTGCCAGTGGGCGCCTGCTCGGTGGCAACCTGTCGATGCTGAGCGCGACCCTCGGGACAGTAGCGGAGATAGATACCCAGGGCTGCATCCTGTTCATCGAAGACGTCAACGAGCCGCTGTATCGGGTAGACCGGTTGCTGACCCACTTGCGCCTGGCAGGCAAGCTACAGGGCATCAAGGGTGTGCTGGTGGGGGATTTTGCCGGGATTACTGTCGCGGCACTGGCGCCGCTGCTGGAGCAGACCTTTGGGCCGCTGGGCGTACCGGTGCTGGCCGGGTGGCGCAGTGGGCATTGTGATCCGAATGTGTGCATGCCGCTGGGGGCATTGGTGAGGCTGGACAGCGAGAAGCAGACACTGGTGCTGGGGCAGGACTTGTTCAAGGCTTGAAATAGCCGGGGCCGCAAAGCGGCCCCAGGTGCATCAGCGCTGACGCAGACTGTCGAGCAGCTTGTGGGTCGGATAGCCATCCGCCGGCCACCCCAGCTGCTGCTGGGCATTGCGAATGGCCTTGCGGGTATTGGCCCCGATGATGCCATCCGGGTTCCTCGCCTCATGCCCGCTGGCATTCAGCAGATTCTGCAACTCCATCCGCTCGCTGCGGCTCAATGGCAGGTCTTCTTTCGGCCAGCTGCCGCTGATGAAGCCCCAACCCGAGAAGCGATCACCCAGCAGGCTCACCGCCAGGGCATAGGACGACGAGTTGTTGTACTTGAGGATCGCGCGGAAGTTGTCCAGCACCAGGAATGCCGGGCCGCGGGCACCTGCCGGCAACAGCAGGGCCGCTGACAGCTGGTTGCTGCCGGCTGGCAGCTGGGTACCTGCCGGCAGCTTCACGCCCATCTGCAGCCACTCGTAGACCGGCTTGCGCAGCGCGCCATCGGCTTGCCAGTAGTCGAAGCCGGCTGGCACCTGCACTTCGAAGCCCCAAGGTTGGCCGCGCTTCCAGCCCGAGCTCTGCAGGTAGTTGGCCGTCGAGGCCAGGGCATCGGGTGTGCTGTTCCAGATATCGCGGCGGCCGTCGCCGTCGAAGTCCACCGCGTAGGTGTTGTAGGTGGTCGGAATGAACTGGGTCTGGCCCATGGCGCCGGCCCACGAGCCACGCATGGTCTCAGGCTGGATATCGCCATGCTGGATGATCTGCAGGGCAGCGATCAGCTGGTCTTGGGCAAACTGCGGGCGGCGCCCTTCATAGGCCAGGGTAGCCAGCGAGCGGATCACCGACTTGCTGCCCTGGAACTGGCCGAAGTTGCTCTCCATGCCCCACACGGCGACCAGTGCCTGGCGGTCGACGCCATAGCGTTGCTCGATGCGGGTCAGCAGTTCGGCGTTCTGTTCCAGCAGTTTCTTGCCGTTGCGCACGCGCAGGGGGGACAGCGCGCCATCCAGGTATTCCCATACCGGGCGGGTGAATTCAGGCTGACTGCGGTCGGCCTTGATCACATCCATATCTGGCAGGACACCAAGGAACGCACGGTCGAAGGTGCCCGCCGCGATGCCGGCCTGCAGCGCCTGCTGGCGGAAACCGGCTTGCCATTGGGCGAAGGTTTGCAGGGGCTGGATTTCAGTGCTGACCTCGGGCGTCGTGCCAGGCAGGGTAACGACCGGAGCAGGCTGGGCGGGGGCCAGCGGCAGGGCGTCGGCGGCGGTGGGTTTTTCCGCGCAGGCGACGAGCAGGATGAAGCTGGAGGCCGCGAGCAACTGGCGGGAATTCCAACGGGGGAGAAGACTCAAGAGCATGCACAGATCCAGAATTGCAGGTCAGGTGCCGACCATACCATGCCTGCGCTCGCGATGCTTTCATGCGGCCAAAAAGTAAGAAGCCTCCCAATCTCTCGATTGGAAGGCTTCGCGGCGGTAGCTGCCTTTGCCCTTTTCCGGTTGTTCCTGGCGGCAGCGGAACAGGGGTTGGGCGATGATCGACTTGGCCTTGTTGGGGCCGTGCTTTTTCGGCTTCTTGCGCATGGCGGGGTTCCCGGTTTGGATGGGTTTCGGGGCGCACTGTAGGCCTGAGAGGGTGGCGGGGCCAATTGATTGTGTTTATGGTTGAGGCCTTGTGGCCGCTTCGCACCTATTCCGAAGGAAGCACCAGACGCTGGCCGGCCATCAACAGCGCCAACCGCGACAACCCGGTCCAGGGCGACCCCTCGGCCTGCCCCTTGATCTGCGCATCGATACGCTGGGCATCCTGCAGCAGCTGCGCCCAACGCTGCGCCGAGAGACGCTGCAGGGCCTTGCTCACCAGGGGTCGGCGTTTATCCCAGACTGGCGGGCGCGCCTGGCTGAAGGCCTTGTCCAGCGGCACACCTTGGCTGAACTGTTGCGCCAGCCCGGCCAGCAGGCGTAATTCACGGGCCAGTGCCCAGAGAATCACCGGCGGTTCCACGCCTTCTCCGCGTAGGCCCTCGAGCATGCGCAGGGCATGTGCGGCTTCGCCATTGAGGATGGCGTCAACCAGCCCGAAGACATCGAAGCGCGCACTGTCGGCCACGGCCGCCTGCACCGTTTCGACGGTGATCTGGTTGCCGTCTGCCAGCAACTTGAGCTTTTCGATTTCCTGGGCGGCGGCCAGCAAGTTGCCTTCGACCCGCGCAGCGATCAGGTCGACGGCATCGCGTTGGGCCGACAGCCCGGCCTGGGACAGACGCTGGTTGATCCACTGGGGTAATTGCTGGGCATCCACCGGCCAGATCTGGATGAACTGGCAGTGGGCACCTTCGATCAGTGCCTTGCCCCACTTGGTTTTCTGCGCGCTGCCATCGAGCTTGGGCAGGCTGATCAGCAGCAGGGTGTCTTCGGCGGGCCTGGCGCAATACTCCATGAGCGCCGCGGCGCCCTTGTCGCCGGGCTTGCCCGATGGCAGGCGCAGCTCCAGCAGGCGCCGCTGGGCGAACAGCGACAGGCTGGCACCCGCTTGCAGCAGGGTACCCCAGTCGAAGTTGGCGTCGGCGCTGAACACCTGGCGCTCGTCAAAACCTTGCTGGCGCGCCGCATTGCGGATGGCGTCGGCAGCTTCCTGGCACAGCAGCGGGTCATCGCCGCTGACTACGTATACGGGCGCCAGGCTGCCTTGCAGGTGTTTGTTGAGTTGGGCGGGGGCGAGCTTCATGGGCAGTAGGCGGGGCACCGAAGTGCCCCACTCGGGCTTAGTTGCCCGGGATTTCCAGAGGCGACTGCTGCGGCGTTTCCGCCTGTTGACGGCGTGCTGCCTCGAGGGCATCGGCTTCGGCCTTGGCACGTGCGTCTGCCTTGCGCTGCAGCTCATCGAGCTGCGAAGGGCTCAGCAGTTGCAGGCGCGCGACCATCGACTGCACCAGTTCGCGACGCATCTCTTCGCGCGAGCGCTGGGCTTCCTGATCGGAGCCGGTGATGTTGGAGCCGTCACGCACGTAAACCTTGCGCACTTCCACCTTGTCGCTCAGCAGCTCGAGGTTGTTCAGGCCCAGGATGCTGTAGTTGAGGGTGGTGGTGAGTTCGTACTCGGCGGCGCGGTTGCCACCGGTGTAGCTGGCCGAGCGCGAGTTTTCCTGCTCGTTGGTCAGTACCAGGCGATACGGTGCGCCAGCGTGGACTTTGACGCCACTGCGCTCAAGTACCTGGCGCAATTGCACCACGGTCTGGCCGTAGGCGTTGCGCGCGCTGACGTCCATTTCCTTGACGCTCAGTGCGTTGGTGCCGGTGCCGCGCAGCTGGAAACCGCAGGCGCTGAGCAGCACAGCCAGGCCTATTACCAGCAGATTGCGTTTGATCATGTTGTTGCTCCCTTGTGGGCCGATACCGCCCACCCGCACGGGGTGCAGGTGGGCGTTGCCATCAGTTGGCGACGATGTTGACCAGTTTGCCCGGTACCACGATGACCTTGCGGATGGTCAGGCCATCGATGAAGCGCAGGACGTTTTCGTTGCTGCGGGCAGCGGCTTCGACTTCCTCGCGGCTGGCGGCGGCCGGCATTTCCACCTGGCCGCGCAGCTTGCCGTTGACCTGCACCACCAGGGTGATGCTGTCCTGTACCAGGGCGCTCTCGTCGACGGCTGGCCAGCCAGCGTCGATGACGGCCTGGTCGTGGCCCAGCTGCTTCCACAGCTCGTGGGAGATGTGCGGGGTGATCGGCGCCAGCAGCAGGGTCACGGCCTCCAGGCCTTCCTGCAGCAGGGCACGGTCCTGTTCGGTGGCCTGCGGGGCCTTTTCCAGCACGTTCATCACGGTCATCACCTGGGCGATGGCGGTGTTGAACTTGTGGAACTGGCCCACGTCGGTGCTGGCCTGCTTGATCGCAGCGTGGATGGCGCGGCGGATGACTTTCTGTGCGTCGTCCAGGGCAGCGACGTCCAGCTTGCCCGGCAGGCCCTGGGCCACGTGAGCCTGGGCCAGGCGCCAGACGCGGCGCAGGAAGCGGCTGGCACCTTCGACGCCGGAGTCGGACCACTCCAGGCTCGCGTCAGGCGGCGAGGCGAACATCATGAACAGGCGGCAGGTGTCGGCACCGTACTGGTCGATCATCGATTGCGGGTCGACGCCGTTGTTCTTCGACTTCGACATCTTCTCGGTGCCGCCGATTTCCACCGGCAAACCGTCGGTTTTCAGGCGGGCGCCGATGATCTTGGCCTTGGCATCGCGCTCGATTTCGACGTCGGCCGGGTTGAACCAGTCCTTGCCGCCGTTGCTGGCGACGCGGTAGTAGGTCTCGGCGACCACCATGCCCTGGGTCAGCAGGTTCTTGAACGGCTCGTTGGAGGTGACCAGGCCCTCGTCACGCATCAGCTTGTGGAAGAAGCGCGCGTACAGCAGGTGCAGGATCGCGTGCTCGATACCACCGATGTACTGATCGACCGGCAGCCAGTGGTTGGCCGCTTTCGGGTCGACCATGCCACCTTCGTAGTTCGGCGAAGCGTAACGGGCGAAGTACCAGGACGACTCGACGAAGGTGTCCATGGTGTCGGTTTCGCGCTTGGCCGCGCTGCCGCATTTCGGGCAGCTGCATTCATAGAACTCAGGCATGCGAGCCAGCGGCGAACCGGCGCCGTCCGGCACCACGTTTTCCGGCAGGGTGACTGGCAGCTGGTCTTCCGGCACCGGCACGTCGCCACAGGATGGGCAGTGGATGATCGGGATCGGGCAGCCCCAGTAGCGCTGGCGGCTGATACCCCAGTCGCGCAGGCGGAACTGGGTACGCGATTTGCCCAGCTCCTTGCGGATCAGGGCCGCTTCGATGGCGTCGAAGGCGCCAGCGAAGTCCAGGCCGTCGAACTCGGCGGAGTTGATCAGCTGGCCATGCTCGCCATAGGCCGCCAGCCACTCGCTGCCGACGTCATCGCCCGCGCTGGTGCGCACCACGGCCTTGACCGGCAGGTTGTACTTGTGGGCGAACTCGAAGTCGCGCTCGTCGTGGGCCGGTACAGCCATCACGGCGCCATCGCCGTAGTGCATCAGCACGTAGTTGGCGACCCACACCGGCAGCTTCTCGCCGGTCAGCGGGTGCTCGACGAACAGGGAAGTGGGCATGCCCTTCTTCTCCTGGGTGGCCATGTCGGCCTCGGCGACGCTGCCGCTCTTGCATTCGTCGATGAACGCCTGCAGCGCCGGGTTGCCCTGGGCGGCCTGGGTAGCCAGCGGGTGCTCGGCGGCAACGGCGACGTAGGTGGCGCCCATCAGGGTGTCCGGACGGGTGGTGAAGACCTTCAAGGTGCCTTCGTGGCCAATGCTGGCCTGGTCGAACGGGAACTGCACTTCCATGCCGCGCGACTTGCCGATCCAGTTGCGCTGCATGGTCTTGACCTGCTCAGGCCAGCCCGGCAACTCGTCGAGGCTTTCCAGCAGCTCGTCGGCGTAATCGGTGATGCGGAAGTAGTACATCGGGATTTCGCGCTTCTCGATCAGCGCGCCCGAACGCCAGCCACGGCCGTCGATGACCTGCTCGTTGGCCAGTACGGTCTGGTCGGCCGGGTCCCAGTTCACGGTGCCGTTCTTGCGGTAGATGATGCCTTTTTCGAACAGGCGGGTGAACAGCCACTGTTCCCAGCGGTAGTAGTCCGGCTTGCAGGTGGTGACTTCACGTGCCCAGTCGATGGCCAGGCCCAGGCTCTTGAGCTGGGTCTTCATGTAGTCGATGTTTTCGTACGTCCACTTGGCCGGGGCGACGTTGTTCTTCATCGCCGCGTTTTCTGCCGGCATGCCGAAGGCGTCCCAGCCCATCGGTTGCAGGACATTCTTGCCCAGCATGCGCTGGTAGCGGGCAATCACGTCACCGATGGTGTAGTTGCGCACGTGGCCCATGTGTAGCTTGCCGCTCGGGTACGGGAACATCGACAGGCAGTAGTAGGTGTCCTTGCCTGGCTGTTCGGTAACAGCGAACGATTGTTGCTCGTCCCAGAAGTTCTGGGCGGCGGCTTCGATATCACGGGGCGTGTATTGTTCGTGCATGGCTACTTTTTGCTGAGAGAGAAGAGACCTTGTTCCAGGCAGCGGAACCTCGCTGCGTCCGGCACTCCGGTGTCGTTTTAGAGTGAACGCCGTAGCATACAGCAGCGCCGCGCATCGTGGGAAACCTTGATTGCGAATGCCCGCTGGTCGCGGCATCCGGCTGCTTTTTGCAGCAACGCTAAGCTCAGGTGTGGGGGGAGATATTCTTTATCTTCAATGAGGTGAACGGATGGGAGAGACGCAGCTACCCGCAATCAAACCGGAGCTTTACGAACGCCTGATCGACCGTCTTGGCCTGGCACTGGAAGTCGCCAGGACCTCGGTGAGATTACGCGACGAGATGCCAGCCGAGCTGGAGTTGCGTGGCTTGAGCCATGCAGAGTTCGAAGTGATCAAGGCCTACCTGGAGTCCCTCCCGGAACGCCGCAATGCCTGCGCCGGTAGTTTCCCGCAAGCGGAACCGGCAACGGCCAAGATTATCTGGCTCAAGGACAAGAAACGCCCCGCCAACTCGGCGAGATCCAGGACGCTGCCGCATCGCTAGCCGTTCAGGACGCCAGGCGCAGGCTATCGCGCGCCGGTTCTTCAACACACTTCCTTCGATCGACGCCGGCCCGGACTTGTTGACCGGCGTCGATCCTCTATAGGCTGCACGCCTTCCATGGAGGTGTGTCGATGCCGATCCGTTTCTTCGTCAAGCAATGGCTGATGCCGCCTGGCGTCCTGTTCCTGCTGCTGCTCGCGGCGTGGTGGTTGCGCAGGCGGCGGCCGCGGCTGGCGGCGTTGTGTTTTGCCGTGGGGCTGGGAGGCCTGTGGCTGATGAGCTTGCCGCTGGTGGTGCAGGAGTCTGCCCGCCTGCTTGAGACCGAACCGCCGCTGTCGACAGGGGATTGGGCCGGACTGGCGAGCAGGGCGGACGCCATCGTCGTGCTTGGCGCAGGGCGCGAACGCGGGGACCCGGCCTGGGGGGGAACTGACCAGCCTACGGTCACGGCCCTTGAGCGCATGCGTTTTGCTGCTCGGCTGGCGAAAGCCTCGGGGCTACCAGTGCTGACCAGCGGTGGCTTGCACTACGGTACGCCGCCTAGCGAAGCACAGTTGATGGCGGATCGCCTGCGCGAAGATTTCGCCGTTGAGGTGAAATGGAAGGAAGAAGCCAGCCGCACCACCTGGGAGAACGCCCAGTTGAGCGCCAAGGTGTTGCAGCCATTGGGTGTACGCCGGGTGGTGGTGGTGACCCAGGCGTGGCACATGCAGCGCTCGCGCTGGAGCTTCGAGCGGGCCGGGTTCGAGGTGGTGCCGGCGCCGGTGGGGTTCCTGGGGCGCGATCATGCACGGCCGTTTGGTGGGTTGCTGCCGGAGAGCCGGGCCATGTGGCAGAGCGGGCAGTTGCTCAATGAGGCGGTGGGGTTGCTGGGGTATCGGTTGTTCTACTGAACCTTGTGTCGCTTGTGCCGGCCTCTTCGCGGGTAAACCCGCGAAGAGGCCGGTGCATGAAGACTTAAACAGTCTTGGCTATACGGCCCGCCAGCAGCGCCCACCCCAGCAATAGCACACACAGAATGGCCAGCGGCCACGACCGCCACTGCAGGTAAGGCGTCAGCTGCTGCATCGGCACCACTTCGCCATACAGCACCGCCCGCTGGAACTGCGGCACTTCTGCGGTGATCCTGCCAAACGGGTCGATCAGTGCGGTCACGCCGTTGTTGGTGGCGCGGATCATCCAGCGGCCGGCCTCCAGTGCACGCATCTGCGCCATCTGCAGGTGCTGCAGCGGGCCGATCGAGGTGCCGAACCAGGTGTCGTTGCTGATGGTCAGCAGCAGGTCGCTGCGTGCGGCCAGGCCTGCAGCGAACTCGGGGTAGACCACTTCGTAGCAGATGAACGGCGCAATCTGGTAGCCCTTGGCCTGCAGCAGTGGCTGGTCCGCGGGGCCGCGGGCAAAGTCCGACATCGGCAGGTTGAAGAACTCGATCGCGCCACGCAGCATGTCCTGCAACGGCACATACTCGCCAAACGGCACCAGTTTCTGCTTGAG
Source organism: Pseudomonas sp. NPDC089422 (assembly GCF_044749405.1). Taxonomy (NCBI): domain Bacteria; kingdom Pseudomonadati; phylum Pseudomonadota; class Gammaproteobacteria; order Pseudomonadales; family Pseudomonadaceae; genus Pseudomonas; species Pseudomonas sp. NPDC089422. The sequence continues at coordinate 115,219 of NZ_JBIVHW010000009.1, forward strand.
GTAGGTACCGTCGCCTTCGCCGGTCACGGTGACGCCGTTGTAATAGCGGCGCTGGTGATGCACCACTTCACGCACCGGCACGCCGGTGATCAGCGCCGAATGCCGGTCGGCAGCAAAGCGCCCCATCACATCGATGTAGCCCTGGGCCTGGTCCTTGAGCACCGGCACGGCGGTTTCCGGCCACACCAGCAGGTCTACCGGCCTGGAGCTGAAGCTCATGTCACGGTACAGCGCCAGCTGTGCGTCGATGTGCGCCGGGTCCCATTTCAGGTCTTGCTCGACGTTGCCCTGCAGGGCTGCAACCTTCAGTGGGTCGCCGGCTGGCTTGGTCCAGGCGTGGTCCTTGAGGGCCATGCCGATCACCCACGGCGCCAGCAGCAGTACTGCACCGATGGCCAGGAACGACGGGCGTTCGCGCAAGCGGTGCAGGTTGCACAGCAATGCGGCGCTCAGCGCCAGGACGAAGGAAATCAGCCACACGCCACCCAACGGCGCAAGGCCCGCCAGTGGGCCATCGAGCTGGCTGTAACCGGCATACAGCCAAGGGAAGCCGGTCAGGAACCAGCCACGGAAGGCCTCCTGCAGCAGCCACAGGGCGGCGAAGCACAGGGCGTCAGCCAGGGGCGCCTCGTTACGCCTGAACCAGCGCGCCCACAGCCAGGTGGGGAGGGCGAAGAACCAGGCGAGGGCGGCGAAGAACGCCAGCAGCAACACGATCGCCAGCAGCGGCGAGGCGCCGCCGTAGGTATTCATGCTGACGTAGATCCACCAGGTGCCTGCGCCGTAGAGGCCGAAGCCGAACCACCAGCCGCGCCACATGGCCTGGCGCGGGCTGAGCTCGCGCAGGCCAAGGTAGAGCAGGGCGATGGACAGCAGGGCCAGCGGCCAGATGTCGAACGGCGCCAGGGCCAGGAGGGTCGATGCGCCGGCCGCCAGGGCCAGCAGGTTACCGGGCCAGCCGGGGCGGGTGATCCAACGCATGTTTGTCCTTAGCGGGTGATCGGGGTCAGGCGCAGCAAGTGTATCCGCCGGCTGTCGGCATTGAGAATACGGAACTTGTAGGCGCCGATCTCGGTGGTCTCGTTGCGCTTGGGCAGGTGCCCGAAGGCGCTCATCACCAGGCCGCCGACGGTGTCGAACTCATCGTCCGAGAACTCGCTGTCGAAGAACTCGTTGAAGTTGTCGATCGGGGTCAGCGCCTTGACCAGGAAGTCGCCGCTGGGCAGCGGTTTGATGTAGCTGTCTTCCTCGACGTCGTGCTCATCCTCGATGTCGCCGACGATCTGTTCCAGCACGTCTTCGATGGTCACCAGGCCCGCCACGCCACCGTACTCGTCGATGACGATGGCCATGTGGTTGTGGTTGGCGCGGAACTCGCGCAGCAGCACGTTCAGGCGCTTGGACTCCGGCACGAAGGTAGCCGGGCGCAGCAGGTCCTTGATGTTGAAGCTGTCGCCGTTCTCCTTGAGGATCAGCGGCAGCAGGTCCTTGGCCAGCAGGATCCCGAGCACATCGTCATGGCTTTCGCCGATCACCGGGTAGCGCGAGTGGGCGGCGTCGATGACGGCCGGCAGGAACTCGCGCGGCGATTGGGTCGCCTTGATGCTGATCATCTGCGAACGCGGGACCATGATGTCGCGAACCTGCAGGTCGGCGACCTGGATGGCGCCTTCGACGATGGTCAGCGCTTCGCTGTCGAGCAGCTTGTTCTGATGGGCTTCGCGCAGCAGCTCGAGGAGCTCCTGGCGGTTTTTCGGCTCATGGGCAAAAGCCTGGGTCAGTTTACCCAGCCAGGACTTCTGCCCGTTGCTCGATCGATCTTCGCTCATGGCGGTTCTCGTGATCCTTCGTGTATCAGTGTGTGAGAGGTTCGTTTTCATCGTCGGCGTACGGGTCGGGGTGACCCAGTTCTGCCAGCAATTCCCGTTCCAGTGCTTCCATTTCCTCGGCCTCATCGTCTTCGATGTGGTCGTAGCCAAGCAGGTGCAGGCAACCGTGGATGACCAGGTGAGCCCAGTGCGCTTCCAGCGACTTGCCCTGTTCCGCCGCCTCGCGCTCGACCACCGGCACGCAGATCACCAGGTCGCCCAGCAGCGGGATATCGAGCAGGTCATCGGGCACGTCGGCCGGGAACGACAGCACATTGGTCGCGTAGTCCTTGTGCCGATAGGTGTGGTTGAGTTCGCGGCCTTCGGTTTCGTCGACCAGACGAATGGTCATTTCCGAATCGGCCGTGCGCTGGCGCAAGGCCAGTTCGCACCAGCGGCGGAAGGCGGCGTCATCCGGGGCGGCAGCATCCGTGGCCCGTTGCAGGTCGAGTTCAAGCATCTTTGCCGGGCGCCTCGGGCTTGGCCTGGCGCGCTTCGAAGCGGTCATAGGCCTCGACGATACGCTGCACCAGTGGGTGACGAACCACATCTTTGGGTTGGAAGTGGGTGAAACTGATCCCCGGTACGTCCCTGAGCACCTCGATGACATGGGCCAGGCCCGACTTGGTGCCGCGAGGCAGGTCGACCTGGGTGATGTCGCCAGTGATCACCGCGGTCGAGCCGAAGCCGATACGGGTGAGGAACATCTTCATCTGTTCGAGCGTGGTGTTCTGGCTTTCGTCGAGGATGATGAAGCTGTTGTTCAGGGTGCGGCCGCGCATGTAGGCCAGCGGGGCGATCTCGATCACCTGGCGCTCGATCAGCTTGGCCACGTGCTCGAAGCCGAGCATTTCGTACAGCGCGTCGTACAGCGGACGCAGGTACGGGTCGATCTTCTGGGCCAGGTCGCCAGGCAGGAAGCCGAGCTTTTCGCCCGCCTCGACTGCCGGGCGCACCAGCAGGATGCGGCGCACCTGCTCGCGCTCCAGGGCGTCGACGGCGCAGGCCACGGCAAGGTAAGTCTTGCCAGTACCGGCCGGGCCGATGCCGAAGTTGATGTCGTTACCCAGGATTTCCTTGACGTAGCGCTGCTGGTTGACACCGCGCGGGCGGATATTGCCCTTGCGCGTGCGCAGCGAGACGCTGACCTCGTTGACCGCCGGGTTGTCGATGTTCTCCACCGTCGACTCCTGCAGGTACAGGTGCACGGTTTCCGGCGACAGGTCATTCGCCTTGGTCTCGCGGTAGAGACGGCGCAGCAGCTGCTCGGCAGCAGACGTGGTCTTGGGTTCGCCGATCAGCTCGAATTGATTGCCGCGGTTGCGGATTTCAATGGCCAGGCGTTGTTCGATCAGGCGCAGGTGCTCGTCGAACTGGCCGCACAAGTTGGCGAAACGGTGGGCCTCGAAAGGTTCGAGGATGAAACGATGGGGTTGTATGGGTGCGTTCAAGGTCGTTTTTAGCCGCTCGACGGCAATGAATGTGAACTCAAGAATAACCCTTGAAGGGCAGTGGCGAAAGCACTGAAACGATCAAGGGTTGGTACAGGCCGTGTACCTGCGCGGGCCTGGGCCCGCTCTGCTATGATGCGCGCCTTTTCTTACGCATGTGTTATCCCGCCGAACATGAGCAAACGCGAACCCGCCATCTATAAAGTGATCTTCCTCAATCAGGGGCAGGTCTTCGAGATGTATGCCAAGCAGATCTACCAGAGCGACCTGTGGGGCTTTCTGGAAATCGAGGAGTTCGTTTTCGGCGAACGTACCCAGGTGGTGGTCGACCCGAGCGAAGAGAAGCTCAAGAACCAGTTCGAAGGGGTGGTCCGCAGTTTCGTGCCAATGCACTCGATCGTGCGCATCGACGAGGTGGAGCGCCTGGGCACGGCCAAGATCAGCGAGGCCAGGGCCAGCGGCAACGTGATGCCGTTCCCCATGCCGATGCCGGAGAAGTAAGGATCAGGGGAGTGGCGAGAACGGCGTGCGACCTTCGGCGTTCTGCAGCTCCAGCAGGTATTTGCGGAAGATCTGGCCGAGCACCTGGGTGGCGTGCTCCAGTTCGTCGCGCGGCATTTGCTCGGTCACTTCGTCAGCCATGTCCAGCGCATCCTCGGCGCCGTTGACCGCGGCCATCTTCAGCAGGATATAGGCCTGCACGTTGTTGGCCTTGACCCCTTCGCCATGGAAGAACATGGCGCCAAGGCGGTACTGGGCTTCGGCGTGGCCTTGCAGCGAGGCCTTCTCGAACCAGTCCAACGCCTTTTTCAGGTTTTTCGGCGTCAGCGTGTAGTAGTACTCGCCCAGCTCGAACTGTGCCTGGGCGTCCCCGGTCGCCGCTGTTTCCTCGCAGGCTTTCAGCGCGTTCTGCAGGTCTTCTGGCTGAACATTGAGCGTGCAGCGCCCCGTTGCCGGAATCAGCAACGAGTTACCGCCCTCCGCCAAGGCCAGCAGGGGCTGAAGAAGCAACAGGCAGCCCAAGGTCAGGGCGCGGCCGGTGCGGTTCATGGGGATCGACTTACCTCTGCAAAGCTGCGGCCAATGTCTCTGGTGGCACATTATGGGATAAGCAGCGCCAACCTTACAAAGTTTTACGCGAATTTCTGTCCGGGTGGGGAAGATAACTGATTGTGCAGGGGGATCTATTGCCTGTGCCGGCCTCTATGGGAGCGGGCTTGCCCGCGAAGAGGCCGGCACAGTTACCGCATTATTTCAACGCAGCGAATGCCCGCTCAGCTGCATCCAGGGTGATCTGCAGCTCTTTTTCACCGTGAGCGATCGACGTGAAGCCCGCCTCGAACGCACTCGGCGCCAGGTACACGCCACCGTCGAGCATCAGGTGGAAGAAGCGCTTGAAGCGTTCGGCATCGCTGGCCATCACGTCGTCGAAGGTGACGATGTCGTCGGCGCCACTGAAGTACAGGCCGAACATGGCACCCGCCTGGGTGGTGACGAACGGCACGCCCGCGGCATCGGCACGCTGCTGCAGGCCATCGAGCATGCGGCTGGTGAAGGCGGTCAGTTCGTCATGGAAGCCTGGGCGGCTGATCAGCTTCAGGGTGGTCAGGCCAGCGGCCATGGCCAACGGGTTGCCCGACAGCGTGCCGGCCTGGTAGACCGGGCCCAGCGGGGCGATGCAACCCATGATTTCGCGCTTGCCACCGAAGCAGCCGACCGGCATACCACCGCCGACGATCTTGCCGAAGGTCGACAGGTCCGGCTTGATCCCGTAGTAACCCTGGGCGCCGCCGAGCGAGACGCGGAAACCGGTCATCACTTCGTCGAAGATCAGTACCACACCGTGCTTGTCGCACTGCTCGCGCAGGCCTTCGAGGAAGCCAGGCGCCGGCGGCACGCAGTTCATGTTGCCAGCGACCGGTTCGACGATGATGCAGGCCACGGTCTGGCCGACTTCGGCGAGGGTCTTCTCGACCGCAGCGATGTCGTTGAACGGCAGGGTCAGGGTGTGCTTGGCGAAGTCCGCCGGTACGCCTGCCGAGCTCGGCACGCCCTGGGTCAGCAGGCCGGAACCGGCCTTGACCAGCAGGCTGTCGGAGTGGCCGTGGTAGCAGCCTTCGAACTTGATGATGGCATCACGGCCGGTGTAGCCGCGGGCCAGACGGATGGCACTCATGGTCGCTTCGGTGCCCGAGCTGACCATGCGCACCATTTCCATCGACGGCACCAGCGAGCAGACCAGGTCGGCCATCTCGGTTTCCATCGCGGTGGGTGCGCCGTAGGACAGGCCGTGTTCCAGCTGGCGGCGGACTGCATCGAGCACGTCCGGGTGGCCGTGGCCGAGGATCATCGGGCCCCACGAGCCAACATAGTCGACGTAGCGCTTGTCATCTTCGTCGACGACGTAGGCGCCTTCGGCATGCTTGAAGAACAGTGGGGTGCCGCCGACGCTCTTGAAAGCGCGGACCGGCGAGTTGACGCCGCCAGGGATGTGCTTCTGGGCTTGGGCGAACAGGGCTTCGGAACGGGACATGGGATCTTCTCTCGAAATCAGGAAGCGAACAGGGCGTTGAAGGCGCGGGCGCGGCGGGTGACTTCCTGCGCGCTGTCGGCACCGAACAAGCCGTGGATCACCGCCAGCAGATCAGCGCCATGGGCGATCAGCGGGGCGGCGTTGTCGAGGGTGATGCCGCCGATCACGGCGATCGGCAGCTTCACCTGGGCACGGGCCTGCTCCAGCAGATCGACGTTGGCAGCCGGCGCACCGGGCTTGGTGACGGAATTGAAAAAGCGGCCGAAGGCCACGTAGCTGGCACCTTCGCTGGCAGCCTGGGCGGCCAGCTCAAGGCTGGCGTGGCAGGTGGAGCCGATGATTGCCTGGCGGCCGAGCAGGGCGCGAGCCGGTGTCAGCGGGCCGTCGGTCTGGCCCAGATGCACGCCGACGCCCAGGCGTGCGGCCAGTTCGGCGTCGTCGTTGATGATCAGCTGGGTGCCGTAGCGCTCGCAGAGCTTCATCAGCGCTTCGGCCTCGCGCAGGCGGCGGGCGGCATCGTCGCTCTTGTCGCGGTACTGCAGCAGACACACACCGCCTTCCAGCGCGGCTTCGACGTGGGACAGGAAACGGCCGGCGAGCAGCTGGCTGTCGGTGATTGCGTACAGACCGCGTAGCTTCATTGAAAGCCTCGTATCAGGAGCAGAAATCCAGGGGCAGGCGGCGTGGGACGAACTGGCCCTTGCCCAACTGCTCGGCGTCGCGCAGGGTGCGCCAGGTGTAGTCCAGGGCGCTTTTCACCGCGCTTTGCAGTTGCTCGCCAAGGGCCAGGCGGCCGGCCAGGGCGCTGGCCAGGGTGCAGCCCGAACCGTGGTAGCTGCCCGGCAGACGCTGGCAGGTCCAGGTATGGCTCTGGCCGTCGCGGCTGTACAGGCGATTGTGGATTTCGTCCTCGTCGCCGTGACCACCGGTAATCAGCAGGTGTTTAATGTACGGCAACAGTTTTTCGGCACACTCGTCGGCAGTGCCTTCAGGCAGTTCGGCCAGGATACGCGCTTCTGGCAGGTTCGGCGTGGCGATGGTCGCCAGCGGCAGCAGGCGTTCGCGCAGGGCATAGCCGACTTCGTCCTTGCCCAGGCGGCCACCGCCACCGGCACGCAGCACCGGGTCGCAGACCAGCGGCAGGTGCGGGTGGGCACTGAGCAGTTCGGCGACGGTGTCGACCATGTCGATCGAGCCGAGCATGCCCAGCTTGACGGCGGCGACCGTGGAGTCGGCCAGCACGGCATTGGCCTGGGCCAGGACCCACTCGCGGTCGAGCACGCGGAAGTCGGAAACGTTGACGGTATCCTGCACGGTCAGGGCGGTCACGGTAGGTGCGGCGTGACAGCCTTGGGCGATCAGGGCTTCGATATCTGCCTGCAAGCCGGCGCCGCCACTTGGGTCGTGGCCGGAGAGACAGAGGACAACAGGGCGGGAGCTGTAGGTATTCATGGTCGGCGAGCTTACCACCAAACCCATTTGTGCGGATCGTCCTACAAACGAGATTTGCTGATCGATTGGTCAGATTTGCCTGTGTGTTGTCTCTGTAAGCATTGTTCTAGAGCCATTTCATTGAAAATTGGAGTGGCCCGTGGCCAGCGTTGAAAGCTATGCTAGAGTGCTCGGATAACTCGACAAACGGGCTCTGCCGGATTTCGTCGTCTCAAAAGGATCGGAGGCCATCGCGACGCGACCGGACAGGCCATGCTGGGGCTGTATGCGCTATTTGCTGATTGTGCTTCTGGGCTTGCTGCCCGTGCTGGCCGGAGCCGTCGAATTCGACGAGGCGACCCGGCACCTTCCATTGGGCAAAGTCATGCAGGTCTACGAGGACCGTGATGGCAGCGCCAGCATTGCCCAGGTCAGCGCGCCCATTTTCGCCAGCCGTTTCCGCACGCACTCCCAGGACGTGCTGAATGCCGGCTATTCGACTTCGGTGTTCTGGCTCAAGGTCGACCTCCACTACGTCGCCGCTGCCGATACGCTGCCGCGCCAGTGGTTGCTGGAACTGGCCTACCCACCCATGGACCATATCGAGCTGTACTTGCCGGGCAGTGATGGCAAGTTCCGACTGGCCCAGCGTACCGGCGACGCCTTGCCCTACGACAGCCGGCAGATCCGCCAGAACAATTACCTGTTCGAACTGCCACTGCAGCCCGGGCAGTCGACCACCGCCTACCTGCGCCTGCACAGTCAGGGTTCGCTGCAGGCACCGCTGGCGTTGTGGTCAGCCGAAGCCTACATGGAGGACCAGCCGACCCGCCTCTATGTGCTGGGCATGATCTACGGCGTGCTGCTGGTGATGGCGGTGTACAACCTGTTCATCTACTTCAGCGTGCGAGACGTCAGTTACCTCTACTACATCCTTTACATTGCCTCGTTCGGCTTTTATCAGGTGTCGGTCAATGGGGCAGGGGTTGCCTACTTCTGGCCGGACAGCCCGTGGTGGGCCAACGCCGCGACGCCTCTGTTCATCGGCGCTGCTGGCCTGTTCGGTTGCCAGTTCGCGCGTCACTTCCTGCAGTTGGGCAAAATCAGCCGCAGCTTCGACCGTCTGCTGCAGCTGTTGATGCTCGGGGGCGTGCTGGTGATGGTGTTGTCGGTGAGCATGCGCTACGGCATCGCCTTGCGCATGGCCACGGTGCTGGCACTGCTGTTTACCGTGAGTATCTTCGCCGCCGGCTTGTATGCCTGGGTACGCGGTCTGCGTGTGGCGCGCTGGTTCATCATTGCCTGGACGGCGTTCCTGCTGGGTGGGCTGGTCAATACCCTGATGGTGCTGGGTTACCTGCCCAACCTGTTCATCACCATGTATTCCAGCCAGCTGGGGTCGGCGCTGGAAGTGGCGTTGCTGTCGCTGGCGCTGGCCGACCGCATCAACAGCATGCGCGAGCAGCAGGCGAAGACCCTGCGTGATACCGGTGAGGCGTTGGAGCAGATGAACCAGCAACTGGCCAGGAGTAATCACCTGAAGGACGAGTTCCTCGCCACCGTTACCCACGAACTGCGCACACCGATGAATGGCGTGATCGGCTCGCTGGAGTTGATGCACACACTGCCCATGACTGCCGAGATGGCCCAGTACCACCGCACGGCGGTCGGCTCGGCTCAGGACATGATGGCCATGGTTGACGACATTCTCACCTTGACCGAGCTGCAGGCCGGCCGCGTGCGCCCGCAAGCGCTGCCGTTCAGCCTGCGGCGCACGCTGCAGGAGCTGCGTGCCGGTTATGCCGGAACGGCTTTGGGCAAGGGGTTGTACCTGAGCCTGGACATCCCCGCCGAGCTGCCGGACGAATTGCTCGGCGATGCGCAGAAAGTCGCTCGCTGCCTGGGCTGCCTGGTGGACAACGGCCTGAAGTTCACGCATCACGGAGGGGTGATGGTGCAGGTGCGCGGTCGCCGCCTTGGGCCCGACAGCCTGGCGTTGACCTTCACCATCAGTGACAGCGGCATCGGTTTCGATGACCTGGACCAGGCGATCCTCTATCAGCGTTTCTTCCAGGTCGATGGCTCGATGACCCGGCGCTATGGCGGGCTCGGTATTGGCTTGTCGATCTGTCGGCACATGGCCGAACTGCTCGACGCCAAGCTGTCCCATGAGTCGACGCGAGGATTGGGGAGCCGCTTCGAGTTGACCTTGAATGTGGCTATTGCCCAGGTGCAGATGCCGCCGGGGAGGGTGGTTTCGGGGGCTACGCGTTTTTAGGGTATGCCTTGAGAGGTTTGGCGCCTGTGAGATCTTGTGGCAAGCCCCTGGTGGCCCTCACCCGATCCCCGCATGAACCCGCCTGCCACCTGTTTAGTCATTATCGTCACTTTGACTGACCCGCAGGGAGTGCTTCACTGGGCCTTTCAGGCATGCCCGGATCCAGGAGCTCCCGATGAACCTGCACCAGTACGCTGAAACCCACGAAGTCACCAACCAACCGCCGTCACTCGACGGTGCCAACCTGTACCGCCTCGACCTGCCGCTGCAGGAGTGGTCACGGCGTTTCGGGGCCGGTTGGGCCGAAGCGCGGATCGACGCCTACGGTGCCCTCGCCGGTGGGCCGCTGATGGCCGCAGGCTTCCTGGCCAATGCGCACAAGCCGGAATTCAGCAGCCATGACCGCTACGGCCATCGCATCGACCTGGTCGAGTTCCACCCCGCCTATCACGAGCTGATGCGCACCGCGGTCGAGCACGGCCTGCCATCGTTGCCCTGGGCCGAGCCTCGCCCCGGTGCCCATGTGGCGCGGGCATCGATGACCTACCTGCACAGCCAGGCCGAAGCCGGTACCGGTTGCCCGCTCACCATGACCTTCGCTGCCGTCCCTGCATTGCGGTTGCAGCCCGAGCTGGCCGAATACTGGCTACCGAAGATCCTTGCCCGCGAATACGACCCGCGCAATGTCGGTGACCGCCACAAGGCCGGCGTGACCCTTGGCATGGCCATGACCGAGAAACAGGGTGGCACCGACGTGCGCGCCAATACCACCCGCGCATACCCGGTCGGCAGCCCCGGCCCGGGGCAGGCCTACGAACTGGTCGGGCACAAGTGGTTCTGTTCGGCACCGATGTGCGACGCCTTCCTGACCCTGGCGCAGACCGACAAGGGCCTGAGCTGTTTCCTGCTGCCGCGCCACCGGCCTGATGACAGCCGCAACCAGTTCTACATCCAGCGCCTGAAGAACAAGCTGGGCAACAGCTCCAATGCCTCCAGCGAAGTCGAGTTTCGCGGTGCCCTGGCGTGGATGGTGGGCGAAGAGGGGCGTGGCGTGCCGACCATCATCGAGATGGTTGCCATGACCCGCTTCGATTGCATGGTCGGCTCCAGTGCGCTGATGCGCCAGGCGCTGACCCAGGCGGCACACCATTGCGCCCATCGCAAGGTCGGCGGCCGGGTGTTGAGCGAACAGCCCCTGATGCAGAACGTGCTGGCCGACCTGGCCCTGGAAAGCGAGGCCGCTCTGGCCCTGAGCCTGCGCATGGGGCAAGCCCTGGAGCAGCCCGACGATCCGCAGCAGGCGCACTTCGCACGGCTGGTCACGGCGGTGGGCAAGTATTGGATCTGCAAGCGGGCGCCGGCCATGATCAACGAGGCCGCCGAGTGCCTGGGCGGTGCCGGTTATGTCGAAGACAGCATCCTGCCGCGGCTGTATCGCGAAGCGCCGGTCAACTCGACCTGGGAAGGTTCCGGCAACGTGCAATGCCTGGACGTGTTGCGCGCGCTGTCCAAGGAACCCGGCGTGCTCGATGCACTGTTCGCCGAGCTGGGCGATGGGCATGGCGACCCGCGCCTGGCCGCCCATATCGGCAACCTCAAGGGGGCGTTTGCCGATACCAGCGATATCCAGTACCGGGCTCGGCAGTTGACCGAGGACATTGCCTTGGCACTGCAGGCCAAACTGCTGCTGGAGGCGGGCAATGCCGTGGTCAGCGATGCGTTCATCGGTAGCCGTTTGACCGGCGGCGGGCGGGTGTATGGCGCATTGCCGCGTGGCATCGATGTCGAGGCTCTGGTGGCGCGGGCGACACCGGCCTGGCCAGCTTGAAGACGGCGGCTGACCACCGGGGATGTATTTGGCAACAAAGGCAGGCAAGATGGCTGACATGCATGTCCAGACAGGAAGCCCAGTGTGAGCCAAGCTTTTGTAGTCGTTGATACCCCCGAACAGGCCGTCGATCGTCTGGCGGCCTTGCATGAACAGGCCACCGGGGCCCTGAGCCAGGCCCTCAAGCGTTACCTCAAGGACCGTACCGAGCCGGGTGCAGACGAGCGCGCCTTGTACCGCTACCCGGCACTGCGCCTGACCTACTACAGCCACGGCGAAGTGGCCGCCACTACCCGCGCCTATGCCAAGGTCCAGGTGGCGGGCACCTACAGCGTCACCGTTACCCAGCCGGCGGCATTCCGGGGTTACCTGCTGGAGCAGCTGCGCCCGTTGATGCATGACTACACGGTGACCGTGGAAGTCGGCGTCAGCGAACAGAACATCCCGTACCCCTATGTGGTCGACCAGGGCGATGAGCTGGCCGGCAGCGGCATCACCGCCGCGGAACTGGCGCGGGTGTTCCCCAGCACCGACCTGTCGGCAGCCACCGACAACATCGCCGATGGCCTGTGCGACTGGGGCAATGCCGAAACCCTGCCGCTGGCGCTGTTCGATGCCGCCCGCGTGGACTTCTCGCTGCGCCGCCTGGTGCACTACACCGGCAGCGACTGGCGCCACGTACAGCCGTGGATCCTGTTGACCAACTACCACCGTTACGTCGACCAGTTCATCAGCCACGGCCTCGAGCAGCTACGCGCAGACCCGCGCTTCGTGCGCATGGTGCTGCCGGGCAACGTGGTGATCGAAAAGGGCATGGACCATGGCGAAACCCAGGCCCTGGTGGCCAGTGTGGTCTGGCACCGCTATCAGATGCCGGCTTACCACCTGATCGCTGGCGACGGTGATGGCGTGACTCTGGTCAACATCGGCGTCGGCCCGTCCAACGCCAAGAACATCACCGACCACCTGGCGGTGCTGCGCCCGCACTGCTGGCTGATGATCGGTCACTGTGGTGGCCTGCGTCAGTCGCAGACCATCGGCGATTATGTCCTGGCCCACGCCTACATGCGCCGCGATGGCATTCTCGACCGTGTGGTGCCGCCGAACATTCCGATTCCGGCCCTGGCCGAGGTACAGCTGGCGCTGCAGGAGGCCGCAGCACAGGTGACCGGCGAGCGTGGCGAAGAACTGAAGAAGCGCCTGCGTACCGGTACCGTGCTGACCTACGACGACCGCAACTGGGAACTGCGCTGGGCCCAGGAGCGACCGTTGATCAACCTGTCGCGTGCCGTGGCGGTGGACATGGAAAGCGGCACCATCGCTGCCCAGGGTTATCGCCTGCGGGTGCCGTACGGCACCTTGCTGTGTGTTTCCGACAAGCCGCTGCACAGCGAAATCAAGCTGCCGGGTTCGGCCAACGCCTTCTACAACCGTGCGGTCAGCCAGCACCTGAAGATCGGCATCGCCGCCCTCGACCTGCTGCGCACCGAGCTCAATTCGTTGCACTCGCGTAAACTGCGCAGCTTCGATGAGCCGCCGTTCCGCTGAGGATCCATGCCACTGCCACCCCGTTCCAAGCCGCGCCGCCCCCAGGCGCGGCCTGTCGGCCCCCGTCGCCAGGCCAAGGCGCCACCGGCCGAGCCACGCCTGATCCTGTTCAACAAGCCATTCGACGTGCTGACCCAGTTCAGCGACGGCGAAGGGCGCGCGACCCTCAAGGATTTCATCGACATCCCGGGCATCTACCCGGCCGGGCGGCTCGACCGAGACAGTGAAGGCTTGTTGCTGCTGACCAACGATGGCGGGCTGCAGGCGCGCATTGCCGATCCGAAGCACAAGTTGCCCAAGACCTACTGGGTGCAAGTGGAAGGCGAACCGAGCGACGAGCAGATCCAGCGTTTGCGCAATGGCGTGGAACTGAATGATGGCCCGACCTTGCCCGCCGAGGCCCGGCGCCTGGACGAACCCGAACTATGGCCACGCAATCCGCCGGTACGGTTTCGCAAGAGCGTGCCGACCAGCTGGCTGGAGCTGGTGATTCGCGAGGGGCGTAATCGCCAGGTGCGGCGGATGACTGCCGCAGTGGGCTTGCCGACCTTGCGCCTGGTGCGGGTGCGGATCGGCGACTGGGCGCTGGATGGGCTGGAGCAAGGGTGCTGGCGCGAAGTGGCCCCGAAGCTCACGCGTTAACGGCCTAGACCCCTTCGAGAAACGCCACTACCACGCTCTTGATGATGAAGGCCAACACCCCCAGCCCGAGCACGAAGAACAGGATCATCGTGCCAAAGCGCCCGGCCTTGGACTTTTTCGCCAGGTCCCAGACGATGAAACCCATGAAGCCGATCAGTACGGTGACCAGCACGATCATCATCCATTCTTCGAATACGGCGGGATCCATCTGTGTTCTCCAGGCAGGCTGAGCTTGCGATTATACGCGGGCGAGCGGGGGTTTAGCGCAGGTGGGTCAATGGCAGCTCGGTGCTTGCCAGTACCTGGTTGAGCACGAAGCTCGAACGCACGCTGGTCACGCCTTCGATACGGGTCAGGCTGCCTAGCAGCAGTTTCTGATAGTGGTCCATGTCCGGCACCACCACCTTGAGCTGGTAGTCGGCATCCATACCGGTGACCAGGCTGCATTCGAGCACCTGCGGCAGGTTGCGAATGGCCGCTTCGAACGTTTCGAAGCGCTCCGGGGTGTGCCGGTCCATGCCGATCAGCACGTAGGCGGTCAGGCTCAGGCCGAGCTTCTTGCGGTCGAGCAGGGCGACCTGGCGCGAGATGTAGCCGTCGTCTTCCAGTTGCTTGACCCGACGCGAGCATGGCGATGGCGACAGGCCGATGCGTTCGGCCAGCTCCTGGTTGGAGATGCGCGCGTCGCGCTGCAATTCGGCGAGGATGCTCAGGTCGTAGCGGTCAAGTTTGCTCATGGAAAAGGCCTTTTCTGTTCGGATTGCGGTGAATTATCGATCCAGGGTTAAAAATTGCGCAAGTGCTATTTATCTGAGCAATCTTCGCAATCCTCTGCCGCAGCCTCTCCCGTATCTTTACCTACAGAATCACTGCCCGGACATCAGTCCACGGCGACGCGCCCTAGGCGGGCGGTCGCGGCCAGCCATCCAACAGGATCTGCAGGCCCCCGGGCTACACAGCTTCCAGAAGACGCTGTGAGGTGAGCCGGCGCCACAAGTGCCGAGCACGGACGACAATTCTCAAAGGGAGGCCAATGGCCTCCCTTTTTTCATGGCTGCGATTTCATCTGCCTGTGGTGTCGGCGCGGTAGACTGGCAGCATGCCGTTTTCTACACCGTGAGGAAGAACATGAAGTCGCGCATCTGGCAGTTGGCAGGTGTTGGTTTGCTGGGTTTGAGCATCAGCCTCGGGGCCATGGCAGAAGGGCCGGGCGAGGGGCACGGAGAGGGGCATGGCAACGAGGGTAGCCCCGGCCGTTCACTCAACTCGCGTGACGAAGTGCAGCAGACCCAGCCCGCGCGGCAGGGCTATTACCAGGATATCTCCCGGCATAACGGCGACAACCGTCACTGGCAAGCCGGCGGCCCAGGGCAACGGCCCGGCGGCGACTGGCAAGGCCGCCCGGATGGCCACGGCAATGGCTGGGGCCCCGGGCCGCAGTATCGCCCGGGCCACGCCATCGATCATTTCCCGGACCGTTACTGGAAGGTGCCGTACCGCGGCAATGACTATTTCTACTCCGGTGGTTACTGGTACCGCCCGCACGGTGGCGGCTATGTGGTAGTGACCCCGCCCTATGGCGTGCGGGTCAACTACCTGCCGTCCTATGCACGGGAAGTCTGGCTGGGTGGCGCGCTGTTTTTCCTGGTGGCCGACACCTACTACCAGTACCTGGCCGACAGCCAGGAGTATGTCGTGGTCAACCCGCCCGCCATGGCCCCGGCACCTTTGCCGGCGGCAGCCCCGGCCAGCAACAGCTACGACGTGATTGCCTACCCGATGTATGGCCAAGGGCAGGAGCAGCAGGACCAGGACCGCTACCAGTGTCACCGCTGGGCGGTGAGCCAGTCAGGCTTCGACCCGGCAACGGCACCCTATGCGCCACCTGTCGAAGTGGCGAGCAACTACCGACGGGCGCTGAGTGCCTGCTTCAGTGGCCGCGGCTACAGCGTCAACTGATTCACACCGGGTCGGCATGCACCATCACATCCGCCTGTGGATAACGCTGGCGGATGACTGCCGAAGCCTCCACGCACAGGTCGTGGGCCTCATTCAGTGGCAGCTGCCCCGGCAGTTCCAGGTGCAGTTGCACGAACCACTGGTTGCCTGACACCCGCGTACGCAGGTCGTGGACACCTTTCACACCGTGAATGCCCAGGACCAGTTCGACCATCCCTTCGCCAATGTCGCCGGGCAATTCCTTGTCCATCAGGATCGCCGTACTTTCGCGGGCAATCTGCAGTGCACTCCAGAGAATGTAGAACGCGATGCCGAGACCGAACAGCGCATCCAGCTGCGGCCAGCCGAAGCGTGCCAGCAGCAGGGCGAGCAGGATGCTGCCGTTGAGCAGCAGGTCAGAGCGGTAATGCAGCGAGTCGGCGCGCACCGCAGTGGAGCCGGTCAGGCGAATGACCTTGCGCTGCAATGCCAGCAAGGCCACGGTCAGTGCCAGCGACAGCAGCATCACGGCGATGCCGATGGCCGTGTCACCCAGCGGTTCGGGGGCTTGCAGGCGCTCGACAGCCTGCACCCCGATCAACACCGCGCTCACCCCGATGAACAGTGCCTGGGCCATGCCCGCCAGCGCCTCGGCCTTGCCGTGGCCGAAACGGTGGTCGTCATCGGCCGGGCGCAGGGCGTAATGCACGGCAAGCAGGTTGAGGAACGAGGCGACGGCGTCCAGTGCCGAGTCGGTCAGCCCGGCCAGCAAGCTGACCGAGCCACTCAGCCACCAGGCGACAGCCTTGCTCACGACCAGAATGCTGGCCACCGCCAGTGATGCGCGGGTGGCCAGGCGCAGCAGGCGCTGGTGTTCAGCAGGGGTAATCATGCTCAGGGTGATGTCCTTGTGAAAATCAGGCCGCAGGTACCAGGCCCAAGGCCGCCAGCTGTTCGACGCTACCGCGGTGCTGGATCAGTCGCGGGTCATCCAGCGGCAGGCGCTGGCCCAGTTCGCTTTCGAGAATGGCCTGCAGCTTGAGGTTGTCGACCTTGCCATCCGGGCTGACGGCGTCACGCAGTTTTGCCGGATCGACCTGGGCCGTGCGCCCGCCCTTGTAGTAGATGGCACCCGTGGCGAAGTCGATACCAAAGGCGATCAGGCCCGGGATCACGTAGAACAGGATGCCGATGGCGTCCATTGCGGCTACCACGGGGTCGATCTTGCCGCCGATCTGGCCACGGCGCTCGGGATACAAGATGGTGCCGCAGGCCGTCAGCTGGGTCAGCAGGGTGACGATCAGGGCGCCACCAATGACGCGGGATGGGATGCGCATGTAAATCTCCGAAAAAGTATTCAGCAGGGCAAGCGAAGCGCCAGCACCTGAAGCTAAGACCATGATAGAGCAGGCTGGGTTCGCCGTTATACTCGCCAGACTGTTCGAGGACCATCATGATTTCTTTACCGATCGATGCTGTCTTGCCCGCCTTGCGCGAAGCCCTGGAAAACCGCGACGAAGCCGTGCTCGAAGCGCCCCCCGGTGCGGGCAAGACCACCCGCGTGCCGCTGGCGCTGCTCAACGAGCCGTGGTTGGCCGGGCAGACCATCCTGATGCTCGAACCGCGCCGCCTGGCTGCGCGGGCGGCGGCCGAGCGCCTGGCCAGCGAGCTGGGCGAAAAGGTCGGTGAAACCGTGGGCTACCGCATCCGCCTGGACAGCAAGGTCGGGCCGAACACGCGTATCGAGGTGGTCACCGAAGGCATCCTCACCCGCCGGTTGCAGGCCGACCCGGCACTCGACGGCGTGGGGTTGCTGATCTTCGATGAATTTCACGAACGCAGCCTGGATGCCGACCTGGCCCTGGCGCTGAGCCTCAATGGCCGCGAACTGTTGCGCGATGACCCCGCGCTTAAAATCCTGCTGATGTCGGCGACCCTGGAAGGAGAGCGCCTGTCGCGCTTGCTGGGTGACGCGCCGGTGGTGAGCAGCGAAGGCCGCATGCACCCGGTGGATATCCGCTGGGGCCGGCCGTTCCAGCCGGGCGAGTTCATCGAGCCACGGGTTGTGGACAACGTGCTGCTGGCATTGGCCGAACAACCCGGCAGCGTGCTGGTGTTCCTGCCCGGCCAGGCCGAGATCCGCCGCGTGCATCAAAGCCTGCAGGAGGCTCTGGGTGAGCGGCCAGATGTGCTGCTGTGTCCGCTGCACGGTGAACTGGACCTCAATGCCCAGCGCGCCGCCATCGACCCGCCGGCCAAAGGCCTGCGCAAGGTGGTACTGGCGACCAACATCGCCGAAACCAGCCTGACTATCGACGGCGTGCGCGTTGTCATCGATGCTGGCCTGGCGCGCGTGCCGCGCTTCGATCCAGGAAGCAGCATGACCCGCCTGGACACCCAGCGCATCTCCCGCGCCAGCGCCACCCAGCGCGCCGGCCGAGCAGGGCGCCTGGAACCAGGGGTGTGCTACCGCCTGTGGTCCGAAGCCCAGCATGACCAGCTGGCCGCCCACGGCAGCGCCGAGATCCTCCAGGCCGACCTCGCCGGCCTGGCCCTGCAGCTTGCTCGCTGGGGGGTTACCCCCGACCAGCTGCGCTGGCTAGACCAGCCGCCGGCCGCGGCCTTCTCCCAGGCCCAGGACCTGCTGGCGCGGCTGGGCGCGTTCAAGCCGGGCAGCCGCGACAACCTCAGCGACCACGGCCAGGCCATGGCCGAGTTGCCGGCCCACCCACGCATTGCCCACCTGCTGCTGCGTGGCCAGGACCTGGGCCTGGCGACGATGGCCTGCGATGTCGCCGCCTTGCTCGGCGAGCGCGATATCCAGCGCGGTGGTGGTGCCGACCTGCACAGCCGCCTGGCGCTGGTCAGCGGTGAAAGCAGGGCCAGCCGCGGTGGCCAGGGTGGCGTGCAACGCGCGCGGCAGCTCGCTCGTCAGTACCGTGGCCTGCTGCGCGGCAAGCCCGGAGCAGCCGTTGCCGACCCCGATCACCCCCGCTGGCTCGGCGCGCTGCTGGCGTTGGCCTATCCCGATCGAGTCGCCCAGCAGCGGCGCGAGGGCGGTGCTGAATATCGCTTGGCCAACGGCCGCGCCGCCTTGTTCGCCGAGGTCGATGCGCTGATGAAATGCCCGTGGCTGGTGATCGCCGACCTCGGCAGCCGCCAGGGCCAGCGCGAAGAGCGCATCTATCTTGCGGCCGAATTCGAGCCTGCGCTGCTCGACGACGTGCTGGCCGAGCAGGTAGAGCGTGTCGATATCCTCGACTGGGACGAGCGCGAGCAGGTGTTGCGTGCCGAACGCCAGACCAAGGTCGGCGAACTGGTACTGGCTCGCGAACCGTTGCCCGGCCTGGATGACGAAGCCCGCGCCAAAGCGCTGCTTGGCCTGGTGCGGCGCAAGGGCCTGAACCTGCTGACCTGGACCCCGGAGCTGCGCCAATGGCAAGCGCGGGTGACGCTGTTGCGTCAGCTGGACCTGGACAAGGAGGGGCAGAGCGAATGGCCCGATCTGGGTGACGAGGCGCTGCTGGCGACTTTGGAAGACTGGCTGCAGCCGTACTTGGGCAAAGTTTCGCGCCTCAGCCATTTCGCCGCCCTGGACCTGTCCTCGATCTTGCGCAACCTGCTGCCCTGGCCGCTGCCACAGCGCCTGGACGAATGGGCTCCGGCGCATCTGGCGGTGCCGTCCGGCTCGAACATCCGCCTGGACTACAGTGAAAACCCGCCGATTCTCGCTGTGCGCCTGCAGGAGCTGTTCGGCCTGGCTGATACCCCGCGCATCGCCCAGGGCCGCCAGCAGGTGAAACTGCACCTGTTGTCGCCAGCGCGCCGGCCCGTGCAGGTGACCCAGGATCTGGCCAATTTCTGGCGCACGACCTATGCCGAAGTGAAGAAAGACTTGAAGGGGCGCTATCCCAAGCACTACTGGCCGGATGACCCCTTGGTGGCAGAAGCTACCGCGCGGGCAAAGCCACGCGGCACCTGAGCGGGAGGAAGGTGCTTGTCAGCTTTCTGCTTCCAGCAGCATGAACAGGCGATACAGCACCACCGTGCTGAACAGCTGCAGGAAGCCACTCAGGCTGTCCATGGCCAGTTCGGCTGCTGGCGAGGGCTCGGGGATGGCCATCAGCAGCAGCCCGTCGATCAGCCAGATCGGCGCCAGCACGCCCACCACGCAAATCATGATGCGCATGAAGTGGCCGGTGGTCATGCGCGCACTTTCGCGCATCGACTGCACCACTGGCAGGCCACGCAGCACCAGCAGGTACTCGGCGAACACCAGGTTGATCATGATCCACACGCCCGGGAAGATGAACAGCGCCAGGCCCGCCATGATCAGCAACGAGCTGATCAGGATCAGCAGCGCCAGTTGCGGCCATAGCTGCACGGCGCGGGCGAACAGGTCACGCTTGGCGATCTCCTGGCCGTTGCTGCGGGTATCCAAGTAGAGGATCAGCGCCGCGCTGTACAGCGGGTAGAACAGCAGGCTGATCAGCATGCCATAGGCCGGCGAGGCCTGGTCGCCCAGCTGCCGGTACAGCAGTTGGGTAATGAGGGCTTCGAGCACCACCAGCGGCAGGCACAGCGGGATGATGCTGGCCAGGTGGCGGCGGAAGAAGTACAGGGAGTCGCGCAGAACGCTCAGCGGATTCATCAGTCAACATCGCAAGGCAGTAAAAGCAGGGGCCTAACTTTAGCCCAGAGCCGTCACTTGCTGAAAAAAGTTTCACCCGCGCGGTGATTGAATCCGCAGCCCGTGCGCCCCATCTTTGCCATGTCCGATGTCCTGCTAGCCCATGAGGTAGCCCAATGAACACTGATGAACAAACCCTGATCGACGGCCTGTTCGGCCGCATCAAGCAAGCCGAAGACCCAAGCCAGCCGCGTGATGCGCAGGCGCAGGCACGGATCGAGGAGCATGTCCGCCAGCAGCCGGCGGCGCCTTACTACATGACCCAGGCGATCCTGGTTCAGGAAGCCGCGATCAAGCGCCTGGACGAGCAGAACAAGCAGCTGGAGGCTGAGCTGAAGCAAGCCCGGGCCCAGCTTGACGCTACCCGTGCCAGCAGTGGCAATGGCGGGGGTGGTTTCCTGTCGAGCATCTTCGGCGCCGGTGCGCGCAATCCGGAGCCGGTTCAACCGCAGCGCCCAAGTGCGCCGGTAGCCTCGGGTGGCGGCTGGCGCGAGCCGAGTGCGCCGGGCTTCTCCCAGCCGCAACCGCAAATGCAAGCACAACCGCAACAGGCCGGTTTTGGCGCCGCGCCGGCGCGCAGCGGAGCCAGCAGCTTCCTCGGTGGCGCGATGCAGACCGCTGCAGGGGTTGCCGGTGGCGTGTTGCTGGCGCAAGGCATCAGCAGCCTGTTCAACCACCACTCGCAGCCTGAAGAGGTGGTCGAGGTGATCAAGGAAGAACCGGCACCGGCCAGTGACAACGGCGGCTGGAATGACCAGGGCGCACAGCAGCAGGTCGCCGACAACGGTGGCTGGGGCAATGACCAGGGCGGCTGGGCCGATACCGATTACGGTAACGATGGAGGTGGCTTCTTCTCGGATGACGATACGTTCGTCTGACCGGTCTGGCATACTGCTGGCATTTCCGAAGGGGCGCTTTGCGCCCCTTTTCATGTCGAGGGTATGTGGTGAAAAAGATCGCGCTGTTCGCCGATGTGCAGAACCTCTACTACACCGTGCGCCAGGCCCATGGCTGCCACTTCAACTACACCGCATTGTGGAAGGACGTCAGCCGCGAAGGTGAGATCGTCGAAGCCGTGGCCTATGCCATCGATCGCGGTGACAGCAAGCAGCAGCAATTCCAGCAGATCTTGCGCAACCTCGGTTTCGACGTGCGCCTGAAACCGTTCATCCAGCGCAGCGACGGTTCGGCCAAGGGCGACTGGGACGTGGGCATTACCCTCGATGTGATCGATGCGGCCAGCCGGGTCGACCAGGTAGTGCTGGCCTCCGGTGATGGTGACTTCGACCTGCTGCTGGAGCGGGTCATCGAGCGCCACGGCACCGAGGCGGTGGTCTATGGCGTCCCCGGCCTGACCGCGTTGTCGCTGATTCGCGCCGCCACCCGCTATGTGCCCATCGAGGGCGCGCTGTTGCTCAAGCACTAAGGTTTTTTCATGGAACGTATTGCTGTCATCGACTTTGAAACCACCGGTATTTCCCCCGGTGCCGGCTGCCGCGCCACCGAGGTGGCGGTGGTGATGCTGGAACGCGGGCGTATTGTCGAGCGCTATCAAAGCCTGATGAATGCCGGTGTGCCGGTGCCAGCCTTCGTCGCCGGGCTGACCGGCATCACCACCGCCATGCTGCGCACCGCGCCGCCGGTGGACAAGGTGATGAACGAAGTGGCCGAGTTCGTCGGTGATACCCCGCTGCTGGCCCACAACGCGGCCTTCGACCAGAAGTTCTGGGACTACGAGCTGAGCCGCATCGGCCGCAGCCGTCGCCAGTCCTTCGCCTGTTCCCTGCTGTTGTCACGGCGCCTGCTGCCGGCGGCACCGAACCACAAGCTGGGTACCTTGACCCGTTGGGCCGGGCTGCCGGATACCGGTACCGCGCACCGGGCCATGGCCGATGCCGAAATGGCCGCCAACCTGCTGCAACACCTGGCCGGTGTGCTGCGTCAGTCGCACGGCGTGCAGCAACTCTCCCACGAACTGCTCTGCCGCCTGCAGAAAACGCCTGCGGCGAAAGTCCGCGAAACCCTGGCCAGGTTCGCCTGAAGCGCGCACCAAAAGTGTGCCGCTCATTTCGCGCTGTTTTGTAACTTATGTTTACTGAAGCAGAGCCTTAAACTCGGTCACCCGAAAACGGATTTCTGAGTTGTCTGCCATGCCTGCCTCCCGTCGCTTTCCGCTGTTGCTCGTCGGCGCCTTTCTGGCCTTGTACCTGGTCTGGGGTTCCACCTACCTGTTCATTCGCATCGGCGTCGAGTCATGGCCACCGATGCTGATGGCAGGGGTGCGCTTCCTGATCGCGGGCGGGTTGCTGTACGGCTTCCTGCGCTGGCGCGGAGTACAGGCACCGACCTGGCCACAATGGCGCGCGGCAGGTGCCATCGGCTTTCTGTTGCTCAGCTGCGGCAACGGTGGTGTGACCGTGGCCGAGCATGCTGGCGTGGCATCGGGCGTTGCGGCGCTGGCAGTGGCCACGGTGCCACTGTTCACCCTGGTCTTTGGCTTGCTGTTCGGCCACCGCAACTCGCGCCTGGAATGGGCCGGGATCTTCCTCGGCCTGCTCGGCATCGGTTTGCTCAACCTCGGCTCGAACCTGCAGGCCAGCCCCATCGGCGCCGCGCTGATCCTGTTCGCGGCGGCTTCGTGGGCGTTCGGTTCGGTGTGGAGCAAAAGCCTGCCGCTGCCCCAGGGGCCGATGGCCAGTGCTGCCGAGATGCTGGTCGGCGGTGCGGTATTGCTGCTGGGCAGCGTGCTGTCCGGTGAGCGCATGACGCAAATGCCGACGGCTGCCGGCTGGGGCGCGCTGGCCTACCTGGTGCTGTTCGGTTCGATCCTCGCCTTCAGTGCCTACATGTACCTGCTCAAGAACGTGCGCCCGGCCGCTGCCACCAGTTATGCCTACGTCAACCCGGCGGTGGCGGTGCTGCTGGGCATCCTCTTCGCTGGCGAACAGATCGGCGCGGAAGAATGCCTGGCCATGGCGGTGATCATCGGCGCCGTGGTGCTGATCGGCCTGCCGCAGTGGCGCAAGGCACCCGAACAACCGCTGAAGGGCGAAATCTGCAAGTAGCCAGGGGCGATGCGGTAAACTTGCCGCCTTCGCTGAACCCCCTGACGGTATTGCCATGAATTTCGCCCAACTCGGCCTGATCGAACCGCTGCTGCGCACCTTGCAGCAGCTGGACTACACCACCCCGACCCCGGTCCAGGCCAAGGCCATCCCTGCCGTGCTGGCCGGCCGCGACCTGATGGCCGCCGCCCAGACCGGCACCGGCAAGACCGCCGGTTTCGCCCTGCCGGTGCTGCAACGCCTGGCCCTGGAAGGTGAGAAGGTTGCCAGCAACTCGATCCGTGCACTGGTGTTGGTGCCGACCCGCGAGCTGGCCGAGCAGGTGCACAACAACGTGCGCGAGTATGCCGAGAACCTGCCGCTGAGCACCTACGCGGTGTACGGTGGGGTCAGCATCAACCCGCAGATGATGCGCCTGCGCCGTGGCGTCGACCTGCTGGTGGCAACGCCCGGTCGCCTGCTCGACCTGTTCCGTCAGAACGCGGTGAAGTTCAACCAGGTACAGACCCTGGTGCTCGACGAAGCCGACCGCATGCTCGATCTGGGCTTTGCCGAGGAGCTGCAGTCGGTATACGCCGCCTTGCCGCGCAAGCGTCAGACGCTGCTGTTCTCCGCCACGTTCTCCGAGCAGATCCGCATGCTCGCGGGCCTGGCCCTGAACGACCCGCTGAGCATTGAAGTCAGCCCGCGCAACGCGGCGGCGACCACGGTCAAGCAGTGGCTGGTGCCTGTGGACAAGAAGCGCAAGACCGACTTGTTCATGCACCTGCTGCGCAAGCAGCGTTGGAAGCAGGTGCTGGTATTCGCCAAGACCCGCAATGGCGTCGATCAGCTGGTCGAGCGCTTGCTGGCGGACGGTGTCAATGCCGACGGCATCCACGGCGACCGCCCACAGGCCACCCGCCAGCGCGCGCTGGACAGTTTCAAGGCGCGGGAGATCCAGGTGCTGGTGGCGACCGATGTCGCGGCCCGTGGCCTGGACATCGACGACCTGCCGCTGGTGGTCAACCTCGACCTGCCGATCGTGGCCGAGGATTATGTGCACCGCATCGGCCGTACCGGCCGAGCCGGCAACAAGGGCGAGGCGATTTCGCTGGTGTGTGCCGATGAGGTGCAGATGCTGTCGGCGATTGAAGTGCTGACCCGGCAGACCCTGCCGCGTCATGAAGAGCCCGACTTCATCCCCGAGCACCGGGTGCCGATGACCGATGCCAGCGGCCAGGTGATCAAGAAGCCGAAGAAACCCAAGAAGCCGAAAGAGAACAGCGCCAAGCGTGGTTTGGGGCGCTGGATGGACAGTGCCGAGGCGGGTGCTGCCGAGCCATCGGTGAAGGCCGTGCGCAAGGTGCCGAGCTTCAACGGCGGGCCGCGCAAGCGTAAACCTTGAGATTTCTGGGGCCGCTCTGCGGCCCTTTCGCGACACAAGGCCGCTCCTACAAGGGCACGCGGTTTCCTGTAGGAGCGGCCTTGTGTCGCGAAAGGGCTGCGAGGCAGCCCCGGCAATCGATCAGGCAGATCGCGTCAACCAATCCACCGCCGCACGCCCCGCACAAAGTCCAGTGGCAAAGCACGCCGTCAGCAGATACCCCCCAGTCGGCGCCTCCCAGTCGAGCATCTCGCCCGCACAGAACACCCCTGGCATCCGGCGAACCATCAACCCTTCATCCAGCCCTTCGAAGCGCACGCCACCGGCACTGCTGATCGCTTCGTCCAGCGGCCTCGTTCTAACCAGCGTGATCGGCAAGGCCTTGATCGCCCGCGCCAACGCCTGAGGATCGGCAAACGTCGCCTGATCCGTCAGTTCCCGCAGCAATCCTGCCTTGACCCCATCGATCCCCAACTGGCCCTGCAGATGCTTGGCCATCGACCGTGACCCGCGTGGTTTGGCCAGCGCCTGGGCAATCTTGTCCACAGGCTTGTCCGGCAGCAGATCGAGCAACAGCCTGGCCTGCCCCTGATGCTCGATGGCCTGGCGCAGGTGCGCCGACCACGCATACACCAGGCTGCCCTCGACGCCCTGTGCAGTGAGGATGAACTCGCCCTTGCGCGGCGCCATGCCCGGCACGCTCAGGGCAATGTTCTTCAGCGGCGCCCCGGCAAACTTGTCCACAAGCACTGGACTCCAGCCTTCGACCTCGAAACCGCAGTTGCTTGGCCGCAGCGGCGAGATATCCACAGTGCGTTCGGCCAGCAATGCTTGCCAGGCGCCGTCGGAGCCCAACCTTGCCCAGCTGGCACCACCGAGGGCCAGCACCACGACGTCGGCCTTGACCTGCAATTCACCCTGTGGATAAGCAATCCGCAAGCTGCCGTCGGCATTCCAGCCCAGCCAGCGATGGCGGGTGTGGATAACTACACCGTTGTCCCGCAGGCGCTTCAGCCAGGCGCGCAGCAGCGGGGCTGCTTTCATGTCGGTCGGGAACACCCGGCCCGATGTACCGACAAAGGTTTCGATACCCAGCCCGTGAATCCACTGGCGCAGCGCATCGGCATCGAAGTCGCGCAACAACCCGTCGATCTCGCTCTGCCGCTCGGCGTATCGCGAAACGAACTGTGGATAAGCCTCCGAGTGGGTGATGTTCATGCCACCGACGCCGGCCAGCAGGAACTTGCGGCCCACCGATGGCATGGCGTCGAACACTTCCACCGCCAGGCCCGCCTGGGCCATGGCTTCTGCAGCCATCAGGCCGGCAGGGCCGCCGCCGATAACGACGGCCAGGGGAGGGGAAGCGGGGGATTTTTCTGACATGGTAGGCAGCAGGCTGTGGAAAAGACTGCACATTCTAGCGCAGCCGGGCCAACGTAAGCACTGAACAAAAAATGATCAATACTCTGCAGGCCAAGCCAGTAAAGGGCTGCAGCGCCTTTCCCGCAGGTTATCCACAAGCGGTTCCACAGTCATTGTGAACAACCGATGACCCGTGCCGCACTGTGGTGCAGAATGCCGTGACGCCTGGCCAAGGCTTCACGGTCCTTGCTGTAGCCCCCACCGATCACCCCGACCACCGGGATATCGCGGCCCAGGCAATGGCGCATCACCCGCTCGTCACGCGCCGCCAGGCCCTGGTCGGTGAGTTGCAGGTAGCCCAGGGCATCGTCCTTGTGCACATCGACGCCAGCGTCGTACAGCACCAGGTCGGGTTGATACAGCGGCAGCAGGTAGTTCAGCGCATCCTCCACCACCTTCAGGTAAGCCGTGTCGCCCATGCCCCGGGGCAGGGGAATGTCCCAGTCACTGTGAGCCTTGCGCGCCGGGAAGTTCTGCTCGCAGTGCAGGGACACGGTGATGGCGTCCGGGGTGTCGTGGAGGATGCGTGCCGTGCCGTCGCCCTGATGCACATCGCAGTCGAAGATCAGCACCCGGTGCACGCGGCCGGCCTCGAGCAGGTAGCGGCTGATCACTGCCAGGTCATTGAAGATGCAGAAGCCGGCCGGGTGGTCATAGTGGGCGTGGTGGGTGCCGCCCGCCAGGTGACAGGCGATGCCATGCTGCAGCGCCATCTCGGCAGTCAGCAGCGAGCCGCCCACCGCGCGCACGGTACGCCGGGCCAGGGCTTCGCTCCAGGGCAGGCCGAGGCGACGCTGGTCCTCGCGGGACAGTTCGCCGTTCATGTAGCGCTCGATGTAGCTGCGGTCATGGGCCAGGGCGAGGATATCGTTGGGGCAGATGTCCGGGCGCAGCAGGGCCTGGTCGGTGGTCAGCCCGCTGTCGACCAGGTGATCGCGCAGCAGGCGGAACTTGTCCATGGGGAAGCGGTGCTCGGCGGGGAATTCCGGGCTGTAGTCTTCGTGGTAGATCAGCGGCAACGGCATGGGGACTTCGCAATCGGGGCCAGTGCTGATCTTGCCAGTTATTTCCCCGCGCTGGCCAATACGCGTTGCCAGTCCGGCTCGTTCAGCCGACCCAGGATGCGTGCCTTGCCATTGGCATCCACGGAAACGAACAGCGCACTGGCGTAGTTGCTTTCCCGCTCACCGCCAGCCACGCGCTGCTGCCGGGCGAAATGGTCGATGCAGCCATTGTGGGTCACCAGCACCAGGTTGTGCCCGGCACGCTTGCGCTCCAGCGCTTCACTGGCGAACTGGTTGTCGCAGCTTTCCAGCCAGGCTTCGCTCGGTACGGCCTGGCCAAGGATGAAGTGCGCTGTTTGCAGGGTGCGCACTTTGGGGCTGGCGAGCACATCGGCGTTGGTCAGGCCCAGTTGCTTCAAGCCCTGGCCGACCCGCGTGGCGGCTTCGCTGCCGGCCACGGTGATGCCGGTGGGGTCGTTCAGGCACGGGCCAGGTGCGCTGTCACAACGTTCGGCATGGCGGATCATCACGATCACCGCGCCTTCGGCCCAGTCCTGCAGGAGGCCGCTTTCACTCAACTGCTGCTCGTTGCCAAGGTCGACGATATGGGTCCTCGTCGCCAGCCAGGTGGTCACTGCCGCGATGACCATGCACAGGCCGAGAGCGGCACCGAGGGCTTTGCGTGACATGCGTCGCTTGCGACGGGCGTGGATGGCGGGATGGCCCAAGGTGTTGCTCGGCTGCATGCGTCACTCCAATGGCGCGGCGGTGGTGTGGCGGTATAGTGCTCAGCCGTCTGTCGGGGGCTGGTGAAGGGGTTGTGAAAATTGCATTCTGGGCGCCGTCGGTTGCGTGAAAAACCTGGCCGCGCCTACGCTGTTAGATGCCACAGCGCAAAACCGGAGTTCGTCCCATGACCCCCATCCTTCACCTGGAAAGCGCACGCCTGGTGCTGCGCCAATGGCACGATGACGACCTGCGCGAGTTCGCCGCGCTGTGTGCCGACCCGCAGGTGATGCGTTACTTCCCGGCGCCGATGACGCGGCTGGAGGCGGCGGCGCTGATCGGCAGGATTCGTGGGCACTTCAACGAATACGGCTTCGGCCTGTGGGCCCTGGAGCGAAAGGATAGCGGGGCTTTCATCGGCATGACGGGGTTGCTCAATGTCAATTTCGACGCACCGTTCGCACCGGCGGTGGAGATCGGCTGGCGCCTGGCCCGACGCCATTGGGGCCTGGGTTTTGCCAGCGAGGCGGCATGGACTTGCCTGCGTTGTGCTTTCGCCCAATTGCGTGTGGAAGAGGTGGTGTCGTTCACTAGCGAGAGCAATTTGCCGTCGCAGAAAGTCATGCAGGCCATCGGCATGGTCCAGGACGCCAATGGCAGCTTCGACCACCCCCGGCTGCCCATCGGTCACCCGCTGCGCCCCCATGTGCTGTACCGCATAGACCGTGCACATTGGGAACAGACCTTGCGTACTGAATGAGCCGTCATGCACGGCGTCAATGGCAAACCCTGTATCATTTCCCTATCCGTAAGGTGCTCGCCGAAAGATGTTCAGCGCCTGTGAAACCGAGCGCCGCTCACGCGGCGCATCGCGAGCAAGCTCGCTCCTACAAGGAGAACCCCCGATGAGTCATGTGTTGGACGACCTGGTCGACCTGTTGAGCCTCGAGTCGATCGAGGAGAACCTGTTCCGTGGCCGCAGCCAGGACCTGGGCTTCCGCCAGCTGTACGGTGGCCAGGTGCTGGGCCAGTCGCTGTCGGCCGCCAGCCAGACGGTCGAGGACGCGCGCCATGTGCATTCGCTGCACGGATACTTCCTGCGCCCTGGCGACGCCAGCCTGCCGGTGGTCTATTCGGTCGACCGCGTGCGTGACGGTGGCAGCTTCAGCACCCGGCGGGTAACGGCGATCCAGAAGGGCCAGCCGATCTTCACCTGCAGCGCGTCGTTCCAGTACGACGAGGAAGGCTTCGAGCACCAGGTGCAGATGCCCGATGTGGTCGGCCCGGAAAACCTGCCCACCGAAGTCGAGCTGGCCAGTGCCCATGCCGACAAGCTGCCCGAGCGCATCCGCGACAAGGTGCTGTGCGCCAAGCCGATCGAGATCCGCCCGGTGACCGAGCGCGACCCCTTCAACCCCCAGCCCGGCGACCCGGTGAAGTACGCCTGGTTCCGCGCCGACGGCGCCTTGCCGGACGTGCCGGCGCTGCACAAGTACCTGCTGGCCTACGCCTCCGACTTCGGCTTGCTGACCACCTCGCTGTTGCCCCATGGCAAGTCGGTGTGGCAGCGCGACATGCAGATCGCCAGCCTCGACCATTCGCTGTGGTTCCACCGCAACCTGCGCGCCGATGAGTGGCTGCTGTACGCCACCGACAGCCCGTGGGCCGGCAATGCCCGCGGTTTCTGCCGCGGCAGCATCTTCAACCGCGCCGGCCAGCTGGTGGCGTCGTCGACCCAGGAAGGCCTGATTCGCCACCGCAAGGACTGGGCATGAGCCTGGGCGAAATCCGCAACTGGGTGTTCGATATGGACGGCACCCTGACCGTGGCGGTGCACGATTTCGCCGCCATCCGCGTCGCCCTGGACATCCCGGCCGAGCACGACATTCTCACCCACCTGGCGGCGCTGCCGGCGGCGGAAGCGGCGGCCAAGCATGCCTGGCTGCTGGAACATGAACGCGACCTGGCAATCGCCTCGACAGCGGCCACCGGTGCGGTGGAGCTGGTGCGTGAGCTGGCCGGGCGCGGTTGCCGGCTGGGCATCCTGACCCGCAATGCGCGGGAGCTGGCGCATGTGACGCTGGAAGCCATCGGCCTGGCAGACTGCTTCGCGGTCGAGCACATTCTCGGGCGCGATGAGGCAGAGCCCAAGCCAAGCCCGGATGGGCTGTTGAAAATTGCCCGCGCCTGGGGCGTGGCGCCCGGCGAGCTGGTGATGGTTGGGGATTACCGCTTTGACCTGGACTGTGGGCGGGCCGCAGGTGCGCGCACGGTGCTGGTCAATCTGCCGGACAATCCGTGGCCGGAGCTGGTGGACTGGCACGCAGCAGATTGCCGGGCGCTTCGGGTGTTGTTGGGCTGACTCTTGTATCGCCTTACAGAGCCTCTTCGCGGGTACTGGCTATGCTGAACCCCTGTCTTTCCCTGAATGGAACCTCAGTCATGACCAGCAAGGCCATCTATGTGCAAGCCGGCGGCGGCTACGACAAGGTCGAAGTCGGCACCTGCGAGGCCCCAGCGCCCAAGGCCGGCGAGATCACCGTGCAGTTGCATGCCAGCTCCCTCAACTATCACGATTTCGCCGTGGTCAGCGGCATGTGGGGCCCGAGCGAGCGGCGCATTCCCATGGCCGACGGTGCCGGCGAAGTGATCGCCATCGGTGCAGGCGTGAGTGAATTCAAGGTCGGCGACAACGTCGTCAGCACCTTCTTTCCCGACTGGCTCGACGGCCAGGCCAATGTCGAAGGCTTTGGCCGGGTGCCCGGTGACGGCATCGATGGTTATGCCCGCGAACAGGTCACGGCGGCGGCCACCTCGTTCACCCTGGCACCCCAGGGCTTCAGCCACGCCGAGGCTGCGACCCTGACCACGGCCGGCCTCACCGCCTGGCGCAGCTTGATGAGCGATGACCACCTCAAGCCGGGTGACACGGTGCTGGTGCAGGGCACTGGCGGCGTGTCGATCTTCGCCCTGCAGTTTGCCAAGCTGGCAGGTGCCACGGTCATCGCCACGTCGTCCAGTGACGCCAAGCTCGAACGCCTGAAAGCCCTCGGCGCCGACCACCTGATCAACTACAGGAGCACCCCGGCCTGGGGCGAGAAGGCGCGTGAGCTGACGGGCAACCGCGGCGTCGATCATGTGATCGAAGTGGGTGGGCCGGCGACCCTGGAGCAGTCGATGATCGCCGCGCGCATCGGTGGGCATGTGTCGCTGATCGGCATTCTCACCGGCGTGGCCGGGCAGCTGCCGCTGGTGCAGGCACTGGTGCGGCAGATCCGCCTGCAAGGTGTGCTGGTGGGCAGCCGCGCGCAGCAGCAGGCGATGGTGCGGGCGATCGATGCCAACGGCTTGCGGCCGGTGGTGGACAAGCACTTCGAGCTGGAGCAGATCGTCGAGGCGTTCCGCTATCAGGAGAGCAACCGGCATTTCGGCAAGATCTGCCTGACCTGGTGAAACTGTAACGGGCACCCGACAAGCCAATACATTTGCGCACATCGGCAGGGGAAAGCGGCTGGCTAGAATGCCCCGCTTCAGATGCGACTGATTCTCTTCAAGAGGATTCCCCCGATGAGCTTCCTTTCCCGTCTCCGGCAGCGCTTGCTGCCTGCCCTCGTTCTGCTGGCGACTGCTGCCGGCTTTGCGCAAACCGCCAGCGCCCTGCAAGTGACAGACGTGCTTGGGCGCCAGGTCGAGATCGAGCATGCGCCGCAGCGCATCGTGCTTGGCGAAGGGCGGTTGTTCTTCGCCCTGGCGCTGCTTGACCGCGACAACCCGTTCCAGCGCGTGGTCGGCTGGCAGAACGACATGCGCCTGCTCGATCCGCACACCTACGAGGTGTACGCCAAGCTGTACCCGCAGGTCGCCAGGCTGCCATTGATCGGCCAGGCCTCCGAGCAGAGCGTCAGTGCCGAGCAGATCCTCGCGCTCAAGCCGGACCTGGCAATCTTCAGCATCGCTGGCGAAGGCCCGACCCAGCACAGCCCCGTGGCCGACCTGCTGGAAAAGGCCGGGGTGCCGGTGCTGTTCGTCGACTTCCGCGTGCACCCGATCCGCAATACCCGGGTCAGCATGCAGGCGCTGGCCACCCTGCTCGGGCGTGAACAGCAGGCGCAGGAGTACCTGAGCCTGTACGACCGCCACCTCAAGCACATCACCGACAGCGTGGCCGGGCTCACCGCCAGTGAGCGGCCCAAGGTGTTTCTCGAATTGCTGGCGGGCGTGTGGCAGGCACCGGGGCATACCACCGGCAAGAGCGGCCTGGGCAGCGTGGTCGAGGCAGTTGGCGGGCACAACATCGGTGCCGACGTGGTGCCGGGCGCACTCGGCGACGTCAGTGTCGAATACGTGCTGCAGGCCGACCCTGACGTGTACATCGTCACCGGCAACCGTGCACCGGGCGTGCTGCTGGGCGCGGGTGTATCCACCCAGACAGCCCGCCAGAGCCTGGCGAAGATCACCGCACGCGCCGAGTTCGCGCCGCTGCGGCCGATCCAGGCTGGGCAGGCCCACGGCCTGTGGCATGACTTCTACAACTCGCCGTTCAACATCCTCGCGATCGAGGCCATGGCGCGTTGGGTGCATCCCGAGCGCTTCGAGGATGTCGACCCACAGGCCACCCTGGGCGAGATCAACCGCATGCTGAAGGTGGGCCTGGATGGCCAGTACTGGGTCGACGCCAATTGACCGCGCTGGCGCAGGAGGGTGCGGCACTCGCGGCCTGGCATTATCGCCGCCTGCTCTGGCGGCGGGCCTTGCTGGTGTTGGCACTGGCGCTGTTGTTGCTGCTGTCGGTGCTCGGTGACCTGGCCAGCGGCGCCTCGGGGATGGGCCTGGGGCAACTGCTGCAGGGTATCTTCGACCCGGCGACGCTGAGCGCCACCGAGCGGGTGATCATCTGGAACGTGCGCCTGCCGTACTCGCTGATGGCGGTATTGGTGGGCGCGGCTTTGGCCCTGGCTGGCGCCGAGATGCAGGCGATCCTCGACAACCCGCTGGCCAGCCCCTTTACCCTGGGTGTGTCGTCGTCGGCGGCGCTCGGTGCGTCGCTGGCGATTGCCTATCCGCTGGCTATCTCGTGGCTGGCGCCAAGCGCGCAGGTGACGCTGATGGCCTTCGTCTTCGCCTGCCTGTCGGTGGTATTGCTGCAAGCCATGTCACGCTTGCGTGGGGCCGGGGTGGAGAGCCTGGTGCTGTTCGGCATCGCCCTGGTGTTCAGCTGCAACGCGCTGGTCTCGCTGTTGCAGCTGCTGGCCACCGAGGACGTGCTGCAGCAACTGGTGTTCTGGACCTTGGGCAGCCTGGCCCGAGCCGACTGGCAGAAGCTCGGCATCCTTGCCCTGGTGCTGGCGCTGCTGTTGCCATTCTCGCTGCGCGCCGCGCCGGCCATGACCCTGTTGCGCATGGGTGAGGACCGCGCGCGCAGCTTTGGCGTGGATACCCGGCGCCTGCGCTTTGCCTCGCTGCTGCGCATCAGCCTGCTGTCGGCCACGGCCGTGGCGTTCGTCGGCACCATCGGTTTCGTCGGCCTGGTCGGGCCGCACATCGCCCGCTTGCTGGTCGGTGAGGACCAGCGCTTTCTGCTGCCTGCCAGCGCACTGGTGGGGGCGTTGATGCTGTCGATGTCGTCGCTTGCCAGCAA
Source organism: Pseudomonas sp. NPDC089422 (assembly GCF_044749405.1). Lineage (NCBI taxonomy): Bacteria > Pseudomonadati > Pseudomonadota > Gammaproteobacteria > Pseudomonadales > Pseudomonadaceae > Pseudomonas > Pseudomonas sp. NPDC089422. The sequence goes on from NZ_JBIVHW010000009.1 coordinate 148,647, forward strand.
GCTGATCCTGCCCGGGGTGATCGTGCCGGTGGGCATCGTCACGGCGCTGGTCGGGGTGCCGGTGTTCGTGCTGCTGGTGTTCCGCCGGGGGAGAAGACTGTGAGCCTGTTGATCGATGACGTGACGGTCGCCTATGGCGCGCGGCGGATCCTGCACGGGGTGAGTTTGCCGGCGCTGCCGGCCGGCAGCCTGGTGGCGCTGGTCGGGCCCAATGGCGCGGGCAAGTCGACCTTGCTGCGGGCGCTGGCGGGGCTGGAGCGGATGAAGGGCGGCTTGAGCCTGGATGGCCAGGACGTGACCCGGCTGAGCTTTGCCGAGCGCTCGCGGCGGCTGGCCTACATGCCCCAGCAACTGCCGCCGGGGATTGCCCTTGGGGTGCTGGAAAGCATTGTCGCGGCGTTGCGCGTGAGTGGTACGGATGACCTGCTCGGCAGCGCGTACCAGGCGCTGCGCCAACTGGGCATCGAGGCGCTGGCCGAGCGCTCGCTCGACAGCCTTTCCGGTGGCCAGCGGCAACTGGTGGCGCTGGCGCAGTTGATGGCGCGCAATCCGCAGGTGCTGTTGCTCGATGAGCCGACCAGTGCGCTGGACCTGCATTACCAGTTGCGGGTGATGGGCGCGGTGCGCGAGCGGGTGGTGGCGCATCGGTTGCTGGCGGTGGCGGTGTTGCATGACATCAACCTGGCGGCCAGCCATGCCGATTGGCTGGTGGTGTTGCGCGGGGGCAGGGTGGTGGCGTGCGGGGTGCCGGGGGAGGTGCTGCAGCCTGAGCTGCTGGCTGAGGTATATGGGGTCGAGGCGCGGGTTGAGTGCTGTTCGCAGGGAAGGCTGCAAGTGTTGGTGGACCGGGCGTTGGCCTGATTTCTGACGCGGTCGTTGTAGGAGCGCGTCAGCAGGGGAAGTTTCAGTCCGGCAGCAGGCGATCTCGGCTGTTGGACAGGTGCAGGCAGATCGCCGCCCGTGCGGCATCCGGGTCCTGCCGGCGGATGGCATTGAGGATCGCCTCATGTTCGAGGTTGGCCAGGTATGCATGCCGCGCCAGGTTGGCCCCGGCGCGTTCGGCCAGGGCCATGCGGTTACGCGGAATCAGGCCGTTGCCCAGCTGCGCCATCATCTCGCTGAAATACAAGTTGCCGGTGGCCTCGGCGATCAACAGGTGAAAGCGTCGGTCCGCCTCGATGCAGCTGTCCCCTGCAGCCGCCAGGTCCTGATAGTCATCCAGCGCCTTGCGCATGCGTGCCAGGTGCTCGTCACTGCGGCGCACGGCGGCCAAAGCGGCCGCCTGGCCTTCCAGGCCGATACGCAGCTCCAGCAGGTCGCGCACGCTGGCGGCATTCTCCGCCCCCACGCGCAAACCCGCCTGGCCCTGGCGCTCCATCACGAAAGTGCCGATGCCGTGGCGCGGTTCCACCAGGCCTGAGGCCTGCAACTTCGACAGCGCTTCGCGGACCACGGTGCGGCTGACGCCATGCTCGCGCACCAGGGTGTTCTCCGACGGCAGTTTGTCCCCCGGCTTGAAGGTACCCAGCAGAATCTGCTGGGTCAGGCTCGAGACCAGGTCATGGGCGCGGCTGTGGCTGCGTTTGACTGGGGATGTATCCATGGTGGATTCCGCTTGGGGTTATCTTGTACGACAAGTTAACCCGCAAAAATATTTTCTGCCCGGTTTTTCTCTGCACGGTATCGAGCTGTTTAAAACGATGGAAGCACAATCGATGCAATATTACCCTTTATAAGCTTGTATTTTGCTAATTAGGCGACATTCGGCATCTTGTCGTACAACCTCGCTGCGCATATGCTCTGCCTCATTGTCATGTCAGACAACTTCGACCCGCACAAAAACAATTAGTGGGAGATCCACAAGTGAACGACACCCTCGCTCCGTCTGCCCGGAATGAAGGCGACGCTTTGGCCAGTGCCGTGGCCAAGGTCAAGCGCCACGTCCTGCCGCTGTTCGTCATCATGTTCATCGTCAACTACCTCGACCGCGTCAACATCGGCTTCGTCCGCCCGCACCTGGAAAGCGACCTGGGCATCAGTGCAGCTGCCTTTGGTTTCGGCGCCGGGCTGTTCTTCATCGGCTACGCGCTGTTCGAGGTGCCCTCGAACATGCTGCTGCAAAAGGTCGGTGCGCGGCTGTGGCTGACCCGCATCATGTTCACCTGGGGCCTGGTGGCCACCGCCATGGCCTTTGTCCAGAACGAAACCCAGTTCTATGTGCTGCGCTTCCTGCTGGGCGTGGCCGAGGCGGGCTTCTTCCCCGGCGTGATCTACTACTTCACCCGCTGGCTGCCGGCCGCCGAGCGCGGCAAGGCGATTGCCATCTTCCTCAGCGGTTCGGCCCTGGCTTCGCTGATTTCCGGGCCGCTGGCCGGCGCGCTGATGCAGATCCAGGGCCTGGGCCTGCACGGCTGGCAGTGGATGCTGTTCATCGAAGGCATGGCCTCGGTGACCCTGTGCTTCTTCGTGTTCTTCTGGCTCGATTCCAAGCCGCAGGATGCCAAGTGGCTGAGCCAGGCCGAACAGGACGCGCTGGTGGCGACCATCGACCGCGAGCAGCTCGAACGCGAAGCCGTCGGTGCACTGAAGCCTTCGGCCTGGAGCCTGCTCAAGGACCGCCAGATCGTGCTGTTCTGCCTGATCTACTTCTGCATCCAGCTGACCATCTACGCCGCCACCTTCTGGTTGCCAAGCATCATCAAGCGCATGGGCGACCTCAGCGACCTGCAGGTCGGCTTCTTCAACTCGATCCCGTGGCTGATCTCGATCATCGCCATGTATGCCTTCGCTGCCGGCTCCACGCGCTGGAAGTTCCAGCAGGCCTGGGTGGCCGGTGCCTTGATAGTCGCCGCCATCGGCATGTTCATGTCCACCACCGGTGGCCCGGTGTTCGCCTTCGTCGCTGTGTGCTTCGCCGCCATCGGCTTCAAGTCGGCCTCGTCGCTGTTCTGGCCGATTCCGCAAGGCTACCTGGACGCCCGTATCGCCGCGGCCGTGATCGCGCTGATCAACTCGGTCGGTAACCTCGGCGGCTTCGTCGCCCCCACCACCTTCGGCCTGCTCGAACAGCAGACCGGGTCGATCCAGGGCGGGCTGTATGGCCTGGCCGTGACCTCGGTGCTGGCGGCGATCGCCATCTTCTTCGTACGCATTCGCCCGAAGGGCGCTCCTTCTGACGACCTCAAGGCGCCTTCGGCCTTGGGCCAGACCCACTGATGACTGCGAGACAACAACCATGAACATGCAGACCAATCCCGCCGTTCACACCAGCACCCCGGTCGTCACCGAGCTGCGCGTGATCCCCGTCGCCGGCCACGACAGCATGCTGCTCAACCTCAGTGGCGCCCATGGCCCGTACTTCACCCGCAACGTCGTGGTGCTGCGCGACAGCGCCGGCAATACCGGCCTGGGCGAAGTGCCCGGTGGCGAGAAGATCCGCCAGACCCTGGAAGACGCCCGCAGCCTGGTGGTCGGCCAGCCGATCGGCCATTACCAGCGCGTGCTCAATGCCATGCGCCAGACCTTCGCCAACCGTGACTCCGCTGGCCGCGGCCTGCAGACCTTCGACCTGCGTATCACCGTGCATGCAGTGACCGCCATCGAGTCGGCGCTGCTCGACCTGCTCGGCCAGCACCTCAACGTACCGATGGCGGCACTGCTGGGTGAAGGCCAGCAGCGCGAAGCGGTGAAGATGCTCGGCTACCTGTTCTACATCGGCGACCGCCAGCAGACCGACCTGGCCTACCGCAATGAAGCCGATGCCGACGACGACTGGTTCCGCCTGCGCCACGAAAAGGCCCTGACCCCGGAAGCCGTGGTGCGCCTGGCGGAAGCCGCCAAGCAGCGTTATGGCTTCAGCGACTTCAAGCTCAAGGGGGGCGTGTTGCGTGGCGAGGAGGAAATGGAAGCGGTAACGGCCCTGGCCGAACGCTTCCCCGAAGCGCGTATCACCCTCGACCCGAACGGCGCCTGGTCGCTGAAAGAAGCCATCGCCTTGTGCCGCGACAAGCACGATGTGCTGGCCTACGCCGAAGACCCGTGCGGTGCCGAGAACGGCTACTCGGGCCGTGAGGTGATGGCCGAGTTCCGTCGTGCCACCGGCCTGCCGACGGCCACCAACATGATCGCCACCGACTGGCGGCAGATGGGCCATGCGATCCAGCTGCAGTCGGTGGACATCCCCCTGGCCGACCCGCACTTCTGGACCTTGCAGGGTTCGGTGCGGGTGGCGCAGATGTGCAACGACTGGGGCCTGACCTGGGGCTCGCACTCGAACAACCACTTCGACATTTCGCTGGCGATGTTCACCCAGGTGGCCGCGGCGGCGCCGGGTGAAATCACCGCCATCGATACCCACTGGATCTGGCAGGACGGCCAGCGCCTGACCCGTGAGCCGCTGCGCATCGTCGACGGCCATGTGCGGGTGCCAGCGCGGCCGGGGCTGGGGGTGGAGCTGGATGAAGACCAACTGGCCAAGGCCCATGAGTGCTACCGCAACATGGGCCTGGGGGCGCGGGATGACAGCGTGGCGATGCAGTTCCTGATTCCCGGTTGGAGCTTCGACAACAAGCGGCCTTGCCTGGTGCGCTAAAACATCGGGCCTGCCGGCGCCTGTAGGAGCGGCCTTGTGTCGCGAAAGGGCCGCTCCTACAAAAAGCAGTGCAGCTCAGGTCATTCAGCCTCGAAGAACGCCCGCGCCATCGCTACAAAGCCCCCCAGCACCGGGTTCGGGTTATCCCGGCAAAACGCCAGAAAGATCTCCGCCTGCTGCTCCATCCCCACCAACGGCCTGAACACCACCTGTTCCAGCCGCAAAGCCTGCGCCGAAGCCGGCACCACCGCACAGCCCAGCCCGACATTGACCAGGCCCAGGATCGAATGCGTCTGCCCCAGCTGATGCAGGTACCGCGGCTGCACCTCATGCCGGGCAAACAGGTTGGCGATACGGTCATGGAAATACCGCCCTTCGTTGGCGCTGTACATCACGAACGGCTGCTTGTCGAAATCGCTCGGCCTGAGCCGCTCGCGTGCCGCCAGCACATGCCCGGCGGGCAGGGCGGCGACGAAGGGTTCGCGGTGGATCGGCAGGTACTCCACGCGCGCGCTGGGCAGCACCTGGCGCACCAGGCCGACATCGATCAGGCCAGCTTCCAGGTCATGCACCTGGGTGGACGAGACCCGTTCGCTGAGCACCAGCTCGATGTCCGGCAAGGTCTGCCCGGCATGTACCAGCAAGCGTGGGATCATGTTGTAGGCGCCAACGGCGGTGAAGCCCAGGGTCAGGCGGCCGGCTTCGCCATGGGCAATACGCCGCGCCGACTGGCTGGCCGATTCGGCGACCTGCAGGATGCGCCGGGCATCTTCGAGAAAGCCTTGCCCGGCCAGGGTCAGGCGCGCCTGGCGGTTGTTGCGCTCCAGCAACAGCACCCCAAGGGAATGCTCCAGCAGCTGGATCTGCCGGCTCAGCGGCGGCTGGGTCATGTGCAGGCGGGTGGCGGCGCGGCCGAAATGCAGCTCTTCGGCGACGGCGACGAAGCAGCGCAACTGGTGCAGCTCCATGATTCAATTCCTGAATTATTCGATCCAGCATCTATATTAGACCTGTATCAAATGCGGGCCTAGCATCGAGTCATGTCTTTGAACTGCCGGATGCCCAGGATGAACAACAACCCCATCGACCTGTTGCTGACCCAGCCCGTACCCGAGGCCATCGATGCCCAGCTGGTCAGTGCCTACCAGGTACATCGGCTGTATCAGCATGACCACCCGCAACAGCTGCTCGCCGAAATTGGCCCGCGCATTCGCGCGGTGGTCACTGGCGGCGCCAAGGGCTTGTCGAACGCGCTGATGGAGCAGCTGCCCGCCCTTGAGATCATCGCCATCAGCGGTATCGGCACCGACGCCGTGGACCTGCGCCACGCGGCCCGCCGCAACATTCACGTCACCACCACACCCGGCGTGCTGACTGCCGATGTGGCCGACCTGGCGATGGGCCTGATCATCAGCACCCTGCGCCGCCTGGGCGAGGGTGAGCGGATGGTGCGCGACGGTTTGTGGGGCACGGTCAACTTGCCCTTGGCGCGCAAGGTCAGCGGTATCGAACTGGGCATCGTCGGGCTTGGCGAGGTGGGCAAGGCTATCGCACGGCGCGCCGCTGCATTCGACATGCGCATTGCCTACAACGGGCGGCGCGAGCAGCCAGAAACCGGTTACCGCTACGAGGCCGATCTGGTCGAGCTGGCGCGCTCGGTGGATGTGCTGGTGGTGGCGGCTTCCGCTGATGGCGGCCAGGTACTGGTGACGGCCGAGGTGCTCGATGCACTGGGGCCGGAGGGGTACCTGGTCAACGTGGCGCGCGGCAAGTTGGTTGACGAGGACGCGCTGGTCGAGGCGTTGCGTGAACAGCGCATCGCCGGGGCCGGGTTGGATGTGTTCGTTGATGAGCCGTATGTCCCGCCGGCATTGCGTGACCTGAACCAGGTCGCACTGCAGCCGCATCGCGGCAGCGCCACGCTGCAGACCCGGTTGGAGATGGGGCGCATGGTGTTGAACAACCTTGCAGCCTGTTTTCGAGGCGAGGTGCCGCCGAATCGGGTGATCGACCACTAGGGCCTCTTCGCGGGCTTGCCCCGCGAAGAGGCCTGCACAGGCAACACAAGGCCACACCTTCTCCGCACAAGAACAATCGCTTCCACCGAGAAGCAAGAGGGTCCACATGAACAGCAAATCCGCCGTCGCCGCACCGCAGGCCGTGGCCGGGATCGGTCGCCATCGCTTCCTGGTCCTGGCGCTGATCTTCGTCATCACCGTGATCAACTACGCCGACCGCGCCACTTTGTCGATCACCGGCACCGAAGTCCTGAAAGACCTGGGCCTGGACCCGGTGATGCTGGGCATGATCTTCTCGGCCTTCGCCTGGGCCTACGCCCTGGGCCAGGTCCCCGGCGGCTGGTTGCTCGACCGCTTCGGCGCGCGCTGGGTGTATGGCGTCAGCCTGATCCTCTGGTCTCTGTTCACCCTGCTGCAAGGCACGGTCGGCTGGCTGGGGCTGGCCGGTGTTTCAGCGGCGGTGGCGCTGTTCTCCATGCGCTTCATGCTCGGCCTGGTGGAGTCACCGGCGTTCCCGGCCAACTCGCGTATTGTCAGCTGCTGGTTCCCCACCCGTGAGCGCGGCACGGCCTCTGCCTTGTTCAACTCGGCGCAGTACATGGCCGTGGTGGTGTTCGCCCCGCTGATGGCGTGGATGACCCATACCCTGAGCTGGGAGCAGGTGTTCATCTGGATGGGCGTGCTGGGGCTGGTGCTGAGCGTGGTGTGGTTCCGCCTTTATCACGAACCGCACAGCGCACCGGGGCTGAGCCGCGAAGAGCTGGACTACATGCGCGAAGGCGGCGCCCTGGTCGACCTGGAAAAGGAACGCAAGACCGCCAAGAGCAAACCCACCCGCGCCGAGATCGCGCAACTGTTCACCAGCCGCAACCTGTGGGCGGTGTACCTGGGCCAGTACTGCATCACCGCGCTCACCTACTTCTTCATCACCTGGTTCCCGATCTACCTGATCAAGGGCCGTGGCATGACCATCATGGAGGCCGGTTGGGTCGCTGCGCTGCCAGCCATCTGCGGCTTCACCGGCGGCATTCTCGGCGGCTTCGTTTCGGACTGGCTGATCCGCCGCGGCGTGCACCCGTCCAAGGCACGCAAGACCCCGTTCGTGATAGGCATGGCGCTGTCCACCAGCCTGGTGCTGGCCAACTATGTGGAGGGCAACGCCGCAGTGATCGCCCTGATGACCCTGGCCTTCTTCGGCAAGGGCCTGGCGGCGGTGGGCTGGGCGGTGCTGTCGGACGTGGCGCCGAAGAAGATGGTCGGCCTGTGCGGTGGCGTGTTCAACGGCATCGGCAACATCGCCGGCATCGTCACCCCGCTGGTGATCGGTTATGTGGTGGCGAGCACCGGCTCGTTCCACAACGCACTCTGGTTCGTGGCCGCCCATGGCGTGCTGGGGATCTTCGCTTACCTGTTGCTGGCCAGGCGCTTCGAGCGTACCGGGCAGGCGTAGGCAGACGCCTGAGCAACAGAGGCCCCGGGAGACCGGGGCTTTTTTGTGCCTGGTGAAAACACATTCAAATGGAAAACGAAAGCGCCAGATGGCCCGCTGGCGTGATCGGACATGCCATTCGCGACATCTGGCGTTTATGGAAATGCGCTGTCGTGATCGAACAGTTCCGAGGCGTTCTCGTGTAATTTCCCGCAGCCTCGCGAGGCTTAAATGAAGCCCGAACCACACCGGCATCTTGCTCTGTGACGTGTGCCAAAGATCAACAACAGCGCACCAGAAACGTGTCGACTTATTGATTTCAAAGGAGATATTTTTCGCCTACGCCTGCCCGTCCTTCCTTGTGTCAGCAAAAAGAGAACAAGATCAATGAACACCGTGGGATCTGATGGCAACCTTGCACAAGGTTTCAAGCCACGTCATGTAACGATGCTGTCCATCGCGGGCATCATCGGTGCCGGACTTTTCGTAGGCTCCGGGCACGCCATCGCGGCGGCCGGGCCAGCCACCATTCTTTCGTACTTCGTGGCCGGAACCCTGGTGGTACTGGTCATGCGCATGCTCGGCGAAATGGCCGTGGCACACCCGGACACTGGATCGTTCTCCACCTACGCTGACCAGGCCATCGGCCGCTGGGCCGGCTATACCATCGGCTGGTTGTACTGGTGGTTCTGGGTGCTGGTGATCCCGATCGAGGCACTGGCGGCGGGGCATGTGCTCAACGCCTGGTTCCCCGATATCCCCAGCTGGATCTTCGCCCTCGCTTCGGTGCTGTTGCTGGCGGGCACCAACCTGTTCAGCGTGGCCAAGTACGGCGAGTTCGAGTTCTGGTTCGCCATCCTCAAGGTCACGGCGATTCTCGGCTTCATCGGCCTCGGTTTCGCCGCGCTGATGGGCTGGCTGCCCAACCGTGAAGTCAGCGGCCTGAGCGGGCTGATGGCCGAACATGGCGGCTTCGCGCCGAAAGGCTGGTCGGCAGTGATCGGCGCGTTCATCACCGTGATGTTCAGCTTCATCGGCACCGAGGCCGTGACCATCGCCGCGTCCGAGTCCAGCGACCCGTCGCGCAACATCGCCAAGGCCACCCGCTCGGTGATCTGGCGCATCAGCACCTTCTACATCCTGTCGATCTTCGTGATCATCTCGGTGGTGCCGTGGAACGACCCGCAGCTGGCAGTGGTAGGTTCGTATCAGCGCGCGCTGGAGATCATGAACATCCCCAACGCTGCGTTCATGGTCGACCTGGTGGTGCTGGTGGCGGTGACCAGCTGCATGAACTCGTCGATCTACATCGCCTCGCGGATGATGTACTCGCTGGCCAAGCGCGGCGACGCACCGGCGTTTCTCAACAAAACCTCCAAGGTCGGCGTGCCGCGCGCAGCGGTGTTCGGCAGCACCCTGATCGGCGCCGCCATTGCCGTGTTGAACTACTTCGCACCCAAGGGCGTGTTCGAGTTCCTGCTGGCCAGCTCCGGCGCCATTGCGCTGCTGGTGTACATGGTCATCGCCATCTCCCAGCTGCGCATGCGCCGCCGCCTGGAGCGCGAGAACACCGAGTTGAAGTTCCGCATGTGGCTGTTCCCGTACCTGACCTGGGCGGTGATCATCTTCATCGCCGGCGCGCTGGCGGTGATGATGTACACGCCTGAACACCGGGCGGAAGTGAGTTCGACCTTGGGCCTGGCGATCGTGATTTCCTTCCTGGGGATCGTCACCTCGCGGGGCCATGCGCAAACGGTGGGGGCGCGGTCGATGGGGTGATTGAGTTCACCTTGCAACAAAGGGCAAGGGCACCAGTGGATGGGTGCCCTTGTTTTTTTGTTCGGTCCGGAAATGTGAAGGGGCGGGAATGTGTTCGCCATGAATCCTTCAGCGCCTATGAGATCGAGCGCCGCCCGCGCGGCGCATCGCGGATAAATCCGCTCCTACATTTGTTGCAACGTGCCGAACCTGTAACGCCATGGTTGCCAGCCTTGGCGCATGTCTTGCGTCTTGCAGACCGGCTGACAACCATGGCCCCACAGGCATGGCCACGTTGCAACAAATGTAGGAGCGGATTTATCCGCGATGCGCCGCGCGGGCGGCGCTCGATCTGGTAGGCGCTGAAAATGTTGCGGTGAACACCTGGCAGCGATAAAAGTCTCATCAGCGCTGAGACAAATTCCACGAGACCTAGTCTCCTACCATTTCGATGTACCTATTCACTGCAGGCGCTTTCTCAAAGCGCCGATGGACCAGGCTCAACCAAGAGCTGGCCTGGCAATCGGCAATCCGCCGGTAGTTCACCTGCGGCAGGCTGATGCGCTGCACCACCGACTCCGGCACCACGGCGATCCCTTGCCCCAGCGAAACCAAGGTAATCACCGCCACCAGGCTGCCCGGTTGCGGCCCCAGCCGTGGGACGAAGCCACCCTGCGCAGCCACCTCCAGCGTGCCGGAAATTTGCTCGGGCAGGATGAAGGTCTCGTTGGCCAGGCGCGCTGCAGGAATCTGCGCCAGTTCGTTGATCCGCGAACTGGCGGGCAGGGCGAGCACGAAGCCTTCCTGATGCAGGGCGATGGCTTCGAGTTCTTCTGGCAGCTCCATCGGCGAGCGCACATAAGCCAGGTCGAGCAGGCCATCACGCACCATGCCCGGCAGCTCGGTCATGGGCAGCTCACGGATATTCAGGCGCACCCCGGGGTGCGCATCGCTGAAGCTGACCACCTGCCGCTGCAACATGCCCGAGTACGCCGCCGACGCCACATAGCCCAGCTCGATACGCCCGCTTTCACCCCGCCCGGCACGCTGGGCGCCCAGCTGCGCGGCATCGAACTGGCGCACCGCCTGCTCGGCTTCGATCAGCAATGCCTGGCCCGCGGCTGTGAGGTTCACTTCGCGCTGGTTGCGCTCGAACAGCCGCACGCCCAGCTCGCGCTCCATGTCCTGGATCTGCCGGCTGAGGGTGGGCGGGGCGATGCCCAGCTGCTCGGCGGCACGGGTGAAGTGACCGTGGCGGGCGACGCAGAGGAAGTAGCGGAAGTGGCGAATCTCCATGCGGTGTTACCTGCAAGCTAATGACGCGGTCCCTTGAGGCTAACAAGCTTCGCGCCTGAAGGCATTAAGGTGATTCCAACCTGCAGGGGACCGCTGCGCGGTCCATCGCCAGCAAGCGCGGCTCCCACCCTGTAGGAGCTGGCTTGCCTGCGATGGGCTGCAAAGCAGCCCCCGCGATCTGGCAGAAAACCAATTACCGGAGCCCACCGATGCCCTCAGCCCGCTTCACCCTGCTCACCGCCTCCCTGGTCTGCGCCCTGATCATCCTCGACACCAACATCGTCGCCGTCAGCCTGCCCAGCATCGCCCGCGACCTGTCCGGTTCGTTCGCCGATATCGAATGGGTGGTCAGCGCTTACCTGCTGGCCTTCGCCGCCTGCCTGCTGCCCGCCGGCAGCCTGGCCGACCGCTTCGGTCGCCAGCGCATGCTGCTGATCGGCCTGGCCGTGTTCGGCATCGCCTCGCTGGCCTGTGGCGCCGCCCCCAGCCTGTTGTTCCTCGATCTGGCCCGGGCAGCCAAAGGCATAGGCGCGGCCATGCTGCTGACCTCGGCCCTGGCCGCCATCGGCCACCGCTTCCACGAACCGCAAGCGCGCATGCGCGCCTGGGCGTTCTGGGGCGCCTGCATGGGCGCGACCATCACCTTCGCGCCCCTGCTCGGCGGCGTGATCGCCAGCACCCTCGGCTGGCGCTGGATCTTCTACATCAACCTGCCGCTGGTGGCGGTGCTGGCGCTGATGGTGCTGCGCAGTATCGAAGAGTCTCGTGACAGTGACGCCGCACGGCTCGACCCGATGGGCAGCCTGACCTTCGCCGGCAGCCTGGGCTGCCTGATCTGGGCGATGATCGACGCCAACCAGGTGGGGTGGACCAGTGTCGATACGCTCGGTCGGCTGCTGATCAGCGCGTTCCTGTTTGGGCTGTTCATCATGGTCGAGCGGAGCCAGGAACGGCCGATGATCGACCTGCAACTGATGCGCAGCGGGCGCTTCATCGGGGCCTTGCTGGGGATGTTCGCCTATGCAGCTTGTGCGCAGGTGATGATGACGTTGTTGCCGTTGTATCTGCAGAACGGGTTGCAGTTGTCGGCGCTGGCGGCAGGGGCGGGGATGTTGCCGTTTGCGCTGGCGATGTTGCTGACGCCGCGGTGGGGGATGCGGTTGGCTGGGCGGTTGAGCCCGGCGCAGGTGTTTGCCCTGGGGCTGGTGTTGGTGGGGGTGGGGAATTTGCTGTGTGCCTGGGCTGTGGGGGTTGGGGGGTATGGGGCGTTTGCCTTGGCCAGTCTGGTGTTGGGGGCGGGGGCTGGGCTGCTTAATGGGGATACGCAGAAGAACATCATGGCGTGTGTGCCGCGGGAGCGGACGGGGATGGCTTCGGGGTTGAGTACGACTACGCGGTTTGGGGGGATTGTGTTGGCGATTGGAGTGCTTGGGGGTGTGTTGGCTGCGCGTAGTGGGCAGTTGTTGCGAGAGGACATGGCGGGGTTGGCGCCTGAGCAGATGGATAGGGTGGGAGAGATGGCCACGCGGGTTGCTGCGGGGGATTTGCAGGCGGCATTGGCATTGCTCCCACCGGGCTTGCGCGATGCGGCGGCGCCGTTGGCGCGTGAGGCGTTCATGGGTGGGTTCGAGGCGTTGTTGCAGGTTGCCGGAGTTTCCGCGTTGCTGCTGGCGGTGGTGGTCGGCCTGCTACTGAGCCGGCCGCTTCCACAGGTGCAGGCGCGTATTGTGCGAGCATGCCGTTGAGTCGTCCATTGTCGGGCGAACAACTGCCCAAACGCTTTCATGAGTGCCTGATGGTCCATGAGGTGGGCGTTGGAGGTACGTAAAGAGACTGTATGTGTCTGTAAACTTTACAGGCCCATAACTGAATAACAGTTGGCACTGGTGCCCGCCCTGGCCAGGGCATTCAAACCTGCTCCAATTGTTTACCTGTATGAACAGACAACGTGGACGAGGCAGGTCATTTTGCTTAGGGTATGGCTATTCGATACTACCCGCAAGGCGGCCCGCATGAAGCGTGAAGAGTTCCTGGCACAACCTGAAGTCGAGGCTTTCATTGCATGGCTGGCAGTCAACTTGCCGGTGCTCACGTTCAAGCTGCGCTTCAAGTCCAGCAAGTTCGTGCCCGGTGGCCTGGCGGTCGATGTGCAGGGGATCGAGCAGGTACTTGAGCACTACCGCTGGAAGGCAAGCTGGCGCGACGCCAATCAGCATGCGGTCGACTCTGAAACCTGGGGGCAGACCCAGCGTTCGCTTGGGCAACTGCGTGAGTGGTTGTCGGCTGCAGTCAATGCCGGTGATGAGCAACAAGCGCTTCAGGCCTGTTTGCAGATTCTGCGCTGGGGCGGCGTGCGCGGCGCCATTGTGTTCCTGCACCGCCTGGCAGCAGAGGGCGAATTGTCGAACTACCTGAAAACGATGGCAGGGCTCATGTCGCTCGAAGCTGACAATGACCTGGATGACCTCGACGCGAACAGTGTCGAGCGTTTTGACTCGGGCCTGACCAAGATTCACGCCTTGCTCGATCTGACGGGCTCGCCCATCTACGACAGCCGTGTCGGTGCTGCGATGGCGATGTTGTATTCGCTGTTCCGTCAGCAGTGGGCTGGGCGTGGAAAGCCCCTGCTGAAGTTCCCGTCTGGCAGCGCGCGCGGCGACCAGATCCGTAACCCTGGGGCGTTTGCGAACAGTTTGGCAGCGCCGCAGTTTTCTGCGCTCGAATACGCCGAGTGGGCGCGTTGGCAGGTGCGCTTGGGGTGGATTGCGCGTGCGTTGCTCGCGCGCACTGGCTGGTTTGCCGAGCAAGGAGCGATGCCTGCGTGTTGCCACGCGTTCGAGGCGAGCCTGTTCATGCTCGGCTATGACCTTCGCTGCTTTGGCCTGACGCCAGTACCTGAGGCCAAGACTGTTGGCGAGCAGGGCGAAGTATCGCTGCGCGAGCCTGGCAATATCGGTTGGGTGCCCACGGGCCACCCCTTTGGCCAGGTGCTCAGTGACTACCTGAGCTTCCGTCGCAGCGGTGCGCCCGACAACAAAGACGCGTTCGTTGACTGGCTGGTGGCCAAGCCGCGTAACGAGAAAGCGCTTTCGCGTGCGACTGCACAGGACTACTGCTTCCCGTTTTCCATTGCCGAGTTCGACTTGTTCGGCCGCTCGCTGGCCGCCCTGGAGCGCATTGTTGCTGGTGGCGAGGACGGACTGCGGGCGGCCTTGTCGAGCGAAACGCTTGAACCGTTTACGGTGGGTGACGAGCGCGTCAGTGTTTGCCTGGTGGATGTGTTGATCACCGGCAATGCCTATGCCCGCGCGGAGAGTGGCAAGGGGCGTGTCGAATACATTGTGAATGCTGGCTATGCCGGAACCGACAATTCCGCAAGAACACTCATGGCCGTGGGGCGCAACGTGGGCAAGCACTTCGGCCTGCTCGACGCGCACCACTTGCCGACGCCCTTGTTCGAGCAGTTCTACCAGGGTTGTTCGCTCGACGCCTGAGCCCCACCGGACGGAATACACCATGCAAACTCGAAACGGTCTTCAGCTGTATTCCGCCTCGGACATCTGCGGCTATCTGGAATGCCGGCATCTGACAGCGCTGGACCTGCAGCACCTGGTCGCGCCGATGGAAAAAGCGCCGGCAAGCGACCAGAACCGCTTGATCCAGGACAAAGGGCTCGCCCATGAAACGGCATTTCTCGAACGGCTCAAAAGTCGTCATGCCCACGTCGTCGATATCGCCGAGGGCAACCCGAGTTTCGCACGGCGGGTGGCGCTGACCATCGAGGCCATGAAGGCGGGTGCGGACATCATCTTTCAGGCGTCGCTTCAGGAAGGCGCCTTTATCGGGCATGCCGACTTCCTGCGCAAAGTGCCGCGGCCGTCGGCGCTGGGTGGCCACAGCTATGAAGTGATCGACACCAAGCTGGCCAAGAGCGCAAAGACCAAGTTCCTGGTACAGGTTGCGCTCTATTCGAGAATGCTGATTGCGATTCAGGGCGTACAGCCGCAGTTCATGTACATCGTGCTGGGTGATACCGCGCGTACCGAGCAGGCCTATCGGGTAGCCGATTACGCTGATTATCTGGAACAGGTGCTGCAGCGCTTCACGGCGTTCGTGAGCAGTGACGGACAATGGGACACATACCCGGAACCGTGCGGACATTGTGGTTTTTGTGGGTGGCGTGATCGCTGTACCGAACAACGCCTGCAGGATGATCACCTTTCGGCAGTCGCCGGTATCAGCCGCTCGCAAATCAACAAATTGCAGGCTGGCGGTGTGACCACGTTGCAACAGTTGGCGGCCAGTGGCGATGGCTTGCGCATCCCCAAGCTGCAAGTGGAGTCGCTGAACAAGTTACGCCATCAGGCGCGACTGCAGTTTCAGGGGCGCTCCAGCGATACCCCGTTGTACGAGCTGTTGCCGGTCATGGGGCATCGGCGTGGCTTTGGCCGGCTGCCGCCTGCGGTCGAGGGTGATCTGTTCTTCGATATGGAAGGCAATCCTCTGGAGGAGGGCGGCCTGGAGTATCTCTTCGGCCTGTATATAGACGAAGGCGGTGAGCAAACCTTCAAAGCTTTTTGGGCGAACAGCCGGGACGAAGAAAAGATCGCGTTCGAGCAGTTCATCGACTGGATCATCGCGCACCTCGAGCGTTACCCCAACGCACATGTCTACCACTATGCCAGCTATGAAGAAACGGCTATCAAGCGCCTGATGAGCCAGCACGGTACGCGCGAGGCGCAGGTGGATTGGCTGCTGCGCAATGGCAAACTGATCGACCTTTACAAGGTGGTGCGCGAAGCGATCCGTGTGTCGGAACCCAGTTACTCGATCAAGTACATCGAGCACTTCTACATGGCAAAGCGAGACGGCGACGTGACCAATGCCGGTGCGAGCATCGTGTTCTATGAGCGCTGGAAAGAGACCCGTGAGGCGGCACTGCTCGAGCAGATCGAGCGCTACAACGAAGACGATGTGCGCTCTACCTATCTGCTGCGCAACTGGCTTTCGAGCATCAGCCCGTCGGACGCGGGGCCAGCTTTTGTGCCGCAAGCCGAAGGCGAGAAAGCCGTAGCGGAGCAAAAGGAGATCGAGGTTCGGCTGGCACACTATCGTGATCGACTGCTTGCGGGCTTGCCGCCTGAGGGCTGCGCCCTGAGCGACGAGGATCAGGTTCGAGTGCTGACCTTCCAGTTGCTCGATTTCTACCGCCGGGCAGAAAAGCCGGTGTGGTGGCAGTTGTTCAGCCGCCAGGACATGACGACCGAGGAGTTGCTGGAGGATATCGAGAGCCTCGCCGGTTTGCACCGCACTAAAACACTGCCGGTACCCATCAAGAGTTCGTTCCTGTTCGAGTACAGTTTCGAGCCACAGGAAAGCAAGATGCGCTCCGGCTCCCAAGGGGTCATTGCAGAATCGTTGGCCAGTGTGCAATTGGTCAGCCTGGACAATGACGCGTGCCTGGCGACATTCAAGGCCACCGCGAAAAAGGCGCCACCGGAAGCCTTTGACATGATCCCCGGCAGGCCGATCCCGTCAGCCGTGCTGCGCGATGCATTGTTTCGCTATGCCGACAGCGTCTTGGCAGGAGAGCACCGCTTCCAGGCGGTGATGGACTTCCTCCATCGACGCGCACCGCGGGTCAAAGGTGTCGAGCCGGGTGCGCCTCTGCTTGATCCAAACCTGGCAACGACCGATGCCATCAAGCAGGTGGTGCGCAACCTCGAGGACAGTGTGCTGTTCATTCAGGGGCCGCCAGGTGCCGGCAAGACCTACACCGGCTCGCAGGTGATCGTTGACCTGCTCAAAGCCGGCAAGCGTATCGGGGTCACCTCCAATTCGCACTATGCCATCAACAACCTCCTGATGGCTGTCGAGGCACGTGCACACGTGGAGGGCGTTACATTCAAGGGGCTGAAAAAGTCATCGGAAGGCGAGGGCACAGAATTCATCGGCCGTTGCATCCGCTCCATTGAGGAGAAAAAAGAGTTTCTCGACAACTGGGGGCCGGATATCAACTTGACCGCCGGTACTGCCTGGCTGTTTGCCGACGCGAGCTTCACCGAACAGTTGGACTACCTGTTCATCGATGAAGCCGGCCAGGTGAGTGTGGCGAACCTGGTCACCATGGGCATGGCGGCCCGTAACATCGTCTTGATGGGTGACCAGATGCAATTGTCGCAACCCGTGCAGGGCGTGCACCCGGGCCGCTCCGGTGACTCCATCCTCGACTACCTGCTGGACGGCACGCCCGCCATCGCACCTGACCGAGGAGTGTTCCTGGCGCAGACCTGGCGGATGCATCCCCAGGTTTGCTCTTTCATCTCCCAGGCGGTGTACGAAGGTCAGCTTTCATCGGCGCCAGGTACCGAGCGGCAGTTGTTGCTGCTCGATGGGGAGCGACCGGAAGTACCGGCCAGCGGGTTGTTGTTCTGCCCTGTCGAGCATGACGGCAACGGCCAGAGTTCCGATGAAGAAGCTGCCTACGTCAAAGCGCTGTACACGTATTTTCTGCGCCAGCGATATGTAGATAAAACCGGTGTGGAGCGTGTACTGTGCCTGGAAAACATCCTGGTCGTGGCGCCTTACAATCTGCAGGTACAACTGCTGAAGCAAGTGCTCCCAGCGGGCGCGCGCGTTGGCACCGTGGACAAGTTTCAGGGGCAAGAAGCTGAAATTGTCATCGTGTCTATGGCGACGTCGAATGAAGACTACCTGCCGAGGGACATTGGCTTCCTGTACTCGAAAAATCGTTTGAATGTGGCGGTCAGCCGAGCCAAGACGCTGGCCTGCATCGTTGCCAGCCCGGCACTGACAGCCGTCCGCTGCCTGACGCCGCAAGACATGAGCTTGGTCAACGGCTTGTGCATGGCGACCCGGTACGGGCAACAGCAAGGCCTGCCCGCTGCGTGTGAATTGGGGTCGTGAGGCGTTGGGCCGTGAGCTATCCACCTGGCTTGCTTACCGTGTTGGAAGAGGCATTGAAGATAACGCGATTCAGTGTCGACGACCTGCTGGCGCTTGAAATTGGAGGCTGGCATGTTGCCGTGTTGCTCGACGATCTGTCGCACCTTCGGTCCCTTGCCCCTGCGGCGATGAATGACCGCGACGGCGCCGAGAGCACGCCCCTGGACATCGCCTACCGGCTTGGCCGAACTGCCTGGATCGAGCGGTTGGAGACCCTGGGTGCGGAAGGGGACAAGGCGCTGCTGGACTGGAAAGGGCTCGGCAGCTTTCTGAGCCCGGACAACTTTGCCCGCTTGCCTGGCAGGCAAGGCATCATAAAAACGCTTGCCAAGCGATATCAGCAGGGCCGTAGCCTGAACGACCGCGACGTGGCGGGTAATACGCCACTGCATTGGCTAGTCGCGCATGGCCAAAGCAAGGCGGCGAACTACTTTGTAAAGCACTTCAGCAAGTTCTGCCTCGATCTGAACGCGAAGAACAACGAAGGGCATACGGCGCGAAATATTGCCGTTCTGGCGGGGCATCACGATATTGCCGCACAGCTTCTAATCGGGGAAATCGACAACTATTTGCGGGCGGCACGTATCTGGCAGCAGATGCTTGCCACGATGAGCAGCCACTGGCGCAGCTGATCGAGTGTTTGCCGGCCAGCGACTAGCCACGAAGTCCCACGTCGCGAGTTTCAAAGATAAGTTATTCAAGAGCGATGAGCAGATTGAGCTAGCTAAACCCTGTAGATGAAGGCGGTCTTGGCAATGAGTTCGTGTAGCAATCGAGGAGCTGGAAAATGCCAATCAAACCCAGACCCTTCACCGTTGAATGTAAAGGATGTGGTTGGACGAAAACCGTGGCGCCGCGCAGTGATGCGCTGACGCCAGGGGAGTGCAGCGATCGTTGCCCGAGGTGTGGGAGTGAGGAGTTGAAAGTGTGTGCTGCGGGATGGTTGGCCGGGGCGCTGGCGGAGTTGCTGGCGCGGCGGCGGATTTAATTAAGGTATGAGCGAAAATTGATCAATCAGGAGCATTCAGCCATGAAGAATGTTTTTGCCGTTATTGGGTTCATCGTGATCGCCACCAAGGGGTATGAGCTGTACCGCGAATACAACGAGATGAAGCGTGAGAAAGCGGCGCGGGAGGCGGGTGGCTATTCGATTTGACGTGTGTCCAGCGAGGCTGGTAGTCGAAGCAGATGCTGGTTGAAGCTGGAATCAAAAAAACAGTGATATCATATGGCCTCCACTGGCTTCGTTCAGGTTTCGAGGGTTTTACCGTGATGGACCAAATTTCTGATGCTGATCTGAAGGACCTACAGAATGCGAAAAATCTTCTGGAGAATCCTGGCGTTGCTGTGAAGGTCACTAACTTTATAGGTGCCCCAATAGAAAAGGGGTTTGAGTTGCTGCCCGAGGATTGGAATAAAAATATCGGAGATGTTGTAAGGACGGCATTGCTCAAAGCGTCAGATATGGCCACTCTCACGATGAAAGATGTACCGGGTGAAGAGTCCTCAAATATTTGGCATAAGTTTGGAGTGGCTATCACCGGCGGGATCGGAGGTTTTTTTGGATTGCCAGCTCTGGCAATCGAACTTCCGATCTCTACCTCGATCATGTTGCGATCTATCGCTGACATAGCAAGAAGCGAAGGCGAGTCAATATCTGAAGCAGGGACTAAAGAAGCGTGTCTGACCGTATTCGCACTCGGCGGTGAAAGTGTTGATGATGATTGTGCTGAAAGTACTTATTATGCTGTGAGGGCAGCCCTCGCTAAATCAGTTGCGACCGCTTCTGAGTTTCTTGTTAATAAAAAGCTTACCGAGGAGAGCGCCCCTGTTCTAGTGAGGCTGATAGCTGCAATTGCAGAGAGATTCAGTATTCAAATCACTGAGAAGGTTGCGGCGCAAGCAGTTCCGGCAATTGGTGCGGCAGGAGGTGCGCTTATAAATACTATATTTATGGATCACTTTCAGGACATGGCCAGAGGGCACTTCACTGTCAGGCGTCTCGAAAGAAAATATGGTGGTGAGCTAGTGCAGTCAGTTTACGACGGGCTTCCAAAACTCGGGCAAGTCTAGAGGCCGCGGTCTGGGCGGCCCTTAGACAGATCTTATCGCAAGAATGGGTCAACTAAATTGTGCCGGGTTTCTGCAGGGTTAGAACCGTCAAGTGAAAAACATTTACGAGGCCGCTACAGCACGCGAAGTGTGGGGTCGAAATTTTAAATTCATCATGAGCGCCCCATCTATTTTAGTGTGTGCATATCTGGGGGATGGGGGCGCAAGCTGCAGTCGGCAGTGAGGGCGAAGCGTGAGCATGTTGCTAAATTGCAACGAAAGTTGTTGATTTTACATGGACTGGATTCTGTCCGTTGATGGGTTATATGGAAAGAATCGAATGGATCAGAGGCTGCCTGCAGGCAGCTCTCGATGGGGTTTGTATCGCCACTGATTTAAAGGCGCTGGGCCATGTGCTTAGTGCCTTCCTTAGCTAGCGGCGTATTCGAAGCCGAAGAAATTCTTCAGTTTCGGCGCTCTTGCTGTGAGCTTGATCAGCGCCACGCAAGGCCTTTTGAGCCGCTAGTTTGAGTTTGTGACGTAGGTCTTCGCAATCACCCACTAATTGCTCAAGTTCCGAGACGTCAAACATCTGTTCTGATAGCGGGAAGGCCCGTTCGATGCGATCATGCAAGGCAGTTCCGCCAATTTCCAGTGCGTCTAGTTTGAATGCGTTGAATTCGTTCTTGCGACCTTTCAATTGCGCAATGTCAGCTTTGATCGCACATTTGTAGGCATCGAAAACGGCATCGAGTTTATTGGAAATCTTCCCGACTACGTCCACCTTGCAGTTAATAGACCGTAGGAACTGTTCGAACGCCAGCCCTGTGGATGGATAGGTTCGTTTGCGTGCAGTGGATGAGTAGGCACACATACCCGCGTACTCGATCTCTGCGAAGGCAAGGTCGTCGGCTACCTGTTCCATGATTTGATCAATGTCATCGTCAGACTTAACATCAGCCTTGTTCAGCACGATGTACAGCGAGTTGCCACGGAATGGCGTGGACTCGATGAACTCAATGTCTGACTGGTCGATGGTCCCGGCGGGGTCAAGTCCGATGACCCACACCAGCGCACTTGCCTGGTTGACGAGAGAGGCTGCGGTGCTCCTGTCAGCAGCTGAGGCACCACCCGACGTACCTGGGTTGTAGCCCGGGGTATCAATGATGCACAGGTTGCCGAACAGCTGCGGATCCATGGGCACCTTGACGCTGATGAAAGGCAGGATGCGGCGAAGATCGAAGCCGAAGCCTTTGACGTATTCGTGGGACATGGAGGCGTACAGGCTCGGCTCCAGGTCGATGGCTCCGCCGTTGTACGAATAGCCATTGAACCTGGTTTCTTCAGAGCACACGACATAGCTGGGTACTACGGTCACCGGGTTGATGCCGGTCGCCAGGCGCACGCTCGAGTCTTTAATGAAGCTGTTGATGAACGCAGACTTGCCGCTACTGAAGCCTCCCGCAATGCTCAGGATGGTTTTGCCCGCAATGCTTGGGAAGTTGTTCAGCATACGCAGCTCGGCGAGAATCGCCTGCATGTCGAGCACGGCCTGTGCTTCGCCTGCCAGCGACGATTCACGGACTGCGAACGCCATGTAATCGTTGTTGATCAGCTCGGCGAATCGGTCCAGCTCTTCATTGACGGGAGGCTGCTGTGCCAGAACCCTGCTCACCAGGGAAAACTTTTCAGTGAGCGACAGATGTTGCTGGTTAATGTCTGCGTAGTGGTTTTCGAGGTGCTGTTTGGACGCCTTCAGTTCCTCTGTGAAGCTCTCCAGCAATTCGACGTTCTGCTCTTGGGCCGACAGTTGGGCTTTGTGCTCGTCCAGATAGGTCTCGAGCTCACTGATTTGCGCAAGGGCCTGCCCCCTGCGCTCTTCCAGCTCTGCAACATTGGCCTGTTCGGTATGCAACTGGGTCGACAATGACGCATTGTGAGCAACCAGCTCACTGATGTGTGTGGCCTGCCCGGCACATTGTTCAGTCAACGATAGATTGGCGTCTTTCACTTCTTCGAGATGTTTCTGGACCTCTGCCATCGTCCGCTCCAGCTCCGTAACGTCTGCCTCTTTGGCCGTCAACTCTCGGTTGAGCTTGGCCAGCCGCTTTTCAAGATTGGCGATCTCATCAAGTGCCTGGGCCTCTCGCTGTGCCAGATCTTCAGCCTCGGCCGTCTTCGCTTGCAGCGCATCAGTGAGCGCCTGCTTGCGTGTTTGCAGATCGCCGATCTGTTCTGCCTGTTCCGCGCATTGAGCGGTCAATGCTTGTTTGAGGCTTTCGAGCGCTTCGAGTTGTTGGCGAACATTGGCCAGCGTTTGCTCAAGGTCGAGGATGTGCTGTTCTTTGTCGGCCAGCAGTTGCTTGTGTGCTACAAGGTCTTGCTCCAGGCCGCTGGCTGTTGCCAGTGCTTGTGCCTGACGTTCTTCGAGTTCCTTGGTGTAGACCTTGGCTTGTGCCAGCGCGAGCATTGCCTTCTGTAGCTTGGCGGTTTCCTGCTCAAGCGCCTTGGTGGTCGAGGCGAGCTTACCTGTCTCGACCTGTAGCGCTTCGGTGAGCGTGTCATTGCGCTGACTCAGGGCGTGTATGCTGTCGCTCTGGCTTGCAGATAGCGTGGCAAGCGCCTGATGGTTGTTGAACAACGTGTCTAGCTGGCGTTGGGCATCTTCGAGATGGTCTTGCAGTTCCAGCGCCAGTTTTTTGCGCTTGAATTGCCAGAATCGAGCGAGCGATTCCACGGCCGGCCGCGCCCGGTCATCAATGCGTGGCGGGTTGCTCACAGGGTTACCTCTCCAGCTTTGCGTATCATGCGTTCAAGCCGATCGATCGTTTGGGCGGCGTTGTCGACCTGCACTTTGAGGACATTGATCCGGCGCTGTACTTCATCAACGAAAGTGCCAGAGATCGTGCCAGGTGTATTACGCTCTACCTGCTTGAGAAATGAGCTGATCTTTGTTTTGACCTTGCTGCCGAGCGAGCCAACAAAATCATCTGCGGCATCTTTGAACTGCTCAGCTTCGTAGCCCTTGAGGGTGCCTTTGCTTTTCAGGTCGTCAGGTAGGGGGATGTCCAAATCGAAGTCGTCTTTCGGAATGGCCTGGATGATGGACAGGATGGCGAGTTTGATCATCTGTGGATTGGCATCGTGCTCCAGAACACCACGGATTTTCGGCGTCAGCGCTCGGGCTAGCGCTTCATTCAAGCCTTGGTGGGAATGGCTTACTGTGGCGCTCAATTCGTCCTGAACATCGGTCATGTAGTCTTTGAGCGTGGATACAACCTGGCTGCTGATGATCTTTGCGCGGACTTCGGTTTTTTCCGTTGTACCGCCAACGCCCAGCTTGCGCGCGAGCCAACCCAAGGCGCCGTCATTATCGACGGTATAGGTATGGCTGTAGGACCCTTCGGCATCGTCGATAGCCGACTTCGTCTCGCGAAGCAGTTGGGATGCCTTCTTACGCATGCCTTCACGCAGGTTCTGGCGATAGTCGTCCATGGTGAACTTGAAACTGCCATCCAGCTCCAAGGCGAGGTCCAGTCGCTTTGACTCCAATGACGCAAGTTGCTCGTTAAGTTCGCCGACGTTAGCGCTTTTGATCTGCAAAACTTGGTTTTTTGCAAGCGAGATGATGTATTGCTTGAACTCATCAAGGCTCTTCTGCTTGGTCGCCAGGCGGTTGCTGATTATGTCAGTGGTAATCTTGGCTTTTTCTGTACGGACCTCTGCAAGGACCGCTTTGACCGCATGGATATTGGCCAAACTTTCCAGGCTGCCTAAGGTCAGCTCCCGATTGTCGCGGGAGAAGTAATCTGGGTAGTCGATACTCAGGTTTTCCCACGTCACCTGCTCATTCGAGTCCCAACTTTCGGGTGCGTCGAGGCGGCGATTGAGGCTGTGACACAAGCCTGAGCTGTGTAGGAGGTTGTGGTGCGCCGAACTGATCAGTTTGTCGAACACCGAACCCACTTCGGGGCTGCTCTGCTTCATGTCAGACAAGGTACTTTGTGCCCGCGCAGAAAGCTGGGTGCGAATGGCTTCCACGGCATCGCTCAGGCGAGCGCGCTTTTCGCTACCATAGAGCTGTGTATCGATTTGGCTGGCCACTAGCACCAGCTTCTGAATGCCTTCTTTTTTAGTGATGCGGCCCATCACCTCCAGGTCTTGCTCATTGAGAAACTGGCCGGCTGGGCTGACGATAAAGACTACATCGCACGTCTTCAGCAACTCGACCGTTCGCTCTTCGCGCGACTGTACCGGGTCGTTCATGCCAGGCGTGTCGATGATGCAGATATCGCGCAGCTCTTCCAACGGCATGAAGACATGCACCGTCTTGGTGAACGGCATGTAAGTACCATTGGCACCGACGTACTCGTGCAACCGCTGCGCAAGCTCCTTTGGATTGCTGGCGCTGATTTCGCTTTGCGACTGCAGCATTTTGCTATCGATGCCGGAGGCTGTCATGCGCTTGAACTGGTCGTTGGCTGCAAACAAGCCTTCTTCCCGCTGCAACTCGGTTAGCGCCCTTTTTTCCGCCATCTGTGTCAGTTGCTGCATGTCGATCGGCGTGCCCGGCGCCTGGGTGCTGCGTCGTTTCACCAATTCTTCGAGGCAGGCATCCTTGCGCGCTGTGAGCCGCTGTTCGTAATGGTCCGACTTGAACTTGATTGCCCTTATGTCAGCTTCACTGTAGAACTCGACCTTGGCTCGGAACACCTCTCCCCAGGTGATCGTGGTCAGCGCCGCCGTCATCGGCGTAGCTGCCTTTGGCAGGATCGGCTCACCGTCGAAGATCAGTGCATTGAGCAACGACGATTTGCCAGCCTTGACGCGGCCGACGATACCAATGTTCATCAGCCGATTCTGGTCCTGCAATACTTGAAAGGACTGGGCAAGCTGTTGCGGTTCATCGATGGCGTTCATGCGCTTGAACTGCTCGATTTCTCGCCCAAACAGGTCCTGATTGCTCCCTGCCAACGCATGAAGGCTTTCGCTGAACTCAACAAGTTTCTGGTAGCTCATCGGGTCGTCCGCCTTATTTGTACAGGTGTTCGTTTGCAGCCGCCTTCACGGCGCTGGCCAGGTTTTCCAAGGCGGCGGTCTTCTGACCGATCTCGGCTTCGCGCTGCAGGTTTTCCTCAGCAATGGTGTCGACGACGTGCTTCTGTTTGGTGATCTGCTCTTCGAAACCGTCGCCGATCTTTTTCAGCATGGCGTTGAGTTGCTCATCGATGATCGACGGGATCTTCCCGCGCAGCTCCGCCTTGATGTTCGGGAACACTTCACCGGTGAGTTTCTGGCGGAACTTCTCGCGCTCGTTGCCTCCACCGTTGAGCATCCTGAGGATTTCCGGCAGGAAGATGATCGCCAGTTCGACCAAGGGGTTGACCACCGATGTGGTCACGGCAAGCACGGTGGAAAGGCTGCGATAAAGCGCGACGCCTCCGGGTTTGTCGGCTTCGGCACGCGCGCTCAGGCGCGTGGACCAGTCACTGAGCAGTTCGGTGGTGCGCTCCAGTGACACCTTGACCTTGCCCGTCAGCTCTTCGCTCCAATTGCCATTGATGTCCAACAGGGCCATTTGGCCGTTGGTAGCGCTCAAGTTGCTGGCAATGCGGTCCACCATATTGCTGGAGATATCCTGCACTTCAGATTTGATCGTGTTGGCCAGGGTGCTACGAATGATGTCGGAGATCGCGTTCGACATGGCACCTGGATTTTTGCTGCTACCCAGCGTCACGAGTTCTTCCAAGGCATTATTCAGGGCGTTATCGAGGCTGCGCAGGCTGCGGTCGAGCATTTTCCCGGAGTAGCGATCCTTGAGGTCCAACTCCACATCCTTGCGCTGCTCCAGCAATTTTTGCAGGGCTTGTTCTAGCGCCCGGGCAGCTTGCTCGCTTTCAGCCTTGTCTTTCTTCAACAGGCTGAGCGCCAGATTGATTTGTGCCAGAACCTCGAAGTTCTGGTCTTTGAGAATATCGATGAACAGACGGGAGAACAGCGCGTCAGGCTGCAAGGCACTCAGCGCATTTTGCAGCGCTTCGCCATCGCGGTTGCCAATAGTGAGGCTGCGGTGATGATCACCGAAGTAGACTCCAAGCTGATCATCGATATACGCCTGCACTTCCTCCACCTGATCGGCCGCACGCAGGTTGCACTTGCTCAGCAGGAAAGTGAATTCAGTGTTGTAGGTTTTCAGCTCGTCGAGCTTGCGCAGCATCGACTGGGTGATATTGCCATCTTCGATGCTGGTCAGAACGACGAAATGCACCCCCCGCGGCAGGTAATAGGCGATTGCCTTATTGTGGTTCTCCAGCGAAGAGCCGAACCCAGGCATATCGACCAGCACCAGCGGTGCGATGGCTTTCAGGGCATCACTGTCCAGGTAAAGGCGCAAGTGTGAGAACTCGCTGGAGCGACGGTTGATCGAGCTCAGCGCTTCGACAGGCAGGCGCTCCTGCGCGCCATCGGGCTTGATGGCAAGCAAGTAAGGTTCGCTTGAGTAGCGCAGTTCGGTTGCCAGTTCGGTTTCCGGCGCAATGCCAACGGGCAGTACCTCTTTACCCATCAGCGTGTTGAGCAGCGAGCTCTTGCCCGCACTGAAGGCGCCGATTACGGGCACCACCAACTCGGTCTCCATCACTTTAGGCAGAAGGGTCTGGTCGAAGGTGAACGTCTGGCCTTCGAGCAGCCCCTGCATTTTCTTCAAATAAGTGGCGAAGGCTTTCTGGCTTTCGAGCATGGTGATAATCCTTTAAGTGCTGGGCTTGTTCGGGCAAGGAGGGCTAGCGCAAGGTGCTTAATGCTTGCGGATGTTCAGATGTCGGGCGGCTTTTGCCAGCAGGCTGGCAAGGGCGCCGGCCCGAGATACTTGCAGGTTGGGATTGCCACATTTAGGGCAGCTGTGATGCCAGTCTCCCGGGCCAAGCGCGTCACTGACCGGAGCCACTGTCCTGCTCCAGTTGCATTGATCGCAGTGGAAGGTCATGGGGCAAGGTGGGATAGGCATTCACACGTCCTGTATGAGTAAGAGTGGGCGCATGATGGCACTCTGATTTCTCTTCGTAAACTGTCAATAAAACGCACTGTATTGAGTTGGAAAATGGGCTGAGAGTGGCTTTTTTGACGAGTTTCCCAGGACTATATGTGCGGATGATTTACCTGTTTATTTAGCCAGCATTCAACTTGGCGCATTGTTGTTGAAACATGAAGTCATTACAGGTGAGCTTTACGACCCGCGCCCGCTTGGTCCTGTGTCGCCTCTGGTTGTGTCATGAGCACCGAGAAGCGCAAGCGGTGGGTCGAAGGGGTACATCTTCGTTTACGAGGAGATTGACGACGATACCTATTCGATTTCCCAAGGCAGTAGTCCATTAGTCGTTCCCAGCTTTACGTCGGTTGCGGCGCAGGCTAAGGTGCTGGCATAAGGACATTATTCTCTGGCATTTTGTCCACGGAAGGCTTTTGGGTCGCTGCCATGCGCCCATTCCACTCCGATTTTGTAGTGCCCCAAAACGTGCTTGGTAAGGTGCAGTCGTCCTCCCCCTGCGGGATTTGCGATTGACGCACCCGTGTGGGTAGTACGGTCTTACTGAACATAAAGTGCTTAATTGAAGGCGGAACTGTATGGATTTTTCGACGCTGCTGCAGCTATGGGGTGCTGCAAGCTCCGAGCAGTTGATTGCACCAAGAACGGTTGTTTTTCTCGTTATCGTCCTGTGTGTTGTTTATTTTTTCCGCTATTTCTGCAGGTCTTTCAAACTTAGCGCTCAGCTGAAGCGTTTGACCAAAAGCGTGCAGAACGCAAAAACAGTTCTCCCGCCACTTCGGCGGTCTGAGCTGGAGCGACTGTTCAGTGGTACCAAGCTGGAACACTCCTGGCGTGAGTACGCTGAAACGTTGCACGATCAGTTCGAGATCAAGGAGGGCGAACAGGTACTCGTCCGATCGCGAGCCACCGCAGCAGCAGCGCACTTTTTCTCACCGCAAAGTGTGGTTGATACCCCGCTGGGGACCGAATTCTATAAGCACCTGCCTGGTATCTTGACCGGTATCGGTATTGTCGGAACTTTCTTTGGCTTAATGCTGGGTCTTCAGCACTTTGACCCGAGCACGCCTGAGCAGGTCAACGCCAGCGTCGACAAACTGTTGAAAGACGTGCTGTTCGCGTTCATCGGCTCCTTCATTTCGATCATGGCATCCATCGCCGTCACGCTCACTGAAAAGTGGCGCCTGGGGCAATGCTACAAACTGCTTGAGGCACTCAACGAAACGATCGACGGGCTTTTTGACAGCGGCGTCGGTGAGGAATACCTGGCGGAGCTGGTGCGCTCCAGCGCTGAAAGCTCGGTGCAAACCCGTCAGCTGAAGGACAGCCTGGTGACTGATCTGCGGGAAATGTTACAGAACCTCGTCGATACCCAGGTCCGTGAAAGCCTCAAATTGGCAGATACCTTGTCGACGACGTACCGCGACTCTGGGCAGCTGCTGGCCGACCAGGTGAGCGGCGCAATCGAGAACAGCCTCAAGTCGCCGCTTGAAGCCATCGCGGGAGCAGTCCAGGCTGCCAGTGGCGATCAGTCTGGGCAGGTACAGAACCTGCTGCAGGATGTTCTGGTGGCTTTCATGAACAAGCTGGAAGGTACGTTCGGCCAGCAGTTCAATGGCCTGCACGAGTTGATGGGCCAGTCGGTTGCCGCCATGCAGTCGATGCAGCAGGGCTTCTCGACGCTGATCCAGGACATGCGTTCGGCTAGCGAGTCTTCGAATCAAAGCAGTTCGTCCATGATTGCCCAGCTACTGGCCGATATGCAGGCCGGGCAAAACGCCATGCAAGCGGGGATGAACGAGATGCTCGCCAATCTTCAGGCTTCGGTTGCCCGTATCGGCAACGAAGGGGAGGGCGCTGGCGCTCGAATGGCCGAGCAGCTGGAGAAGCTGTTCGCTCAAAGCGAGGCTCGCCAACAGGCAATGGCTGAAAATCTCCAGGCTTTCGTCGATTCGATCAAGCAGAGCATCGGCCAGGGCCAACAGGAAACCATGGCCAAGATTGCAGGCTCCGTCGAGGTGTTGGGTGAACAGCTCTCGGCAGTCTTCAAGCAACTGGAACAGGGTCAGCAGCAGATGGATCAATCCACCCGTGCCGCCCAGGCTGACCTGCATCAAGGTACCCGCGACCTGGTGGGCGGCCTCGACGAGCAGGTCAAGGCGTTGTTGCAGACGGTTGCCGAGCAACAGAAATCTGCCCAGGACACTGTCAATGCATTGAGCGCCCAGACAGAGCAGCATCTGCTCAGTATGCAGCAGGGTGCTGACAAGATGCGGGCGGCGGCTGAGCGGTTTGAAACCGCTGGGCAAAGCGTTGCGCGAGCCAGTGAGTCGACGGCGGGGCTGATGGGTACAGTCCAGGGCGCAGGGGCTGAGCTTGCACAGGCGTCGCGTGAGCTGAACACCGTTGTCGCGGACTACCGGAACAATCGTGAAGCGCTCGCGAAAACCCTCGCTGTCATCGAAGGGGTAGTCGCCAGCGCTCAAGGTGAAGCCAGCGGTCGCAGCCAGTATCTCCAGGACCTGAAGGTTCAGAGCGAGCGGATGCAGGCGCTCAACCGTGAGGTGTATGAGTACCTCGAAAACATCAGTGGTGTGCTGGGCAACGGCTTCAAGGAATTCGGTGAAGGCATGGACCGGGCGTTGAGACAAACCCTGGGCAGCCTCGACACCGAGCTCGATAAAGCCGTCAAGAGCCTCGCTGGTGGTGTGGAAGGGGTCAAGGAAAGTCTCGAAGACTTCGGCGACATCATGGAACGCATCAGGCGGTAACGGAGGCTAGTCGATGTTTGGTAAGCAAATGCCTTCGGCTGCCCGTTCAAAGGATGAGGGAGAGAAGCCTTTCTGGATTTCCTTCGCTGACTTGATGACCGCGATGATGATTCTGTTTCTTGTGGTCATGGTGGCAGCTTTGAGTTCCGTGACGCAGCGGATCAACCAGGCAGAACAGGGAGAGAAGCAGCGTAGCAAGGACATCAGTCAGATTTGCGAGCACCTGAGCCTCAAGGCGAAGACTGCCAGCAAGACCATTGTCGTGGACTGCAAGGACAACCGGATCAGCTTCGGCGATGCTGGCCGCTTTGGGCATAACCAGTACGCGCTGAGCAACGATGGCCAATCGGCTCTTCAAGAGGTCGTGCCGATGATTCTGGACGCAGCCAACAGTGAAGAGGGGCGTAAATGGTTCAAACAGGTTGTGATCGAAGGTTCGACCGACACGGACGGTTCCTACCTCTATAACTTGCACCTGTCATTGCAGCGTTCGGAGTGGGTGATGTGCAGCCTGCTCGATAGTCGCAGTCCGCTCCAGGTCGGATTGTCGCCGGAGCATCAGCAGCAGATCAGATCGATGTTTCTGGCGGGTGGCGTGTCGTTCAACAATGCGAAGGACACCAAGGAAGAAAGCCGGCGAGTGGAGTTGCGTATGCAGTTCTTTGGCTTGAAGGAGAAGGAAGGCAATCTCAAGCCTGATGTGCCGGTATTCACTAACACTGACGTGGAAAAATGTCAGTTGGCGATGAACCGATGACCAGCTCGATCGCGAGGCTTTCCGCCGCCATTAGCCAAAGCCTGTCAGCTCATCGCACGGTGCAGGCCCCAGAACCGTTGGAGCGTTTCCCTCGCCTGGCTGCTGCGGGAGTCGATCTTTACGAGCGATTCGAGCGCGCTGAAAAAGCCTTGCCGCCACCCGAGGAAAAGCGCCGTGCTGCGATAAGCAAGTTTCGCAATGTACTGCCACTCAATGCTTCGGAATGGCGCTTGGTGTTCGCCGGCCTTTCAGACAAAAGTGAGCGCGTCGGACCGATACTTGACGATGACCAGCTTTACGCGAGAGTGCATCAAGAAGTCCATAAGCGCATTGAGAATCGAGAGCTGAGCCGCCGTGATTGGTTAGCGCTGTGCTTCAGCTACTTTGGCTACGACTCTGCTACGCCTGCGCAGAACGCCAATTGGTGCCTGTTGCGTGAAGACGTTCAGCTCGGTTTCGAATGTGTCAGAGACCAGCAGAAGCGTGTGAAGGAGTGGGTGCAGATCGTTCAGCAACATCAGGAGCTTTTTTCCGAGCAGGCAGGTGCCACGCTGGGTGAGCAGATGTTCAACGGTGAGATCAGTGACCTTTCGGCATTGCAGACGATTGCGCAGATCCCAGACAAAAGTTGGCTGTGGAACAGGATTTTTACCGTACTGGTTTCTCGTATTTTCTTGTTGGATGACGCTGAGTTCTCTCAGCGTCTGGCCGATTTGGTCGACATCGGCCGGCAGCACCAGGGGTACATGAATCAGATTCTGAGTGCATGCCTGGCGCGCTACCACTTGGCAGCTTATCGAGAGAAACCATCGTCGCTGCTCAAACAGCTCGCGCTCGACAATTGGGGGAGTCCGCAGATCCGCTCCAGACAAAACAGCTGGCTGCGGTATGTCGATAAAGATGTCTGTGCGATGGTTGTAGCGTGGTTTGCGAAGGAGGATCTGGAACACTTCTTCAACCTGCTGAAGGGCGATGATGACGTCGACCAGTCACGCCTTTTCTACTGGCTGCGGTTTGCCAACCAGATGAGCTACACCCGAATCATCATGGGCTCGGATGCTTGGAGTAACGAAGGTCGAGACTTTGCTCATTTCCGTGAGAAGAACAAAGGGCGTCTTGGCCGGCTGATAGGCGCAGCTGGTCATAACAACGCTGTCGTCATGCAGATCGGGAACTACTTTTTCGTGGAGTTCTCGGGAATGGGCGCCTGCTATGTGTATCAGGCAGACAAAGCTCCGTTTGATCCAGAGAAGTCCCAGCTTGGACTCGCTACCGAAATTAAGCAGCGCCATCGTGTAATAGAGTGGATGCGTCACTTCCCGGCTCCGAGCCGCTCAGATCGCGTTGAGGGATGGCTGATCAAGTTCGATGACACCCTAGAGAGACTGGGCATTCGTATTCAAAGCCAGGGGGTAGAGCCAGCCACTTCAAGACTGCTGTCGTTTGACTATCAGCTTCGTGAGTCCATGAGGTCAGTTAAACACACGCTCCATGATCGACGTGCGCAGGGCGGTGCAATCCATATTCAACTAGAAGAAAACGATCAGGCTGCAACCATCGCCCTCCGGCGATTGGGCTTCAAGCCCGAGAACAATAAGCCACTACGGTTCTGGAGAGAGTGATGCTCAAGCGTTTCCTCAAAGGCATTGGCCTGCAGCCGAATTCGGCAGCAGAAAAGGCTGAGCCGACTTTTTCCATTGAGGAGCAGGGTATCTGTTATCCCCTGAGCTTGGCGGAGAATACCGAGTCCTGGTCGCTGGCCAGTTATCTTGATCAGCTGGAAGAAGAGGAGTTCGTCTCCCAGCTGAGCGATCGATGGCTACTGACGTGGGATGAGCTCTACCGGCTGCTGAGTGAGCCCGAGCACGTAACAAGCCTGCCGCTATTGGGGTTGCCGCCGCTGACAGCCCTCATCCCTCAATTGAGCAGCCAGGGCAGCCTTGCCTCCGACGATTTCAAGGTCTCTATCAGTGGCTGGCGCGATTCGCAGTCCAATGCCAATGTGCAAGTGCAACGAACGGGCGCCATCGTTCAATATCAGGGAGCCACAGAACTTCTGCCTGAGGCGTCCTGGAAACTGACCGGTGCGGTACGACAGCTTTATCTGGCACAACAAAATGAGCCCGGTGAAGTAACCAACCAGGTTGGCTGGGCCAGCATCAGAAAGCTGGCGCGCAAGGCTGGCGCTGGTATGGATGGCTTCCTGGATAAGACCGTCGTTATCAAACCCGAAAAGCTGCGGCTCAACCCGCGAAAGTCGACGTTAGGCGACACACCGGTTATCGAGTTGCAACCGAGCTTCGAAGGCCAGCCGGCTAACTGGCTTGAGAGTTTTGACGGTGCCAAGCAGGTTCAGGATCGATACCGGGTAACGGGTGACGATGGCTCGCTGACTCATGTTCTGATTGAGCCTGAAGTCAAATCGGTACTGGACTACGTGCGTTCTTTGCCCGGGCGTCGGGTTGCTGGTGACGATGCCCTTTCATTCGTCCGTAATCCTTACAGCACACTCGGCGAAGGTGCCGCGCAAGTGCTAGATGCCGACGCCTATGAAGACGAGCTCGCCGACGCGGGCATTTTCTTTCATCGTTTCCATCTGGAACCCAAACTGGATGAAGCGGGCCAGCGTATCGAGCAGGTAACACTGACGCTCGAACCGATTTCTCCAACCCCGCAAGCGCCCATCGAAATTGAGTTCAAAGCGGCCCATGAGTTCGCGCCACTGGTGCATGAATTGCACCTGAAGTTGGCCGCCGGCATGGCTGCGGGCTTCTGGCAGGGCTATGAGCTGGAGCTCAGCGATTTTGATTTGCGCCAGATGGCAGGCATCAATGACCTGCTCAAGCGTTGGCAAAATGAAGCGGCCGGAATCGAATTTGAATCGGTCCTGGACCTTTCTCTCTACGGCGACCGTGTGACAGGCATTGGTGAAGCGGAAAGAATTACGTCGCCTTTCCTGGTCAAAGAGGCGACCGAGAACTGGTTGCCGAAAGATGTGGCAGCGCTGGGCATCGACGCAGAAATCCTGGGTCGGTGGGATCCTTCCGATCGTGCTCAATTTGAAGCGTTTGGGCAGCGGCTGGATGAAGCACGCGCTGCTGGTGATGACACGGTTTGTTTGCCAGAGTCCGAAACACCACTCTCGATTACTGCAGCAGAGCAACTGTTGGATGCCTGGTCGAAGAAGATTGCACCTGTCGAGACCGGCCAGGTTGAGCAACGGGAGAAAGTTGGCCGCGCCGTACTGCAAATCGGCCACAACATTGACGAGCCGACTTACGTACAGGTACGTCAAGCAGCGTTACGAGCCGCTTTGGATGCAACGCCAAGTTTGCCTGGTTTGCTCAAGCCTGAAGTCGTTCTTCGTGACCATCAGATGCAAGGCGTGGCGTGGTTGCAGCATTTGTTCCGCTTGTCCCCCGCGGACGTGTCGGGTTGCTTGCTCGCGGATGACATGGGGCTTGGGAAAACGATCCAGTTGCTCACCTTCCTGGTCTGGTACTTGGAACAGTACCCAAACGATCAGCCAACACTGATCGTCGCTCCGGTTTCGTTGCTCGATAACTGGGAGCGAGAGCTTCACCGGTTCTTCTTTGCTGATGCGCTGCCTGTATTGAAGTTGTATGGCTCAGCCTTGAGTGCAGTGAAGTTCAAGAAAGATGAAATCCCAGCGGACTTGAAAGCCAAGGGCATCAAGAACCTGCTGCGCCCAGGTTGGATGGGCGATGCCCGAATTGTTCTGACGACTTACGAGACACTGCGTGACCAGGAGTTTTCCCTGGCGCGCCAGCAATGGTCCATCGTCGTGTGCGACGAAGCTCAGAAGTTGAAGAACCCCGCAGCACTGGTGACTCAGGCGATCAAAGCCATCCCCGCACGGTTCCGAGTGGCGTGTACCGGTACGCCGGTCGAGAACACCCTGATCGATCTCTGGTGCCTGTTCGACTTCATTCAGCCAGGATTCCTTGGTGGTTTGAATCAGTTCGGTCGCGACTATCAGCGCCCCATCGAGGCCGCACTGGAGCGTGATACGGATGCGTTGGAACGCCTGCGTGGGCTTATCGAACCGCAGACGTTGCGGCGGACCAAGCAGGATATCGCCAAGGACCTGCCGGCCAAGATCGAAGACACAGCATGCCGTTCACTTGGCATGCATGCCCTGCAGCGTAACCTGTATCTGTCCGAAATATCCGCATACAGCCAGAAGCAGCAGATCGAAGAGCAGCTCGATCAAAAGACCTCCGGCATGCTCGGCTTGCTGCACAAGCTCAAGCTGATTTGCGCCCACCCTTACAGCGTTCAGCCAGACACGCGCTTGCGCGACAACTCCCCGAAGCTTCAGTGGCTGATGCAGACGCTCGAGTCGATCAAACGGGCCGGCAACGGCGACAAGGTCATCGTCTTTACCGAGTTGCGAGATATTCAGCGGGAACTGCAGCACGCGATTCAGCAGCATTTCGGCTTTCGGGCGACGGTCATCAATGGCGATACCAGCACCAGCAGTCAGAGCGCCAATAGCCGGCAGCGGCTGATCGATCAATTCCAGGAGCTGCCAGGTTTCGCCGTCATCATCCTGTCCACTATCGCCGTCGGATTCGGGGTGAACGTGCAGGCCGCCAACCACGTCATTCACTTTACGCGGTGCTGGAACCCGGCCAAGGAAGATCAGGCGACCGATCGGGCCTATCGGATTGGGCAGCAGAAGGATGTGTATGTGTACTACCCGACGGTTCGCGATGCGGCGATGCCGACGTTCGAGGCGACGCTGGATGAGCTGCTGAGTAAGCGGCGGGCGTTGGCGCGAGATATGTTGAGCGGGGCTTCGGAGCTTCAGGCTTCGGACTTTGAGGCGTTACTAGGTGCGCAGTGAGGCTGCAATCGCAAGTGCATTAATTCAGGGTTTCGGGGTCGGCGGGGTATTATGCTCAGCGACATGTCAATTATGTGTACAGGTTGTTCAAGGCAGCATTTGCAAATGGGGGCGCTTCAGCCAGCTGAGATATGTCTAGCGCAGTGTCGCCAGCGGAGTCTGCCTGGATTGTTTACCTGTGGGCACGTCCAGTCTTGGCGCTAACAGCTCAACGGCCTATTGTGCGCGGAAATTGGCATCGTCGGTCGCGCATGCTGAAGCAGCCATGGTGCCGATGCCGAGGAAGTTGAACTGGCAACTATCTGCCCCGGTATCATGCAGCTATTTTCGTCCGGGCCTCTGTGGTCGGGATTTCATTTTTTACCGCGCAATTCATCTGCGTCGTATGTAGGGATCAGTCTATGTCGGATCAAAAGAGTACCGAACAGGCCGCCAGCAGTCTCGCTGAACAGGCACTCAAGCAGGCCCGCACCCGCTTGGCGCCGAGCGCAGCCGGGGCCGAGCCAGAGTCGGAACCGGCGAAAAAGAAGCGCGGGCGCAAGGCCGCTGTCAGCGCCACCAGCAGCACCCTGCAGGATCTGGAAAAGACCCTGTGGGCCACCGCCGACAAGCTGCGCGCCAACATGGACGCCGCTGAGTACAAGCACATCGTGCTCGGCCTGATCTTCCTCAAGTACATCTCCGACAGCTTCGCCGGCCGCCGTGCCGAGCTGGAGCGCCGCTTTGCCGACGCCACGGATGAGTACTGCCTGAACAGTGACGATCCCGAATACCTGGCTGAGGAGCTGGAAGAGCGCGACTACTACAAGGAAGTCAACGTGTTCTGGGTACCGGAAGCGGCCCGCTGGGAGTCGCTGCGGGCCGCCGCCAAGCAGGTCGACATCGGCAAACGCATCGACGAGGCGCTTGCCGCCATCGAAGCGGAAAACCCGTCGCTGAAGAACATCCTCGACAAACGCTATGCCCGCGTCCAGCTGCCGGATGGCAAGCTCGGCGAGTTGGTCGACCTGATCTCGACCATTGGTTTCGGCGGCGACGCCAATGTCGCCCGCGACCTGCTCGGCCAGGTCTACGAATACTTCCTTGGCCAATTCGCCAGTGCCGAAGGCAAAAAGGGCGGACAGTTCTACACCCCGGCCAGCATTGTCAAAACCCTGGTGGCCGTGCTCAACCCACATCACGGCAAGGTCTACGACCCATGCTGTGGCTCCGGCGGTATGTTCGTACAGTCGGAGAAATTCATCGAGGCACATGGCGGCAAGCTGGGCGACGTGTCGATCTACGGCCAGGAGTCCAACCCGACCACCTGGCGCCTCGCGGCAATGAACCTGGCCATCCGCGGCATCGACTTTAACCTCGGCAAAGAGCCAGGCGACAGTTTTGTGCGCAACCAGCACAGTGACCTACGCGCCGATTTCGTCTTGGCCAACCCGCCATTCAACGTTAGTGACTGGTGGCATGGCAGCCTCGACGGCGATCCGCGCTGGGTCTACGGCACGCCGCCGCAAGGCAACGCCAACTACGCCTGGCTGCAGCATATGCTGTTCCACCTCAAGTCCAGCGGTCGTGCCGGCATCGTCCTGGCCAACGGCTCGATGAGCTCCAGCCAGAATATGGAAGGCGAGATCCGCAAGGCGATGGTCGAAGCCGATGTGGTCGAGGTGATGGTCGCGTTGCCGGGCCAGCTGTTCTTCAACACGCAGATCCCGGCCTGCTTGTGGTTCTTGGCCAAGCAGAAAGCCAAACGCCCTGGCGAGGTGCTGTTTATCGACGCGCGCAAGCTCGGCACCAATATCAGCCGGGTGCAGATCGAGCTGCTCGATAGCGACATCGAGCGTATCGCCCAGACTGTTGCTAACTGGCGCGGGGTACCGTTGGATGAGGGAAGTGAAATCGGCGAATACGCCGATGTGGCTGGCTTCTGCCGCAGCGTGCCTCTCGCTGAGATTGCCGAGCATGGCCATGTATTGACCCCAGGTCGTTATGTCGGCGCTGAGGCCATCGAGGATGACGACGAAGCCTTTGCCGAGAAGATGCAGCACCTCACCGCACTGCTGGGCGAGCAAGTGGCCAAGGGCGCCGAGTTAGATCAGGTGATCCGGCAGAAGCTGGGAGGGCTGGGTTATGAGTTCTGATTGGCGCGAAATTACATTCGGAGAGTTCGTTGCAATCCAGCGTGGCCATGACCTGCCAGATCAAGAGAGAAAGCCTGGTTCAGTCCCAATACTCGGCTCATTCGGCATCACGGGCTATCACGATACTATTAGAGCGAAAGCTCCCGGTGTGACAGTTGGTCGAAGTGGTGCATCTTTTGGAGTGGCAGCATACACAGACCACGATTACTGGCCTTTGAATACTGCTTTATACGTTACCGATTTTAAAGGGAACTTTCCTAAATTTGTCTTCTATTTCATGAAGGCATTTGATTTTTCTGCGTTCAATTCCGGCAGTGCTCAACCGTCGCTGAATAGGAACAATCTATACCCTGTATCTATTTTTGTTCCTCCGCCAGTCGAGCAAAAAGGTATTGCCGATCTGCTTAGTAGTTTGGACGACTGTATCACGCTGCTCCGCGAAACCAATGTCACCTTAGAAGCCATCGCCCAGGCGCTGTTCAAATCTTGGTTTGTCAATTTCGACCCGGTACGCGCCAAGGCGGAAGGGCTCGAGCCCGAAGGTATGGATGCGACAACCACGGCGCTTTTTCCGGATAGCTTTGAAGAGTCAGAGTTAGGATTGGTCCCGAGGGGATGGATGGTCCGCAGCTTGGATTCGATTGCCAACTACTTAAATGGTTTGGCACTGCAGAGGTTCCCGCCTACGAAAGATGGCTGGCTTCCAGTCATCAAAATAGCCCAGCTACGTAAAGGCGATACGATTGGTGCGGATAGAGCGGGCAGGAACATAAACCCCGAATACATAATTCAGGACGGTGATGTCCTGTTCTCATGGTCGGGCAGCCTTGAGGTTGTGATTTGGTGTGGTGGTGAAGGCGCCCTGAACCAGCATCTTTTCAAAGTGACGTCTAATGACTTTCCGAAATGGTTCTACTACCTCTGGACGCGTCAGCACTTGACTGACTTCCAACATACAGCTGCCAGCAAGGCGACCACGATGGGGCACATTCAGAGAAAGCACCTAACAGAGGCTAAGGTTGTTGTCCCTCCCGCCGAGGTGCTTCGCAATGCAGGGGTATTGATTGAACCACTCCTAGAACGCTGGCTGGTGAATGCGGAGAAAGCCCGTACCCTCACCCAGCTCCGCGATACCTTGCTTCCTCGCCTGATCTCCGGCCAGCTGCGCCTGCCGGAAATGGAGGCCTCCGTCGAAGCCATGTTGTCGGAGGCTGTCTGATATGTCGCTGAATCTGCGTCAACGCGTCGTCGAACGCCTGCAAAGCCTGCCGGATACCCAGCAGACCGCCCGCGAACTGGCGCAATGGATTTTTGAGGAGTT
The DNA here is from genome assembly GCF_044749405.1 of Pseudomonas sp. NPDC089422. NCBI lineage: Bacteria > Pseudomonadati > Pseudomonadota > Gammaproteobacteria > Pseudomonadales > Pseudomonadaceae > Pseudomonas > Pseudomonas sp. NPDC089422. Next base: position 187,656 of record NZ_JBIVHW010000009.1, read on the forward strand.
TCCGGCCGAATGCGCGGCCAAGAAGGCTGGTAGTGCCAGCTACATCAAGACTGACGATGATCTGGTGCAGCAACTGGTGGCGGAGATCTCGGGTTCACGCCCGCGCTGGCAGCAGATGCACCCGCAACTAAAAACGACCGAAGGACGGCCACGTCACTATTACTGGTCGGAGTTGGATGCCAACGCCGAGGTGGCGGCGGCTGAAGGTGTCGCCCTCGTAGCGTCAGACCTACCTGAGCAAGCGCCGTTGCGTGAGCATGCGCTCTATCCACTTTTGGCGGAGTACTTGTTGACCGACGAGCAGCGTGTGTACGCCATGCGGATCAACGAAAAACGTTCGTCCAACCGTGCTGGTATCGGGGGCAATGAATGGTTGCATCCAGATCTGGTCGGTCTGGAAGACCTGACGGCCGACTGGACGTCAGATTTGCGTGACTGCGTCCGTGTGTTGGGCGATCGCCGAGCTCGATTGTGGTCATTCGAAGTCAAGTTGCTGCTCAACCGCTCCAATGCGCGCAAGAGTTTCTTCCAGGCCGTGTCCAACTCTTCTTGGGCGCATTTTGGCTACCTGGTAGCCGCCACGGTGGAGGGCGACGGCACTCTCAAAGAATTGCGCATGCTCGCCGCTGCGCATGGCATTGGGGTGATTCAGCTTGACGTTCAGAGTCCCACGGAAAGCCAGATTCTGATCCCGGCCCGCGAACGCAGTGAAGTCGACTGGGACATGTGCAACCGCCTGACGGCAGAAAATGCTGACTTTGCCGAGTTTCTGGGCCGGGTACGGCGCTTCCATCAGACTGGCGAAATAGCGGCCAGGGAGTGGGAGGCCAACGAGTGATGACGCGTTATTGCTAGACGGATGGTGACCGAATACGCGCTAGCTGGTATCGACAAACCCGTCGGTGCCGGCAGATACCAACTTTTACACGTATTGCCCGAACCCTTGGGCCGCAACCTGCCGAGCATTGTCGAGATCGGGGCGGAGGTGGACGGGGAGCGGGACACAGGAAGTGAAGTGAAATGACCGAAGACCAATTGGAACAGGAAACCCTCGGCTGGCTGGCAGAGGTGGGCTACCGCCATGTGTATGGCCCGACTATCGCCCATGACGGCGAGAACCCGGAGCGTGACAACTACCGCCAGGTGCTCCTTACAGAGCGCTTGCGCAGCGCCATCGCCAAGCTCAACCCCACGGTGCCGCTGGCCGCACGCGAGGATGCCCTCAAGCAGGTGCAGGAGCTGGGCCTGCCGGTTCAGCTGTCGGCCAACCGCTTGTTCCACCGCCTGTTGGTCAGCGGTGTGTCGGTGCAGTATCAAAAGGACGGTGAAACCCGTGGCGACTTTGTGCGCCTGATCGACTGGGTCGATGTAAAGGCCAATGATTGGCTGGCCATCAATCAGTTCAGCATCAAGGGGCCGAAACATATCCGGCGTCCGGACATCATCCTGTTCGTCAACGGCCTGCCATTGGTGCTGCTGGAACTTAAGAATCCGGCGGATGTGAAGGCCGACCTGGGCAAAGCCTTCGATCAGATCCAGACTTACAAGGAACAGATCCCGGACCTGTTCCAGTACAACGAAATCCTGGTGATTTCTGACGGTAGCGAAGCGCGGATGGGCTCGCTGTCCGCCGATGCCGAGCGTTTCATGAACTGGCGCACCATTGACGGTCAGGTTCTTGACCCGTTGGGCCAGTTCAACGAACTGGAGACCCTGGTGCGCGGTGCCTTGGCCCCGCCGATGCTGCTTGATTACCTGCGCTACTTCGTACTGTTCGAGGATGACGGCCGGTTGGTGAAGAAGATTGCCGGCTACCACCAGTTTCACGCTGTGCGCGCTGCCATCGGGCAGGTGGTCAGCGCCTCGCGCCCCGGCGGCAGCCACAAGGGCGGGGTGGTCTGGCACACTCAGGGCTCGGGCAAGAGCATCACCATGACCTGCTTCGCCGCTCGGGTGATGCAGGAAGCAGCAATGGAAAACCCGACCATCGTGGTGATTACCGACCGTAACGACTTGGACGGCCAGTTGTTCGGGGTGTTCTCGCTGTCCCAGGATCTGCTGCGCGAACAGCCCGTCCAGGTTGAGTCTCGCGGTGACTTGCGCCGCAAACTGAACAATCGGCCGAGCGGCGGCATTGTCTTCGCCACTATCCAGAAATTCATGCCAGGTGCGGACGAAGATACCTTCCCGGTACTGTCCGATCGCCGGAACATCGTGGTCATTGCCGACGAAGCGCACCGCACTCAGTACGGATTTGGTGCCGAGCTGAAAACCTCGGAGGTACTGCAGGCCGCCGAAAGCCGAACCCGTTACCAGGTGGGCTATGCCCAGCACCTGCGCGATGCGCTGCCGAACGCCACTTTCGTGGCCTTCACTGGCACTCCGGTATCCAGCGAAGATCGCGACACCCGCTCGGTTTTCGGTGAATACATCCACGTCTACGACATGCAGCAGGCCACTGAAGACGGTGCGACCGTTGCCATCTACTACGAGTCGCGTCTGGCCAAGCTGTCCTTGAAGGAAAGCGAGCTGCCGGCGATTGACGAGCAGGTCGATGAACTGGCCGAGGATGAGGAGGACGACCAGCAGGCCAGGCTGAGAACCCGTTGGGCCGCCCTGGAACGAGTGGTTGGTGCAGAACCACGTGTACATAGCGTGGCCGCTGACCTGGTCAAGCATTTCGAGGAACGGAATCAGGGCATGGTGAGTGTGGGGCAGATGCCCGGCAAAGCCATGGTGGTGGCCATGAGCCGCGAGATCTGTGTGCACCTGTACAACGAGATTGTCGCCTTGCGTCCGGAGTGGCACGACGAAGACCCTGAGAAAGGCGCAATCAAAATTATCATGACCGGCAGCGCCTCGGACAAGGCTTTGCTACGGCCGCACATCTATTCCGGCCAGGTCAAAAAACGCTTGGAAAAACGTTTCAAGGACCCCCTCGACCCGCTCAAGTTGGTGATCGTTCGTGACATGTGGCTGACCGGCTTCGATGCGCCGTGCGTTCACACCCTGTACGTGGACAAACCAATGAAGGGCCACAACCTGATGCAGGCGATCGCCCGGGTTAACCGCGTATTCAAGGACAAGCAGGGCGGCTTGGTGGTGGATTACATCGGCATCGCCAATGAGCTGAAAGCTGCCCTCAAGGAGTACACCGGCAGCAAGGGCAAGGGCCGACCTACCGTGGATGCCCATGAGGCCTACTCGGTGCTGGAGGAGAAGCTGGACGTCCTGCGTAGCCTGCTGCATGGCTTCGACTACAGCGATTTTCTCACCGGCGGGCACAAGCTGCTGGCTGGAGCCGCCAACCATGTGTTGGGCCTGGAAGACGGCAAGAAGCGTTTTGCCGACAACGCACTGGCCATGAGCAAGGCGTTTACCCTGTGCTGCACTCTGGATGAAGCCAAGGCCGTCCGCGAGGAAGTGGCGTTCTTCCAGGCAATCAAGGTGATCCTGATCAAGCGTGAAGTCAGTCAGCAGAAAAAGACTGACGAAGAACGTGAATTGGCCATCCGCCAGATCATCGGCAATGCGGTGGTCTCCGGTGAGGTGGTGGACATCTTTGACGCGGTAGGCTTGGACAAGCCTAACATCGGTCTGCTCGATGATGCGTTTCTCGCAGAAGTGCGCAACCTGCCGGAGAAGAACCTGGCAGTGGAGCTTTTGGAGCGCTTGCTCGAAGGTGAGATCAAAAGCCGTTACAGCACCAACCTGGCTCAGGAGAAGAAATTCTCTGAGCTACTAGCCAATGTGATCAAACGCTACCAGAACCGCTCGATCGAAACCGCTCAGGTCATTGAGGAATTGATCGAAATGGCCAAGAAGTTCGCCGCCGCCAGCCAGCGTGGCGATGCTTTGGGGCTCAACGATGACGAACTGGCGTTCTATGATGCCTTGGCGACCAACGAGGCATCGGTGCGCGATCTGGGCGATGAGATCCTGGCCAAAATCGCCCATGAGTTGACTGCCAGCCTGCGGGCAAATGTCAGTGTCGATTGGAGCAGTCGTGAAAGCGTGAGGGCCAAACTGCGCATTCTGGTGCGGCGGATTTTGCGCAAGTACAAGTACCCGCCGGATCAGGCCGAGGAAGCGGCCCAGCTGATCCTCAACCAGGCGGAAACGCTTTGCGAGGCTTGGTTGTAAGCTTTAGTTCGGTGGCGCCTTGCGGCCCTTTCGCGACGCAAGGCCGCTTCTGTATAGAGCGGCTGCGGGGGTTATTTCAAGGCGTTTTTGCCATGCCCAACTCGGCGTCATCCAGCAGGGCCTTGGCCAGGGCGCAGAGGTAGTGCGAGGCCCAGAGTAGCTGGGGTTTGTCTTCCATGAGGCCGTCGATGGACAGGTCGCGAACGTAGCCCATCAGTTCCGAAGCTTGTTCGCGGGCGGCCTGGCAAGGGATGCCGGCTTCGATGCGGAACAATGGATGGGTCTGGTTTTCACCTTGGAAGAATGTGGTTTTGCCGACGGTGAATCTGGTTTCTTCAGTAGCCATTGTTTGATCTCCCTGAAGTCGTAGGTGCCTGGCCTCGCTGGCCAGGCAGATCATGATACGGATCAGTGCAGCGTCTGCGGATCGGCAGGCCTCTGGATCTGGGCCAGCGCCGTTTCGAGCAATTTGCGCAAGCTGTCTAGCTCGTGCATTGACGTCATGATCAGCAACGACACCGGTGACTTGGGCTGCATCAGCATTGCCTGCTGGGCGACGGCTTCTGCGCAGAGCGCGTAGTCGGCGGCCATCATCAGCGTGTCTTCCAGGGAGTGGAGGAGGTGGGGTGGATCGGGGACTATCTTCAGCATTATGCAGGCCTGTTCAGTTGGGGCCACGACCGTCTGCTGTCAAACAGAAAGGCGGCAGCTGTACATGGGTTGACAGACCGGGAACAGACCAAACCGGCGCACACGAGGTGCCCCATGGACAGCTGCCATAACGGCAAAGCCATGTGGTTAGTTCAGGGCGGCCTGTCAAAGCCGATCGTTGCTTGGCAACGACAGACCGACACTAGTACCTAGCCCGGAACACCACAATGGCTGCGAGTATCTTTGGGAAATGCCCTACAAGAAAGGGGTTAAATCTGATTTTTTCGCTGCATTTCGAAACAATCTGTAACGCCTAAGCAGGTGGAGCAGATTATTCCAGGCACAAAAAAAGACGCCCTAAGGCGTCTTCTTTTTTGGATTTGGTGGAGCCGGGGGGATTTGAACCCCCGTCCGCCAGTACTCCGCTGTCGGTACTACATGCTTAGCCGTGTCTACTGATTTAATCCGCAGCCGCCCGACGGGCAGGGTGCTTTGGATGAGTTGGGTAAGTTTTAGTCGCTTTGCCCCCAACGTGCTACACGACGATCCTGTTCTGTATGACAATCATTTCGGGTTTACAGGCATCCCCTGATGATTGCTGGAGCCGAAGCTACCAGGAGAGCGGGCTCAGCTGCTTACGCAGCGAGAGCGTAGCCCTCGTAGTTTTCGTCATTGGCAACTATAGAAAGTTGCAACAGTGGATTTACGAGTTCTGTTACCAACTCGGCATGCACCTAGAGTTTCGCTACCGGCGTCGAATCCTGATCGGCCCCACACTAGCTCTTGGCTAACGCACCTTACGGCACGTGAGGTGGAGTATACGCCATTGCGCGGGCGACGTCGACAGCCGGTCCTGTCGCCCGCGCTGCGAGGGCTCAAGCACCGCTGCCGGCCGCGCCGCCGCCTTTCTCGGTCTTTTCCAGGCGCTCCAGCACCTTGCTGGTGATGGCGATGCAGCCCTTGGTGTCACCTGACGCCTGGGCGGCCTTGGCTTTGTCGACCTGCTCGGTCAGGGCCTTGTCCAGGCCTTCGGAAGTAGCACCGGCGGTGGCCATGCTGTCGTCGATCTTCTGCAGGTTGGTGGTGCACAGGTCATCGGCGGCGAAGGCCGGGGATGCCAGGAGGGTAGCGGCCGCGAAGAGGGCCGAAAGCGCGGTACCTTTCATGGGTGTCTCCTTTTATGGCCGCGGAAGGTGGGCCTGTAAGGGTGGACTGTTGGGTTTTGGCGGGGGTTCAATCGGGGTGATGGCTTGGCGATAGGGTGGTGTGTGGCGGGATGTTGCCATTGTTCGGGCAATGCGGTCGTTATAGGAGCGGCCTTGTGTCGCGAAAGGGCTGCACTGCAGCCCCCGGGGTTTTCGCGTTTGCGCTGAAATCGAGGGGCCGCTTTACGGCCCGTTCGCGACACAAGGCCGCTCCTACAGGTATCGCTCAGATTGAGCGCGGGCGGGTGACGCGGTCGACCAGGTAGACCAGGCCGTGATAGTCGATGCCGCTGTGGCTGGACAGGCCGATTTCGCAGGTGCGGCTGGTGGAGATGCCTTCGCTGCAATACTGCACCGCATCCTTCAGGCTGCGCAACGAGTGGGCGTTGAGCTCGGGGGTGGTGAAGCCCTTGTCGCCGGCGAAGCCGCAGCAGTGGATGCCTTCCGGGATCACCACCTGCTTGCTGCAACGGCGCGCCAGGTCGATCAATGCCTGGCTTTCGCCCAGGTGCTGGGTGCTGCAGGTCACGTGCACGGCCACCGGTTCGTCCTGGGGGGTGAACTCCAGTTTGTCGACCAGGTGGGTGCGGATGAAGCGCACCGGGTCGTACAGGTCCAGCCGGGTTTCGCCCAGGTCCTGCACCAGGCGCAGGGTGCACGGGCTGGTGTCGCAGTAGATCGGGTCGAGGCCGCCGCGGCTGGCGTGGAGCAGGGCGTTGATCAGTTCCTGGCGCTTGTGTTCGGCCTGCTCGGGGTAGCCCTTGGAGGCGAACGGCTGGCCGCAGCAGAGGCTGTCGGCGTTGTCCGGGAACACCACCTGGTAGCCGGCTTTCTCCAGCAGGGCGCGGGTCTTGTCGAGCAACGAACTTTGCTCGCGGTCGGCGTAGGCGGGGCCCATCACGCGTGAAACACAGGCGGCGAGGTAGACCACGCGGGGGCGAGCGTCGTTGCTCGCCGGGCCGAATTCCATCGTGCGCAGCGGCTGTGGCATGGCCGGGGTCCACTGCGGCAGGCGGCCTTTGCTGGCCTTGCTCAGTGCTGCACTGAGGCGCCCGAGGCGTGGGGCGCCAAGCAGTTTGCGGGCGGTGTTGGCGGCGGTCAGGGTGAAGCGGGCGCCGCCCAGGGCCGTGTGGAAATGCTCGGCCAGCCAGTCGGCGGCCTTGGCGTGATCGGCGGCCTGGCTGCGCAGCTTCTTTACCAGCTCGCCGGTGTTGATGCCGACCGGGCAGCGCTGGGCGCACAGGCCGGTGGCGGCGCAGGTGTCGATGCCTTGGTACTGGTAGGTCTGCAGCAGCTCGCGGGTGTCGATGCCGGCGCGTTGCTTCGCCTGGATGTCGCGCCACATGACGATGCGCTGGCGTGGGCTGAGGGTCAGTCCCTTGGAGGGGCAGACCGGTTCGCAGAAGCCGCACTCGATGCACTTGTCGACGATCTCGTCGGCGGCGGGCAGCGGCTTGAGGTTTTTCAGGTGGATGTCAGGGTCTTCGCTCAGCACCACGTCGGGGTTGAGGATGCTGTTGGGGTCGAGCAGGCGCTTGAGCTTCCACATCAGCTGGTAGGCGTCATGGCCCCATTCCAGCTCCACGAACGGTGCCATGTTGCGGCCGGTGCCGTGCTCGGCCTTGAGCGAGCCGCCGAACTCGACGGCCACCAGCTGCGCGACGTCGTCCATGAAGGCCTGGTAACGGGCCACTTCTTCGGCGCTGTTGAAACCCTGGGTGAAGACGAAGTGCAGGTTACCTTCCAGCGCGTGGCCGAAGATGATCGCCTCGTCGTAGTGGTGCTTGTCGAACAGCTGGATCAGGCGGTTGACGCCTTCGGCCAGTTGTTCGATGGGGAAGGTGACGTCTTCGATGATCACCGTGGTGCCGGTCTGGCGCACGGCGCCGACGGCGGGGAAGGTGTCCTTGCGGATCTTCCACAGCTGGTTGTACACGGCCGGGTCTTCGCTGAAGTCGACCTTCTGCTCCAGCGGGTAATCGGCGATCGAGGCCATCACCAACTGCAGTTGTTCGTGCAGCAGGCTCTGGCTGGCGGCCCGGGACTCGATCAGCAGGGCGCAGGCGTTGTCCGACAGGCCTTTGACCCACAGCGGCATGCCCGGCATGTTCTGCACCGAACGCAGGCTGCGGCGGTCGAGCAGTTCGACGGCGGACACTGGCTGGCGCTTGAGCACGGTGACGGCGCGGCAGCAGCTTTCCACGCTGGGGAATACCAGCAGCGCGCTGGCCTTGTGCGGGTGATCGGGCACGGTGTCGTAGGTGACGGCGCTGATGAAGCCCAGGGTGCCTTCGGAACCGACCAGCAGGTGCTGCAGGATATCCAGCGGCTGGTCGTAGTCCACCAGCGCATTGAGTGACAGGCCGGTGGTATTCTTCAGCCGGTATTTGTGCCGGATGCGGTCGGCCAGGTCGGTGTTGGCGCGGGTTTCGCGGCCCAGGCGGGCCAACGCTGCGAGCAGGTCGGCGTGGCTGTTTTCAAAGGCTGCGACACTGGCAGGGTCTTCGCTGTCCAGGCGGGTGCCGTCGGCCAGCACCAGGCGCAGGCCGGCGAGGGTGTGGTAGGTGTTCTGCGCGGTGCCGCAGCACATGCCGCTGGCGTTGTTGGCAACGATACCGCCGATCTTGCAGGCGTTGATCGAGGCCGGGTCGGGGCCGATCTTGCGCCCGTACGGGGCCAGCCAGGCGTTGGCCTGGGCGCCGATGACGCCGGGTTGCAGGCGGATCTGCTCGCCTTGGCCGCGAATCTCGCGGCCGTTCCAGTTATCGCCGAGCACGATCAGCACCGAGTCGCTGATGGCCTGGCCGGACAAGCTAGTGCCGGCGGCGCGGAAGGTCACCGGTACGCGGTCGCGCTGGGCCAGTTGAAGCAGCCCGACCACTTCGTCCTCAGACTCGACGCGCACCACCAGCTTGGGGATCAGCCGGTAGAAGCTGGCGTCGGTGCCGAAGGCCAGGGTGGAGGTCGGGTCGTCGAAACGGCGTTCGGCGGGGATCAGGCGCTCGGCATCACGCAGGAACGCAACGGGCAGGCTCATGCAATCTCCTCGCGGGGCCGCAGCGTCTGGTGCGCGGCATGCCCCGGTCATTCAGGCGGTACTGTGGAGGGGCGCTCAGGCGCCCAGTTCGCGGACCAGCGAATCGCGGGTGATCTCGCTGATCGACTTGGCACCGGTCAGCACCATGGCCACGCGCATTTCCTTCTCGAACAGTTCGAGCAGGTTTTTCACCCCGGCCTGGCCATGCACGGCCAGGGCCCAGAGGAAGGCGCGGCCGATCAGCACGATGTCGGCGCCGAGGGCGATCATGCGCACCACGTCGAGGCCGCTGCGGATGCCGGAGTCGGCGAGGATCTTCAGGTCGCCTTTGACCGCGTCGGCAATCGCCGGCAGGGCGCGGGCGCTGGACAGCACGCCGTCGAGCTGACGGCCGCCGTGGTTGGACACGACGATGCCGTCGGCACCGAACTTGACCGCGTCACGGGCGTCGTCGGCGTCGAGGATGCCCTTGATGATCATCGGGCCGTCCCAGAACTCGCGAATCCATTCCAGGTCCTTCCACGAGATCGACGGGTCGAAGTTGTTGCCCAGCCAGCCGATGTAGTCGGCAAGGCCCGTGGGGTTGCCGCGGTACTTGGAGATATTGCCCAGGTCGTGCGGGCGGCCCATCACGCCGACATCCCAGGCCCATTCGGGGTGGGTCATGGCCTGCAGCACCCGGCGGATCGGGCCGTTCGCGCCGCTCATGCCGGAGTGGGCGTCGCGGTAGCGGGCGCCGGGCACCGGCATGTCGACGGTGAACACCAGGGTTTTCACGCCGGCGGCCTTGGCCCGCTCCAGGGCGTTGCGCATGAAGCCGCGGTCCTTGAGCACGTACAGCTGGAACCACATCGGCCGGTCGATGGCGGGCGCCACTTCTTCGATCGGGCACACGGACACCGTCGACATGGTGAACGGAATGCCGTGGGCGGCCGCCGCGCGCGCGGCCTGCACTTCACCACGGCGGGCGTACATGCCGGTGAGGCCGACCGGGGCCAGGGCCACGGGCATGCTCAGGGTCTCGTCGAACAGCTTGGTTTCCAGGCTGAGCTCGGACATGTTCTTCAGCACGCGCTGGCGCAGGGCGATGCTGGCCAGGTCCGAGACGTTGTGGCGCAGGGTGTGCTCGGCGTAGGCGCCGCCGTCGGCGTAGTGGAAGAGGAAGGGAGGCAGCTTGCGTTGGGCCGCGGCGCGATAGTCGGTGGAGGCGGAAATGATCATGGATTCTCGCAGCGTGGGTTGAAGGAGATGCCGGGCGCGTGATGGCGCCCGGCCCCTTTCACTTTAGTGATGAACCAGCATGCCGGTCAGCCAATAGGCCTGGATCAGGGTGATCAGGCCGACGATAGTGGCGAAGAACAGGCTGTGCTTGACGGTGAAGCGGAACAGGTCGGATTCCTTGCCAACCAGGCCGGTGGCTGCGCAGGCCACGGCGATCGACTGTGGCGAGATCATCTTGCCGGTCACGCCGCCGCTGGTGTTGGCCGCGACCAGCAGGGTGTCGTTGACCCCGATCTGGTGCGCGGTGGTGGCCTGCAGCGAGCTGAACAGGGCGTTGGACGAGGTGTCGGAACCGGTCAGGAACACGCCCAGCCAGCCGAGGAACGGCGAGAAGAACGGGAACGCGGCGCCCGTGCCGGCCAGCACCAGGGCCATGGTCGAGGACATGCCCGAGTAGTTGGTGACGAAGGCGAAGGCCAGCACCATGCCGATCGACAGGATCGGCCAGCGCAGTTCCCAGAAGGTCTCTTTGAAAGTGGTCAGACCAGTTTTGAAGTTGATCTTCAGCACGGCCATGGAGATCAGTGCCGAGAGGAAGATCGCGGTGCCGGTGGCGGAGATCGGGTCGAGCTTGAACACCGCCGGCATGGCCGTCGGCGCGGTGACGATCGGCGCGGTCTTGATCACCAGCTGGTCGAGGTGCGGGATGGCGAAGTTGAACACGAAATTGTACATCGCGCCGCCCGGGGCGAAGGCCGCCTTGAACGGTTTCAGGGTCCAGATGGTGACCAGCACGGTGAGGATCAGGAACGGCGACCAGGCCTTGAAGATCTCGCCGAAGCTGTACGGGGTCGGCTGGCTGCCGCTCGGTTGCACCACGGCGGCGCCGACGCTGCCCTTGGCTTCGCTGAACGAGCGCTTGGGCTGCCAGACTTTCAGGAACAGCGTCAGGCAGATCAGGCTGACCAGGGCTGAGGTGATGTCCGGCAGCTCAGGGCCGATGAAGTTCGAGGTGAAGTACTGGGTCACGGCGAAGCTCAGGCCGGCGACCAGGGCGGCAGGCCAGGTTTCTTTCACGCCGCGCAGGCCGTCCATCATGAACACCAGCCAGAACGGTACGAACAGCGACAGCAGTGGCAGCTGGCGGCCGGTCATGGCGCCGATATGGAAGGCGTCGATGCCGGTGACCTGGCCGGCCACGATGATCGGGATGCCCAGGGCGCCGAAGGCTACCGGTGCGGTGTTGGCAATCAGGCACAGGCCAGCGGCGTACAACGGGTTGAAGCCCAGGCCCACCAACAGCGCGGCAGTGATGGCCACCGGGGCGCCGAAGCCGGCCGCACCTTCGAGGAAGGCACCGAAGCAGAAGCCGATCAGCAGTACCTGCAGGCGCTGGTCGTCGGTGATCGACAGCACCGAGCTGCGGATCACTTCGAACTGGCCGCTCTTGACCGTGAGTTTGTACAGGAACACCGCGGCAACGATGATCCAGGCAATCGGCCAGAGGCCGTAAAGGAAGCCATAACCTGCGGCAGCCAGGGCCATGTCGACAGGCATCTGGAAGGCGAAGATCGCCACCAGGATCGACAGGGCAAGGGTGATGCTGCCAGCCACGTGGCCTTTGAGGCGGAACACGGCCAGGGCCAGGAAGAAGAACACGATAGGGATGACCGCCGCCAGTGCGGACAGGCCGAGACTACCAAGCGGGGTATAGAGTTGTTGCCAGGTTTGCATATGGGGTGGCCCCTAATTGTTGTTGGTCAGGCACTGGCATTGGATAATTGGTAAGACCAATTTACAATGGCTGGTCGCTAGGTTAAAAGCGCTGTCGTGGGTGTGTCAATTTGTCCCGTGCAAAACTTTGGTCGCGGGTCGATGAACGGGCAGCTGCTTGCATGCGAAAACCGTCGGCTGATACGTGCTGGCGCGGCCCGGATCGGCGAGAATAGGCGCCCCCTGAAATTGGCCGGGGGTTTGTGGAGAGCATGTGATGGTTTTTGATCAGGTCCGCCAACGGCGCCTGTCCGACGACATCGTCGATCGGTTGGAAGGGATGATTCTGGAAGGCACGCTGACCTCTGGGCAGCGGCTGCCGGCCGAGCGCGTCCTGGCCGAGCAGTTCGGTGTGTCGCGCCCGTCACTGCGTGAGGCGATCCAGAAGCTGGTGGCCAAGGGGCTGCTGGTGAGCCGCCAGGGTGGCGGCAACTACGTGGCCGAATCGCTTGGCTCGACCTTCAGCGACCCGCTGCTGCAGTTGCTGGAGCACAGTGCCGAGGCGCAGCGCGACCTGCTCGAGTTTCGCCATACGCTGGAGGCGTCATGCGCCTATTACGCGGCCCAGCGTGCCACCGAGCCTGATCGTGCGCGGCTGAAGGCAGCGTTCGATACCTTGCAGGATTGCTATGCGCGGGCTGACGAGGTGACGCGGGCGGAGGAGGGCGCGGCCGATGCACGCTTCCACCTGGCGATTGCCGAGGCCAGCCATAACGCGGTGTTGCTGCATACCATTCGTGGCCTGTTCGACCTGCTCAAGCGCAACGTGGTGACCAACATCGGTGGCATGTATCAGCAGCGCACGGAAACACGCGACATGCTGATCAGTCAGCACCGCGAGTTGTACCAGGCGATTGTCGAGGGCAGGGCGGAGGATGCGCGGGAGGTGTCCAGCCGGCACATTCTGTATGTGCAGGAAGTGCTGGAAGAGGCACAGGACGAGGCTCAGCGGGTGGCGCGGGCGGAGCGGCGCAGCGGGCGCTGAAGCGCGTTTGGGTTCCTGTAGGAGCGGCCTTGTGTCGTGAAAGGGCTGCGAAGCGGCCCCGGGATCTCAGCTTCGCAGCTTGATCTGCCGGGGCTGCTTCGCAGCCCTTTCGCGACACAAGGCCGCTCCTACAGTGGCCGCGCAGGGCTGGGGTTACTCTTCCTTGCCCTTGTTCCGCACCGCACGCTGCAGCTCGCGGTTGGAGTCGCGTTCGCGCATGGTGTCGCGCTTGTCGAACTCCTTCTTGCCCTTGCCAAGCGCGATCTCGCACTTGATCAGGTGCTTGCTCCAGTACAGCGCCAACGCCACGCAGGTATAGCCCTTCTGCGCCACGGCGGCTTCCACGCGCTCGAGCTCGCGCTTGTTCAGCAGCAGCTTGCGGGTGCGCATGGGGTCGGCGATGACGTGGGTGCTGGCGGCGGTCAGCGGAGTGATGTGGCTGCCGAACAGCCAGGCTTCGCCATCCTTGAGCAGCACGTAGCTGTCGGTCAGGTGCGCCTTGCCGGCCCGCAGGCTCTTTACTTCCCAACCGGACAGGACCAGCCCGGCCTCGAACTTGTGTTCGATGAAGTAATCGTGTCGCGCCTTTTTGTTTTGCGCGATGGTCCCGGTCGGATGTTTCTTTTGTTTAGCCATAGGGGCGGCATTATAGGCAAGTCATCGCGCGGTCGGCTATGGGATTTCGGTGTGCTTGAGCCACTGCAATGAATACCGGACAATACAAGGCCTGTTCTATGCACAGAACCTGTTTTCGGCGCGCTGCGAAGCGCCGCCACCCAGCCTTGGAAGTGACGCCTGGATGACTACCCATATTCAACGTTCCGCCCTGCTGCCGTACCCTGCCCAGGCGCTCTACGATCTGGTCAATGATGTGGCCAGCTACCCTGAATTCCTGCCCTGGTGCTCGGCTTCGACGGTGATCGAGGCCAGCGACACGCACATGCGGGCGAAGCTGGAAGTGGCCAAGGGCGGCATGAGCCAGCAGTTCGTCACCCGCAATGTGCTGGTGCCGGGGCAGTCCATCGAAATGAACCTGGAAGAGGGGCCGTTCACCCAGCTGCATGGCCTGTGGGTGTTCAAGCCGCTGGGTGAAAAAGCCTGCAAGATCAGCCTGGACCTGACCTTCGACTACGCCGGTGCAATCGTGCGTGCCACGCTCGGGCCGCTGTTCAACCAGGCCGCCAATACCTTGGTGGATGCGTTCTGCCAGCGCGCCAAGCAGCTCAATGGTCAAGGTTGAAGTGGCCTACGCCACGGCCGAGCGCCAGTGGCTATTGGCCTGTGACGTACCGGATGGGACGACTGTGCGTGAAGCACTGCGCCTGTCCGGGATTGCCGCGCAGGTCGGTGGGCTGGATGTCGCGCAATGCCCGGTGGGCATTTTTGGCAAGGTGGTCGCGGATGCGCATGAGCGTGTGGTCGAGGAGGGGGACCGACTGGAGATCTACCGCCCTCTGCTGATCGACCCGATCGAGGCGCGCAGGCGGCGTGCTGCGCAGGCCAAGGCCAAACGCTAGCGGCTCTGGCAGGCAATAAAAAGCCCGGACCATGGTCCGGGCTTTTTCATCTGGCCGGCAATTATTGCGGCGAGGTTTCCAGTGGTGCCGGCGTCGGCACTGGGGTGGTTTCGATGGTGTCGATCTCGCGCTGGATGGACTCTTCCGTCGAGCCTGGCTTGGCTGGCTTCTCTTCCGGCTGCGGCTTGGCTTGCTCTGGCTGGGTGGCTGGGCTGACCGTGGTGGTGTTGCTGCCACCGAGGATTTCCTGGTCGCGGCTCACACCGGGCATGAAGTCGCCGGACAGGCTGACCAGTTGGTCGCTGTCGTTGAAGAAGATGCTCATGCGTTCCTGCTGACGTTTGCCGCCACCAGGTTGCAGGCTGTACAGGTAGTCCCAGCGATTGGTGTTGAAAGTGTCCTGCAGCAGCGGGTTGCCCATGATAAACCTTACTTGCCGACGGGTCATTCCGGGGCGTAATTGGTCTATCATGTCTTGCGTGACGACATTGCCCTGCTGGATGTCGATTTTGTAAACCCCGGGAAACGAGCAACCGGCGAGTGCGAGCAGTCCCGCGAGGGCGAGGCTGTTTAGCAAGAGCTTGGTGTTTTGCATCGGTGGGCGACTTCCACTATCTTGGCTGGACAACGTAAACCCCGATCATACCCGTATTAAGAGAAGCTGCGAAGCAGCATCGGCGAGAAAGCTGACCATGGTTGAAAATAGCGAATTGCGCAAAGCCGGTCTCAAGGTGACCCTGCCTCGAGTCAAGATCCTTCAGATGCTCGACTCCACCGAGCAACGTCACATGAGTGCCGAGGATGTCTACAAGGCGCTGATGGAGGCTGGCGAGGACGTCGGTCTGGCAACCGTCTATCGCGTACTGACCCAGTTCGAAGCGGCTGGCTTGGTGGTGCGCCATAACTTCGATGGTGGCCACGCGGTGTTCGAGCTGGCTGACGGTGGTCACCACGACCATATGGTCAACGTGGAAACCAGCGAAGTCATCGAGTTCATGGACGCTGAAATCGAGCGCCGCCAGAAAGAGATCGTGGCCGAGCATGGCTACGAACTCGTGGACCACAATCTGGTCCTCTATGTGCGTAAGAAAAAGTAACGATTTAGCGCGTTATGAATGACAAAGGCGACCTTCGGGTCGCCTTTGTGCTTTCCGGGAGGCTCATGTTCTCAAGCCTTGCCGGACACCACCATCTTGCGCGCATGGGCCAGGGATTCCTTGGTCAGGTCGATGCCGCCCAGCATGCGCGCCACTTCCTCGACCCGCTCGCGCTTGCCCAGGCTGGCCACAGCAGTGTGGGTGGTATCGCTGTTGCGCACCTTGTGCACGAACAGGTGATGGTGCCCTTGTGCTGCCACCTGGGGCAGGTGTGTCACGGTCAGGACCTGGCCGCGTTCGCCCAGGCGGCGCAGCAACTGGCCGACGATTTCAGCCGTAGGGCCGCCGATGCCGACGTCCACTTCGTCGAACACCAGGGTCGGTATGCGCGAGGTCTGCGCCGTGATCACCTGGATCGCCAGGCTGATGCGTGACAGCTCGCCCCCGGACGCCACCTTGGCCAGGCCCTTGAGCGGCTGCCCGGGGTTGGCGCTGACCAGCAGTTCGATCTGTTCCAGGCCATGCGGCGACAGGTCGTTGCCTTCGTTGGGCGTGAGCTCGATGCAGAACCGGCCGCCCGGCATGCCCAGGCGCTGGATCTCCTGTTCCACGGCGACGGCCAGTTGTTTGGCTGCCTGCTGGCGCAAGTCGCTCAGCTCCAGTGCCCTTTCCTTATAGTGCTGGGCAAAGGCACCAAGCTCCTCGCCCAGGCGTTCGATCGACTCGTCACTGGCGTTCAGGCCTTCGAGTTCGTCCATCAGCTGCTGTTGCAGGTGTGGCAGCTCGGTGGGGTGCACGCGGTGTTTGCGCGCCAGGGTGTAGATCGTGTCGAGGCGCTCTTCCAGGGCCTGCAGGCGCATGGGGTCGGCATCGAAGTTGTCGAGGAAGCGGTTCAGCTCGCCCATCGCTTCTTCTACCTGGATCTGTGCGCTGGCGATCATGTTCGCGGCCTCGCCCAGTGCGCGCGGGGCGTTCGCTGCGGCGCCGAGGCGGTTGAGGCTGGAGGTGAGGGCGCTGAGCACGTTGCCCGAATCGCTTTCGCTGCACTGGTCGATGACCTGGCGGCAGATGCCGAACAGGGCTTCGGCGTTGGTCAGGTTCTTGTGCTCCTGCTCCAGCTGCTCCAGTTCGTTTTCACCCAGGCCGAGGTTGTCGAGCTCTTCGAGCTGGTAGCTGAGCAACTGGTGACGGGCGCGTTGCTCGTCGCCGGAATTGCTCAGGCGTTCGAGCTCCAGGCGGGTCTGGTTCCAGCGTTTGGCGGCAAGCTGCACCTGGCGGGCCAGGTCGATGGCGCCGGCGTATTCGTCCACCAGGCGGCGGTGGGTATCGGTCTTCAGCAGCGACTGGTGTTCATGCTGGCTGTGGATGTCGATCAGCAGCTCGCCGAGCGCCTTGAGGTCGCCGAGCGGGCAGGGTGTGCCGTTGATGTAGCCACGGCTGCGGCCTTCGGCGGTGATGACCCGGCGCAGGATGCACAGGCCGTCGTTGTCCAGGTCGCGCTCGGCCAGCCAGGCATGGGCTTCGGGGATGTCCACCAGGTCGAACGTGGCCAGGATGTCCGCCTTGTCGGTGCCGGGGCGCACCACGCCGCTGTCGGCACGGTCGCCCAGGGCCAGGCCGAGGGCGTCGAGCATGATCGATTTGCCCGCACCGGTCTCGCCGGTGATGACCGACATGCCGCGGGCGATTTCGAGGTCGAGGTGCTCGACGATGGCGTAGTTGTGAATGGACAGGTGCACCAGCATGGGGCGGCTCCCGAAAGTCAGGTCTGGTTATTTATACAGTACTTTTTTCGGCCCTGCCAATGCCCTCTGGCGGATTCTGTTGCGGCCAGCAAAACCCATTTGCCCCTTGAAGCTGGTTTTTCCGGCCCCATATAGCCGGCAGACACGGCGAGCTTTGCTCGTACAACAGAAATTGCGGAGGAGAGAACCCATGGCTGACGAACAGCTGGATCAAGAAAACCTTAACGTCGAAGAGTCCGCTGCAGTGGATAACGGTGCCCGCGTTCTGGAGCTCGAAGAGCAGCTGGCCGCCGCCAAGGATCAGTCCCTGCGTGTCGCTGCCGAAGCGCAGAACAGCATTCGTCGCGCCGAACAGGAAGTCGACAAGGCCCGCAAGTTCGCGCTCGAGAAGTTTGCTGGCGACCTGCTGCCGGTCATCGACAGCCTGGAGCTGGCCCTGGCGCACTCCAGCGTCGAGGACGAGCAGGTCAAGAAGATCCGTGAAGGCGTCGAGCTGACCCTGAAGATGTTCCAGGACACCCTCAAGCGCTACAACCTCGAAGCCATCGACCCGCACGGCCAGCCATTCAACGCCGAGCACCACCAGGCGATGGCCATGCAGGAAAGCGCCGACGTCGAGCCGAACAGTGTGCTCAACGTGTTCCAGAAGGGTTACCTGCTCAACGGTCGCCTGCTGCGCCCCGCCATGGTGGTGGTCAGCAAGGCGCCGGCCGCAGCGCAACCTTCTATCGATGAGAAGGCTTGAAATCTGTCGGGGCATCCCCATCTAGGTGTCAAGCGTTCAAGTATTACCGCAGTTGGCCAGAAGTAGCCGCTGCCGCCAAATTCAAGTTTCGGGAGAGTTAACATGGGCAAAATCATCGGTATCGACCTGGGGACCACCAACTCGTGCGTCTCCATTCTGGAAAACGGTAACGTCAAGGTCATCGAAAACGCCGAAGGCGCGCGTACTACCCCTTCGATCGTGGCCTACGCCAACGACGGCGAAATCCTGGTAGGCCAGTCGGCCAAGCGTCAGGCTGTCACCAACCCGCACAACACCCTGTTCGCCGTGAAGCGCCTGATCGGTCGCCGCTTCGAAGAAGACGTCGTGCAGAAAGACATCAAGCTGGTTCCCTACAAGATCGTCAAAGCCGGCAACGGTGACGCCTGGGTTGAAGCTGGCGGCAAGGAAATGGCTCCGCCGCAGATCAGCGCCGAAGTCCTGAAGAAAATGAAGAAGACCGCCGAAGACTACCTCGGCGAGCCCGTCACCGAAGCGGTCATCACCGTTCCGGCGTACTTCAACGACAGCCAGCGCCAGGCTACCAAAGACGCCGGCCGCATCGCCGGCCTGGACGTAAAGCGCATCATCAACGAGCCGACCGCCGCTGCGCTGGCCTACGGCATGGACAAGGCCAAGGGCGATCACACCGTGATCGTCTATGACCTGGGTGGTGGTACCTTCGACGTTTCGGTCATCGAAATCGCCGAAGTCGACGGTGAGCACCAGTTCGAAGTACTGGCCACCAACGGCGACACCTTCCTGGGTGGCGAAGACTTCGACATGCGCTTGATCGACTACCTCGTCGACGAGTTCAAGAAAGAGTCCGGCATGGACCTGAAGAACGATCCTCTGGCCCTGCAGCGTCTGAAAGAAGCTGCCGAAAAGGCCAAGATCGAGCTGTCCTCGACTCAGTCGACCGACGTCAACCTGCCGTACATCACGGCAGACGCTACCGGTCCGAAGCACCTGAACGTGAAGATCTCCCGCGCCAAGCTGGAGTCGCTGGTCGAAGACCTGGTCAAGCGTACCATCGAGCCTTGCCGCATCGCCCTGAAAGACGCCGGCATCGACGCCAGCAAGATCGACGACGTGATCCTGGTCGGTGGCCAGACCCGTATGCCGATGGTGCAGAAGGCCGTTGCCGACTTCTTCGGTAAAGAAGCGCGCAAGGACGTCAACCCGGACGAAGCCGTGGCCATGGGTGCTGCCATCCAGGGCGCCGTGCTGGCCGGTGACGTGAAAGACGTACTGCTGCTGGACGTCAGCCCGCTGACCCTGGGTATCGAAACCATGGGCGGCGTAATGACCGCGCTGATCGAGAAGAACACCACCATCCCGACCAAGAAGTCGCAGGTGTTCTCGACTGCCGACGACAACCAGGGTGCCGTGACCATTCACGTGCTGCAGGGTGAGCGTAAGCAGGCTGCGCAGAACAAGTCGCTGGGCAAGTTCGACCTGGCTGACATTCCGCCAGCACCACGTGGCGTACCGCAAATTGAAGTGACCTTCGACATCGACGCCAACGGCATCCTGCACGTCGGCGCCAAAGACAAGGCCACCGGCAAGACCCAGTCGATCGTGATCAAGGCCAACTCCGGTCTGTCCGACGAAGAAATCGAGCGCATGGTGCGTGACGCCGAGGCCAACGCCGAGGAAGACCGCAAGTTCGAAGAGCTGGCCGCTGCCCGTAACCAGGGTGACGCGCTGGTGCACTCGACCCGCAAGATGGTCGTTGACGCCGGTGACAAGGTCACCGCTGAAGAGAAGACCGCGATCGAAGCTGCCGTGGTTGCCCTGGAAGCCGCTGTCAAGGGCGACGACAAGGCTGCCATCGACGCCAAGGTCGAAGAGCTGTCCAAGGTATCGGCTCCGGTTGCCCAGAAGATGTACGCCGAGCAGCAGGCCGAACAGCCTCAGGGTGGCGCTCAGCAGCACGCCGAGCCGGAAGCCAAGCACGATGACGTGGTTGACGCCGAGTTCGAAGAAGTGAAAGGCGACGACAAGAAGTAATCGTTGCATGCTGTCGACCCGTTCACCGGCTTGTGCCGGTGAACTGGTAGGATGTCGCCGCGCGGGGGCTTGCTCCCGCGTTGGCGTATCTGGAATTCGAGATTTTTTACAGCATTTGTCTGGGCCATTCGTGGCGTGCAGGCAGGTGCTGATGGCGCGGCGCAGATGCCGGACGCCCCACAAGGTGCAAATGACCTATGTCCAAGCGTGATTATTATGAGGTCCTGGGTGTCGAGCGCGGCGCCAGCGAAGCTGACCTCAAGAAGGCCTATCGCCGCCTGGCGATGAAGTACCACCCGGACCGCAACCCGGGCGATAAAGAGTCGGAAGACAAGTTCAAGGAGGCCAACGAGGCCTACGAAGTCCTGTCCGATGCGAGCAAGCGTGCGGCGTTCGACCAATACGGCCATGCCGGCGTCGACCCGAGCATGGGTGGCGGCGGTGCTGGCTTCGGCGGCGCCAACTTCTCCGACATCTTCGGCGATGTCTTCAGCGACTTCTTCGGAGGCGGTCGTGGTGGTGGTCGTGGCGGTGCCCAGCGTGGCAGCGACCTGCGCTACACCCTGGAGCTGAACCTGGAAGAAGCGGTGCGTGGCACCACGGTCAGCATCCGCGTACCGACGCTGGTCAACTGCAAGCCATGCGACGGCTCCGGCGCCAAGAAGGGCTCGACCCCGTCGACCTGCCCGACCTGCGGTGGCATCGGCCAGGTGCGCATGCAGCAAGGCTTCTTCTCGGTGCAGCAGACCTGCCCGCGCTGCCACGGCCAGGGCAAGATCATCACCGACCCGTGCACCTCGTGCCATGGCGAAGGCCGTGTCGAGGAATACAAGACCCTGTCGGTCAAGGTGCCGGCGGGCGTCGATACCGGCGACCGCATCCGTCTGTCCGGTGAGGGCGAGGCGGGCACCCATGGTGGTCCGACCGGCGATCTGTACGTTGTGATCAACGTGCGCGAGCACGAAATCTTCCAGCGTGATGGCAAGCACCTGTATTGCGAAGTGCCGATCAGCTACACCGATGCTGCCTTGGGTGGCGAACTGGAAGTGCCGACCCTCGATGGCCGCGTGAAGCTGAAGATTCCGGAAGGCACTCAGACCGGCAAGCAGTTCCGCTTGCGCGGCAAGGGCGTTGCCCCGGTGCGCGGTGGTGGTGCCGGTGACCTGCTGTGCCGCGTGGCGGTAGAGACCCCGGTCAACCTGACCCGTCGTCAGCGCGAACTGCTCGAAGAGCTGCGCAGCTCGCTGGAAGGCGACAACTCGCCCAAGGCCAGTGGCTGGTTCGATGGCGTGAAGCGCTTCTTCGGCGATCTCTGACAAGGAAAATGGCTATGCGACGTATTGCAGTGATGGGCGCGGCGGGGCGGATGGGCAAGACCCTCATCGAAGCCGTTCAGCAAACCCCGGGGGCGGGGCTGACGGCGGCGATCGATCGTCCGGACAGCTCGCTGGTCGGTGCGGATGCCGGTGAGCTGGCGGCATTGGGTCGGATCGGCGTACTGCTGTCCGATGACCTGGCCAAGGTTGCCGACGAGTTCGACGTGCTGATCGATTTCACTCACCCTTCGGTGACGCTGAAGAACCTGGCGTTCTGCCGCAAGCACGGCAAGGCGATGATCATCGGCACTACCGGTTTCTCCGTCGAGGAGAAGCAGTTGCTGGCCGAGGCGGGCAAGGATATTCCGATCGTGTTCGCTGCCAACTTCAGTGTCGGCGTCAACCTCAGCCTCAAGTTGCTGGACATGGCGGCGCGGGTGCTGGGCGATGATGTCGACATCGAGATCATCGAGGCGCACCACCGTCACAAGGTCGATGCGCCATCGGGTACCGCACTGCGCATGGGTGAAGTGGTTGCCAATGCGCTGGGTCGCGATCTGCAGGAAGTGGCGGTGTATGGCCGTGAAGGTCAGACCGGCGCGCGTGATCGCAAGACCATCGGCTTCGCCACCGTGCGTGCCGGCGATGTGGTCGGTGACCACACCGTGCTGTTCGCCGCTGAAGGCGAGCGCCTGGAAATCACCCACAAGGCCTCCAGCCGCATGACCTTTGCCAAGGGTGCGGTGCGTGCGGCACTGTGGCTGGATGGGCGCGAGCCGGGCCTGTACGACATGCAGGACGTGCTCGAGCTGCGCTGATCAGTTCGGGTCGCTGCGCCCTCTGTCGCAATCATGTGTTTTAGAGACACATATGCGGTAGACCGAAAACGCACTTTTCTGTAAGCTACAGCTTTAGTGTGTCCACTAAAAGCGCGCAGCGAATTGAATTCAGCACATGAAAGCGGGGTGACGTGTCCATACGTCACTCCGCTTTTTTGCAACCTGCGATCGCCCTTTCATGCTTGATTTACGGGAGGTCTTCTTGACAAAGCCAGCCATACTCGCCCTTGCCGACGGCAGTATTTTCCGCGGTGAAGCTATCGGTGCCGACGGTCAGACCGTTGGTGAGGTGGTATTCAACACCGCTATGACCGGCTACCAGGAAATCCTTACAGACCCTTCCTACGCGCAGCAAATCGTTACCCTGACCTACCCGCACATCGGCAACACCGGCACCACGCCGGAAGACGCCGAGTCGAACCGTGTCTGGTCCGCTGGCCTGGTCATTCGTGATCTGCCGCTGCTGGCCAGCAACTGGCGTAACACCCAGTCGCTGCCTGACTACCTCAAGGCCAACAACGTTGTCGCCATCGCCGGCATCGACACCCGTCGCCTGACCCGTATCCTGCGCGAAAAAGGCGCTCAGAACGGCTGCATCATGGCGGGTGACAACATCAGCGAAGAAGCGGCCATCGCTGCTGCCCGCGGCTTCCCAGGCCTGAAGGGCATGGACCTGGCCAAGGTCGTTTCCACCAAGGAACGCTACGAGTGGCGCTCCAGCGTGTGGGAGCTGAAAACCGACAGCCACCCGACCATCGACGCTGCCGACCTGCCGTACCACGTGGTTGCCTTCGACTACGGCGTCAAGCTGAATATCCTGCGCATGCTGGTTGCCCGCGGCTGCCGCGTGACCGTGGTGCCTGCCCAGACCCCGGCCAGCGAAGTGCTGGCACTGAATCCGGACGGTGTGTTCCTGTCCAACGGCCCTGGTGATCCGGAGCCTTGCGACTACGCGATCCAGGCGATCAAGGAAATCCTCGAAACCGAGATTCCGGTATTCGGCATCTGCCTCGGCCACCAGCTGCTGGCCCTGGCCTCCGGCGCCAAGACCGTGAAGATGGGCCACGGTCACCACGGTGCCAACCACCCGGTCCAGGACCTGGACACCGGCGTGGTCATGATCACCAGCCAGAACCACGGTTTCGCGGTTGATGAAACCAGCCTGCCGGGCAACGTCCGCGCCATCCACAAGTCGCTGTTCGACGGCACCCTGCAGGGTATCGAGCGCACCGACAAGAGCGCGTTCAGCTTCCAGGGCCACCCTGAAGCGAGCCCAGGCCCGACCGACGTCGCGCCACTGTTCGATCGTTTCACCGATGCCATGGCCAAGCGCCGCTGAGCATCCTGCATCAAGGCCCCGGGCCGGCTCGCGCCGCGCCCGGAAGCGCCTGACCCAGATTGTTCAAGACGGCTTGCCGACTGACCCGCGGATTTGAGTGACAACCATGCCAAAACGTACAGACATCAAAAGCATCCTGATTCTCGGCGCTGGCCCGATCGTGATCGGCCAGGCCTGCGAATTCGACTATTCCGGCGCCCAGGCCTGTAAAGCCCTGCGCGAGGAAGGTTTCCGCGTCATCCTGGTGAACTCCAACCCGGCCACCATCATGACCGACCCGGCCATGGCCGACGCTACCTACATCGAGCCGATCAAGTGGCAGTCGGTGGCCAAGATCATCGAAAAAGAGCGCCCGGACGCGGTACTGCCGACCATGGGTGGCCAAACTGCACTGAACTGCGCCCTGGACCTGGAGCGCCACGGCGTTCTGGAAAAGTTCGGCGTAGAGATGATCGGTGCCAACGCCGACACCATCGACAAGGCCGAAGACCGTTCGCGCTTCGACAAGGCCATGAAGGACATCGGCCTGGAGTGCCCGCGCTCGGGTATCGCCCACAGCATGGAAGAGGCCAATGCGGTCCTCGAGAAGCTTGGCTTCCCGTGCATCATCCGTCCGTCGTTCACCATGGGCGGCACTGGCGGCGGTATCGCCTACAACCGTGAAGAATTCGAAGAAATCTGCACCCGTGGTCTGGACCTGTCGCCGACCAAGGAACTGCTGATCGACGAATCGCTGATCGGCTGGAAGGAATACGAGATGGAGGTGGTCCGCGACAAGAAGGACAACTGCATCATCGTCTGCTCCATCGAGAACTTCGACCCGATGGGCGTGCACACCGGTGACTCGATCACCGTGGCTCCGGCACAGACCCTGACCGACAAGGAATACCAGATCATGCGCAACGCCTCGCTGGCGGTGCTGCGTGAAATCGGCGTCGAAACCGGCGGTTCCAACGTGCAGTTCGGCATCTGCCCGAACACCGGCCGCATGGTCGTGATCGAGATGAACCCGCGCGTTTCCCGTTCGTCCGCCCTGGCGTCCAAGGCCACCGGCTTCCCGATCGCCAAGATCGCCGCCAAGCTGGCCATTGGTTACACCCTCGACGAGCTGCAGAACGACATCACCGGCGGCCGTACCCCGGCATCGTTCGAGCCGTCGATCGACTACGTCGTGACCAAGCTGCCACGCTTCGCCTTCGAGAAATTCCCGAAAGCCGACGCCCGCCTGACCACCCAGATGAAATCCGTGGGTGAAGTCATGGCCATCGGCCGTACCTTCCAGGAATCCCTGCAGAAAGCCCTGCGCGGCCTGGAAGTCGGTGCCTGCGGCCTCGACCCGAAAGTCGACCTGGCCAGCCCGGAAGCCGCCAGCATCCTCAAGCGCGAGCTGACCGTGCCGGGTGCCGAGCGTATCTGGTACGTCGCCGACGCCATGCGCTCGGGCATGACCTGTGAAGAAATCTTCGCACTGACCGGCATCGACATGTGGTTCCTGGTGCAGATGGAAGACCTGATCAAGGAAGAAGAAAAGGTCAAGACCCTGGCCCTGTCGTCGATCGACAAGGACTACATGCTGCGCCTCAAGCGCAAGGGCTTCTCGGACCAGCGCCTGGCCAAGCTGCTCGGCATCACCGACAAGAACCTGCGCCGTCACCGCCACAAGCTGGAAGTGTTCCCGGTGTACAAGCGCGTCGACACCTGCGCCGCCGAGTTCGCCACCGACACCGCCTACCTGTACTCGACCTATGAGGAAGAGTGCGAGGCCAACCCGTCGACCCGCGACAAGATCATGATCCTGGGTGGCGGCCCGAACCGTATCGGCCAAGGCATCGAGTTCGACTACTGCTGCGTACACGCCGCACTGGCGCTGCGTGAAGACGGTTACGAGACCATCATGGTCAACTGCAACCCGGAAACCGTCTCCACCGACTACGACACCTCCGACCGCCTGTACTTCGAGCCACTGACCCTGGAAGACGTGCTGGAAGTCTGCCGCGTCGAGAAGCCGAAGGGCGTCATCGTTCACTACGGCGGCCAGACCCCGCTGAAACTGGCTCGCGCCCTGGAAGAGGCCGGCGTACCGATCATCGGTACCAGCCCGGACGCCATCGACCGTGCCGAAGACCGTGAACGTTTCCAG
Source organism: Pseudomonas sp. NPDC089422 (assembly GCF_044749405.1). NCBI lineage: Bacteria > Pseudomonadati > Pseudomonadota > Gammaproteobacteria > Pseudomonadales > Pseudomonadaceae > Pseudomonas > Pseudomonas sp. NPDC089422. Next base: position 213,440 of record NZ_JBIVHW010000009.1, read on the forward strand.
CAGATGGTTCAGCGCCTGAACCTGCTGCAGCCGCCAAACGCCACCGTGCGCAGCGAAGAAGAAGCCATCAGCGCTGCTGGCGGCATCGGTTACCCGCTGGTCGTGCGCCCATCCTATGTACTGGGTGGCCGCGCCATGGAGATCGTCTACGAGCTGGACGAGCTCAAGCGCTACCTGCGTGAAGCCGTACAGGTTTCCAACGACAGCCCGGTACTGCTCGACCACTTCCTCAACTGCGCCATCGAGATGGACGTGGATGCGGTCTGCGACGGCACTGACGTGGTGATCGGCGCGATCATGCAGCACATCGAACAGGCCGGCGTTCACTCCGGTGACTCGGCGTGCTCGCTGCCACCTTACTCTCTGAGCAAGGAAGTGCAGGACGAAGTCCGCGTACAGGTCAAGAAAATGGCCCTGGAGCTGGGCGTTGTCGGCCTGATGAACGTGCAGCTGGCCCTGCAGGGCGACAAGATCTACGTGATCGAAGTCAACCCGCGTGCTTCGCGTACCGTGCCGTTCGTGTCCAAGTGCATCGGCACCTCCCTGGCCATGATCGCTGCCCGCGTCATGGCCGGTAAAACCCTGAAAGAGCTGGGCTTCACCCAGGAAATCATCCCGAACTTCTACAGCGTCAAGGAAGCCGTCTTCCCGTTCGCCAAGTTCCCGGGGGTTGACCCGATCCTCGGCCCTGAGATGAAATCGACCGGTGAAGTCATGGGTGTCGGTGACAGCTTCGGTGAAGCGTTCGCCAAGGCCCAGATGGGTGCCAGCGAAGTGCTGCCGACCGGCGGTACCGCGTTCATCAGCGTGCGTGACGACGACAAGCCACAAGTGGCTGGCGTGGCACGTGACCTGATCGCCCTGGGCTTCGAAGTGGTTGCTACGGCGGGTACTGCCAAGGTCATCGAAGCGGCTGGCCTGAAAGTGCGCCGTGTGAACAAGGTGACCGAGGGTCGTCCGCACGTGGTCGACATGATCAAGAACGACGAAGTGTCGCTGATCATCAACACCACCGAAGGCCGCCAGTCGATCGCCGATTCCTACTCGATTCGTCGCAATGCGCTGCAGCACAAGATCTACTGCACCACTACCATTGCGGCTGGTGAAGCCATCTGCGAGGCGCTGAAATTCGGTCCCGAGAAGACTGTTCGTCGCCTGCAGGATCTGCATGCAGGACTCAAAGCATGAGCATGACCAAGTACCCGATGACCGTCCAGGGAGCTCGCGCCCTGGAAGAGGAGCTGACCTTCCTGAGCAAGACCGAGCGCCCGCGCCTGAGCCAAGCCATTGGCGAAGCGCGTGAGCTGGGCGACCTCAAGGAAAACGCCGAATACCATGCCGCCCGCGAGGAGCAGGGCATGGTCGAGGCGCGTATCCGCGACATCGAAGGCCGTCTGCAGAACTCGGTGGTGATCGACGTCACCACCATCGCCCACACGGGCAAGGTGATTTTCGGCACCACCGTGGTGCTGGCGAACACCGAGACCGATGACGAGGTGACCTACCAGATCGTCGGTGAAGATGAAGCCGACGTGAAACAAGGCAAACTTTCGAGCAGCGCACCGATCGCCCGTGCCATTATTGGCAAGGAAGAAGGTGACACCGTGGTGGTCAAGACGCCAAGCGGTACGGTCGAGTACGAGATTGTCGAAGTCAAACACATCTGACCGGCGCCTGCGGGCGCCATCCCTCGAGGGGATCCTCTGGCAGCTGGCCCAGGTTTTCTGGGTCGGTGGCCTTTGGGTGTTCCATGTGGGGCTGGTGCCGGCGCTGAAAGTCAGTGGCCTGGCACCCTTGCTGGTACAGGACGTCGCCGGGCAGATCGACCGCTGGTTGATCGGTGTGGCGTTGCTTGGCTTGTTGACCCAGCTGGCGGTGCTGGCGAGGGTGGACGGCCTGGCGGCCTGGTGGCGGCAGTTTCGCGGCCAGATGCTGTTGTTGGGCTTTGCGGCCTGCGTGGGGTACTACACCTTGCGCTACGGCATCTCGGTCGGCGAGCGCTGGCAGATGTTCTGTTTCCTGGTGCTGGGCTTCTCCGGCATCGTGCTGGTGGCCCAACCGGTCCCGGTCAGGGCGCGCGAGGCGCACCACTGACCGGAGCCACCGTCACTTGTAACGGTGGATGTTGGACAGCTGCTTGTTCGGCTGCGGATTCTTGCGATAGATCAGCGCCTTCTTGCCGATGGTCTGTACCAGCTCGGCACGGCCTACCTTGCACAGTTCGGCAATGGCGGCGGCGCGCTCTTCGCGATCTTCCGAGCGAATTTCGACCTTGATCAGTTCGTGATCGGCCAGCGCACGCTCCAGTTCGGCGATCACGCCTTCGTTCAAACCGTTGCCAGCAACGATCAGGACCGGCTTCAGGTCATGACCAATGGACTTGTATTGCTTCTTCTGCTCGTTATTGAGCGGCATAATCTGACCCTTTCCGTCTGATTCTGTAAAATTGACCGGCATTTTACCCGAGGGCCACCGGCTCCGCCCAGTCAATCACGACGCATATCATCGAGGTGCCCCGTGGTACAACGTTCCAAAAGCAGCGCAAACTGGCTGCGAGAGCATTTCAACGATCCTTTTGTTAAGCAGGCACAGAAGGATGGCTACCGCTCGCGTGCGAGCTACAAACTGCTGGAGATCCAGGAAAAAGACCGCCTGATCCGCCCCGGCATGAGCGTGATCGACCTCGGTGCCGCCCCCGGAGGCTGGTCGCAGGTGACCAGTCGTCTGATTGGTGGCCAGGGTCGCCTGATCGCTTCCGACATCCTGGAAATGGACTCGATCCCTGATGTGACCTTTATTCAGGGCGACTTCACCCAGGATGAAGTGCTGCAGCAGATTCTTCAGGCGGTCGGTGATTCGCACGTAGACCTTGTGATTTCCGACATGGCCCCCAATATGAGTGGTACGCCTGCGGTGGATATGCCGCGAGCCATGTTCCTCTGCGAGCTGGCCCTGGATCTGGCGACCCGCGTGCTCAAGCCGGGCGGGGATTTCCTGATCAAGATCTTCCAGGGCGAAGGTTTCGACATGTACCTCAAGGACGTGCGCAGCAAGTTCGACAAGGTGCAGATGCGCAAGCCGTCGTCTTCGCGGGACCGCTCCCGTGAGCAGTACCTGCTGGGCAGGGGTTTCAAAGGGGCATGAGGCGTGTTGCGGGGTGGCTGATAGTTATTTCCAATCGGCCGCCCCGTCTGGATCGTCCGAACTTCGTGTAGTCTAGGTTTCACAAAGGGTTACAGACGGTGCCTGCGGATGCGTAGGTAATGTAGTAAGTTAGGGCGATGAATATCATGCGAGGCACGGCTGCGTCGTGCGCCGGCCTCAGAGGGTAGCGAATTGAACGACATGGCAAAGAATCTGATCCTGTGGTTGATCATCGCAGCTGTCCTGGTGACAGTGATGAACAACTTCTCCAGCCCTAACGAGCCGCAGACCCTCAACTATTCCGACTTCATCCAGCAGGTCAAGGATGGCAAGGTCGAGCGTGTGACCGTCGATGGCTACATCATTACCGGCAAGCGCGCCGACGGTGACAACTTCAAGACCGTGCGCCCGGCCATCACCGACAATGGCCTGATCGGCGACCTGGTCGACAATCACGTGGTCGTCGAAGGCAAGCAGCCTGAGCAGCAGAGCATCTGGACCCAGCTGCTGGTGGCGAGCTTCCCGATCCTGGTGATCATCGCCGTGTTCATGTTCTTCATGCGCCAGATGCAAGGTGGCGCGGGTGGCAAGGGCGGGCCGATGAGTTTCGGCAAGAGCAAGGCACGCCTGCTGTCCGAAGACCAGGTCAAGACCACCCTGGCTGATGTCGCCGGCTGCGACGAGGCCAAGGAAGAGGTTGGCGAGCTGGTCGAGTTCCTGCGCGATCCGGGCAAGTTCCAGCGCCTGGGTGGTCGTATTCCGCGCGGTGTGCTGATGGTCGGCCCACCCGGTACCGGTAAGACCTTGCTGGCCAAGGCCATTGCCGGTGAAGCCAAGGTGCCGTTCTTCACCATTTCCGGTTCCGACTTCGTCGAGATGTTCGTCGGTGTCGGTGCCAGCCGTGTTCGTGACATGTTCGAGCAGGCCAAGAAGCACGCACCTTGCATCATCTTCATCGACGAGATCGACGCCGTTGGTCGCCACCGTGGCGCCGGCATGGGCGGTGGTCACGACGAGCGCGAGCAGACCCTCAACCAGTTGCTGGTGGAAATGGACGGCTTCGAAATGAATGATGGCATCATCGTCATTGCCGCCACCAACCGCCCGGACGTACTCGACCCTGCTCTGCTGCGCCCTGGTCGCTTCGACCGTCAGGTCGTGGTCGGCCTGCCGGATATCCGTGGCCGTGAGCAGATCCTCAAGGTGCACATGCGCAAGGTGCCGGTCGGCGAAAACGTCAACCCGGCAGTGATTGCCCGTGGTACCCCAGGCTTCTCCGGTGCCGACCTGGCCAACCTGGTCAACGAGGCCTCGCTGTTCGCCGCTCGCGCCAACAAGCGCCTGGTCGAAATGAAAGAGTTCGAACTGGCCAAGGACAAGATCATGATGGGCGCCGAGCGCAAGACCATGGTCATGTCCGAGAAGGAAAAGAAGAACACCGCCTATCACGAGGCTGGTCACGCGATTGTCGGCCGCCTGGTGCCTGAGCACGATCCGGTCTACAAGGTTTCGATCATTCCGCGTGGTCGTGCCCTGGGTGTGACCATGTTCCTGCCTGAAGAAGACCGCTACAGCCTGTCCAAGCGTGCGCTGATCAGTCAGATCTGCTCGCTCTATGGCGGCCGTATCGCCGAAGAGATGACCTTGGGCTTCGATGGCGTCACCACCGGTGCCTCCAACGACATCATGCGTGCCAGCCAGATCGCACGGAACATGGTGACCAAGTGGGGTCTCTCCGAGAAGCTCGGTCCGCTGATGTACGCGGAAGAGGAGGGCGAGGTGTTCCTCGGCCGCAGTGCCGGCAGCCAGCACGCCAGCGTATCCGGCGAGACTGCAAAGCTGATCGACTCCGAAGTGCGCAGCATCATCGACCAGTGCTATGCCACTGCCAAGCAGCTGCTGATCGACAACCGTGACAAGCTCGAGGCAATGACCGAAGCCTTGATGAAGTACGAGACCATCGATGCCGATCAGATCGACGACATCATGGCCGGCCGTACGCCACGCGAACCGCGCGATTGGGATGACGACAAGGATTCGGGCACCCCGGCTGCCCAGAATGATCGCCCTGAATCGCCGATCGGCGGCCCAGCGGCTCAACACTAAGGGCATCTATGAGCTCAGTGCAGTACCCGACCCGGTTGCCTTGCGGCAACCGGGTTCTTGATCTTTCTCGTACCCATGTCATGGGTATTCTCAATATCACTCCCGATTCCTTCTCCGATGGCGGGCGCTTCAGCCAGCGCGACGAGGCGTTGCGTCATGCCGAGGCGATGATTGCGGCAGGCGCCACGCTGATCGACATCGGCGGCGAATCGACCCGCCCCGGAGCGCGTGCGGTTTCGGTCACCGAAGAGCTCGAGCGCGTGGCGCCGATGGTCGAGGCCATAAACAGCCGCTTCGACGTGGTCATTTCGGTCGATACCTCAACGCCTGCGGTCATTCGCGAGTCGGCGCGGCTGGGTGCCGGCCTGATCAATGACGTGCGCGCCCTCGAGCGCGACGGTGCCCTGGATGCGGCCGCAGACACCGGCTTGCCGGTTTGCCTGATGCACATGCGTGGCGAGCCCGGCAACATGCAGGACGACCCGCATTACGAAGATGTGACCGCCGACGTTACGCGCTATCTTGAGCAGCGGATGGCCGCTTGCGCAGCGGCTGGCATCCCTGCCGAACGAATCATTCTTGATCCGGGCTTCGGTTTCGCCAAGACACTGGCGCACAACCTGAGCCTGTTCAAGCACATGGAAGCGCTCTATCGCCTTGGGCGCCCACTGCTGGTGGGCGTTTCGCGCAAGAGCATGATCGGCCTGACGCTGGATCGTCCGGTCGCAGAGCGATTGTACGGCAGCCTCGCGTTGGCGGCCCTGGCCATGACCAAGGGGGCCAGCATCCTGCGCGTCCATGATGTGGCCGAGACCGTCGACGTGGTGCGCATGATTGCCGCGGTGCAGAGCGCCGAATAAGAACATTGGAGTCCCTATGAGCAGAAAATACTTTGGTACCGACGGCATCCGTGGCCGCGTCGGCGTCTACCCGATCACCCCGGACTTCATGCTGAAGCTGGGTTGGGCTGCCGGCATGGCCTTCCGCAAGCAAGGCAATTGCCGTGTGCTGGTGGGCAAGGACACGCGTATTTCCGGTTACATGTTCGAGTCCGCGCTCGAGGCCGGTTTGTCTGCAGCGGGTGCTGACGTGATGCTGCTCGGGCCTATGCCAACCCCGGCCATCGCCTACCTGACCCGTACCTTCCATGCCGAGGCGGGTATCGTCATCAGTGCTTCGCACAACCCGCACGACGACAACGGCATCAAGTTCTTCTCCGGTCAGGGCACCAAGCTGCCTGATGAAGTCGAGTTGATGATCGAGGAGTTGCTCGATCAGCCGATGACCGTGGTCGAGTCGGGCAAGCTGGGCAAGGTTTCCCGCATCAACGACGCGGCGGGTCGCTATATCGAATTCTGCAAGAGCAGCGTACCGAGCAGCACCAGCTTCGAAGGGCTCAAGCTGGTGGTTGACTGCGCCCATGGCGCTACCTACAAGGTTGCCCCAAGCGTGTTCCGCGAGCTGGGTGCCGATGTCACCGTACTGCACGCGCAGCCTGACGGCCTGAACATCAACGAAGGTTGTGGTTCCACCCACATCGAGTCGCTGCAGGCCGCTGTACTGGTTGGTCATGCCGACCTGGGCATCGCCTTCGATGGTGACGGTGACCGGGTGCTGATGGTCGATCACACCGGCGCCATCGTCGATGGCGACGAGTTGCTGTACATCATCGCCCGTGACCTGCACGAGCGCGGCAAGCTGCAGGGCGGCGTAGTCGGCACGCTGATGAGCAACCTGGGCCTGGAGCTTGCGCTCAAGGACCTCGACATTCCGTTCGTGCGCGCCAAGGTGGGTGACCGCTACGTGATGGCCGAACTGCTCGAGCGTGACTGGCTGTTGGGCGGTGAAAACTCGGGCCATGTCGTGTGCTGCAACCACACCACTACCGGTGACGCGATCATTGCCGCTCTGCAGGTGCTGATGGCGCTCAAGCGCCGCGGCGAGACCCTGGCACAGGCGCGCCAAGCCCTGCGCAAGTGCCCTCAGGTGCTGATCAACGTGCGCTTTGGTGCAAGCAAGGTCGACCCCCTGGAACATCCGGCGGTCAAAGAAGCCAGTGCCAAGGTCACCGAGGCCATGGCCGGGCGTGGTCGTGTGTTGCTGCGCAAGTCCGGCACCGAGCCTTTGGTGCGGGTGATGGTCGAGGGTGACGACGAAAACCAGGTGCGCGGCCATGCCGAAGCCCTGGCCAAGCTGGTCGCAGAAGTTTGTGTCTGAAAGAGGCTTGCCAGCGCAGATCGGGTTGGGTAAGATCTGCGCCCACTTTGACCGACGAGGTAAAGCATGCGTCGCCCCATGGTAGCTGGTAACTGGAAGATGCACGGTACCCGCGCCAGCGTCGCTGAGCTGATCCTGGGCCTGGGCAATATGTCCGTGCCAAGCGGTGTTGAAGTCGCGGTGTTCCCGCCGACGCTGTTCATCAACCAGGTGGTTGATGGGCTGCAAGGCAAAGGGATCACTGTCGGAGCACAGAATTCTGCAGTAAAGCCCGAACAGGGCGCGCTGACCGGTGAAGTTGCACCGAGTCAGTTGGTTGAAGCAGGTTGCAAGTTGGTCTTGATTGGCCACTCCGAGCGTCGCCAGATCATCGGCGAAAGTGAAGAAGAGCTGAAAGAGAAGTTTGCAGCCGCTCAACTTAGTGGTTTAATGCCGGTGCTCTGCGTAGGGGAAACTCTTGAAGAGCGTGAGGCAGGCAAGACCCTCGAAGTTGTCGGGGGTCAACTAAGCAGTATCATCGACGCGTTCGGTGTTAAGGCTTTCGCCAATGCTGTAATCGCCTATGAGCCGGTTTGGGCCATTGGCACAGGTTTGACGGCTTCGCCTCAGCAGGCTCAGGATGTGCATGCAGCCATCCGGGCTCAGTTGGCGGCCGAAGATGCCGAAGTTGCCGCGAACGTGCAGCTTCTCTACGGCGGCAGCGTGAAGGCGGCCAATGCGGCCGAACTGTTCGGCATGCCGGATATCGATGGGGGGCTCATTGGTGGAGCGTCCCTGAACGCAGACGAATTCGGTGCAATTTGTCGCGCCGCAGGAAACTGAACAAATGCTGGAAACAGTTATCGTTGTTTTTCATCTGTTGGCAGCGCTGTCGCTTGTAGTGCTGGTTCTGTTGCAACAGGGTAAAGGTGCGGAAGCAGGTGCATCTTTCGGCGCAGGTGCCTCAAACACTGTGTTCGGAAGCCAAGGTTCTGCTACCTTCCTGAGTAAATTAACTGCTATACTCGCTGCCACTTTCTTTTTGACAGCACTTGGGTTAGGATACTTCGCGAAGCAACAAGCTCACCAGCTTAGCCAAGCAGGTCTTCCAGATCCAGCAGTGCTAGAAGTGAAAGAGCCGCAGAAACCGGCAGTTAATGATGATGTACCGGTGCTCCAGGAACAGAAGAGCGACACCGCCCCTAAAGGTGATGTTCCTCCTCCAGCCGAAGAGCAGAAGTAACGGGTTTCAAATGTAGTATTGCCGAGGTGGTGGAATTGGTAGACACGCAACCTTGAGGTGGTTGTGCCCATAGGGTGTAGGGGTTCGAGTCCCCTTCTCGGTACCAATTGAAGCTTGAGAGCCCGCTTTAGCGGGCTTTCTTGCAGGTGAAGGTTTGGGTTTGACCCATAAGCAGGTTAAGTCTTATACTTTCGCCCCAGCTTTGTCGCGGGGTGGAGCAGCTTGGTAGCTCGTCGGGCTCATAACCCGAAGGTCGTTGGTTCAAATCCAGCCCCCGCAACCAGCTTCAGCGGAGCCCCTTTTCAGGGGCTTTTTGCTAGCCGAACGAAATTTACGGCGTCGTAGTCCTACGGCGCTTTCAGGGATGGGCGCTTCGCCCATTTTTTATTTGCACAGCATGCACGAGGGGGTTCAGGTGTCGAGCAAGCTAGAACAGTTGCAGGCCTTGTTGGCCCCGGTGGTCGAGGGTCTGGGCTATCAGTGCTGGGGGATCGAGTTCGTATCCCAGGGTAAGCATTCGGTACTGCGCATCTATATCGACAAGGAAGACGGCATCCTGGTGGACGACTGCGAAGCGGTCAGCCGTCAGGCCAGCGCGATCCTCGATGTGGAAGATCCGATCAGCAGCGAATATACCCTTGAGGTCTCCTCTCCAGGCATGGATCGCCCACTGTTCACTCTGGAACAGTTTGCCTCGCATGCCGGCGAACAAGTGAAGATCAAGCTGCGTTCACCCTTCGAGGGTCGTCGTAACTTCCAGGGCCTTCTCCGCGGTGTGGAGGATCAGGACGTGGTGGTCCAGGTGGACAACCAGGAGTTCCTGCTGCCGATCGACTCGATCGACAAGGCCAATATTATTCCCAGTTTTGACTGAGACGTGCCGGGCCCGGCGGACTATCCGGGCCCAATGGCTTGCGCAAGGCGAGGCGTACGATGAGCAAAGAAGTACTGCTGGTTGTTGAATCGGTATCCAACGAAAAAGGTGTACCGCCCGGCGTCATTTTCGAAGCGCTGGAAGTGGCCCTGGCTACTGCAACCAAAAAACGTTTTGAGGACGAAGTCGACCTGCGTGTGGAAATCAACCGCCACACCGGTAGCTACGAGACTTTCCGTCGCTGGACCGTGGTCGACGAGAACGACCTGGACGACCCGGCGATCGAAACCTGGCTGGACAAGATCAAGGACACTCACCCGGAAGCGAAAGTCGGTGACGTGATCGAAGAAAAGATCGAGTCCATCGAATTCGGCCGTATCGCCGCGCAGACCGCCAAGCAGGTCATCGTGCAGAAGGTCCGTGAAGCCGAACGCGCCCAGGTGGTCGACGCCTACCGCGAGCGGGTCAACGAGATCATCTCCGGCACCGTCAAGAAGGTCACCCGCGACAACGTCATCGTCGACCTGGGCAACAACGCCGAGGCGCTGCTGGCCCGCGAAGACATCATTCCACGTGAGACCTTCCGTGTTGGCGTGCGCCTGCGCGCGCTGCTCAAGGAAATCCGCACCGAGAACCGCGGCCCGCAGCTGATCCTGTCGCGCACCGCGCCACAGATGCTGATCGAGCTGTTCCGCATCGAAGTGCCGGAAATCGCCGAAGGCCTCATCGAAGTCATGGCTGCCTCCCGTGATCCGGGGTCGCGTGCCAAGATCGCCGTCCGCTCCAAGGACAAGCGCATCGACCCGCAAGGTGCCTGCATCGGCATGCGCGGTTCGCGCGTCCAGGCCGTATCCGGCGAGCTGGGTGGTGAGCGTGTGGATATCGTCCTGTGGGACGAGAACCCGGCGCAATTCGTCATCAACGCCATGTCGCCGGCTGAAGTCGCGGCGATCATCGTTGATGAAGATGCCCATGCAATGGACATTGCCGTTGCCGAAGACAACCTGGCGCAAGCCATTGGCCGTGGTGGTCAGAACGTTCGCCTGGCCAGTCAGCTGACCGGCTGGACCCTGAACGTGATGACCGAGAAGGACATCCAGGCCAAGCAACAGGCTGAAACCGGCGACATCCTGCGCAACTTCATCGAAGAGCTGGAAGTCGACGAGGAGCTGGCCCAAGTGCTGGTCGACGAAGGCTTCACCAGCCTCGAAGAAATTGCCTACGTACCGTTGGAAGAAATGCTCAACATCGATGGCTTTGACGAAGATATCGTCAATGAGCTGCGCGCTCGTGCCAAGGACCGTTTGTTGACCAAGGCCATCGCTACCGAAGAAAAACTGGCAGACGCCCATCCGTCCGACGACCTGCTCTCCCTCGAGGGTATGGACAAGGACCTGGCAGCGGAACTGGCGGTGCGCGGCGTGGTTAACCGCGAAGACCTGGCCGAGCAGTCGATTGACGACCTGCTCGACATCGACGGCATCGACGAAGAGCGTGCCGGCAAGTTGATCATGGCCGCCCGAGCCCACTGGTTCGAGTAATTAGGCGCGGCCTGAGGAGAGAAGTGCATGACGCAAGTCACGGTGAAAGAACTGGCCCAAGAGGTCGAGGCACCGGTAGAGCGCCTGCTGCAGCAGATGCGTGAGGCAGGTCTGCCGCACACCGACGCCGGTCAGGTAGTGACCGACAATGAGAAGCAGACTCTGCTGACCCATTTGAAGAGCAGCCACAAGAGCAAGGCGGAAGAGCCGCGCAAGATTACCTTGCAGCGCAAGACCACCAGCACCCTGCGTGTCGCCGGTAGCAAGAGCATCAGCGTAGAAGTACGCAAGAAGAAAGTTTTCGTGCAGCGCAGCCCTGAAGAAATCCAGGCTGAGCAGAAGCGTGAGCTGGATGAGCGCCGCGCGGCTGAAAATGCCGCTCGCGACAAGGTCGAGGCCGAAGTTCGCCAGCGCAACGAAGAGCAGGCTCGCCGTCAGGCGGCCGACGCCGCTGCCGCAGCGCCAGCCCCGGCACCTGCTGCCAAGGCCGAGCCGGCACCTGCCGCCGCTCCGGCCCCGGTAGTCGCCGACGTACCTGCGTCCGAAGACGCCGCAGCCCGTGCTGCCGAGCGCAAGAAGGACGAAGCCCGTCGCAACGAAGGCCGCACCCGTGACGAAGACCGTCGCGGTGGCGAGCGTCGTGGCGAAGCGCCGCGCGTGTCGATCAAGGTCAAGGTCAAGGAGAAGGAAAAGGCTCCGACGCCTCGTGCCGCACCGCGTACCACCGACGAAGAGAGCGATGGCGCTCGTCGTGGCCGTGGTGGCAAGAGCAAGCTGAAGAAGCGTAACCAGCACGGCTTCCAGAACCCGACCGGCCCCGTCATTCGTGACGTGACCATCGGCGAGACCATCACCGTCTCGGAACTTGCCAACCAGATGTCCGTCAAGGGCGCCGAAGTGGTCAAGTTCATGTTCAAGCTGGGTACCCCGGTTACCATCAACCAGGTGCTCGACCAGGAAACCGCTCAGCTGATCGCAGAAGAGCTGGGCCACAAGGTCACCCTGGTCAGCGATACCGCCCTGGAAGATTCCCTGGCCGAATCGCTGAAGTTCGAAGGTCAGACCGAGTCGCGTGCGCCGGTCGTTACCGTCATGGGTCACGTTGACCACGGTAAGACCTCGCTGCTCGACTACATCCGTCGTGCCAAGGTTGCTGCTGGCGAAGCCGGTGGTATTACCCAGCACATCGGTGCCTACCACGTGGAAACCGACCGCGGCATGGTCACCTTCCTCGATACCCCAGGCCACGCCGCGTTCACCGCGATGCGTGCCCGTGGTGCCAAGGCCACCGACATCGTCATCCTGGTGGTGGCGGCGGACGACGGCGTGATGCCGCAGACCCGCGAAGCCGTTCAGCATGCCAAGGCAGCTGGCGTTCCGCTGGTGGTTGCAGTGAACAAGATCGACAAGCCGGGTGCCGACCTCGATCGCATCCGCAACGAACTGGCCGTCGAAGGCGTGACCTCCGAGGACTGGGGTGGTGACACTCCGTTCGTCAAGGTTTCGGCGAAAATGGGTACCGGTGTCGACGAACTGCTCGAAGCCGTCCTGCTGCAGGCCGAGATCCTCGAGCTGACCGCCACCCCGACCGCTCCAGGTCGTGGCGTCGTGGTCGAATCGCGCCTGGACAAGGGCCGTGGCCCGGTGGCGACCATCCTGGTTCAGGACGGTACCCTGCGTCAGGGCGACATGGTCCTGTGCGGTTCCAACTATGGCCGCGTGCGTGCCATGCTCGACGAGAACGGCAAGCCTGTGAAGGAAGCCGGCCCGTCGATCCCGGTCGAGATTCTCGGCCTGGACGGTACTCCGGAAGCCGGTGACGAGCTGTCCGTGGTTGCCGACGAGAAGAAGGCCCGCGAAGTTGCCCTGTTCCGTCAAGGCAAGTACCGCGAGGTCAAGCTGGCCCGTGCTCACGCCGGCAAGCTGGAAAACATCTTCGAGACCATGGGTCAGGAAGAGAAGAAGACCCTCAACATCGTCCTCAAGACCGACGTGCGTGGTTCCCTGGAAGCACTGCAGGGCTCGCTGGGTGGTCTGGGCAACGACGAAGTTCAGGTGCGCGTGATCGGTGGCGGCGTTGGTGGTATCACCGAAAGCGACGCCAACCTGGCGCTGGCTTCGAATGCAGTACTGTTCGGCTTCAACGTGCGTGCCGATGCCGGCGCGCGCAAGATCGTCGAGCAGGAAGGTCTGGATATGCGTTACTACAACGTGATCTACGACATCATCGAAGACGTCAAGAAAGCCCTGACCGGCATGCTCGGCAGCGATGTTCGCGAGAACATCCTGGGCGTTGCAGAAGTCCGTGACGTGTTCCGTTCGCCGAAGTTCGGCGCCATCGCTGGCTGTATGGTCATCGAAGGTACCGTGTACCGCAACCGTCCGATCCGCGTACTGCGCGAAGACGTTGTGATCTTCGAAGGCGAGCTGGAATCGCTGCGTCGCTTCAAGGACGACGCTTCCGAAGTGCGTTCGGGCATGGAGTGCGGTATTGGCGTCAAGAGCTACAACGACGTCAAGGTCGGCGACAAGATCGAAGTCTTCGAGAAAGTCCAGGTTGCTCGTACCCTTTAAGGGTGAGCAGGGCGCCAGCCCCCGCCGCAGGGCGGTGGGCAGCGCCTCAGTAGGTAGCGCCCGGTCAGGCTTCAGCCTCACCGGGCGTTTGCCGCTTTAAGTTACAGGTAGCAAGAATGGCCAAAGAATACAGCCGTACCCAACGTATCGGTGATCAGATGCAGCGCGAGCTGGCCGAGCTGATCCGCCGTGAAGTCAAGGACCCACGCGTCGGTCTGGTGACCATCACCGCTGTGGATGTCAGCCGTGACCTGGGCCATGCCAAGGTCTTCATCACCGTCATGGGCGAAGAAACGCCAGACGCCGTGCAGCAGTCGCTCAAGGCCCTGAACAGCGCCGCCAGCTTCCTGCGCCTGCACCTGGGCCGCTCGATGCAGCTGCGTAGCGTGCCGCAGTTGCACTTCCACTTCGATGAAAGTGTCAGCCGCGGTGTCCACCTGTCGGCGCTGATCGAACGTGCAGTGGCCGAAGACCGCCTGCACAAGGATGCCGACGAGCCGGACGCCAAGGAGTAAGCGGTGGCCCAGGTCAAACGTATCCGCCGCAACGTCAGCGGCATCATCCTGCTCGACAAGCCGCTGGGCTTCACCTCCAACGCTGCGCTGCAGAAGGTGCGCTGGCTGCTCAATGCCGAGAAGGCCGGTCACACCGGCAGCCTCGACCCGCTGGCCACCGGCGTGCTGCCGCTGTGCTTTGGTGAGGCGACCAAGTTTTCGCAGTACCTGCTCGACTCCGACAAGGGCTACGAAACGGTCATGCAGATGGGGCAGACTACCACCACCGCGGACGCTGAAGGCGAAGTCCTGCAGACCCGCGAGGTGACCGTTGGTCGCGCCGATATCGAAGCCGTGATCCCGCGTTTTCGCGGTGAAATCCTTCAAGTACCGCCGATGTACTCGGCGCTCAAGCGCGATGGCCAGCCGCTATACAAACTGGCGCGTGCAGGAGAGGTAGTGGAGCGCGAGGCGCGTTCTGTTACTATTGGCCGCTTGGAGTTGCTCGAGTGCGAAGGCACCCGTGCACGGTTGTCGGTTGGCTGCAGCAAAGGCACCTATATCCGCACCCTGGTGGAGGATATCGGCGAGGCCCTCGGCTGCGGTGCTTATGTCGCCGAGCTGCGCCGGACCCAGGCCGGGCCTTTCGCCCTGGCCCAGACGGTAACCCTCGAGGAACTCGAGCAGGCCCATGCCGAAGGTGGCAACGAAGCGCTCGATCGCTTCCTGATGCCGTCCGACAGCGGGCTGCAGGACTGGCCACTGGTGTGCCTGTCCGAGCACAGCGCTTTCTACTGGCTGCATGGCCAGGCAGTGCGTGCGCCGGATGCACCGCAGTTCGGCATGGTCCGCGTACAGGATCACAATGGCCGCTTCATCGGTATCGGTGAAGTGAGCGAAGACGGGCGCATTGCGCCGCGTCGACTGATTCGGTCGGAATGACCGAAACCACCGGCCGAGGCTTTGGCTGAAACCGGTGGACCGAGGGTGGCTGTCAGTAGGCACGGTCACAGCTCATTTTATTAATACAGGGTTTTGTCCCTGGCCTATTGGACCCCGTTTGCGGGATCCGTTTAATTTGGAGAAGCCTCATGGCCCTCAGCGTTGAAGAAAAAGCTCAGATCGTTGCCGAATACCAGCAAGCCGCCGGCGATACCGGTAGCCCGGAAGTGCAGGTTGCTCTGCTGACCGCCAACATCAACAAGCTGCAAGGCCACTTCAAGGCCAACGATAAAGACCACCACTCCCGTCGTGGTCTGATCCGTATGGTCAACCAGCGTCGTAAGCTGCTGGACTACCTGAAGGGCAAAGACACCACTCGTTACAGCGCCCTGATCGGTCGCCTGGGCCTGCGTCGCTAATAGCGGCCTGGTCAGTGGTGTGCATGGCGTGTCGCAGGCTTCGGCTATGCTGCTTTGCAGCATCGCCGTCGGACACGCCACGCGTATCTCCGAGGTTGGCAGCCTGGTTTTGCTGAGCGGTTTACCGCGCAGCAGCCAGGCTCCCAACCTCGTGTTGTATCTGGACGGTCAATGGGGCCGATTCCCCGTTCTGCCCAAGAATTCGCAAGAAACCAGTTCCCCCAGAGCCATTGAAAAAGGTAGGAAACCGTGAACCCGGTAATCAAGAAATTCCAGTTCGGTCAATCGACCGTTACTCTCGAAACGGGCCGTATCGCCCGTCAGGCAACCGGCGCCGTGCTGGTGACCGTCGACAACGACGTCACCGTACTGGTCACCGTGGTCGGTGCCAAGCAGGCCGATCCAGGCAAGGGTTTCTTCCCGCTGTCGGTCCACTACCAGGAAAAGACCTACGCCGCCGGCAAGATCCCGGGTGGCTTCTTCAAGCGTGAAGGCCGTCCTTCCGAGAAAGAGACGCTGACCTCGCGCCTGATCGACCGTCCGATCCGCCCGCTGTTCCCAGAAGGTTTCATGAACGAAGTGCAGGTTGTCTGCACCGTGGTTTCCACCAGCAAGAAGACCGATCCGGACATCGCAGCGATGATCGGTACCTCGGCTGCCCTGGCGATCTCCGGCATTCCGTTCGAAGGCCCGATCGGCGCTGCCCGCGTTGCCTTCCACGAAAGCACCGGCTACCTGCTGAACCCGACCTACGAGCAACTGGCTGCCTCGAGCCTGGACATGGTCGTTGCCGGTACTTCCGATGCCGTGCTGATGGTTGAATCGGAAGCCCAAGAGCTGACCGAAGACCAGATGCTGGGCGCCGTACTGTTCGCCCACGACGAGTTCCAGGCTGTTATCCAGGCTGTCAAAGAGTTGGCCGCCGAAGCGGGCAAGCCGACCTGGGACTGGAAACCGGCCGTTGCCAACACCGAACTGTTCAACGCCATCCGCGCCGAGTTCGGCGAAGCCGTTTCCCAGGGTTACACCATCACCGTCAAGGCCGACCGCTACGCACGCCTGGGCGAGCTGCGCGATCAGGCCGTTGCCAAATTCTCCGGTGAAGAAGGCCAACCTTCGGCTGGCGAAGTCAAAGACATCTTCGGCGAAATCGAATACCGCACCGTTCGCGAAAACATCGTCAACGGCAAGCCACGTATCGATGGCCGCGACACCAAGACCGTGCGCCCGCTGAACATCGAAGTCGGTGTGCTGCCGAAGACCCACGGTTCTGCGCTGTTCACCCGTGGCGAAACCCAGGCCCTGGTCGTTGCGACCCTGGGTACTGCGCGCGACGCCCAGCTGCTGGACACCCTCGAAGGCGAGAAGAAAGATCCGTTCATGCTGCACTACAACTTCCCGCCGTTCTCGGTGGGCGAGTGTGGTCGCATGGGGGGGGCCGGCCGCCGCGAAATCGGCCACGGCCGTCTGGCCCGTCGTTCGGTTCAGGCCATGCTGCCAGCCGCTGACGTGTTCCCGTACACCATCCGCGTGGTTTCGGAAATCACCGAATCCAACGGCTCCAGCTCCATGGCTTCGGTCTGCGGTGCTTCGCTGGCACTGATGGACGCTGGCGTACCGATGAAGGCGCCAGTTGCCGGTATCGCCATGGGCCTGGTCAAGGAAGGCGAGAAGTTCGCAGTCCTGACCGACATCCTCGGTGACGAAGACCACCTCGGCGATATGGACTTCAAGGTTGCGGGTACCGCCAAAGGTGTTACCGCACTGCAGATGGACATCAAGATCAACGGCATCACCGAAGAGATCATGGAAATCGCCCTGGGCCAGGCCCTGGAAGCGCGCCTGAACATCCTCGGCCAGATGAACCAGATCATCGGCGAGTCGCGTACCGAGCTGTCGGCCAACGCCCCGACCATGATCGCGATGAAGATCGACACCGACAAGATCCGTGACGTCATCGGCAAAGGCGGCGCTACCATTCGCGCCATCTGCGAAGAGACCAAGGCTTCGATCGATATCGAAGACGACGGCTCGATCAAGATCTTCGGCGAGACCAAGGAAGCTGCAGACGCTGCCAAGCAGCGCATCCTGGGTATCACCGCCGAGGCCGAGATCGGCAAGATCTACGTCGGCAAGGTCGAGCGCATCGTCGACTTCGGCGCCTTCGTCAACATCCTGCCTGGCAAGGACGGCCTGGTTCACATCTCGATGCTGAGCGACGCTCGCGTAGAGAAGGTGACCGACGTACTGAAAGAAGGTCAGGAAGTCGAAGTGCTGGTACTGGACGTGGACAACCGCGGCCGTATCAAGCTGTCGATCAAAGACGTTGCCGCTGCCAAGGCTTCGGGCGTCTAAGCGACTGACTCGCATCAGGAAAAGGGCCCTTCGGGGCCCTTTTTTTATGGGCCACGGGAACCTTTTGCGTACTTGCATCTTGCATGCAGGTTTTCCCGCCTGATTGCAAAATGCACGACAGCCGTTTATCAATTATCTGGCTAAGTGATTGATTTATAAGGAAACAAGCGAGGCGGAAAAGCTGGCACAGCGCATGCAACTACACTCTTACCCTGTCGCCAGGACTTACGGCGCAGACCTTTCGAAAAACAGGAGTGACCCACATGAAGAAGTTCGCCATTGCTGCCGCTACTGCTACCGCTCTGACCCTGACCATGGCTAACGCGGCGTTCGCCCAGCAGTCCACCCAGGCCCCCATGACGATCGCGGCCGGTGAGGTGACCAAAGCCAAGGAAGCAACCTCGGACACCTGGATCACGACCAAGGTGAAATCGGACCTCATGACCGAGAAGGGCATTCCAGGCAGCGACATCAAGGTCGAGACCAACAAAGGTGTCGTATCCCTGTCGTCGACCACTGCCATTACCGAATCGCAGAAAAAAATGGCGGTTGATATCACCAAGAAGATCAAAGGCGTGAAGGCCGTTTCCGCGGATGGTCTCAAAGCCGAATAAGGAATGTCCCGTCGGCCAAACGGACTTGGCCACCTTCAGCGAAACAGCCCCGGCCTGCGCCGGGGCTTTTTCATGGGCGCTCAATACACTGGATTACGGGCGATTACATCGCTCTCGAAGCATTCCTGTTCGACGATCAGCGGTTCGACCAGCGGACGGCTGTCGCGAAAATGGGCAGTCTGGGTGTGCGCTTCATAGGCATCATCGTCACGATAGATCTCGTACAGGTAGATGACGTCCGGGTCGATCCGGTCCTGCGACACGTCGAACACCAGGCAGCCTGGCTCGGTGGCGACGGAGGCAGCGGCATTGAGCTTGATGGCGGTGAGAAAATCCTCGGCGCAGCCGGGTTTGACGCGGGTCTTGATAAACAGGCTATACACAGGGCGGTCCTTTTGTTTTAAATTCTAATCTGAATTGTATACAAAAATGGAGTCGCGCCAATGTCCGAATTACCTGCTCGTCCCGGTCGCCTGAATGGTTTGCGCCACATCGCCCTGCTGGTGCCCAACCTGGAGGAGTGCGAGCGTTTCTATGTCGATGTCATGGGCATGGAAGTGCTCAACCGGGCCAACGAAGACCTGGTCTATCTGACCTGCGGTAACGACAACCTGTCGCTGGGGCGTGGGGCAGGGGCGGCCAATGGGTTGCAGACCCTGGACCATTACGGGTTCATCGTGGACAGCGTTGAGGAACTGGAGGCCTGGTACCAGTACTTCAAGGCGCGGGGTGTGACCTTGCTCGACCGGCCATTCAACCATGGTGATGGTGCGCGCAGCTTCCACCTGCTGGACCCGGCGGGGAACAAGGTGCAGCCGCTGTATCACCCGTCGGTGTCAGGGCAGCGGCTGGTGTAGGAGCGCGTACGGGCTTTTTGATCACTCGGCATCCAGGTGCATCGGCGTAATCACCCGCCCATCACTCTCGGCCTGCCCCAGGTTGGTATCGATGAAGTACACCCGATCATCCTCGAGCTTGCCCTTGTCGACCAGGTAGTCCTTGATGCTGCTGGCCCGTTCCTGGCCAAGGGTACGCAGCAATGCAGTGCTTTCAGCCCAGGACTTGATCACCGCCTCGCGCAGCTTGGCGGTGCGCTCGTCACGGCTCAACTGCTCCCACTCGGCTGGTGGCTGCTGCTTCAGGCGGGTGCGGTAGATGCCTTCGAGCATCGCTGGCTTGTCGCTGTCATCGACCAGCAGCATCGAAGCATTGGCCGGTACCTTGTCGCCACGGCGCTGCAGGATCTTGTACCAGGTCGCCTGGTACTCGCGCTCCAGGCGCTGCTGGGCGATCAGGGGGCCGTCGCTGCTCTGGGCGCTGGTCCCTTCGATCTCCAGGCGCAGTTCCGGGCGTTCCTTGAGGGCTGAAGCGAGCTTGTCCAGCGTCGACTGCGCATCACCACTGAGTTCGCTGGAGCCAGGGGCAAACGCCACCGTACCGAGGTCTTCCGAGCCACCACCGGCAATCAGCCCGCCGATGAACTTGAACGGCGCCTGGGCCGCACGCAGCACCAGGTTGCGCAGGGTCTGCCAGACGATCGGCATGACGCTGAATTGCGGGTTGTTCAGGTCGCCGGAAACCGGCAGTTCGATGGATATCCGCCCTTCGGTATCCTTGAGCAGCGCAATCGCCAGGCGGATCGGCAGGTCCACCGCATCCGGGCTGTCGACCTTTTCACCCAACTGCAGCTGCTCGACTACCACCTTGTTTTCGGCCTTGAGCTGGCCGTTGGTGATCAGGTAATGCAGGTCGAGGTTCAACCGCCCCTTGCGGATGCGGAAGCCAGCGAACTTGCCGGAGTAGGGCGTCAAGGTGGTCAATTCGACGCGCTTGAAGCTGGTGGCGATATCCAGGCTGGCCAGCGGGTTGAACGGGTTGAGTGCGCCCTTGATGGTGACTGGGGCATAGCGGTCGACCTTGCCTTTGATGTCGACCTTGGCCGGTGCCGGCTTGCGGTTGTCGATGGTGCCAATCTGGCCATTGAGCTGCTGGATGGCGGTGGCGAAGTTCGGGGTCAGGGTCAGGTCAGCAAAGTTGGCCGAGCCATCGTTGATGTCGATCTGGCCGATATGGATACCCAAGGGCTTGCCGGCTGGGGCGCTGGCTGGCTTGGCCGGGCTACTGGCGGGCGCGCCGGCCGGTTGTGGGATGAGCAGGTCGTCGACGCTGGTGGTGCGGTCTTCGTTGATGATGAAGCGCGCGTAGGGCTGCAGCAGGGTCACCTTGTCGATCGACAGCGCATCCCTGTGCACATACGACAGGCCATCGACGTTGACTTGCTGCCATTTGACGAAATCTCGACCCTTGATGGTGTCCAGGGTGTGCAGCTGGTTGACCTGCGCCTTGCCGGCGACGCTGAAGGCCAGCGGCTCGCTGCTCTTGAGGTCGACCTTGAGGTCGCTGGCGAGCATGCCGCTGCGCAGCTCCAGGCGAATGAACGGGCTGATGTAGGCCTGGGCGACACGCAGGTCGATGTCACGGGTGCTGACATCGAGCTTGGCCGTGACCGGCGCCAGGTTCACTTCACCGGCCGCCTGCAGTTTGCCTTGTTTACCCACGCCGGTGTCGAGCCTGAGGGTGAAGGGCGACTGGTTGAGGCTGTCGAAACCCTGCATGTCGAGGTTCAACGGGCCTACATCCAGTGCCACCGGCTCCTGCCGGCTGCGGTCGGCGAGGTGGACCTGATAGTTGCGCAGCTGCACGTCCTTGAGTAGCACCTGCCACGGCTTGCTCGGCGCTTTCGCGGCTTTTTCTTCTGCGCTCGGTTCGGCAGCAGCCGGTTCGGCCTTTTCTTTCGGCGTGGGCTTGGCCGGCTGGCTGGCGAACAGCTTCTGCCAGTCGAGTTGGCCGTCCTTTTCCAGGGCTGCCCAGGTTTCCAGTTGTTCGCTGCGAACCTTGCCGACCGTGACCAGCTGCTTGGCCAGGTCGATGGACGTCTCGCTCACCTCTAGATTGGCCAGGCGCACCAGCTGCCGGCCATCCGGTGCCTTGATGGCGAACGGCGCCACCTTGACTGCGGTGTTGTCCAGCAACAGCTCGGTTTCCTTGGACAGGTTGAGCTTGTAGTGGGTGTCGAGGTTGAACACGCCGTCTTCGAGCACGAGGGGCACGGCATCGCGTACATAGGGCCAGAACAGCTTCATCTTGCCGTCAGTGACCTTCAGCGTGCCTTGCGAGGCGATCGGCGCCAGGCTGAGGGTGCCGTTCCAGTCGACCCGCCCGCCGTTGGGGCCAATCGCCACCAGGGTCATGTCGGCGTTGTCGTCTGGCAGGGTGCTGAGGTTCTTCAGCTCCAGGTTCATGTCGTCGTAGATGAACTCGATCGGTTCGCTCGGGCGCTGATCCTGAAAATGCAGGTAGCCGCCGCTGAGCTTGATACTGTCGATACGCAGCGGGAACGGGTCGCTGGGGGGCTGCTCCGGCTTGGGTTCGCTGGCCGGCAACTTGAACAGTTGGGTCAGGTTGAGCGTGCCGTCCTTGGCGAACAGCACCTCGTTGCGTGGCTTGTCGAGCTCGATCGCCTGCAGGTGCAGGGCGCGCTTCCACAGGCTGTCGAGTGCCAGGTTGGCGTACAGCCGTTCAAAGCCGACCTGCTCCTTGCCGGGCTCGCCGAGTTGCAGGCCCCACACTGTCAGCTCGAGGCTGAAGGGATTGAGTTCGATGCGTTGCAGGTGCGCCGGCACGGTGGCGTATTGCGCCAGCTGCTGGTTGGCGATACGCAAGGCGACACCAGGGAGTATGAGGAAGCCGAGCAGGCTGTAGAGGGCCACGAGAGCCAACAGGGCGCCCAGGGCGCGAGTCAATCCTTTGTACATGTGTCGCTTCGTCTGTCTAAGCAGGAATGCTTGGAGTATGGCACGTTAAATCGGTTCCGCTGAGGCGACCATTTACCCGTCACTCGATGCCCATGCGCCGCCTGGCCCGATGCGCCGAACCGTCACGCATGGCCCAGCGCAGGATCGGTGCAGTGCGGCGCAGGCCAAGGCGGATCATGCGCTGTTGCAGCGGCCCCTGTTGCAGGCCGAGCATGGCCTGGGCCCAGTCCGGCAGCAGGTCGATGCCGGCATGCAGCATCAGCTTGCCGACCGGTACGGCAAGGCGGCTCGGGGCGGGGGCTTCGAGCAGGACCCTGAGCACTTCCAGGCTATGCGCGCTGCAGTGCAGTTGGGGGCGCATCTGCTGCAGATAATCCTCAATCTGCTGGACGGAGCGGGGGACATTGCGCGCCCCAAGGCGTTCGGCGATCAGGGCGATTTCTGCGTAGTAGGCATCCTGGTCGGCGCGTGACAGCTGCGCGTCACGGTAGCGCAAGTGGGCGGCGAGAAAGCTGCTGACTTCGGCCACGTGCACCCAGGTCAGCAGGTCCGGGTCGCTGGCGGCATACGGGCGGCCGTCGGGGGCGGTACCGGTCACCTGCAAGTGAATGGTGCGCACCTTGTCGATCAACCATTCGGCATCGCGGGTGGAGCCGAATGTGGTGCCGGAGATGAACTGGCTGGTGCGACGCAGGCGGCCGAGCAGGTCTTCGCGGAAGTTGGAGTGGTCCCACACCCCGGCCAGGGCCAGCGGGTGCAGCAGCTGCAGCATCAGGGCGCTGATGCCGCCGACCAACATGCTCGGGAAGTCGCCATGTACCCGCCAGCTGATGCTGTGCGGGCCAAACAGGCCGGGGTCGCCCTTGGGTGATTCGAGGTCGAGCTGGCCGAGGGCCAGCCCGGTGAGGCTCATGACCTGGGTTTCGATGCGTCGGCGTAGGGCTTCCATGGCGTCCTGTGCTTCAGGACGGCCATGGAACGTGGCCGCCCACTATTGATTGAGGCGTTTGTCGATCAGGCCCTGAACCACGCTCGGGTCAGCCAGGGTCGAAGTGTCGCCAAGGTTGTCCAGTTCGTTGCAGGCGATCTTGCGCAGTATACGCCGCATGATCTTGCCCGAGCGGGTCTTGGGCAAGGCCGGTGCCCACTGAATCAACTCCGGCTTGGCGAAGCTGCCGATCTCTTTGCTGACCAGCGCCAGCAACTCGGCCTTGAGCGTGTCGTCCGGGGTGATGCCATTCATGGGGGTAACGAAGGCATACACACCCTGGCCCTTGAGGTCGTGCGGGTAGCCGACCACGGCCGCTTCGGCGACGCTGTCGTGCAGCACCAGCGCGCTTTCCACCTCGGCGGTGCCAATGCGGTGGCCGGAGACGTTGATCACATCATCGATGCGGCCGGTGATCCAGTAGTCGCCATCGGCATCGCGGCGGGCGCCGTCACCGGTGAAGTAGTAGCCGGGCATGGGTTTGAAGTAGGTGTCGACCATGCGCTGGTGGTCGCCGTAGACACTACGAATCTGCCCGGGCCAGCTGGCCTTGATCACCAGCAGGCCGGCGCCGGGGCCTTCGATCAGCTGGCCTTTTTCGTCCAGCAGCG
Organism: Pseudomonas sp. NPDC089422; assembly: GCF_044749405.1. Lineage (NCBI taxonomy): Bacteria > Pseudomonadati > Pseudomonadota > Gammaproteobacteria > Pseudomonadales > Pseudomonadaceae > Pseudomonas > Pseudomonas sp. NPDC089422. Next base: position 237,356 of record NZ_JBIVHW010000009.1, read on the forward strand.
CCGGTTGCACGCCGAACATCGGCTGGGTGGCGCAGCCAGGCTTGAGCCTTTGGGCCCCTGGCAGCGGCGTGAGCATGATGCCGCCGGTCTCGGTCTGCCACCAGGTATCGACGATGGGGCAACGCTTCTGCCCGACGGCTTCGAAGTACCACTCCCAGGCTTCCGGGTTGATCGGTTCGCCCACGCTGCCGAGCAGGCGCAGGCTCTTGCGCGAGGTGCTCTGCAGCGGTGCCGAACCCTCGCGCATCAGCGCACGCAGCGCAGTGGGCGCGGTGTAGAAGATGTTCACCTGGTGTTTGTCCACCACCAGCCAGAAGCGCGAGGTGTCCGGGTAATTGGGTACGCCTTCGAACATCAGTGAAATCGCGCCGTTGGCCAATGGCCCGTAGACGATGTAACTGTGGCCGGTGACCCAGCCGACGTCGGCCGTGCACCAGAACACCTCGCCGTCGCGGTAGTCGAACACCACCTTGAAGGTCATCGTCGCCTGAAGCAGGTAGCCAGCGGTGGTGTGCAGCACGCCTTTGGGTTTGCCGGTGCTGCCAGAGGTGTAGAGGATGAACAGCGGATCTTCGGCGTCCATGGGCTCGGGCGGGCAGTCGTCGCCGGCCTTTTCGGTCACTTCGTGATACCAGAGGTCGCGGCCCTCGTTCCACGCGACATCGCCGCCGGTTCGGCGAACCACGAACACGCTGCTGACTGCGGGGCAGCTGCCCAGGGCCTTGTCGACGTTCTGCTTGAGCGGGATGCGCTTGCCGCCGCGCACGCCTTCATCGGCGGTGATCACGGTGCGACAGTCGGCATCGAGAATGCGGTCGCGCAGGGCATCCGGGGAAAAACCGCCAAACACCACCGAGTGGATGGCGCCGATGCGCGTGCAGGCGAGCATGGCATAGGCGGCCTCGGGGATCATCGGCATGTAGATGCACACCCGGTCGCCCTTGTTCACGCCGCGAGCCTTCAGGGCATTGGCCAGGCGGCAGACCTGGCGGTGCAGTTCGCGGTAGGTGATCGCCTTGGAATCCTTGGGGTCGTCGCCTTCCCACAGCAGGGCGGTCTGCTCGCCGCGCTGGGGCAGGTGACGATCGATGCAGTTGTAGCTGACGTTCAGCTGGCCGCCGTCGAACCAACGGGCCTTGCCATTCTTCAGGTCGCATTGCTGCACGCTTGACCAGGGTTTGATCCAGTCCAGGCGTTTGGCCTGTTCGGCCCAGAAGGTGTCGGGGTCGTCGACTGACTGGCGGTAGAGGCGCTGATAGTCATCGGGGGAGAGGCTGGCGGACTGGCTGACGGCCAGGGCCTGGGGATACTGCTTGATATCGAACATGGCGGGTGGTCCTGCTCTTGTCGGAGGGACGGCAACGGCTATTCGATGGACAGTGTAGCTGGAGGGGGCGTTCAACCTGTGCCGACCACAAGGTCGGCACAGGTTGGCGGTCAACCGCGGTGACGGCCGCGGAAGTAGTTGATAAGGCCCTGGGTGGAGCCATCTTCGGCGCTGTCTTCGAGGCTGCCGACAAGGCGTTGGTAAACACCTTTGCCCAGCTCCTTGCCCAGCTCCACGCCCCACTGGTCGAAGGCGTTGATGCCCCAGATCACGCTTTGTACGAACACCTTGTGTTCGTACATCGCCACCAGAGCACCCAGACGACGCGGGCTGATGCGTTCGACCACCAGGGTGTTGCTCGGGCGGTTGCCCGGGATCACCTTGTGCGGCGCGAGCTTTTCGATGTCCGCTTCGTTCAGGCCCTTCTGACGCAGTTCGGCTTCGGCTTCTTCACGGGTCTTGCCGAGCATCAGTGCCTGGCTCTGCGACAGGCAGTTGGCGTACAGCCACTGATGGTGGTCGGCCACCGGGTTGAAGCTGACCACTGGCACGATGAAGTCGGCCGGGATCAGTTGGGTGCCCTGGTGCAGCAACTGGTGGTAGGCATGCTGGCCGTTGCAGCCGACGCCGCCCCAGATCACCGGGCCGGTATCGGTCTTCACCGGGGTACCATCCTGCAGCACGCTCTTGCCGTTGGACTCCATGTCCAGCTGCTGCAGGTGCTTGGTGATGTTGCGCAGGTAATGGTCGTACGGCAGGATCGCGTGGCTGTTGGCGCCCCAGAAGTTGCCGTACCAGACGCCCAGCAGGGCCAGCAGCACTGGCATGTTCTTGTCGAACGGCGCGGTCTGGAAGTGCTGGTCCATGGTGTAGGCACCGGACAGCAGCTCCTTGAAGTTGGCGGTGCCGATGGCCAGGGCAATCGGCAGGCCGATGGCCGACCACAGCGAGTAGCGCCCGCCTACCCAGTCCCACATCGGGAAGATGTTCTCTTCGCGAATACCGAAGGCCACGGCGGCGGCCTTGTTGCTGGATACCGCGATGAAGTGGCGATACAGCTCGGCTTCCGAGCCGCCCTGGGCCAGGTACCACGTGCGCGCGGCCATGGCGTTCTTCAGGGTCTCGAGGGTGTTGAACGACTTCGACGAGACGATGAACAGCGTGGTTTCGGCGCGCAGGTTGGCCGACAGTTCATGGAACTCGCTGCCGTCGATATTGGCCAGGTAGTGGCAACGCACGCCGCGCTGGGCATAAGGTAGCAGGGCTTCGGAGACCAGCTCGGGGCCGAGGAACGAGCCACCGATGCCGATGTTGACCACATCGGTGATCGGTTTTTCGCTGTAGCCGCGCCACAGGCCGTCATGAATACGGCCGACCAGCTCGGTGATCTGGTTGAGTACCTTGTGCACTTCCGGCATCACGTTGACGCCGTTGACGCTGAGCTTGTCGCCTACCGGACGGCGCAGCGCGGTGTGCAGCACCGGACGGCCTTCCGAGGCGTTGATGATCTCGCCGCTGAACATCGACTTGATCGCATCCTGCAGGCCGACTTGTTCGGCCAGGTCCACCAGCAGGTTGCGGCTTTCGTCGGTGATCAGGTTTTTCGAGTAGTCGAGGAACAGGCCGCAGCAGCTCAGGGAGAACTGATCGAAGCGTTTGGCATCGGCGGCGAAGGCTTCGCGCATGCTGAAGCCTTGCATGGCGTCGCGGTGTTTCTGGAGAGCCTGCCAGGCAGGCAGGGCCGTCACATCGTGGGGTGTACGGTAATACGCCATTGCGCGGAATTCCTTGATGCGTGGTGAGCCTTGGACAGGGCAGTGATTGCCGGGTTCAGACTGGCCATCATTATAGGCAAAGGCCGAGCACAGGGAATGGGTATGGCGGGGGATTTTGGAGGGGGCTGCAAAGCAGCCCCAGGGTACTAAGCGGTCTTCTCGTCCAGATGCAGATAGAGGTTGTCGATCAGGCGAGTGTTACCCAGGTAAGCAGCAACCAGAATCACCAGGTCACGGTCGCCGAACGATGCCGGGCGCAGGTTCACCGCGTGACGCACCTCCAGGTAATCGGGGCGCAACCCGGCAGCCACCAGCTGTGCCTTGCCGTCTTCGACCAGCGCGGCGAAATCGACCTGGCCGCGCTCGATGGCGTTACCGATCTGCTTCAGCGTGCGATAAACCACGGGCGCGGTGGCCCGTTGCTCAGGCGTCAGGTAACCGTTGCGCGACGACAGCGCCAGGCCATCTTCGGCCCGCACGGTCGGCTCTCCGATGATCTGGATCGGCATGTTCAGGTCGCGCACCATGGCGCGGATCACCGCCAGTTGCTGGTAGTCCTTTTCGCCAAACACGGCCAGGTCCGGTTGCACCATGTTGAACAGCTTGCTGACAACGGTCGCCACGCCTTCGAAGTGCCCGGGGCGGCTGGCACCGCACAGGCCTTCGGACAGGTTGGGCACGCTGACGCGGGTTTGCACGCTCATGCCGTCGGGGTACATCTCTTCCACGGTGGGCGCGAACAGCAGGTTGCAACCGGCCTGCAGCAGGCGCTCCTGGTCGGCGGCGAGGGTGCGCGGGTATTTGTCGAGGTCTTCGTTGGCGCCGAACTGCAGTGGGTTGACGAAGATGCTGGCGACCACGAAATCGGCACGTTGGGCAGCCTTGGTCACCAGCGCGGCGTGGCCGCTGTGCAGGTTGCCCATGGTTGGCACGAAGCCGATGCGCTTGCCTTCGCCGCGTGCACGGGCGACGGCGGCACGCAGTTCGCGAACGGTCTTGACTGTGTTCATGCGCTGAATCCGTGTTCGGCAGCGGGGAAGGTAACGTCCTTGACGGCCTTGACGTAGGCGGTGAGGGCGCTCTGGATATCGGGCTGGCCTGCCATGAAGTTCTTCACGAACTTCGGTACCCGGCCGCTCAACGACAGGCCGAGCATGTCGTGCAGGACCAGTACCTGGCCATCGGTGGCGCTACCGGCACCGATGCCGATCACCGGAATGCTCACCGCCTGGGTGATTTCCGCAGCCAGTTCGCTCGGTACGCATTCGAGCAGCAGCATCGCCGCGCCGGCTTGCTCAAGGGCAATGGCGTCGGCGCGCATCTGCCGCGCTTGCGCTTCCTGGCGGCCCTGGACTTTGTAACCGCCCAGCACGTTGACGGTTTGCGGGGTCAGGCCCATGTGCGCACACACCGGCACGCCACGCTCGGCCAGCAGGCGGATGGTTTCGGCCAGCCAGGCGGCGCCTTCGAGCTTGATCATGTGGGCACCGGCCTGCATCAGCGTGGCGCAATTGGCAAAGGCCTGCTCGGGGGTGGCGTGGGCCATGAACGGCAGGTCGGCGAGGATCAGCGCACCATCGTTGCCGCGTTTGACGCAGGCCGTGTGGTAGGCCATCTCGGCAGTGGTAACGGGCAGCGTGCTGTCATGGCCCTGCAGGACCATGCCCAGGGAGTCGCCCACCAGCAACACGTCGACGCCGGCCTGGCTGCAGGCCTTGGCGAAGGTCGCATCGTAGCAGGTCAGCATGGTGATCTTTTCACCCTTGGCCTTGAGGCCATGCAGGGTGGTCAGGGTTACTTCAGGCATGTAGGAAAATCCTCGTTCAGGCGCTGTGAAAAACGACTGCATACAACGCGTGTAGTCATCTTCCGGAGCGGCACATCATCGCGCGTGATGTTCGGGCACAGGTCCGTCCGGGCCTAAATACGGGTGTGCGGCACTTTGCTGCCACACGGGACGCCTATAGTCGTGAGCGAGGTGGGGGAAGTCAATCACCCTGTTACCGCAATGTTACTAACAGGGTGTTACTGGCGTTACCGTGTTCTGGTGAATGTCTCAAACGCCCGGTCTACAGGCGTTCCAGACCGACGAACGGGCAAGCTTCGAGCAGCTGGGTGAGGGCGCGGCCATCGGCCAGGCAGAAGTCGTCCGCTACCAGTTCGGCCAAGGGGTACAGCACGAAGGGGCGTGCATGCATGTGGTAGTGCGGCACCTGCAGGCGTGGCACGTCGATCACCTGATCACCGAACAGCAGGATATCCAGGTCGAGGGTGCGCGGGCCCCAGCGTTCCTGGCGCACGCGGCCCTGGTCGTTCTCGATGGCCTGCAGCGCGTCGAGCAGGTCCAGCGGTGCCAGGGTGGTATCGAGGGCTGCTACCGCGTTGGTGTAACGCGGCTGGCCCGGTAGCAGCGAGTCGCTGGTGTACAACGCCGAAGCGCCCGCCAGGCGGCTGTCGGCAATCTGGTCGAGCGCCTGCAAGGCGCTGCGCAGTTGTTCTGCGGGGGCGTCCAGATTGCTGCCGAGGCCGATGAAGGCGCGCGTGCTCACTCGAACGCCTCGTCACCGCCGCTGCGCTTGCGCTTGCTGCCACTGCGCTTGCGTTTGCGCGGGCCGGCACCGGTGCCTTCGTCACGGCTGCCAAGCTCGCGGATCATCTCGCGGCGCTCGCTGTCGTTGGCATCCTGGTAGTCGGTCCACCACTGGCCGAGGTCGTCGGTTTCTTCGCCGGCGCTTTCGCGCAGCAGCAGGAAGTCGTAACCGGCACGGAAGCGTGGGTTGTCGAGCAGTACGTCGGCACGCTTGCCACTGCGGCGCGGCAGGCGTTCCTGCATGTCCCAGATTTCGCGGATCGGCAGGGTGAAGCGCTTGGGAATGGCAATGCGCGCGCACTGTTCGGCAATCAGGTCGTGGGCCGCACCGTTCATGGCCGGAATCGGCGGCACGCCTTGGTTCTGCAGGTGCAGTACACGGCCTGGCAAGGCTGGCCAGAGCAGGGCGGCGAAGAGGAAGGCCGGGGTGACCGGCTTGCCTTGCTTGACGCGCAGGTCGGTGTTGTTCAGCGCCTGGCTGATCAGGGCATGGGTGTAGGTCGGGCGCTCGTCCAGGGCATGGGCACTGGCCGGGAACAGCGGCTCGAACAGTTCAAGGTCGACCAGCATTTCGAAGGCGATGGCACCCTGGCCGGAGAGGAACAGCTTGAGGCATTCCTCGAACAGGCGTGCTGGCGGGATCTCGCGCAGCAGCGGGGCCAGTTTGCGGATCGGCTGGAAGGTGTGCTTCTCGATGCCGAAGTCGAGCTTGGCAGCGAAACGCACGGCACGCAGCATGCGCACCGGGTCTTCCTGGTAGCGGTGGGTCGGGTCGCCGATCAGGCGCAACAGGCGGTTGCGGATGTCGTGCACGCCGTTGGCGTAGTCGAGGATGCGCTCGCTGACCGGATCGTAGTACAGGGCGTTGATGGTGAAGTCGCGGCGCTGCGCGTCTTCTTCCAAGGTGCCGTACACGTTGTCACGCAGGATACGACCACTGGCGTTGTGCGACGAACGGTGGCTGTCGCCTTGGTCGTCTTCCGAGTGGGGCGCGCGGAAGGTGGCGACTTCGATGATCTCACGGCCGAAATGCACGTGGACCAGCTTGAAGCGCCGACCAATGATGCGCGCGTTGCGGAATTCGGCACGGACCTGCTCGGGCGTGGCGCTGGTGGCGACGTCGAAGTCCTTGGGCGTGATGCCCAGCATCAGGTCGCGGACGCAGCCACCGACCAGGTATGCCTGGTAGCCCGCACTCTGCAGGCGCTCGACGATGTTCACCGCGTGGCGGCTGAACTGGTGGCGCTGCAGCGAGTGTTGGCTCTTGTTGATCACCTCAGGCGTGGTGCGCCGGTGGTGCTGGCCCGGTACGGGTGGGCGGAACGACTGGAACAGCTTCTTCAGCATGGGATGCACTGTTTGAAGGAATGTTCGGCCAAGAATAGGAGAATGGCCGCATGATGGGCGGGGATTCTAGCATTTACTCGGGGAATGGTGTAGGCGGTAGCAGGAGAGCCTGCCGAAGGGGAGAAACGACAAGGGGAGCCTAAGCTCCCCAAGAAGTCGTTGCGTGCTCTTATTGTTTTTTTACTGGGCTTCTTGTTTTTGTTGAGTGCCCTGTCCACAAATCTCGAAGCTTGTGGACGACCCCCAATCCAGGGGTAAAGAGCAAACGGATTGCTTTGGCCGCTGATGTCACGTTGATCCTTCGATCCAACCAGTTCAGGCGCTGCTTTTAAGTGCAGTTTTTGTTGTTCTCTGCCTGGTCGTGGGGCAAGCCCCAAACACGCATCCTCTCCAAAAGAATCAGTTAGCTGCGCCTCCGCCGTCTTGTTTTTATTGTGCGTGAGCCGTTTCGTCTTGTTCTTATTCTGAGTTGCTGTGCTTGTTATTGTTCTTGTACCAGACATATAGCAGGTGCCGTGCCAACTTTTCGAAACCCAGTAAAATCAAGGGGTTGAGGTGGTTTGGCGGATTTCGGCAGGCCGAAAATTCAGATTTTTCGTTACCGTACACCTCGGGGACTGTTACGCCGGCAAGGTCGGGTAACAGATTTTTGCGGGAACTGGTGTGTTACCTAGGGTGTGGGTGTCGGATTTGCCGGCCCATTCGCGGGCAAGCCCGCGAAGAGGCCGGTAAGGCCACAAGGGAGATCTGAATCAGTTGTCGCTGGTCGCGTTACTCTTGCGCCGCGGGATACCCAGGCGCTGGCGCCGTTCCCACAGGCACTTGCGGCTGACACCGAGCTTGCGTGCGAGCTCGGTCTCGGTCATGTGGTCCTGGTGCTCGAGCACGAAGTGCTGGAAGTAGTCCTCCAGCGACAGATCCTCGGTCGGCTCATGGCTGGCACTGTTGGCGCTGGCGCTGGCCGCGACCAGGGCATTGTCGAGGATGTCATCCTCCTCGAGGTCGCTCAGCTCGATGTCGATGCCCAGCATGTCGGCGGAAATTTCCGCGCTCTCGCTGAGGATCACCGCGCGCTCCACGGCGTTTTCCAGTTCGCGCACGTTACCCGGCCAGCTGTAATGACGAATGGCTTGCTCGGCCTCGGCAGAGAAATGCAGGTCGTCACGGCCGATGCGCGCGCTCTGGCGGGCGAGGAAGGCGTTGGCGATCTCGTTGACGTCACTGCCGCGTTCGCGCAGGGCCGGCAACTTCAGGGCGATCACGTGCAGGCGGTAATAAAGGTCTTCGCGGAACTGCCCGGCCTTGGCCAGGTTCTTCAGGTCGCGGTGGGTCGCGGCGATCAGGCGCACGTCGACTTTCTGCGACTGTACCGAACCGACCCGGCGAATCTCGCCTTCCTGCAGCACGCGCAGCAGGCGCGCCTGAGCTTCGAGCGGCAGTTCGCCGATTTCGTCGAGGAACAGGGTGCCACCATCGGCGGCCTCCACCAGGCCGGCACGGCCGGCGCTGGCGCCGGTGAATGCCCCTTTTTCGTGGCCGAACAGTTCCGATTCGATCAGGGTTTCCGGAATCGCCGCGCAGTTCACCGAAATCATCGGCGCCTTGGCGCGCCGCGACAGGTTGTGCAGGGCACGGGCGACCAGCTCTTTACCCGTCCCCGACTCGCCTTGGATCAGCACGTTGGAATCGGTGGGCGCAACCTTGCGGATCTTGCTGTACATGTCCTGCATTGGCGGGCACGAACCGATGATGCCGATCTCGCCATTGGCGGCGGCGGCACCCTTGTCGGCTGGCGCGGCCTTGCCATTGGCCCGTGGCTCGGCGGCCGGGGCTGAGGCCGGCGTGGCTGCCGGGGCGTTCTGGCGGTCGCGCAGGATGCGCGCCACGGCCTGGAGCATCTCATCGTGGTCGAAGGGCTTGGCGATGTAGTCCACCGCGCCCATCTTCATCGAGTCCACCGCCGAGCGCAGGCTGGCGTAGCTGGTCATGATCAGCACCGGGGTGCCCTGGCCAAGCTTGATCAGCTCGGTGCCCGGGGCGCCCGGCAGGCGCAGGTCGCTGACGATCAGGTCGAAGGTGGCAATGCTGAAGCGTTCCTGGGCTTCCTGCACCGAGCCGGCTTCGCTGACCTGGTACTGGTTCCGTTCGAGCAGCCGACGCAGGGCCGAGCGGATGATGGTTTCGTCTTCGACGATCAGAATGTGCGGCATTGATTCAATTCTCTCGACGGTCTCGAATTTCAGGGGACGTCGCTACGACATGCCGGGGCAGGGTCACGCGGATCCGGGTGCCACGTTGCCGTTCGATGTCGGCCGGGCTGTCGATGGTGATTTGCCCATAATGCTCTTCCACGATGGAATAGACCAGAGCGAGCCCCAGTCCGGTTCCTTCGCCCGGGTCCTTGGTGGTGAAGAATGGCTCGAACAGGCGGTCCATGATGTTCTTCGGGATCCCGCTGCCTTCGTCCTCGACGATCAGGTCGACGGTGTGCTCGCTGACTTCGCTGCGCACACGCACGGCGCTGCCGGGCGGCGAGGCATCGCGGGCGTTGGAGAGCAGGTTGATCAGCACCTGGGCGAGGCGCTGCGGGTCCCCCTCGGCCCAATGGTCCGGGTCGCAGAGGTTGAAGAACTGTACTTCGAAGTTGCGCCGGTTCAATGCCAGCAGGCCGATGGCGTCTTGCGCCACCTCGGCCAGGCACACCGGTTCTTCGCTGTTCTGATGACTACCGCCGGCGTGGGCGAAGCTCATCAGCGACTGGACGATGCGCGACACGCGCTTGGTCTGTTCGAGGATCTGGCTGGACAGCTCGATGATTTCACCGTCGCCTTCGCGCTCCTCGCGCAGGTTCTGCGCCAGGCAGGCAATGCCGGTGATCGGGTTGCCGATTTCGTGGGCCACGCCGGCAGCCAGGCGGCCGATGCTGGCCAGACGCTCGGAATGCACCAGCTTGTCTTCCAGTGCCTGGGTTTCGGTAAGGTCCTCCACCAGCAGCACCAGGCCACTGTTACCCGGCGCCAGGGGCTCGTCGATGGCCGCCTTGTGCAGGTTCAGCCAGCGCGGCTGGCCGTCCAGCGCCAGGCGCTGCTTGTGCAGGTGTTCGTCGGGCACGTTGATGAAGCCCTGCAGCAGGCCGCGCCAGGGTTCGCTGATGGTCACCAGGCGCGAGCCGACCACGTGCTTGGCGGCGATGCCGGTCAGCTCTTCCATGGCCTTGTTCCACATCAGGATTTCCTGGTCCTTGGCCAGCGAGCAGACGCCCATGGGCAGTTCCTGCAGGGTCTGGCGGTGGTAGCGGCGCAGGGCGTCGAGTTCGGCGGCAAGGCCGGTGAGGCGCGAGTGGTAGTCTTCCAGGCGGCTTTCGATGAAGTGGATGTCCTCGGTGACGTAGTTCTCGTTACCGGACTTGTACGGCAGGAAGGTCTCGACCATGTCCTGGGCCACGCTCGGCCCCATCAGCCCGGAGAGGTTGGCTTCGATACGGTCACGCAGGCGGCGCAAGGCATAGGGGCGGCGTTCGTCGAACGGCAGGTAGAGGTCGCGCAGGGCCTGTTCGACTTCCTTCTGCGCAGCCTTGGCGCCCAACGGTTTGGCCAGCTGGGTGGCGAACTCCTGCGGCGAGGCGGCATGCAGCTCGCGTCGCTGCGGCCGGCGCACGTTGTCCACGGCGCAGGCTTCGGCGGCGCTGACTTCTTCGCTGCTGGCATTGGTGAACAGCGAAATCAGCGTGAACAGCAGGACGTTGGCCGCCAGCGAGGCAATGGCCGCCATGTGCCAGCTGGTGTCGTCGAGCACATAGATCATGTCCAGCAGCGGGATATAGAAGCCCTGCAGGTTGCCCAGCAACGGCAGCAGCATGGTCACCAGCCATACCAGGGTGCCGGCCAGCAGCCCGGCGATGAAGCCGCGGCGGTTGGCGGTGGGCCAGTACAGCACCGACAGCACGCCTGGCAGGAACTGCAGGGTGGCGACGAAGGCCACGATACCCAGGTTGGCCAGGCTCTGGTGGTTGTTCTGGGTCAGGTAGAAGACGAAACCGGCAGTGATGATGGCGACGATCAGTGCCCGGCGGGTCCATTTCAGCCAGCGGTAGATATTGCCTTCGGCCGGTGGCTGGTACAGCGGCAGCACCAGGTGGTTGAGGGCCATGCCCGACAAGGCAAGCGTAGTGACGATGATCAGCCCACTGGCGGATGCAAGACCGCCAACGTAGGCGAGCAGTGTCAGTGCCTGGTTGTTGGCGGCGATCCCCAGGCCCAGGGTGAAGTACTCGGGGTTGGTGCTGGCGCCCAGGCGCAGGCCGGCCCACAGTACCAGTGGCACGGCCAGGCTCATCAGCAGCAGGAACAGCGGCAGGCCCCAGCTGGCGCTGACCAGCGCGCGCGGGTTGAGGTTTTCGGTGAAGGCCATGTGGTACATGTGCGGCATGACGATGGCCGAGGCGAAGAACACCAGCAACAGGGTGCGCCAAGGGCCTTCCTGCAGCGGCGTATGCAGCGCCGCCAGGGCGGTCTGATTTTGCAGCAGCCATACTTCCAGCTCATGCGGGCCACCGAACACGCCATAGAGCGCATACAGGCCGATGCCGCCCAGGGCCAGCAGCTTGATCACCGATTCGAAGGCGATGGCGAACACCAGGCCTTCGTGTTTTTCACGGGTGGCGATGTGCCGCGAGCCGAAGAAGATGGTGAACAGGATGATCAGCGTACAGAAGGCAAAGGCCACCCGGGCCTTGACCGGCTCGCCGGTGAGGATGCTGATCGAGTCGGCCACTGCCTGGATCTGCAGGGCCAGCAACGGCAGCACGCCGATCAGCATGATGATGGTGGTCAGCGCGCCGGCCCAAGTGCTGCGAAAGCGGAACGCCAGCAGGTCGGCCAGCGACGACAGCTGGTAGGTGCGGGTGATCTTGAGGATCGGATACAGCAGCACCGGTGCCAGCAGGAACGCACCGGACACCCCGAGGTAACAGGCGAGGAAACCGTAGCCATACTGGTAGGCCAGGCCCACCGAGCCATAGAAGGCCCAGGCACTGGCGTAGACGCCCAGCGACAGGGTGTAGGTCAGTGGGTGGCGAATGATGGAGCGCGGGATCAGCCCACGCTCGCTGATCCAGGCCACGCCGAACAGCACCATGAGGTACGCGGTGCTGATCAGGATCATCTGGGTCAGGCTAAAGCTCATCGGCATCTCGTTGGCTCTGCAGGATGAAGGTGACGACGATCAGGATCAGCCAGAGCAGGTAGGGGCGGTACCAGGCACCGGTCGGTTCGATCCACCAGTCCATGATGGCCGGGGAGAACAGGTAGATCCCCACGACCAGAAGCAGGACCAAACGATAGATGTACATGCTGGCCTCGATGGTTGGGCGCTGCGGGCTTGGACTTATTATTGGCGCAAATGGCTGGGGGGATGCTAGCGGGAATCCATAGGGTTCGCCAAGGGGTTGAATTTATTGGGCTTTTGAATTTGAGAGGTAATTTGCCTCTGTTGGCTTCACAACAAATCAGCCTCTGGCACTGTGGCCCGCTGCGCAATCGCCTCCGGCCGCCACTGCTTGCAGGCAATTGCCAGCACTTCAGCCGGCGTCGCCAGTAGCAATTCTGGGTCTGCCTCCTGGCCCAAGGCCCGCAACGCCCGCAACAACAGCGGCGTCGCATGTTCCGCCTGCAACGGCGGCGAGCTGTACGACTTGCCCAGCTTGTGCCCGTCCGGCTGCACGATCAGTGGAATATGCAGGTAACGCGGCTGCGAAAAGCCCAGCAACTCCTGCAGGTAGAGTTGGCGCGGTGTGTTGTCGAGCAGGTCGGCGCCACGCACGATGTCGGTAACGCCCTGCCAGGCGTCGTCCAGCACCACCGCCAGTTGATAGGCATACAGCCCGTCACGGCGCTGGATGACGAAATCGCCCACCTCACGGCCCAGGTGCTGCTGGAACTCGCCCTGCACCCGGTCGTTAAATCGGTAGATCAGTTCTGGCACGCGCAACCGGATCGCCGCGCCCTCACGGGCATGACCCGCATTACGGCAAAAGCCTGGGTAGATGCCGTTGTGCCCCTCCAGCTGTTTGCGCGAGCAAGTACAGGCGTAGGCCAGGCCCATGCTGAACAGGCGGTCGACCACGGCGGCATAGGCTTCGTGGCGCTGGCTCTGAAAAACCACCTCGCCATCCCATTCCAGGCCATAACGCTCAAGGGTCTGCAGGATCGCGTCGCGGGCCCCTGGCATCTCCCGGGGCGGGTCGGTGTCTTCCATGCGCAACAGCCAGCGGCCGTCTACGGCGCGGGCGTCGAGCCAGGAGGCGAGGGCGGCGACCAGCGAGCCGAAGTGCAGGAAACCGCTCGGGGTGGGGGCGAAGCGTCCGATGTAGCGGGAGTCTTTCATGGCATTGCCGGGCATATAAATGAAACGGGGCGCAAGATGCGCCCCGTTCGGATGGAAGAAGTGTCAGCCTTTGCCGACGGTCTTTTCCTTTTTCTCCGAGATTTCCTTGCAGTCGAAGCACAGGTCGGCGGTCGGGCGGGCTTCCAGACGGCGCAGACCGATCTCGATACCGCAGGAATCGCACCAGCCGTAATCCTGATCCTGGATTTTCTGCAAGGTCTTGTCGATCTTCTTGATCAGCTTGCGCTCGCGGTCGCGGTTGCGCAGCTCCAGTGCAAATTCTTCTTCCTGGCTGGCACGGTCGGCCGGGTCGGGGAAGTTGGCTGCTTCGTCCTTCATGTGGTCCACGGTACGGTCCACACTGACCATCAGCTCGCCTTTCCAGGCATTGAGGAGTTTGGTGAAGTGCTTGCGCATGGGCTCGCCCATGTACTCTTCGCCCTTGGTCTCTTTATAGGGCTCGACACCGTACATGGTCTGACCGGTTTTTTGCTTTTCTACGGTGGACATGAATAGACCGCCTCTCACTCATCTGATCCAATGCGCAGGCTGCTCCATCTCCGGCACCCGCCGGCCCTGCGACTGCGAGCCGCCGAACTTACCAGATAGATCGGGGGTGCGCTACCCCGCCCGACCCTAGCAGTTGACAGCGGTACAAGCCTCACGTTCGCTGCCATGCAAAGGTAGAATCAACAGTTTAGACCCAATTGAGAGAAGGTCATGGCCCACACCTACAGTGCGCGCAGCCGCGCCATCGAACCCTTCCACGTCATGGCGTTGCTGGCGCGGGCCAACGAGCTGCAAGCGGCCGGCCATGACGTGATCCACCTGGAAATCGGCGAGCCTGACTTCACCACCGCCGCACCGATCGTCGCTGCCGGCCAGGCCGCACTGGCCGCCGGGCATACCCGCTACACCGCCGCCCGCGGGCTGCCAGCGCTGCGTGAGGCTATCGCCGGCTTCTATGACCAGCGGTACGGCCTGCAGATCGACCCTGAACGGATTCTCGTCACACCGGGCGGCTCCGGGGCGCTGCTGCTGGCCAGCAGCCTGTTGGTCGACCCCGGCAAGCACTGGCTGCTGGCCGACCCGGGTTATCCGTGCAACCGCCACTTCCTGCGCCTGGTCGAGGGTGGCGCGCAGCTGGTGCCGGTGGGGCCGGAGGTCAACTACCAACTGACCGCCGACCTGGTCGAGCGCTACTGGGACAAGGACAGCGTCGGCGCCCTGGTCGCCTCGCCAGCCAACCCGACGGGCACCGTGCTGGGCCGCGACGAGCTGGCCAGCCTGTCCAAGGCCACCCGTGAGCGCCATGGCCACCTGGTGGTGGACGAGATCTACCACGGCCTGACCTACGGCATGGACGCGCCGAGCGTGCTGGAAGTGGACGACTCGGCGTTCGTCCTGAATAGTTTTTCCAAGTATTTCGGCATGACCGGCTGGCGGCTCGGCTGGCTGGTGGCGCCACCGAATGCTGTGGCCGACCTGGAGAAATTGGCGCAGAACCTCTACATCAGTGCGCCGAGCATGGCCCAGCATGCGGCGTTGGCCTGTTTCCAGCCGCAAACGCTGGCGATTTTCGAAGAGCGCCGTGCCGAATTCGCCCGTCGCCGCGACTATCTGCTGCCGGCCCTGCGTGAACTGGGCTTCCGCATCGCCGTCGAGCCGCAGGGGGCGTTCTACCTGTATGCGGACATCAGCGCGTTCGGTGGCGATGCCTTTGCCTTCTGCCAGCATTTCCTCGAAACCGAGCACCTGGCCTTCACCCCGGGCCTGGACTTCGGCCGCCACCTGGCCGGCCACCATGTGCGGTTTGCCTACACCCAGAGCCTGCCGCGCCTGCAACAGGCGGTCGAACGCATCGCCCGCGGCCTGAAGAGCTGGCAGGGGTAAAGGGTGTTCTTTCCACAACTTGAGCAAGGGCGCCTGTTGCGCCGCTACAAGCGCTTCCTGGCCGACATCGAACTGGCCAATGGCGAGCAACTGACCATCCACTGCCCGAACACCGGCTCCATGCTCAACTGCATGCGTGAGGGTGGGCAGGTGTGGTTCAGTCGCTCCAACGACCCCAAGCGCAAGCTGCCAGGTACCTGGGAAATCAGCGAAACACCCCAGGGCCGCCTGGCCTGCATCAATACCGGGCGCGCCAATGCACTGGTTGAAGAAGCACTGCGCAGCGGGGTGATCCACGAACTGGCCGGTTTTACCGCGCTGAAGCGTGAAGTGGCTTACGGCGAAGAGCGCAGCCGGGTGGATTTTCGCCTGGAGTTTGCCGACGGGCCGGCCTATGTCGAGGTCAAGAGCGTGACCCTGGGTTATCCGGAGACTGCCGTGGCAGCGTTCCCGGATGCGGTGACCCAGCGTGGCGCCAAGCACCTGCGCGAATTGGCGGCCTTGGCCCGCCAAGGCATTCGTGCGGTGCAGCTGTATTGCGTGAACCTCACCGGCATCGAGGCGGTACGCCCTGCCGAGGAGATCGACCTCGCCTATGCCAACGCCCTGCGTTCAGCGGTGGCGGACGGGGTCGAGGTGCTGGCCTACGGCGTGCACCTGGATGACGGGCAAATCGTCATTGATCGCCCACTGCCGGTATTGCTTACCCCTTGAACCAGATGCCCTGGCTGTCCTCATGGCAGTCCAGGGCCTGCAGCATTTCGCCTTCGCAGGGGCCGGCCACGCATTCACCACTGTCTATCAGAAACAGCGCGCCATGATGGGCGCAGTGGATCAGGCTGGCGCTGTCGTCGAGAAAGGCGTCTTGCGCCCAGTTCAGAGGGATGCCGCGGTGTGGGCAGCGGTTGCGGTACAGGTAGACCTGGCCCTGTCGGCGCACACCGAACAGGTCGACGCCGTCTACGCTGAAGGCGCGGCTGTGGCCCTCGGCCAAGGCCGCGGAAGGACAGAGAAAATGCATTGCAGGGAAGGCTCGTGAAACAAAGTGATGGCTTGACGCGTCAATGCGAATAATTATCAAATTGCCCGCATTTGCTGCGCCGGCCGCCTATGGTGCGCAGTTCCGCCGCCCGCCACAAGGCGTGCGGCCCGCCTTCAGAAGGAATCCGATGATGCGCCGTCCCGCTGCCTTGCTCGCCCTGTGCGCAGTTTTCGTTGCCTCCACCCAGGCCTTGGCTGCCGAATTGCCGCAGCGCTGGGTCAGCGCTGGCGGGGCGCTGAGCGAGTGGATCAGTGAACTGGGCGGCGAGCGACATCTGGTGGGCGTCGATACCACCAGCCAGCACCCCGAATCACTGAAGGCCTTGCCGAGTGTCGGTTATCAGCGCCAGTTGTCGGCCGAAGGCATTCTCAGCCTGCGCCCGGATGTGCTGGTGGGCACTGAAGAAATGGGGCCGCCGCCCGTGCTGGCGCAGGTGCGCAAGGCGGGCGTGCGGGTCGAGTTGTTCTCCAGCCAGGCCGAGCTGGCTGCCGTGGACGAGAACCTCAAGCACCTGGGGGCCTTGCTGGGCGCCGAGGAGAAAGCCGCGCAGCTGGCGGCGGGCTATCACCAGCAGCTCGAAGCGCTGCAGTTGAAGGTCAAGCAGGCTCAGCAGCATCACAAGGCGCCGGGTGTGTTGCTGCTGGTTGGGCATGCTGGCGCCAAGCCGTTGATTGCCGGGCAGGGCACCGCCGGTGACTGGGTGCTGCGCCAGGCGGGGGCTCGCAACCTGGCCGAACACCAAGGTTACAAGAACTTCTCCAGTGAGGCGCTGGCGGCGCTCGACCCGGATGTCGTGGTGTTCTCTGATCGTGCACTGAGCGGCGAGCAGGCCTTGCAGGCGTTGTTCAAGGAAAACCCGGCGCTGGCCGCTTCCCGTGCAGTGCGCAACAAGCGCCTGGTGTCGCTCGACCCGACATTGCTGGTGGGTGGCCTAGGCCCGCGCCTGCCAACCGCCCTGCAGGCACTGGCGGCTGCGTTCTACCCGGCAAGCGCCGCAAAATGAAACAACGGATCCAGCCGCGAACACTGTTTGCTTGCCTGACACTGCTGTGCCTGCTGGCGGTGTGGCTGTCGCTGGCCCTTGGGCCGGTCAGCCTGCCGTTGTGGGATACCTTGCGCGTCGGCCTGCGTTCGCTCGGGCTGCCGATTGCCCCTGATGGCCTGGAGCAGGCTGAAATGATCCTGGGCCAGATCCGCCTGCCACGTACCTTGCTGGGGTTGGCTGTGGGGGCTGTGCTGGCGTTGTCCGGCGTGGCGATGCAGGGGCTGTTCCGCAATCCGCTGGCCGATCCGGGCCTGGTCGGCGTCGCCAGCGGCGCGGCGTTGGGGGCGGCGGTGGCGATTGTCGGTGGCAGCTGGCTGGGTGGCATTCCAGAATGGTTTGGCCCGTACCTGTTGTCGGGCTGCGCGTTCATCGGCGGGCTGGGGGTGACGGCGCTGGTGTACCGCTTGGGACGGCGCGATGGCCAGACCAACGTCGCCACCATGCTGCTGGCGGGGATCGCACTGACGGCACTGGGCGGCTCGGCGGTGGGGCTGTTTACCTACCTGGCCGATGACGCCACGCTGCGCACGCTGATGTTCTGGAACCTGGGCAGCCTCAATGGCGCCAGTTACGAGCGGCTTTGGCCATTGTTGCTGGTGGCAGCAGGCGTTGCACTTTGGCTGCCGCGCCGGGCCCAGGCGCTGAATGCTTTGCTGCTCGGTGAATCGGAGGCGCGGCACCTGGGCATCGAGGTGGAACGGCTCAAGCGCGAACTGGTGTTCTGCACGGCCTTGGGTGTTGGCGCTGCGGTGGCCGCCGCGGGGTTGATCGGCTTCGTTGGCCTGGTGGTGCCGCATCTGGTGCGGTTGCTGGCCGGGCCTGACCACAGGGTGTTGCTGCCGGCCTCGTTGCTGGCGGGCGGAGCCTTGCTGCTGTTCGCCGACCTGGGGGCACGTCTGGCGCTGGCGCCGGCAGAGCTGCCCATCGGCATCGTGACCGCATTCATCGGTGCGCCGTTCTTCCTGTTTCTGCTGATCAGGGGGCGCACCTGATGCTTGAAGTCAAAGGTCTGCATTTGCGCCGTGGCAGCAGTGAAGTGCTGCATGACATCAATCTGCAGTTGCTGCCCGGCCAGGTGCTTGGCGTGCTCGGGCCCAATGGCGCGGGCAAGAGCAGCCTGCTGGGTGCATTGTGCGGTGAGCTCGCGCCAAGCCACGGGCATGTAAGCCTGCAGGGCAAGGCCCTGGCCGATTGGCCGGGGCAGGCGCGGGCACAGCGCCTGGCTGTGCTGCCACAGGTATCCAGCCTGGGCTTCGCCTTTCGTGTCGAGGAAGTGGTCGGCATGGGGCGACTGCCCCACGGCAGTGGCCAGCAGCGTGACCGGGAGATCGTCGAGGCGGCGTTGCGTGCGGCGGATGCCTGGCATCTGCTGGAGCGCAGCTATCTGGCCCTGTCAGGCGGCGAACGCCAACGTGTGCATCTGGCGCGGGTGCTGGCCCAGTTGTGGCCGGGGGAGCAAGGCGCCACGTTGTTGCTCGACGAGCCGACCTCAATGCTCGACCCGTTGCATCAGCATACGACGCTGGAGGCTGTGCGCAGTTTCGCCGACCGCGGTGCCGCAGTGCTGGTGATCCTGCATGACCTCAACCTTGCGGCGCGCTACTGCGATCGTATCCTGTTGCTGCAAGGCGGGCGTTGCCATGCCCTGGCCACGCCGCAGGAGGTATTGACGCCTGTGTCACTCAAGGCCGTATTCGGTATTGAAGTGCTGGTGCAGGCGCACCCGGAACGGGGGCACCCGCTGATCATTACCCGCTAGGAGGCACTGTTCATGGGTCATCCTTTGCTGTGCGGTTCATTACTGTGCCTGGCGCTGGCGCTGGGTGGCTGCCAGGCCCGCCTGCCGCCGTTGCCTGGCTGGCAGAGCAGCGAAGGGCGGGATAACGCCGAGCTGGGACAGATCCGCGATCTGGCCAGCGGACAGGTGATCAGCCCTGAACAACTGATCGAGGGCCTGGCCGATGCACCGCGGGTGTTGGTCGGTGAGAAGCATGACAACCCGGATCATCACGCCTTGCAGCTGTGGTTGATGCGTGCGCTGCAGCAACGCCGGGCCCAGGGCAGCCTGCTGCTGGAAATGCTGCAACCCGAGCAGCAGGCCCGCGTCGATGCGCTCGCGGGCCAGGCGCAATTGCCGCAGGACCTGCCCAAGGCCCTGGCCTGGGAAGACGGTTGGGACTGGCAGCTTTACGGTCCTATCGTACGAGAGGCCTTGCAACATCATGTGCCGTTATTGGCGGCCAACCTGTCACCCGGTGAAATGCGCCAGGCCTATCGGCACCCGCCGGCGCTGTCGGGAACACGGTCAAATGCGCCAGCGGTGAGGGCGGCATTGCTCGAACAGGTGAAGCAGGGGCATTGTGGCCTGCTGCCGGAAAGCCAGCTGCCAGCGATGCTGGCCGTGCAACAGCAGCGCGATCGGCGGATTGCCGAACGGCTGCTGGCGGCGCCGCAGCCAGCATTGCTGTTTGCAGGTGCGTACCATGCGCGCAAGGACCTGGGGGTGCCTTTGCACCTTGCCGATCTGGGCGCGACAGGCGAGAGCAAGGTTGTGCTGCTGGCCGAGGTGGGCGAGCAGGTTGAGCCCGGGATGGCCGACTATGTCTGGTACACGGCGGCGATGCCAGATCAGGACTACTGCGCCCAATTGCGCCAATAGCGGTTACACGCCTGGGCGGGGTAAAACTGCGGGCAAAAAAAGACCCGGCAAAATGCCGGGTCAATAACCGTGATTAGCCTGATGAGGAGATAATCTGAGAGTCCGAACCAGGGGCTCTTAGCTTATCCAACCAGTCTCGCGACCAGTCGTGATAATCATAACGATTCTCATTATCTCGTCAATCCCCTTCGTGCGCTTATTTCAGATTTTTTTGGGGGCAGGGCATTTCGCATCGAGTTGTTGATTGAGCGCTTCCTTGCGTTCGGCTGGCAAATCGTTCCAGTGCATGTCCAGCAATGCACCTTCAATGGCGTACAACAGCACCTTCGACGCCCGGAACCCTCGTGTTTTCACGGCCTGGTAGGCACCCACCGCGCCCAGCCGGCGCAAGTCCGATGCACTGTGGATACCGGCCGCATGCAACCACTGCGCAGAGGTCTTGCCAAGATTCTTCAGGTGCTGCAATTCATCGTTCATCGAGCCTCCTTGCGATGGCTGAACGGGTCTAGGGGATAAATCGCGAGCAGGTCTGAGAGGAGTGTAGCGGGGGTTGGGAATTGCGCGGCCTTTTGCCATCGGGGACGACGAGCTGTTCTGGCCGGGGGAGGGGCCTGTTCCGGCAACGGGCCGGAACAGGCGTAAAGCAAACTTACAGGCCTGGCAGACGCTGGCGAATCTGGTCGATCACCTGGTCCATGCCGCTGGCTTCCTGGGTATCGATGCGGGTGCTGTGCACCCGCTCCTGGGCATCCAGTGGCTCACGGCTGGCCTGCTGGGCGTTGACCACCTCCAGTGTGGCATCCGACGGGTCGCTGTTCTCGGCCTGGCGCTGCTCCAGCCAGCTGGCGATCACCGCTTCCGGGGCATGGCAGTCGAGGATCAGGAACGGCACGCCAGTGTCGTTGGCCACGGCTGCGGCGGCCTGGCGCTGGTCAGCCTTGAGGTAAGTGGCATCGAGCACCACCGGGAAACCGGCACGCAAGATCGTCGCCGCCAGCTCGTGCAGGCGCTGGTAGGTTGCCACGCTGGCGTCCTGATCATAGATGCCGGCAGCCAGTTGGCCGGCGTTTTGCGTCTGCTGTTCACCGAACAGGCGCTTGCGCTCCACATCCGAACGCACGCGAACCGCGCCCAGCGCCTCGACCAGGCGCATGGCCACGTGGCTCTTGCCCACCGCTGAAACACCATGGGTGATCGCCAGCAGGCGGGAAGGGATGGCGCTGTAGCTTTCCGCCAGGTTGGCGTAGTTGCGGTAGGTGCGCAGGGTGGTGGCGCGCTGCACGGCGTCGGCATCGGCCGACAGGCTGAACAGGGCGACCTTGGCCCGTACCAGCGCGCGGTAGGCCTTGTAGAAGTTCAGCAGTTCCAGGCCGGCGTAGTCGCCGGTCAGCTCCAGGTACTGGCTGATGAAGCGACGGGCCAGGCACTTGAGGCCACGGTCTTCCAGGTCCATGGCCAGGAAGCCGACGTCGGCGTAGACGTCGGTCAGGCGGAACGGCTCGTTGAACTCGATGCAGTCGAAGATCACCACCTTGCCGTCGATCAGGGTGGCGTTGCCCAGGTGAATGTCACCGTGGCATTCACGGATGAAACCATTGGCCTTGCGCGCCTGCAGCAGGCCATGCAGGCGCTCGAAGCTGCTGCGGGCCCAGGCCTGGAGGTTGTCCAGTTGCTGCAGGTCGGCGTTCTCGCTGAGGAACGGGCGGATCTGCTCGAAGTTCTGCTCGACCGGTGCCATTACGCTTTCCGGGGTACCCAGCGGATGCTCCGGCGACACTTTCGGTGCCTGCAGGTGGAATTCGGCGATCTGCCGGGCCATCTGGTCGATGTGACCGGTATGCAACTCGCCATTGGCCTGCAGGGTGCTGAGCATCTGGCCCTGGGGGAACTGGCGCATCTTCAGTGCGTATTCGATCGCTTCGCCTTCACCACCGATCTGTGGCGCTTCGGCACTGCCGGTAATCGGCAGGACTTCGAGGTACAGACCCTCGGTCAGGCGCTGGTTCAGGCGCAATTCTTCGTTACAGAAATGCTGGCGTTGGTCCAGGCGGGTGAAGTCGAGGAAACCGAAGTTCATCGGCTTCTTGATCTTGTAGGCGTACTCGCCGGTAAGCAGCACCCAGGAGATGTGCGTCTCGATGAGCTGGAACCCGTCCACGGAGTGAGGGTACAGGGCTGGGTTCTGCAACGCGTTGATCAAGGCTTGGCTCACTAGAAATCCTTCCGGGGGCAGGGAATTCGAAAGCGCCATTATGGTCAATGGTGCCGTCCCTGCCTACCGCCAGAGGGCGCCTGCCTACCCTTTATAAAGTGCGTATAATCCGCCGCCATGACTCGAACCCGAAATCCTCGTACCCCTCAGAAACGCCCGACCGGCCGCTCGCGCGCCTGGCTGGGCTGGGCCTTGAAGCTCAGCCTGGTCGGCCTGGTGATCGTCGCTGGCTTCGCGGTTTACCTCGATGCTGTCGTTCAGGAGAAGTTCTCCGGCAAGCGCTGGACCATCCCGGCCAAGGTGTATGCCCGGCCGCTGGAGCTGTTCAGCGGCCAGAAGCTGAGCAAGAGCGACTTTCTCACCGAACTCGATGCCCTCGGTTACCGGCGTGAAAGCGCTGCCAACGGCCCGGGCGCAGCGGCGGTCAACGGCAATACTGTCGACCTCAACACCCGTGGCTTCCAGTTCTACGAGGGCATGGAGCCTGCGCAGTTCGTGCGCGTGCGCTTCTCTGGCGACTATGTGGCAGACCTTGCCGGCGCCAATGGCAAGAAACTCGATGTGGTACGCCTCGAACCGCTGATGATCGGCGGTATCTACCCGAAGAACCTCGAAGACCGCATCCTGATCAAGATCGACCAGGTACCGCCGTACCTGCTCGAGACGCTGGTTGCCACCGAGGACCGCGACTTCTACAGCCACTTCGGTGTGTCACCGAAGTCCATTGCCCGGGCCATGTGGGTCAACACCTCGGCCGGTTCGATGCGCCAGGGCGGCAGTACCCTGACCCAGCAGCTGGTAAAGAACTTCTATCTGACCAGCGAGCGTAGCCTCAGCCGGAAGTTGACCGAAGCGATGATGGCCGTACTGCTGGAGATGCACTACGACAAGCGCGAAATCCTCGAGGCCTACCTCAACGAAGTGTTCGTCGGCCAGGATGGCCAGCGCGCCGTGCATGGTTTCGGCCTGGCCAGCCAGTTCTTCTTCAGCCAGCCGCTGTCGGAGCTGAAACTGCACCAGATCGCCTTGCTGGTAGGCATGGTCAAGGGGCCGTCCTATTACAACCCGCGGCGCTACCCTGACCGCGCGCTGGCGCGGCGTAACCTGGTCCTCGACCTGGTGGCCGAGCAGGGCGTGGCCAGCCAGGCGGAAGTCGATGCGGCGAAGAAGATGCCACTGGGCGTGACCAAGCGCGGCAGCCTCGCGGACAGCTCGTTCCCGGCCTTCCTTGACCTGGTCAAGCGTCAGCTGCGCCAGGACTACCGCGACGAAGACTTGACCGAAGAAGGCTTGCGCATCTTCACCAGCTTCGACCCGATCCTGCAGATGAAGGCCGAAACCTCCATGGCCGAAACCTTCAAGCGCCTGGCCGGACGCAAAGGTGCCGACGAGGTGGAGTCGGCGATGGTCGTGACCAACCCGGAAACCGGCGAAGTGCAGGCACTGATCGGCAGCCGCCAGTCCGGCTTCGCCGGTTTCAACCGTGCCATCGACGCCGTGCGACCGATCGGCTCGCTGGTCAAGCCAGCGGTCTACCTGACCGCACTGGAACAGCCAAGCAAGTACACCCTGACCACCTGGGTGCAGGACGAGCCGTTCTCGGTCAAGGGCGCCGACGGCCAGGTATGGCGCCCGCAAAACTATGACCGGCGCTCGCACGGTACGATCTACCTGTACCAGGGCCTGGCCAACTCGCTGAACCTGTCGACCGCGAAACTCGGCCTGGAAGTGGGTGTGCCGAACGTGATCAAGACCATTGGCCGCCTCGGCGTCAACGTCGACTGGCCGGCCTTCCCGGCGATGCTGCTGGGCGCTGGCGGCATGTCGCCGATGCAAGTTGCGACCATGTACCAGACCATTGCCAACGGTGGCTTCAACACGCCGATGCGCGGCATCCGCAGCGTGCTCACTGCCGAAGGCGAGCCGCTCAAGCGCTACCCGTTCCAGATCCAGCAGACCTTCGATCCGGGTTCCATCTACCTGGTGCAGAACGCCATGCAGCGGGTGATGCGTGAGGGTACCGGCCGCTCGGTCTACAACGTGCTGCCAAGCTCGCTGACTCTGGCGGGCAAGACCGGCACCAGTAACGATTCGCGCGACAGCTGGTTCTCTGGCTTCAGCCAGGACCTGCTGGCGGTGGTGTGGATGGGCCGTGACGATAACGGCAAAACGCCATTTACCGGTGCCACCGGCGCCTTGCAGGTCTGGACCAGCTTCATGAAGAAGGCCGACCCGCTGCCGTTGGACATGCCGCAGCCGGATAACGTGGTGCAGGCGTGGATCGACCCGTACAGTGGCCATGGCTCCGACAGAAGCTGTCCGGGAGCCGTGCAGATGCCGTATATTCGCGGCAGTGAACCGCCCGCCGGTGCGACCTGCGGCGGTGAGCAGAATCCCGTAGAGTCGGTCATGGACTGGGTCAAGGGCTGGATGAACTGAGCCCTTAGCAGCATTGATGAGGTGTGAATTGAATAAGTGGCTGTTTCCTGCCGTGACGGCGCTGGTAGTGCTCCAAGGTTGCTCCAGCGTGCAGCGTGGCAACATTCCGGTGGTGGACTCGAGCACCCGGGTGTCCAATAGTGAGCGTGTCCAGGCCCACCGTTCGGCTGCGGGCATGAGCAACGGCACCGCGCAGGCACAGTCGCTGCCCGAGGACTCGGGCGTGACCGTGATGATTCCGCAAGGCGCCGGTGCCGCTGGCATCCAGACCTTCCCGGCGGGCAACGGCGCGGCGCCGATCAGTACCGGCCCGATCACGCCTGGCCCTGTTACTTCGGGCCCGGTCACTTCGGCACCGATGACTACCAACCCCAATCCGATCGCCGACGAACCGTTCGATATCGCTTCGATGAGCAGCGCGCCGGCAGCGTCCAGTGCACCGACCGGCATTCCGCGCAGCAACGCGGCTTCCGGTGGCCTCTCGGCCGATGAACAGCTCGACGGCCCGGTGCTGGCGCTGCTGACCACCGCCCAGTCGCAGCAGGGTAGCGGTGACTACAACGGTGCCGCCTCGAGCCTGGAGCGAGCCCAGCGCATTGCCCCGCGCGAGCCGCAGGTGCTGTTCCGCCTGGCCCAGGTGCGCCTGTCGCAAGGCGACGCGCCTCAGGCCGAGCAACTGGCCCGCCGTGCGCTGACCTACGCCAACGGTCGCCCCGACCTGCAGGCCGAGCTGTGGAACACCATCGCCCAGGCCCGCGAGAAGCAGGGTGACAGCGCCGGTGCCGCCCTGGCGCGGCAGAAAGCGCGGGTCAATTCGTGATGGTCGAGCAACGCGTTCTCGATATCGCCGACCACCTGCTGCTCATCGAGCGTGAGCTGCAGGTGCAGGGCTGGTGGGATGACGAGCCGCCCAGCGACGAAGCACTGGCCAGTACCGTGCCGTTCGCGGTCGACACGCTCAGTTTCGAACAGTGGTTGCAGTGGATCTTCCTGCCGCGCATGAAGATCATCATCGAGCTCGGCCACCCGCTGCCCAATGCCTCGAGCATCCTGGTGATGGCGGAAACCGTGTTCACCGATCGTCCGGAAGAAAGTCGCGAGCTGCGCCGGCTGTTGGCAGCATTCGATCAATTGATCGCTCCTTCCGCCTGATTTCTTCAGTTTTTCCGTCAAGGGCCGCAGATTGTGGCCCTTTTTTATGGAAATCTTATTTTTTCTGCTGCTGACTTGGTTTTTAGTGGTGGCAGGAATTCATCTTGGGGAAAAATTGGCAATAATTTTTCTTGACTTGTAGGCGCCAAATCACAAGAATCCAGATTCCGCTGTAGAGGGACTGCCAGAAGCAGACCCGCTAAGCAGATCATGAGGCGCACACCCGCGCCGCCTGTTACACCCCGCAACGCGTTACCTCGCGCTGGGTGGGAAACCCCCGCAACATCTGGGGAGCTCCCAATACTTGCTCAGTCAGTGCTGACGTTCGCTCATGCTCTGCTTGGCAGTAAACCTATTAAGACCCGTCCACTAGGGACGGTATTCTGGCGTTTTAGAGGTGAACAACGTGGAGCTTTTATCTGGCGCTGAGATGGTCGTCCGCTTCTTGCGTGACGAAGGCGTTAAGCACATCTACGGGTACCCTGGTGGTGCTCTCCTTCATGTTTACGACGCGCTGTTCAAAGAGCCGGAAGTGGAACACATCCTGGTTCGTCATGAGCAGGCGGCAACCCATATGGCGGACGGCTACGCCCGCGCCACCGGCAAGGCCGGCGTGGTGCTGGTAACCTCCGGCCCGGGCGCGACCAATGCCATTACCGGCATTGCCACCGCCTACATGGATTCGATTCCGATGGTCATTCTGTCCGGCCAGGTGCCTAGCACCATGGTCGGTACCGATGCCTTCCAGGAAACCGACATGATCGGTATCTCGCGGCCGATCGTGAAGCACAGCTTCATGATCAAGAGCCCGACCGAGATCCCTGAAGTACTCAAGAAAGCCTTCTACCTGGCGCAATCCGGTCGCCCAGGCCCGGTCGTGGTCGACATTCCAAAAGATATGACCAATCCGGCCGAGAAGTTCGAGTACGTCTATCCGAAGAAGGTCAAGCTGCGCTCGTACAGCCCGGCTGTGCGCGGTCACTCCGGCCAGATCCGCAAGGCTGCCGAGATGCTTCTGGCCGCCAAGCGCCCGATCGTCTACGCCGGTGGCGGCGTGATCCTCGGCGGTGGCTCCGAAGCACTGACCGAAATCGCCAAGTCGCTGAACCTGCCAGTCACCAACACCCTGATGGGTCTGGGTGGCTTCCCGGGTACCGACCGTCAGTTCCTCGGCATGCTCGGCATGCACGGCAGCTTCACTGCCAACATGGCCATGCACAATGCCGACGTGATCTTCGCTGTCGGTGCGCGTTTCGATGACCGCGTGGTCAACGGCCCGGCCAAGTTCTGCCCGAACGCCAAGATCATCCATGTCGACATCGACCCTGCGTCGATCTCCAAGATGATCAAGGCCGACGTGCCGATCGTCGGCCCGGTCGACAGCGTGCTCGGCGAAATGCTCGGCATTCTCAAGGAAATCGGCGAGCAGCCTGACAAGGTGGCGCTGGATGCCTGGTGGAAGCAGATCGACGAATGGCGTGGCAATGGCGAACTGTTCCCTTACGACAAGGGCGACGGCAACGTCATCAAGCCGCAGAAGGTCATCGAGACGCTGTGCGAAGTGACCCATGGCGATGCCTTCGTCACTTCCGACGTTGGCCAGCACCAGATGTTCGCGGCGCAGTACTACCGCTTCAACAAGCCTAACCGCTGGATCAACTCCGGTGGCCTGGGCACCATGGGCTTCGGCTTCCCGGCGGCGATGGGCGTCAAGCTCAACTTCCCCGACCAGGACGTGGCCTGTGTGACCGGCGAAGGCAGCATCCAGATGAACATCCAGGAGCTGTCCACCTGCATGCAGTACGGCCTGCCGGTGAAGATCGTCAACCTGAACAACGGTGTGCTGGGCATGGTCCGCCAATGGCAGGACATGGCCTACAACGGTCGTCACTCGCACTCGTACGTCGAGTCGCTGCCTGACTTCATCAAGCTGGCCGAGGCCTATGGCCATGTGGGTATCCGCATCACCAGCCTGAAGGACCTCAAGCCGAAGCTGGAAGAAGCGTTTGCGATGAAGGACCGCCTGGTGTTCATCGACATCGCGGTCGACCGCAGCGAGCACGTCTATCCGATGCAGATCAAGGATGGCTCGATGCGTGACATGTGGCTGAGCAAGACGGAGCGTACCTGATATGCGGCACATCATTTCCCTGCTGCTGGAAAACGAACCCGGTGCTCTGTCCCGTGTGGTCGGCCTGTTCTCCCAGCGCAACTACAACATTGAAAGCCTGACCGTGGCGCCGACCGAAGACCCGACCCTGTCGCGTCTGACGCTGACCACCGTTGGCCATGACGAAGTGATCGAACAGATCACCAAGAACCTGAACAAGCTGGTCGAAGTGGTGAAACTCGTCGACCTGTCGGAAAGCGCTCACATCGAGCGTGAACTGATGCTGGTCAAGGTCAAGGCCACCGGTGCCCAGCGCGCCGAGATCAAGCGCACCACGGATATCTTCCGTGGCCAGATCGTCGACGTGACCGCCAGCGTGTACACCGTGCAACTGAGCGGCACCAGCGACAAACTGGACAGCTTCATCCAGGCGATCGGCACCGCATCGATTCTCGAAACCGTGCGCAGCGGCGTTACCGGCATTGCCCGTGGCGACAAAGTGCTCAGCATCTAAATTCAAAAATTAGCGATGGCTCCGCAGGGGCCGAGATATAACCAGGGGTATTTTCATGAAAGTTTTCTACGATAAAGACTGCGACCTTTCCATCATCCAAGGTAAGAAAGTCGCCATCATCGGTTACGGTTCCCAGGGCCACGCTCAGGCGTGCAACCTGAAAGACTCCGGTGTAGACGTTACCGTCGGTCTGCGTAAAGGCTCGGCTACCGTTGCCAAGGCCGAAGCCCACGGCCTGAAAGTTGCCGACGTGGCTACCGCCGTTGCTGCTGCCGACCTGGTCATGATCCTGACCCCGGACGAGTTCCAGGGCCAGCTGTACAAGAACGAGATCGAGCCGAACATCAAGAAGGGCGCTACCCTGGCCTTCTCCCACGGCTTCTCGATTCACTACAACCAGGTTGTTCCGCGTGCTGACCTCGACGTGATCATGATCGCGCCGAAAGCCCCGGGCCACACCGTTCGCTCCGAGTTCGTCAAAGGCGGCGGCATCCCTGACCTGATCGCTATCTACCAGGACGCTTCGGGCAACGCCAAGAACGTCGCCCTGTCCTACGCCGCTGGCGTCGGTGGCGGCCGTACCGGCATCATCGAAACCACCTTCAAGGACGAGACCGAAACCGACCTGTTCGGTGAGCAGGCTGTTCTGTGCGGCGGTACCGTCGAGCTGGTCAAAGCCGGTTTCGAAACCCTGGTCGAAGCTGGCTACGCGCCGGAAATGGCCTACTTCGAGTGCCTGCACGAGCTGAAGCTGATCGTTGACCTCATGTACGAAGGCGGCATCGCCAACATGAACTACTCGATCTCCAACAACGCCGAGTACGGTGAGTACGTCACCGGTCCGGAAGTCATCAACGAAGAATCCCGCAAGGCCATGCGCAACGCTCTGAAGCGCATCCAGGACGGTGAGTACGCGAAGATGTTCATCTCCGAAGGTGCTACCAACTACCCATCGATGACCGCCAAGCGCCGCAACAACGCCGCTCACGGCATCGAAATCATCGGCGAGCAGCTGCGTTCGATGATGCCTTGGATCTCGGCTAACAAAATCGTCGACAAGACCAAGAACTAAGTCTTATCGAAAGATGAAAAACGCGGCTTCGGCCGCGTTTTTTCGTTCTGGCAGTCAGCTTCTGGTATAAAGCAGACCAGTGGCTCGCCGTCAGAACCTGTTTCGCGGGCCCGTGTCGAACATTTTCCATCCTGTTGCAAGGTACCCTCCATGAGCGAACGTCCCGAAGAGCCGAACAAGCCCTCCGACGCCGAAAGCCTGCTACCTGTCGATGAGCACGTTGAAGAAGGGCATGACGCAGAAGGGCGCAAGGTGCGCCATCGCGGCATCTATCTGCTGCCCAACCTGTTCACCACCGCCAACCTGTTTGCCGGTTTCTATTCCATCATCAGCTCGATGAGCGCGCAGAGCGCTGGCGATCCACGCGAGGCGAGCAAGTATTTCGCTTTTGCCGCCATTGCGATCTTCGTGGCCATGGTGCTCGACGGCCTCGATGGCCGTGTGGCGCGCATGACCAATACCCAGAGTGCCTTCGGTGCCGAGTACGACTCGCTGTCGGACATGGTTGCCTTCGGCGTGGCCCCGGCCTTGCTGGCCTTCGGCTGGGCGCTGGGTGACATGGGCAAGGTCGGCTGGATGGTCGCCTTCATCTATGTTGCCGGTGCTGCGCTGCGTCTCGCGCGGTTCAATACCCAGGTCGGCACTGCTGACAAACGCTACTTCATCGGCCTGGCCAGTCCGGCCGCCGCCGGCGTGGTTGCCGGTACCGTCTGGGCCTTCAGCGATTACGGCATCCAGGGCTCCAAGCTGTCGTTCCTGGTGGCGCTGCTGGTTGCCGCTGCCGGCATGCTGATGGTCAGTAACATCAAGTACAACAGCTTCAAGGAGCTGGACCTCAAGGGGCGCGTGCCGTTCGTGGCAATCCTCGCGGTGGTGCTGGTGTTTGCCGTGGTGTTCAGCGACCCACCGCGCATCCTGCTGCTGATCTTCCTCGCCTATGCGGCATCGGGGCCGATCCAGTTCCTGCTGCGCGGGCGTCGGCGCAAGGCGTGATAATTATTTAATGCTGGAATAACCCTCCGGCTCCATAGTCTTACTGGTACATCCGTTATCCAGTGCTGTGGAGCCGACCATGCTCATCAAGCTTCCCAGGTCTTCCGACTGCAAGGCAGCGGAGATCACCCCCGAAGGCATCTACCTTTCCCGTCGTACCCTGCTCGGTGGCTCGCTGGCCGGCCTGGCCTTGGGTGCGCTGCCGGGTAGGGCGAGTGCGGCTGATGTGTCGCGCTATGCCGATGTGGCGCCCGGCGCCGCGCCAGGCTGGTTCACCGACAAGCTCGCTGCCGCACGCTGGCAGGCGGTGACGGTCAAGGATGAGGCGATCACGCCGTTCAAGGATGCCACCCACTACAACAACTTCTACGAGTTCGGCCCGGACAAGGGTGACCCGGCTGCCAATGGTGACAGCCTGAAGACAGCGCCCTGGTCGGTCGTGGTGGATGGCGAGGTGGGCAAGCCGGGGCGTTATGCGCTGGAAGACTTCGTCAAACCTTATCAGCTTGAAGAGCGCATCTACCGGCTGCGCTGTGTGGAGGCGTGGTCGATGGTCATTCCCTGGCTGGGTTTTCCCCTGGCGCAGGTGCTCAAGCAGGTCGAGCCGACTTCGAAGGCACGTTATGTACGTTTCGAGACGTTGAAAGACCCGCAACACATGCCTGGGCAGCGCTCGGGCTTTGCCCTGATCGATTGGCCGTATAGAGAAGGCTTGCGCCTGGATGAGGCGATGCATCCGCTGGCGATTCTGGCCGTAGGCATGTATGGCCGAGAGCTGCCCAACCAGAATGGTGCACCGTTACGTCTCGTGGTGCCCTGGAAGTACGGCTTCAAAAGCATCAAGTCGATCGTGCGCATCAGCCTGGTGGCTGAGCAGCCGGGGACTACTTGGCAGGGGCTGGCACCGGATGAGTATGGCTTCTATGCCAATGTGAATCCGACGGTTGACCATCCGCGCTGGACCCAGGCTCGCGAGCGGCGTTTGCCTAGTGGGCTGTTCAGTCCCAACGTGCGACAGACGCAGATGTTCAATGGCTATGCCGATGAAGTGGCGTCGCTGTATGCCGGGCTCGATCTGCGGAAGAACTATTGATGCGCTATCCCTGGTTGCGTCTGGGCATCTTTGTCGTGGGCTGCCTGTTCCCCGTGTGGTGGTTGTATGAGGCAGCAATGAACCTGCTTGGCCCAGACCCCGGGAAGATCATGATGGATCGCCTTGGGCTTGGGGCGCTGACCTTTCTGCTGGTTACCTTGAGCATGACGCCACTGCAGAAACTCACGGGGTGGTCGGGCTGGATCGTGGTGCGGCGACAGCTGGGGCTGTGGGTGTTTGCCTATATCGTGCTGCACATCCTGGCCTATCTGTTCTTTATCCTTGGGTTGGATTGGGGGCGGTTGGCGGTCGAGCTGCGCAAGCGGCCTTACATTATTGTCGGTGCGCTCGGCTTTCTCGGCTTGCTGGTGCTGGCGGTTACCTCGAATCGGTATAGTCAGCGGCGACTGGGCGCGCGGTGGAAGAAGTTGCACAAGCTGGTGTATGGGGTGCTTGGCCTGGGGTTGCTGCACTTCCTGTGGATCGTTCGCTCGGACCTGAGGGAATGGGCTATCTATGCATGCATTGGTGCTGTACTCATGTTGATGCGTGTTCCCGTGGTTTCGCGGGTGCTTCCGAGGATTGCCCGGAGGCAGGGGAGGGCGGTTTGAAATGTTTTTGAAAGAAAGGGTTGACGCGCTTTCGAATCCCCTTATAATGCGCCCCACTTCCAGCGACATCGGAACGACAAACTCCTTGAGATTCAATGAGTTAGGTAGTTAAGGTGAGGTTGGAGGCGCTTCGATCGAAAGGTCGATAGCGGTTGAGATGAAGGTTGACAGCGGTTTTAAACGCTGTATTATTCGCCTCCCGCTAGC
>NZ_JBIVHW010000010.1:0-66612 GCF_044749405.1 Pseudomonas sp. NPDC089422
GCCCAGGGCCGCTACTCGGCCGAGGTCGACGCCGAAGTGGTGCCGCAGCCGCGCAACCGCGTGGCCTTGAAGATCAAGATCAACGAGGGCACCGTCGCCGCCATCCAGCACATCAACATCGTTGGCAACACCGTGTTCAGCGATGAAGAGCTGCAGCAGCTGTTCGAGCTGAAGACCACCAACTGGCTGTCGTTCTTCAAGAACGACGACAAGTACGCCCGCGAAAAGCTCTCCGGTGACCTGGAGCGCCTGCGTTCCTACTACCTGGACCGCGGCTACATCAACATGGACATCGCCTCCACCCAGGTGTCGATCACCCCGGACAAGAAGCACGTCTACATCACCGTCAACGTCAACGAAGGCGAGAAGTACACTGTTCGCGACGTGAAGCTGTCGGGTGACCTGAAGGTGCCGGAAGACCAGGTCAAGTCGCTGCTGCTGGTGCAGCCGGGCCAGGTGTTCTCGCGCAAGGTGATGACCACCACCTCCGAGCTGATCACCCGTCGCCTGGGCAACGAAGGCTACACCTTCGCCAACGTCAACGGCGTGCCACAGCCGAACGACCAGGACCACACCGTCGACATCATGTTCGTGGTCGACCCGGGCAAGCGTGCCTACGTCAACCGCATCAACTACCGCGGCAACACCAAGACCGAAGACGAAGTGCTGCGCCGTGAAATGCGCCAGATGGAAGGCGGCTGGGCGTCGACCTACCTGATCGACCAGTCCAAGACCCGCCTCGAGCGCCTGGGCTTCTTCAAGGAGGTCAACGTCGAGACCCCGGCGGTGCCAGGCACCGACGACCAGGTCGACGTCAACTACAGCGTCGAAGAGCAGGCCTCCGGCTCGATCACCGCCAGCGTCGGTTTCGCCCAGAGCGCCGGCCTGATCCTCGGCGGCTCGATCAGCCAGACCAACTTCCTCGGTACCGGTAACAAGGTGTCCATCGGCCTGACCCGTTCGCAATACCAGACCCGCTACAACTTCGGCTTCGTTGACCCCTACTTCACTGCCGACGGCGTGAGTCTGGGCTACAACGCCTTCTACCGCAGCACCGACTACAGCGACCTTGACGTCGATGTGGCCAGCTATGCAGTGGACAGCGTGGGTGCCGGTGTCAGCCTCGGCTACCCGATCAGCGAAACCTCGCGCCTGACCTACGGCTTGAGCGTTCAGCAGGACAAGATCAAGACTGGTAAGTACACCGTTGACGAGATCTTCGACTTCCTCAAGCAGGAAGGTAGCAACTTCACCAACTTCAAGGCTTCGATCGGCTGGTCCGAGTCGACCCTGAACAAAGGTGTGCTGGCAACCCGTGGTCACTCCCAGAGCCTGACGCTCGAGAGCACCATTCCGGGCAGCGACCTGTCGTTCTACAAGCTCGACTACCGCGGCCAGCTGTTCAAGCCGATTACCAACGACTACACCCTGCGCCTGCACACCGAACTGGGCTATGGTGATGGCTACGGCAGCACCTCGGGCCTGCCGTTCTACGAGAACTACTACGCGGGTGGCTTCAACTCCGTACGTGGCTTCAAGGACAGCAGCCTGGGCCCACGCAGTACGCCTAGTACCGGCAAGAACCCAGGCACTATCGCCGACCCGGATCAGGATCCGCTGCCGTTCGGTGGTAACGTGCTGGTGCAAGGTGGTGCCGAATTGCTGTTCCCGCTGCCGTTCGTCAAGGACCAGCGCTCCCTGCGCACCTCCGTGTTCTGGGATGTGGGTAACGTGTTCGACACCAACTGCGGCAGCAAGCCGGATTGCGAAAAGGTTGGCTTCTCGGGCATGGCCAGTTCGGTCGGTCTGGGTGTGACCTGGATTACTGCTCTGGGCCCGTTGAGCTTCAGCCTGGCGATGCCGGTGAAGAAGCCGAGCGATGCCGATACCCAGGTGTTCCAATTCTCTCTGGGCCAGACCTTCTAAGGTCGGCCCTTGCTTAACGACAACGGTTTTTCCAGGAGTGCATCGTGCGTAAATTGGCTCAACTGGCCGTAGTGGCCGCGGCGCTGGTCGCCACCCCGGCTTTCGCCGAAATGAAGGTCGCCGTGCTGAACTATCAGATGGCCCTGCTCGAATCCGATGCCGCCAAGAAGTACGCGGTCGATGCCGAGAAGAAATTCGGCCCGCAACTGACCAAGCTGAAAAGCCTGGAAAGCAGCGCCAAGGGCATCCAGGACCGCCTGATCAAGGGCGGCGACAAGATGCAGCAGCAGGAGCGTGAGCGCCTGGAGCTCGAATTCAAGCAGAAAGCCCGTGACTTCCAGTTCCAGTCCAAGGAGCTGAACGAGGCCAAGGCCGTTGCTGACCGTGACATGCTCAAGCAGCTCAAGCCGAAACTGGACGGCGCTGTCGAGGAAGTGATCAAGAAGGGCGGCTACGACCTGGTTCTCGAGCGCGGCGCGGTCATCGATGTCAAACCACAGTACGACATCACCCGCCAAGTCATCGAGCGCATGAACCAAGCGCGTTGATATGACCGTGACCATGACGCTCGGCCAGCTGGCCGAGGCCCTCGGGGCCACACTCAAAGGCCCTGAGGCGCTGCAGATTACCGGGTTGGCTACCTTGCAGGAGGCCGGCCCCGGTCAATTGAGCTTCCTCGCCAACCCGCAGTACCGCAAATACCTGGACACCTGCCAGGCCGCTGCGGTGCTGCTCAAGGCTGCGGACGCCGAAGGCTTTTCCGGCAATGCCCTGATCGTGGCTGACCCGTACCTGGCTTATGCGCGCATTTCCCACCTGTTCGACCCCAAACCCAAGGCTGTGGCGGGTATTCATCCCAGCGCCGTGGTGGCGGAGGATGCTCAGGTGGATGCCAGCGCCAGTGTCGGGCCGTTCGCGGTCATCGAAAGCGGTGCGCGCATCGACGCCAACGTCAGCATCGGCGCACATTGCTTCATCGGCGCCCGTTGCGTGGTCGGCGAAGGTGGCTGGCTGGCACCGCGGGTCACGCTGTATCACGACGTGACCATCGGCAAGCGTGTTGTCATCCAGTCGGGCGCCGTGATCGGTGGCGAGGGCTTCGGCTTCGCCAACGAGAAGGGCATCTGGCGCAAGATCGCCCAGATTGGCGGCGTCACCATCGGTGATGACGTGGAAATCGGCGTCAATACTGCCGTCGACCGTGGCGCGCTGTCCGACACCCGGATCGGTGATGGGGTCAAGCTCGACAACCAGATCCAGATCGCCCACAACGTGCAGATCGGTGATCACACGGCCATGGCCGCCTGTGTCGGGATCTCCGGCAGTACGCGCATCGGCAAGCATTGCATGCTGGCAGGTGGCGTGGGCCTGGTGGGGCATATCGATATCTGCGATAACGTATTCGTCTCCGGGATGACCATGGTGACCCGTTCGATCACCGAACCGGGCTCCTATTCATCCGGCACGGCCATGCAGCCACTGGCCGACTGGCGCAAGAGCGCGGCGCGAATTCGCCAGCTCGATGACATGGCCAAGCGGCTCCAGCAGCTGGAAAAACGTGTCGATACCGTGACCTCAGGTGGCCAGCCGACATCAGAAGGCTGATACCATTTCCTGAGCAAGAGTGAACAGTCGCTAGCTGGCTCCTCTTTGGACTGCAAAAGGAGCGTGTGGTCAGCACCTGCGCTCCCTATTCTTATTACAGGCTTCCCCCCGAAATGATGGACATCAACGAGATTCGCGAATACCTGCCTCACCGCTACCCGTTCCTGCTGGTAGATCGCGTGACGGATCTGGACTTCGAGGCCCAGAGCATTCGTGCCTACAAGAATGTCAGCATCAACGAGCCGTTCTTCAATGGCCATTTCCCGGCGCACCCGATCATGCCGGGCGTCCTGATCATCGAAGCCATGGCCCAGGCGGCCGGCATCCTTGGTTTCAAGATGCTCGATGCCAAGCCGGCTGATGGCACCCTGTACTACTTCGTCGGTTCCGACAAGCTGCGTTTCCGCCAACCGGTACTGCCGGGCGACCAGCTGGTATTGGAAGCCAAGTTCCTCAGCCGCAAGAGCATGATCTGGAAGTTCGAGTGCCGTGCCCTGGTTGACGGCAAGCCGGTGTGCTCGGCCGAGATCACTTGTGCGGAACGCTCCCTATGAGTTCGATTGATCCGCGGGCGATCATCGATCCGTCGGCCAAGCTGGCCGACGGCGTCGAGGTCGGCCCGTGGTCGATCGTCGGCCCCGATGTCGAAATTGGCGAGGGCACCGTCATTGGCCCGCACGTGGTGCTCAAGGGGCCGACCCGGATTGGCAAGCACAACCGTATCTACCAGTTTTCCTCGATTGGCGAAGACACCCCTGATCTCAAGTACAAGGGTGAGCCCACGCGCCTGGTGATCGGTGATCACAACGTCATCCGCGAAGGTGTGACCATTCACCGTGGTACGGTCCAGGACCGTGCGGAAACCACGCTCGGTGATCACAACCTGATCATGGCCTATGCCCACATCGGCCACGACAGCGTCATCGGCAACCACTGCATCCTGGTCAACAACACCGCGCTGGCCGGGCATGTGCACGTGGGCGACTGGGCGATCCTGTCCGGTTTCACCCTGGTGCATCAGTACTGCCACATCGGTGCCCACGCGTTTTCCGGCATGGGTACGGCGATCGGCAAGGACGTGCCGGCCTTCGTCACGGTGTTCGGCAGCCCTGCCGAAGCGCGCAGCATGAACTTCGAAGGCATGCGCCGCCGTGGCTTCAGCGACGAGGTCATCCATGCCCTGCGCCGTTCCTACAAGATCGTCTACCGCCAGGGCCTGACCGTGGAAGAGGCGATCAAGGAGCTGGACGAGCTGGCAGCCAAGCACGAGCAGGTCGAGCTGTTCCGCCAGTCGATCGTGAACTCCGCCCGCGGCATTACCCGCTGACATGGCGCAGCTTTGCGTAGCCCTGGTCGCGGGTGAGGCCAGCGGCGATATTCTCGGCTCCGGCCTGATGCGCGCCCTCAAGGCGCGCCATCCCGACGTGCGGTTCATTGGTGTCGGCGGCCCGTTGATGGAAGCCGAAGGCCTGCAGTCCTACTTCCCCATGGAGCGTCTTGCGGTCATGGGGCTGGTCGAAGTTCTGGGGCGGCTGCGTGAGCTGCTCAAGCGGCGCAAGGCACTGATCCAGACCCTGATCGGCGAAAAGCCCGATGTGTTCATCGGCATCGACGCCCCCGATTTCACCCTCAATATCGAACTGAAACTGCGTCAGGCCGGGATCAAGACCGTGCATTACGTCAGCCCGTCGGTCTGGGCGTGGCGGCAGAAGCGTGTGCTGAAGATCCGCGAAGGTTGCGACCTGATGCTCACGCTGCTGCCTTTCGAAGCACGTTTCTACGAAGAACAGGGTGTGCCGGTGCGGTTTGTCGGCCATCCGTTGGCCGATACCATTCCGTTGACGGCAGACCGTCAGGCTGCGCGTAGCGAACTGGGCCTTACTGATGGGCCGGTGGTGGCGTTGATGCCAGGAAGCCGTGGTGGTGAGGTCGGGCGCCTGGGGGCATTGTTCCTCGACGCCGCCCAGCGCCTGCGCGAGTTGGTGCCTGGCGTGCGTTTCGTGTTGCCGTGTGCCAACGCGGCGCGTCGTGCCCAGGTCGAGCAGATGCTCGAAGGCCGCGATCTGCCGTTGACCTTGCTCGATGGCCAGTCGCACCGAGCCTTGGCTGCTTGCGACGCGGTGCTGATCGCTTCCGGCACCGCCACATTGGAGGCGCTGCTGTACAAGCGGCCGATGGTCGTGGCCTACCGCCTGGCACCGTTGACCTACTGGATTCTCAAGCGCCTGGTGAAAAGCCCCTACGTGTCGCTGCCCAACCTGCTGGCCCAGCGAGAGCTGGTGCCTGAGTTGTTGCAGGACGCCGCGACCAGCGAAGCCCTGGCACAGACCCTGGCGCCGCTGGTCACCGACGGTGCCCGGCAGACCGAACGCTTCGACGAGATTCACCGCACCCTGCGCCGCGACGCCTCCAACCAGGCGGCCGATGCGGTGCTGGCCTTGCTCAAGGACCGCTGACATGCAGATTGGACTGGACTTCAACCTGGTCGAGGACCTGGTCGCCGGCGTCGACGAAGTCGGCCGCGGCCCGCTGTGCGGTGCGGTGGTCACGGCGGCGGTGATCCTCGACCCGGCTCGGCCGATTCTGGGCCTGAACGATTCGAAGAAGCTCACCGAAGCCAAGCGCGAAGCGCTGTTCGACGAGATCTGCGAAAAAGCCCTGAGCTTTTGCATCGCCCGCGCCGAAGTCGAGGAGATCGACCGGCTGAACATCCTGCAAGCCACCATGCTGGCCATGCAGCGAGCGGTGGAAGGGCTGCACGTGACCCCGAAGCTGGCACTGATCGACGGTAACCGTTGCCCGAAACTGGCGGTGCCGGCTGCGCCGGTGGTCAAGGGTGATAGCCAGGTGCCAGCAATCGCTGCCGCATCGATCCTGGCCAAGGTGACCCGCGACCGGGAGATGAGTGCATTCGAGCTGATCTACCCGGGTTACGGGATTGGCGGGCATAAAGGCTATCCAACACCTGTGCACCTTGAAGCCCTCGCACGCCTCGGGCCCACGCCCATTCATCGGCGCTCGTTCGGCCCGGTGCGGGCCGCCTGGGAAGCCCGCGAAGGCATTACCGACTCGTTGATCTGATGAACTGGGGCCGCTATGCGGCCCCAAATGTTTTAAGCAATTACGCTACAATCCCGCCCTTGTCGTTCAGCACTGCTACAGGACTTTCCATGTCGGTTCCCTTCGTTCACCTGCGCGTCCACTCCGAATTCTCGCTGGTCGACGGCCTGGTGCGGATCAAGCCGCTGGCCAAGGCGCTGGCGGGGATGAGCATGCCGGCGGTGGCGATCACCGACCAGAGCAACATGTGCTCGCTGGTCAAGTTCTACAAGACTGCCATGGGCGCCGGCATCAAGCCGATCTGCGGTGCCGACCTGTGGCTGGCCGGCGCGGACCCGGAAGCACCGCTGTCGCGTATCTGCTTCCTGGCCATGGACCCCAAGGGCTATCGCAACCTCACCGAGTTGATCTCCCGTGGCTGGACCGATGGCCAGCGCAACGGCCTGGTGATCCTCCAGCGTGAGTGGATCGCCCCCGCCAGCGAAGGGCTGATCGCCCTCTCCGCAGGCAAGGAGGGCGATATCGGCATGGCCCTGATGAATGGTCGTCAAGATGAGGCCGAAGCACTGCTGCGCGACTGGATGGGCATGTTCCCCGAGCGTTTCTACGTCGAGGTGCAGCGCACCAACCGCGCCGGCGACGAGGAATACGTGCACGCTGCCGTGACCCTGGCCGACCAGCTCGGTGCGCCACTGGTGGCCACCAACGACGTGCGCTTCATCAAGCAGGCCGACTTCGACGCCCACGAAACCCGCGTCTGCATCGGTGAGGGCTGGACCCTCGACGATCCGCGGCGCCCGCGTGGCTACAGCGACCAGCAGTACCTGAAATCGGCCGAGGAAATGGCCGAGCTGTTCAGCGACCTGCCCGATGCCATTGCCAACACCGTCGAAATCGCCAAGCGCTGCAACATCCAGGTACAGCTCGGCAAGTACTTCCTGCCCGATTTCCCGACGCCCAATGGCATGGGCATCGATGACTACCTGCGCCACGTCTCCCACGAAGGCCTGGAGGAGCGCCTGGCGGTGCTCTGGCCGAAAGAGACCACGCCGAATTACGAAGAGAAGCGTCAGGTCTACCTGGACCGCCTGAAGTTCGAACTGGACATCATCATCCAGATGGGCTTCCCCGGGTACTTCCTGATCGTTATGGACTTCATCAAGTGGGCCAAGAACAACGACGTGCCGGTGGGCCCGGGGCGGGGCTCGGGTGCGGGCTCGCTGGTGGCCTACGTGCTGAAGATCACCGACCTCGACCCGCTGGCCTACGACCTGCTGTTCGAGCGCTTCCTCAACCCTGAACGTATTTCCATGCCCGACTTCGACGTCGACTTCTGCATGGACGGCCGTGACCGGGTGATCGATTACGTGGCCGAAGCCTATGGCCGTAACGCCGTGAGCCAGATCATCACCTTCGGCACCATGGCCGCCAAGGCGGTGGTGCGCGACGTGGCGCGGGTGCAGGGCAAGTCCTACGGCCTGGCCGACCGCCTGTCGAAGATGATCCCGTTCGAAGTGGGCATGACCCTGGAGAAAGCCTACGAGCAGGAAGAGATCCTGCGCGACTTCCTCAAGGGCGACGAGGATGCCCGCGAGATCTGGGACATGGCGCTCAAGCTCGAAGGTGTCACCCGTGGTACCGGCAAGCACGCCGGTGGCGTGGTGATCGCTCCGACCAAGCTCACCGACTTCTCGCCGATCGCCTGTGACGAAGAGGGCGGCGGCCTGGTGACCCAGTTCGACAAGGACGACGTCGAGGCTGCGGGCCTCGTGAAGTTCGACTTCCTCGGCTTGCGTACCCTGACCATCATCAAGTGGGCGATGGAGATCATCAACCGCGAGCAGGCCAAGCAGAACCTGCCCGACCTCAACATCGACTTCATCCCGCTGGACGACCGCAAGACCTACGAGCTGTTGCAGAAGGCCGAAACCACGGCGGTGTTCCAGCTCGAATCCCGCGGCATGAAAGAGCTGATCAAGAAGCTCAAGCCCGACTGCCTGGAAGACCTCATCGCACTGGTCGCACTGTTCCGCCCGGGCCCGCTGCAGTCGGGCATGGTGGACGACTTCATCAACCGCAAGCATGGCCGTGCCGAGCTGGCCTACCCGCACTCCGACTATCAGTACGAAGGCCTCAAGCCGGTACTGGCGCCGACCTACGGCATCATCCTGTACCAGGAACAGGTGATGCAGATCGCCCAGGTAATGGCGGGCTACACCCTTGGCGGCGCCGACATGCTGCGTCGAGCCATGGGTAAGAAAAAGCCCGAGGAGATGGCCAAGCAACGCGGTGGCTTCATCGAGGGTTGCGTCGCCAACAATATCGATGCGGATCTGGCCGGTAACATCTTCGACCTGGTAGAGAAGTTCGCCGGTTACGGCTTCAACAAGTCCCACTCCGCCGCCTATGGCCTGGTGTCGTACCAGACCGCCTGGCTGAAGACCCACCACCCGGCGCCATTCATGGCCGCAGTACTCTCGGCGGACATGCACAACACCGACAAGGTGGTGGTGCTGGTCGAGGAAGTGCGCAGCATGAAGCTGCGCCTCGATGCGCCGGACGTGAACTTCTCCGACTTCAAGTTCACCGTCAACAACGACGGCCGCATCGTCTACGGCCTGGGTGCGATCAAGGGTGTCGGCGAAGGCCCGGTGGAGGCCATCGTCGAGGCGCGTGCCCAGGGTGGCCCGTTCAAGGACCTGTTCGACTTCTGCGAGCGCATCGACCTCAAGCGGGTCAACAAGCGTACCCTCGATGCGTTGATCCGCAGCGGTGCGCTCGACCGCCTGGGCCCGCATTTCCATGACGAGATCAAGGCCTATCAGGCCAATATCGACCTCAACCGTGCGACCTTGCTGTCGGCCCTGGGCGAGGCCATCAAGGCTGCCGAGCAGGCGGCCCATACCGCTGACAGTGGTCACGTCGACCTGTTCGGCGGCATGTTCGACGCGGCGGATGTCGACGTCTACGTCAACCACCGCAAGGTGCGCGAGCTGACCCTCAAGGAACGTCTGAAAGGCGAGAAGGACACCCTGGGCCTGTATCTCACCGGCCACCCGATCGACGAGTACGAGACCGAGATTCGCCGTTTTGCCCGCCAGCGCATCATCGACCTCAAGCCGTCGCGCGAAACCCAGACCATCGCCGGGATGATCATTGCCCTGCGGGTGATGAAGAACAAGAAGGGCGACAAGATGGGCTTCGTCACCCTGGATGACCGTTCCGGGCGCATCGAGGCCTCGCTGTTTGCCGATGCCTACATGGCGGCACAGTCCTTGCTGCAGACCGATGCCATGGTGGTGGTCGAGGGCGAGGTCAGCAACGACGACTTCTCCGGTGGCCTGCGCCTGCGGGTGAAGCAGGTGATGACCATGGAGGACGCGCGCACAAAGCTGGCCGAGAGCCTGCGCCTGAAAGTGGCACACGAGGCGCTCAAGGGCGATCGCCTGAAGTGGCTGGGCGAGCTGATCACCCGCCACCGCGGTGCCTGCCCGATCACGCTGGAGTACACCGGCAGCGACGCCAAGGCCATGTTGCAGTTCGGCGAGCAGTGGAAGATCGACCCGGCCGATGGCCTGATTCAGGCACTGCGTGACCAGTTCGGGCGTGAGAACGTCTTCCTGCAATATCGTTGAATCGACGAAATTTAATCTCGACCTATATGCGCCTGATCCCTTAAGGTAGGGCGCCAAACGGATCAACCGGCCGGCCGCCTGGCCGTAGACCCAAGACGGATGACTATGAACCCGAATTTTCTCGATTTCGAACAGCCGATTGCCGACCTGCAAGCCAAGATCGAAGGCCTGCGCCTGGTAGGCAACGACAACTCGCTGAACATCAGCGATGAAATTGCCCGTCTGCAAGACAAGAGCAACACCCTGACCGAAAGCATCTTCGGCAACCTGACCAGCTGGCAGATCGCCCGCCTGGCCCGCCATCCACGTCGTCCGTACACCCTGGACTACCTGGATCACATCTTCACCGAGTTCGAAGAGTTGCACGGTGACCGCCACTTCTCCGACGACGCTGCAATCGTCGGTGGTACTGCGCGTCTGGACGGCAAGCCAGTGATGGTCATCGGCCACCAGAAGGGCCGCGAAGTGCGCGAAAAGGTTCGCCGCAACTTCGGCATGCCGCGCCCTGAAGGCTACCGCAAGGCCTGCCGCCTGATGGAAATGGCCGAGCGCTTCAAGATGCCGATCCTGACCTTCATCGACACCCCGGGCGCCTACCCGGGCATCGACGCCGAAGAGCGCAACCAGAGCGAGGCCATCGCCTGGAACCTGCGCGTCATGGCCCGCCTGAAGACCCCGATCATCGCCACCGTGATCGGTGAGGGTGGTTCCGGCGGTGCACTGGCCATCGGCGTGTGCGACCAGCTGAACATGTTGCAGTACTCCACCTATTCGGTGATCTCGCCGGAAGGCTGCGCCTCGATCCTGTGGAAGACTGCCGACAAGGCTGCCGACGCCGCTGAAGCCATGGGCATCACCGCTGAGCGCCTGAAGAGCCTGAACATCGTCGACAAGGTTATCCAGGAGCCGCTGGGCGGCGCCCACCGTGACCCGGCGAAGATGTCCGAAAGCATCCGCGCCGACCTGGTGCAGCAGCTGGACATGCTCGGCAAGCTCGACAACCACGCGCTGCTGGCCCGCCGTTACGACCGCCTGATGAGCTACGGCCTCTGATTCAGATTTGCCCCTGGGGCCGCTTTGCGGCCCTTTCGCGACACAAGGCC
The DNA here is from genome assembly GCF_044749405.1 of Pseudomonas sp. NPDC089422. Lineage (NCBI taxonomy): Bacteria > Pseudomonadati > Pseudomonadota > Gammaproteobacteria > Pseudomonadales > Pseudomonadaceae > Pseudomonas > Pseudomonas sp. NPDC089422. The sequence goes on from NZ_JBIVHW010000010.1 coordinate 11,330, forward strand.
GCTCCTACAGGCCACCGCAGTCCCTTGTAGGAGCGGCCTTGTGTCGCGAAAGGGGTGCAAAGCACCCCCGGCAATCTCAAGCCAAGTGAGGCGCATATGATCAACCTCACCCCCTGGCTGAAAGCCCCCGCTTGGTACATCGCCTTCTCCGGCGGCCTCGATTCCACCGTCCTCCTGCACCTGCTGGCCAACCACGCCCGCAGCCACGCATCACCTCCGTTGCGCGCCTTGCACATCCATCACGGCCTGCAATCCGCTGCCGACGCGTGGCCTGCCCATTGCCAGTCCATCTGCGACCAGCTCGGTATCGAACTCCAGGTCATCCACGTCCAGGTCATCCCCGGCGCCAGTCTCGAACAGGCCGCCCGTGACGCCCGCTATGCCGCCCTGGCGAACGTCCTCGGCCGCGGTGACATCCTGTTCACTGCCCAGCACCGCGACGACCAGGCCGAAACCTTGCTCTTCCGTCTGCTACGCGGTGCCGGCCTGCGCGGTCTGGCGGCGATGCCCTCGCAGCGGTCACTAGGGCAGGGCAACCTGGTCAGACCATTGCTGGATGTTTCCCGGCAGCAGCTGCATGACTACGCCCAGGCCCATGGCCTGAGCTGGATCGAAGACCCCTCCAACAGCGACACGGCCTTTGCTCGCAATTACCTGCGCGGCGAGGTGTTCCCGGTGTTGCAGCAACGCTGGCCGCAAGCCAGCCAGAACCTTGCCCGCTGCGCAGAGCATCTGGGCGAGGCGCTCGGTTTGCTCGATGAGATGGCACAAGGTGACCTGGCTCAGGCCGGGGAGGGTGCTTCACCTGCCTGGGCGGGCCTGGACTCGCTCGATCTGGCCGTGCTCGGCGAATGGTCGCCCGCGCGTCAGCGCAATGCCCTGCAATACTGGCTCAGCCGCCGTACCCGTTTGCCCGATACCCGCCATTGGGCCGGCTGGGCGGATCTGCGCGATGCAGCAGGGGATGCACAACCGATCTGGCGCCTTGCCGACGGTCAGCTGGTTCGCAGTCACGGGCGTGTCTGGTGGTTGAGTGGCGACTGGCTGAAACAACCTGTCGGCCCGTTGGCCTGGGGCGATCCCGGGGTTGCATTGGCATTGCCGAATAACGGCAACGTACGTCTTGCTTGCACCCGGTCGATGGATGGCCTACATGTCAGCTACCGGCAGGGCGGCGAGGTGCTGGACATCCCCGGCCGCGGCCGACGCGACCTCAAGCGCCTGCTCAACGAGCTGCAGGTCCCGCACTTCGTGCGCCCGCGCCTGCCGTTGCTGTATTGCGGCGAGCGCCTGCTGGCGGTGGCCAATCTGCCTTCGCTGGCGCAGGCCGATTGCCAGCTTCACTGGCAGCTGCCGACGAACGCGCAAGGTTTGAGCTGAAGGGTACATTCCGGTAGACTACCCTCCCTTCTTGATACAACTTCTGTGGCTTCCCCGGAAACACAGCAGTTGCCGATTACCAAGCAGTTTTTTGCTGGGCTGATTCTGGAAATGACGAGCGAGCTCCATGCCGGGGATACCCCTGGTCTGTACAGACGCGGCAGTTTTTCGAGATGCACTGTGATTGACGCAGGTGATCGGGGGCTTCGGCCTTCCTTCGCTTTCTCCGGCGGCGCTGGCCGCCTTAACGCAGACTTCTAGGGTTTTTCATGACGCGCTACATATTCGTCACGGGCGGTGTTGTTTCTTCATTGGGGAAAGGCATTGCCTCGGCATCCCTGGCGGCCATCCTGGAAGCGCGGGGCCTGAAGGTCACCATGCTCAAGCTGGATCCGTACATCAACGTCGATCCGGGCACCATGAGCCCGTTCCAGCATGGTGAAGTGTTCGTCACCCACGATGGCGCCGAGACCGACCTCGACCTGGGCCACTACGAGCGGTTCATCCGCACCACCATGACCCAGAACAACAACTTCACCACCGGCCGCATCTACGAGCACGTGCTGCGTAAAGAACGCCGTGGTGACTACCTGGGCGCGACCATCCAGGTCATCCCGCACATCACCGACGAAATCAAGCGTCGCATCATCAAGGGCGCCGGCGATGCCGACGTGGCCCTGGTGGAAATCGGCGGTACCGTGGGTGACATCGAGTCGCAGCCGTTCCTCGAGGCGATCCGCCAGCTGCGTGTCGAAGTGGGCTCCAAGCGCGCCATGCTGATGCACCTGACCCTGGTCCCGTACATCGCCACCGCTGGCGAGACCAAGACCAAGCCGACCCAGCACTCGGTCAAGGAACTGCGCTCCATCGGCCTGCAGCCTGACGTGCTGATCTGCCGCTCCGACCACCCGGTCGACGCCTCGTCGCGCCGCAAGATCGCGCTGTTCACCAACGTCGAAGAGCGTGCGGTGATCTCGCTGGAAGACGTTGACACCATCTACAAGATCCCGGGTGTGCTGCACGCCCAGGGTCTGGACGACTTCGTCGTCGAGCGCTTCGGCCTGCAGTGCAACAGCGCTGACCTGTCCGAGTGGGACAAGGTGGTCGATGCCAAGCTCAACCCTGAGCAGGAAGTCACCATTGCCATGGTCGGCAAGTACATGGAGCTGCTGGATGCGTACAAGTCGCTGATCGAAGCGATGAGCCACGCCGGCATCACCAACCGTACCAAGGTCAACTTGCGCTACATCGACTCCGAAGACATCGAGAACCAGGGCACCAGCCTGCTCGAAGGCGCCGACGCCATCCTGGTACCGGGCGGTTTCGGCCTGCGTGGCGTGGAAGGCAAGATCACCGCGGTGCAGTACGCCCGTGAGAACAAGGTCCCGTACCTGGGCATCTGCCTCGGCATGCAGGTGGCCGTGATCGAGTTCGCCCGCAACGTGATGGGCTGGAAAGACGCCAACTCCACCGAGTTCGACCGCAACAGCGGCCACCCGGTGGTCGGCCTGATCACCGAGTGGGCCGATGCCACCGGTGCTGTCGAGACCCGTACCGAAGCGTCCGACCTGGGCGGCACCATGCGCCTGGGCGCGCAGGACTGCCAACTGGCTGCCGGTTCCAAGGTGCACGACTGCTACGGCAAGGACGTGATCACCGAGCGTCACCGTCACCGCTACGAGGTCAACAACAACCTGCTGCCACAGCTGGTTGACGCTGGCCTGGTGGTTTCCGGTCGTTCCGAAGACGGCGCGCTGGTCGAAGTGGTCGAGGCCAAGGACCACCCATGGTTCGTTGCCTGCCAGTTCCACCCGGAGTTCACCTCCACCCCGCGTGACGGTCACCCGCTGTTCAGCGGCTTCGTCAAGGCGGCCCTGGCCCAGAAGAACAAGGCCTGATTATTTCAGGTCTTTGATGAGTTTTCCGACGGTTAAAGCCGCGCAAGGCTCATTTCTCGGGTAAAGTACGCCCCGATCTACCCCTGACCGCTCGGTCAGGGGTTGCTTCTGCCAGGCCTGCCTGCTGCGTCCCCGCCTGGTGCAAGGCAAGAATTCCCTAAAGTTGCGTTGTTTTCGTCAATTCTGGAGTGCTTACAACAATGGCAAAAATCGTCGACATCAAAGGTCGTGAAGTTCTCGATTCGCGTGGCAACCCCACCGTGGAAGCCGATGTACTGCTCGACAACGGCATCATCGGCAGCGCTTGCGCGCCGTCCGGTGCTTCCACCGGCTCGCGCGAAGCGCTGGAGCTGCGTGATGGCGACAAGAGCCGTTACCTGGGCAAGGGCGTGCTGAAGGCCGTCGCCAACATCAACGGCCCGATCCGTGACCTGCTGCTGGGCAAGGATCCTTCCGACCAGAAGGCCCTGGACCGCGCCATGATCGAACTGGACGGTACCGAGAACAAGGCCAAGCTGGGCGCCAACGCCATCCTGGCCGTGTCCCTGGCTGCCGCCAAGGCCGCTGCACAGGACCAGGACCTGCCGCTGTACGCGCACATCGCCAACCTGAACGGCACCCCGGGCCAGTACTCGATGCCGGTGCCGATGATGAACATCATCAACGGCGGCGAGCACGCCGACAACAACGTCGACATCCAGGAGTTCATGGTTCAGCCGGTTGGCGCCAAGACCTTCTCCGACGGCCTGCGCATGGGTACCGAAATCTTCCATCACCTCAAAGCCGTGCTGAAGGCCCGTGGCCTGAACACTGCCGTCGGTGACGAAGGTGGTTTCGCCCCGAACCTGGCTTCCAACGAAGATGCTCTGGCTGCCATCGCCGAAGCGGTCGAGAAAGCGGGCTACAAGCTGGGCACCGACGTGACCCTGGCCCTGGACTGCGCGGCTTCCGAATTCTACGAAGACGGCAAGTACAACCTGTCTGGCGAAGGCAAATCGTTCGACGCCGAAGGTTTCGCCGAATACCTGAAAGGCCTGACCGAGCGCTTCCCGATCATCTCGATCGAAGACGGCCTGGACGAGTCCGACTGGGCTGGCTGGAAGATCCTGACCGACAAGATCGGTGCCAAGGTACAGCTGGTCGGTGACGACCTGTTCGTGACCAACACCAAGATCCTCAAGGAAGGCATTGAGAAGGGCATCGGTAACTCGATCCTGATCAAGTTCAACCAGATCGGCTCGCTGACCGAAACCCTGGAAGCCATCCAGATGGCCAAGGCTGCCGGCTACACCGCAGTGATCTCGCACCGCTCCGGTGAAACCGAAGACTCGACCATTGCCGACCTGGCCGTGGGTACCGCTGCTGGCCAGATCAAGACTGGCTCGCTGTGCCGTTCCGACCGCGTCTCGAAGTACAACCAACTGCTGCGCATCGAAGAGCAACTGGGTGCCAAAGCGGTTTACCGTGGTCGTGCCGAGTTTCGCGGCTAAGCAAGAGATGGTAAAAAGACAGCAGCCGAGGCTGCCGGAACTTTCGTAATGAATTTTCTGGCGCTTCATGCGGGTTTCTGTCAACGAAGCCTGGCCTCGGCCAGGCTTCGTGCTATATGACGCCCGTGTGCGGCGGTCTTTAACCTGGATACCTTGATGCGCAGTCCCTATTGGTTGTTCCTTGTCCTGCTCCTGCTGCTTGGTGGCCTGCAGTACCGCCTTTGGGTGGGTAACGGCAGCCTGGCGCAAGTGGCCGAGCTCAAGCAGCAGATCGACGAACAGCACGCCGAGAACGAACGGCTGCTGGAGCGTAACCGCGTGCTCGATGCCGAGGTGCTGGAGCTGAAGAAAGGTATGGAGACCGTCGAAGAGCGGGCTCGTCATGAACTGGGAATGGTCAAAGAGGGCGAAACCCTCTTCCAGCTGCCGCAAAAATGATTGAAACACTACCGGCCTTCTGGGCCGTGATTCCTGCTGCGGGCGTCGGTGCCCGCATGGCTGCCGACCGCCCCAAGCAATACCTGGAGCTGGCCGGGCAGACCATCCTCGAGCACAGCCTCGACTGTTTTCTTGGCCACCCCTCGCTCAAGGGCGTGGTGGTCAGCATTGCCGAAGACGACCCCTACTGGCCGGGCCTGCGTTGTGCCAGCGACCCGCGCATCCAGCGTGCCCCGGGCGGTGACGAGCGTGCCGACTCGGTGCTCAATGCCTTGTTGCTGTTGCATGCCCAGGGGGCGTCGGACAACGACTGGGTGCTGGTGCACGATGCGGCGCGGCCGAACCTGGCGCGCAGTGACCTGGACAAGTTGCTGTCGGAACTGGCCGATGACCCGGTAGGCGGGCTGCTGGCGGTGCCGGCGCGCGATACCCTCAAGCGCGCCGACGGCAAAGGGCGGGTGGCCGCGACGGTGGATCGCAGCACCATCTGGCAGGCCTATACGCCGCAGATGTTCCGCCTGGGGGCTTTGCATCGGGCCCTGGCCGAGAGCCTGGTTTCCGATGTGGTGGTGACCGATGAGGCGTCGGCCATCGAATGGTCGGGGCAGGCACCGCGACTGATCGAAGGGCGCAGTGACAACATCAAGGTCACCCGGCCGGAAGACCTGGAGTGGCTGCGCCAGCGCTGGGCTGGCAGGCGCTGAGATTGCCGGGACCGCTGCGCAGTCCTTTCGCGACACAAGGCCGCTCCTACAGGGAATTGCGATCTTCTGTAGGAGCGGCCTTGCGTCGCGAAAGGGGCGCAACGCGGCCCCGGCATCCGATCAGGTCACCCGATATTCCGGCAGCCCCGCCAACCCTTCCTTCAGGTAATCCACCAAGCGCCTGACCTTCGGTGACAAGTGCCGCTGCTGCGGATACAACGCCCACACCGCCGTATTCGGGGGCTGATGCCCTTCCAGCAACGATACCAGTGCGCCACTGTTCAAGTGCTCAAGCACGTAATAGTCCGGCAACTGGCACAACCCCATCCCCAACAGCGCCGCATCCAGCACCGCCTGGCCACTGTTGCAGCGCCAGTTGCCCTGCACCCGCTGGCTGATCTCGCGACCCTCCAGCTGCAAGGCCCACAGGTCGGAGCTGCCAATCAGGCAATTGTGCCGGGCCAGTTCCGACAGGCTGTGCGGCCGCCCGTAACGCTCCAGGTACGCCGGTGAAGCGCACAGGTACATGCGCCGCGGCGCAAGGCGTGTTGCCACCAGCCGGGAGTCGGCCAAGCGGCCCAGGCGGATCGCCAGGTCCATGCCTTCGTGCAGCAGGTCCAGGGTGCGGTTGCTCAGTTCGACTTCGACCCGCAATTGCGGATACAGGGCCATGAAACGCGTCACCAGCGGCACGATGAAGCGCTCACCATAGGCCACCGCGCAGGTCATGCGCAGCAGGCCCTTGGGTTCGCTGGCCAGGTCGCCCATGGCGCGCAGTGCTTCCTCGCGGCCGTCCTGCAGGCGTTGGCAATGCTGCAGAAAAGTCTGCCCGGCCTCGCTCAGGGCCACCCGGCGGGTACTGCGGTACAGCAAACGGGTCTGCAAGCGTTCTTCCAGGCGGGCGATCTGCCGGCTGATGTGCGACGACGACACGCCCAGGCGCTCGGCTGCCGCCGTGAACTGACCAGACTCGGCCACGGCGACGAATTCGTCGATGCCTTCCCAGCGGCTGCTCATGGATTATCCCTGTATGGCAATAATGTTTTGGCTTTGCCTGGATTATTCATCAAAAGCGCCTGGATTACACTGCAGGACTGTATCGATCCTTTGTCTGGAGACCCTGTGATGATCAAGTCCCGTGCTGCCGTTGCCTTCGAGGCCAAGAAACCCCTGGAAATCGTCGAAGTCGACGTGGCCATGCCCAAGGCCGGCGAAGTGCTGCTGCGCGTGGTCGCCAGCGGTGTCTGCCACACTGACGCCTACACCCTGTCCGGCGCCGACCCGGAAGGTATCTTCCCGTCGATCCTCGGCCATGAAGGCGGTGCGATCGTCGAAGCGATTGGCGAGGGCGTGACCTCGGTGGCGGTGGGCGATCACGTGATCCCGCTGTACACCCCGGAATGTGGCAAGTGCAAGTTCTGCCTCTCGGGCAAGACCAACCTGTGCCAGGCCATCCGTGCCACCCAGGGCAAGGGCCTGATGCCGGACGGCACCACTCGCTTCTCGTACAAGGGCCAGCAGCTGTTCCACTACATGGGCACCTCGACTTTCTCCGAGTACACCGTGCTGCCGGAAATTTCCGTGGCCAAGATCCAGAAGGAAGCACCGCTGGAGAAGGTCTGCCTGCTCGGCTGCGGCGTCACCACCGGTATCGGCGCGGTACTCAACACTGCCAAGGTCAAGGCGGGTGACACCGTGGCCATCTTCGGCCTCGGCGGCATCGGCCTGTCGGCCGTGATCGGTGCCGTCAAGGCCAAGGCCTCGCGCATCATCGCCATCGACATCAACCCGGCCAAGTTCGAGATCGCCCGCCAACTGGGTGCCACCGACTGCATCAACCCGAAAGACTACGACCGCCCGATCCAGGAAGTGATCGTCGACCTCACCGACGGCGGCGTCGACTTCTCGTTCGAGTGCATCGGCAACGTGCAACTGATGCGCGCGGCCCTGGAATGCTGCCACAAGGGCTGGGGCGAGTCGGTGATCATCGGTGTCGCCGGTGCCGGCCAGGAAATCGCCACCCGTCCGTTCCAGCTGGTGACCGGCCGCGTCTGGCGTGGTTCGGCATTCGGCGGCGTACGTGGCCGCAGCGAGCTGCCAAGCTATGTGGACATGGCCGAGAAGGGCGAGATCCCGCTGGATACCTTCATCACCCACACCATGGGCCTGGAAGACATCAACAAAGCCTTCGACCTGATGCACGAAGGCAAGAGCATCCGTAGCGTGATCCACTTCTGAGGTCAGCCATGAGCCTGGATAACATCTCTTGCCAGAAGAGCTTCGGCGGCTGGCACAAGCGTTACCGGCATCACTCCAAGGTGCTGGGCTGCGACATGGTGTTCGCTGTCTACCTGCCACCGCAGGCCGAGCAGGGTGAAAAGCTGCCGGTGCTGTACTGGCTCAGCGGCCTCACCTGCACCGACGAGAACTTCATGCAGAAGGCTGGTGCCCAGCGCCTGGCCGCCGAGCTCGGGCTGATCATCGTCGCCCCCGACACCAGCCCGCGTGGCGAGCAGGTGCCGGGCGACCCTGACGGCGCCTGGGACTTCGGCCTCGGCGCCGGGTTCTACCTCAACGCCACCCAGCAGCCCTGGGCGCAGCATTACCGCATGCACGACTATGTGGTGCAGGAGTTGCCGGCACTGATCGAGGCGCACTTCCCGGCCTCCGACCAGCGCAGCATCAGCGGCCACTCCATGGGCGGCCATGGCGCACTGGTGTGCGCCTTGCGCAACCCGGGGCGCTATCGCTCGGTGTCGGCGTTCTCGCCGATCAGCAACCCGATGGATTGCCCATGGGGCGAGAAGGCCTTCAGCCGCTACCTGGGTGAAGACCGTGCGCGCTGGCGTGAGTGGGATGCCAGTGTACTGCTGGCGGAAACGCCTGCAGGCGAGTGCCCGCCGTTGCTGGTGGACCAGGGCGACCGTGATGACTTCCTCGAGAAGCAGCTCAAGCCTGAAGCGCTGGAGCAGGCTGCACGCAAAGGGGGGCATGCACTGACCCTGCGCCTGCAGCCTGGCTATGACCACAGCTACTACTTCATCGCCAGCTTCATCGATGAGCACCTGCGCCATCATGCGATGGCATTGGGGCGGGTGTAACAGCCCGGTCCAAAAGCCGCCCAACCTCCTGCAAAGCAGGTAGAATCACGCCCTGACTCAATCAGGGCGTTTTTCTATGCGTATTGGCCACGGCTACGATGTGCACCGTTTCTGCGACGGTGATTTCATTACCCTGGGTGGGGTGCGTATCCCCCACAAATACGGCCTCCTGGCCCATTCCGACGGTGACGTGCTGCTGCACGCCCTGAGCGATGCCTTGCTCGGCGCTGCGGCACTGGGCGATATCGGCAAGCATTTCCCCGACACCGACCCGCAGTTCAAGGGCGCCGACAGCCGCGTGCTGCTGCGTCATGTGGTCGCTATCGTCAAGGCCAAGGGCTGGCAGGTTGGCAACGTCGACGCCACCATCGTTGCCCAGGCACCGAAAATGGCCCCGCATATCGAAACCATGCGCCAGCTGATTGCCGAAGACCTGCAGGTCGAACTCGACCAGGTCAACGTCAAGGCCACCACCACCGAGAAGCTCGGCTTCACCGGCCGAGAGGAGGGCATTGCCGTGCATTCGGTTGCCCTGTTGCTGCCAGCATGACCGAACTGGAGTTGCTGGGCCCGCGCGCTTCGGGCGAATCCCTCGGCACCGCCGTCCTTAAGGCCGTGGCCGAAGACTTCCAGGTCGACGAGGTGTTGGACATTCCGCTGTCCGGCCAGGGCGAGCACCTGTGGCTGTGGGTCGAGAAGCGTGACCTCAACACTGAGGAAGCCGCCCGCCGCCTGGCCCGTGCCGCCGGCGTACCGGTGCGCGCCATCAGCTATGCCGGCCTCAAGGACCGCCAGGCCCTGACCCGCCAGTGGTTCAGCCTGCACCTGCCCGGCAAGGCCGACCCTGACCTGTCGCGTGCCGAAGACGACACCCTGCGCGTGCTCAAGCAGGTGCGCCACCAGCGCAAGCTGCAGCGTGGCGCCCATTCGGCCAACGGCTTCACCTTGCGCCTGACCGCCCTGGCAGCTGACCACCAGGCCCTCGATGCACGCCTGGAGCAGCTCAAGCAGCAGGGCGTGCCGAACTACTTCGGCAGCCAGCGTTTCGGCCACGGCGGCGGCAACGTCCACGATGCCCAGGGCTGGGCAGCGCGCCAGGCCCTGCCAGAACAGCGCAACGTTCGTTCGCGCCTGCTTTCGGCGGCGCGCAGCTACGTGTTCAACCAGGTGCTGGCGGCGCGTGTCGCCGATGGCAGCTGGCAGCGCGCCCAGGTCGGGGATCTGTTGGCGTTCACTGACAGCCGTAGTTTCTTTCCAGCGGGCGAGCAGGAATGTTCCGATCCTCGCCTGGGAATTCTGGACCTGCATCCCACCGGCCCGATGTGGGGGGAAGGCCCTTCGCCCGCAGCCGGCGTGACCTCCGAGGTGGAGACCGCGATCGGCGAACAGCACCTGGCACTTTGCCAATGGCTCGCGTATGCGGGCATGAGTCACGAACGGCGCATCCTGCGGCTCCCTATTGGCGGCCTGACGTGGCATTATCCCGAGCCTGATATCCTGCAACTGGAATTCGTCCTTCCGGCCGGATGCTTCGCCACCGTGGTGGTGCGCGAACTCGTCGATCTGGTGCCGGCAGGGCAGACGGACAGCCCATGCGTATTCTGATTTCGAATGACGACGGTGTTACGGCACCTGGCCTCGCCGCGCTTCACGGTGCGCTGGCGGATTATGCCGAGTGCGTGGTGATCGCCCCGGATCAAGACAAGAGCGGCGCCGGCAGTTCGCTGACGCTGGACCGGCCGCTGCACCCGCAGACCCTGGCCAACGGCTTCATCAGCCTCAACGGCACGCCGACCGATTGCGTGCACCTGGGGCTCAATGGGCTGCTGCCGGAGCCGGTGGACCTGGTGGTTTCAGGTATCAACCTGGGGGCCAACCTGGGCGATGACGTGATCTACTCGGGCACGGTGGCCGCCGCGCTGGAGGGCCGCTTCCTGGGCGGTACCTCGCTGGCGTTCTCGCTGCTGTCGCGGCTGCCCGACAACCTGCCGACGGCGGCCCATATCGCCCGCCGCCTGGTAGAGGCACTGCCGCGCCTGCAACTGCCGCCGCGGACTGTGCTCAACGTCAACATCCCCAATCTGCCGCTGGAGCACATCCGTGGCATCCAGCTCACCCGCCTCGGTCATCGGGCGCGGGCGGCGGCGCCGACCAAGGTGGTCAACCCGCGCGGCAAGGAAGGCTACTGGATCGCCGTGGCCGGAGATGCCGAGGATGGCGGGCCGGGCACCGATTTCCATGCCGTCATGCAAGGCTACGTATCGATTACCCCGTTGCAGCTGGACCGCACGTTCAACGATGCCTTCGAACAGCTCGATGGCTGGCTGGAGGGCCTGCTCTGATGCGTGAACAGGACGATCTGCAGCGCCGAGGCGGTATCGGCATGACCTCGCAGCGCACCCGCGAGCGGCTGATCCAGCGCCTCTACGAGGAAGGCGTGTCGAATGCCAAGGTGCTCGACGTGATTCGCCGGACCCCGCGCCACCTGTTCGTCGACGAGGCGCTGGCGCACCGGGCATACGAAGATACTGCGCTGCCGATCGGGCACAACCAGACCATCTCCCAGCCGTTCATGGTGGCGCACATGAGCGAGCTGCTGCTGGAAGCAGGGCCGTTGGACAAGGTACTGGAGATCGGCACCGGTTCCGGCTACCAGACCGCAATCCTGGCCCAGCTGGTCGAGCGGGTGTTCTCGGTGGAACGGATCAAGGTGCTGCAGGACCGTGCCAAGGAGCGCCTGGTAGAGCTCAACCTGCGCAATGTGGTATTCCGCTGGGGCGACGGCTGCGATGGCTGGCAGGCGCTGGCGCCTTACAATGGCATCATTGTCACCGCGGTGGCAGCGGAGGTGCCGCAGGCGCTGCTCGACCAGCTTGCGCCAGGGGGGCGTATGGTAATTCCGGTAGGCCAGGCCGGTGAGGTGCAGCAACTGATGCTGATCGTGCGCGAAGAGCACGGCTTCTCCCGCCGCGTACTGGGCGCGGTGCGTTTCGTGCCGTTGCTCAACGGTCCACTGGCCTGAGTCGCCAGGAATATTTGCAGCAGCAACGAATTCTTGCGGCGCGGCCCTGTCTATCTGGCGGGGCCTGGGCCCTGCCAATGCCGTCTGGCTTGGTTATAATTGCAACAATATTGCATTTCTTATCGTCTTATCGATTTTCGGCACCATGAGGGGAGCGCGGGTGGGGCACACAGTCATTCGGCAGCGCAAGGATCGGTCGGCTTTCAAGCTTCTGCTGATTGCACTGGCCATGGGCACCTTGCTGACAGGTTGCTCCAGCACGAGCTCCAGCAGTGCGCGCGTGGTCGATCGAAACACGGCTGCGCCCAAGCGACCGGCAGTGACTTCGGGGCAGTACGTCGTCAAGCCTGGCGACACGCTGTTCTCCATCGCGTTCCGCTATGGCTGGGACTACAAGGAGCTGGCGGCGCGCAACGGCATTGCTGCCCCGTACACCATCCGCCCGGGCCAGGCCATCCGTTTCAACAGCGGCTCCACCAGCAGCAGTACCGTGGTCTCCAGCCCATCCTCGTCGAGCAGGACAACGGTCATTCGTCGCCCTGCCGGAACGCCTATCACCCCGTCTGAAAACGGCGGAAAAACGACGCCAACAACGCCCGCCACGCCTGCTCCGGTGGTTACCACGGTGCCCGCCGCAGAGCGTGCGGTGGGGAACTGGACGTGGCCGGCCAATGGCGTGCTGATTGGTAAATTTGCTTCAAACGGTAGTTTGAATAAAGGCGTTGATATCGCCGGTGATTTGGGACAGCCTGTTTTTGCTGCGTCTGATGGTGCGGTGGTCTACGCCGGGAGTGGCTTGAGGGGCTACGGCGAGCTGATCATCATCAAGCACAGCGACACCTACGTCAGTGCCTACGGTCACAACCGCAGGCTGTTGGTTCGGGAGGGGCAGCAGGTCAAGGCAGGGCAGTCGATTGCTGAAATGGGGTCCACGGGCACAGATCGGGTGAAGCTGCATTTCGAGATTCGCCGCCAAGGTAAACCCGTCGATCCGCTCCAGTTCCTGCCACGCCGTTGATCGTTGTACCCCGGCCTGTTCCTTGGATGTAGAGGGGACAGGCTCCTGCGTTGCCAGGGAGACAGGCGCCGCAAGAGTCTGAGTTCGAACTCAGCAAAGGACTATAACAATGGCTCTCAGTAAAGAAGCGCCGGAGTTTGACATCGACGATGACGTCCTCCTCATGGAGACGGGCATCGTTTTGGAAACGGATGTGGTGTCAGACGAACCTGCTGTACCTTCGGTTCGGACCAGAGCGAAGTCGGGCTGTTCGCTCAAGCAACACAAGTACATCGATTACAGCCGGGCGCTCGATGCCACCCAGTTGTATCTCAACGAGATCGGATTCTCGCCTCTGCTTTCGCCGGAAGAGGAAGTCCACTTTGCGCGCCTGTCGCAAAAGGGTGACCCTGCTGGCCGCAAACGCATGATCGAAAGCAACCTGCGCCTGGTTGTGAAAATTGCCCGTCGTTACGTCAACCGTGGCCTGTCACTGCTCGACCTGATCGAGGAGGGCAACCTGGGGTTGATCCGCGCGGTGGAGAAGTTCGACCCGGAGCGCGGTTTCCGCTTCTCGACCTATGCGACCTGGTGGATCCGCCAGACCATCGAGCGGGCGATCATGAACCAGACCCGCACCATTCGCTTGCCGATCCACGTGGTCAAGGAGCTCAACGTCTACCTGCGTGCCGCGCGGGAACTGACCCAGAAGCTCGACCACGAACCGTCGCCTGAAGAAATCGCCACCCTGCTGGAGAAACCGGTCGCCGAGGTCAAGCGCATGCTGGGCCTGAACGAACGGGTGTCTTCCGTTGACGTGTCGCTCGGCCCGGATTCGGACAAGACCCTGCTCGACACCCTGACCGATGATCGCCCGACCGATCCGTGCGAACTGCTGCAGGACGATGACCTGTCGCAGAGCATTGATCAGTGGCTGGGTGAGCTGACCGACAAGCAGCGTGAGGTCGTGGTGCGCCGCTTCGGCCTGCGTGGGCACGAGAGCAGTACCCTGGAAGATGTTGGCCTGGAGATCGGCCTGACCCGCGAACGTGTGCGGCAGATCCAGGTGGAGGGGCTCAAGCGCCTGCGCGAGATCCTCGAGAAGAACGGGCTATCCAGCGAGTCGCTGTTTCAGTAAGCCGGGCTTCACTGTATCTGAAGCGCCCCGATGACCTCGGGGCGTTTTTGTTTCTGGGGTTTTGGTAATCCTGTGCCGGCCTCTTCGCGGGGCAATGACTGGCGTAAATCTGAAGCCGAGCAATGTGTACGGCGCTACCCCTGATGTATGGCGTGTAAGCCTTTTCTTACTCTTTCTGTAAGCCATCAGTGTAACTACCAGTAAATCAATGTCGGTTTCAGATTCTGCTTATTCTTAACTAGTTGAAACCAATACGTTTTTTGGCTGTGTGGAAATGTGTCCTCCGCAATATCTTGAAAGATCTCGCAGTTGCCTGCCTCAGGGAACTCGCTAGTATTCGAACTGTGCACACGGACATGCACAGGCTTTCAGGGAGAAGGCCAGGGACATCGCAAGAAGCGATTTCATCAGGATGATGTTTGGGACAAGCAGGGACTACGGAAAAAAATGTGGGCGGGTCAAACCGCCCCTTTTTTTTGCCCGCAGAAAATGAAAAAAGGCCCGTTGCGGGCCTTTTTCGTATTCGGGCGCTTAGCGCTCCAGATCGTCGATCTTGCCGGTCTTGCCGTCCCACTCTTCAGCGTCGGGCAGGGCGTCCTTTCGCTCAGTGATGTTCGGCCAGATTTCCGCCAGCTCGGCGTTGAGCTCGATGAAGTTTTCCATGCCAGCAGGGATCTCGTCTTCCGAGAAGATCGCCTGGGCCGGGCACTCAGGCTCGCACAGTGCACAGTCGATGCACTCGTCCGGGTGAATCACCAGGAAGTTCGGGCCTTCGTAGAAGCAGTCCACCGGACAGACTTCCACGCAGTCGGTGTATTTGCATTTGATGCAGTTGTCGGTGACGACGAAGGTCATTTCTAGTTCTCTCCTCAGGCGACGGCGGCGGCCCTTCCTCTCAGGGCCGCGCGGTTTACGGGCATGTGGCTGCAGGCCAGGCTAATAACCTGCAGCACCAGCAAACCGCGGCGGATTCTACCAGCTTGTAGTGGGCGCCGTTATAACAGGTTCTTTAGTTGATATAGCATTTCGATAGCTTGACGCGGGGTCATGTCATCCAGGTCCAGCTTGCCCAGCTTCTCGATGGCCGGGTGTGGCAGGCTGGCGAACAGGTCGCTCTGGTGTGGGACTTGCGGCTCGTCCTTGGCCTTTTTGCTCACCGGTGCTTCATGGGGCAGGCTGGTGGTTTCCAGCCTACCCAGGTGCTCGCGTGCGCGCAGGATCACTGGCGCCGGCACGCCCGCCAGCTGCGCCACGGCCAGGCCGTAGCTCTGGCTGGCAGGGCCAGGCAGCACGTGGTGCAGGAAGACGATACGCTCGTTGTGCTCGGTGGCGTTCAGGTGCACGTTGGCCACCAGCGGTTCACTCTCCGGCAGCACGGTCAGCTCGAAGTAGTGGGTGGCAAACAGGGTGTAGGCGCGCAGCTGGGCCAGGCGCTCGGCGGCGGCCCAGGCCAGCGACAGGCCGTCGAAGGTGCTGGTGCCGCGGCCGACTTCGTCCATCAGCACCAGGCTGCGGTCGGTCGCGTTGTGCAGGATATTGGCGGTTTCGCTCATCTCCACCATGAAGGTCGAACGCCCGCCGGCCAGGTCGTCGCTGGAGCCGATACGGGTGAAGATGCGGTCGACCAGCGACAGCTCGCAGCTGGCTGCGGGTACGAAGCTGCCGATGTGCGCCATCAGGACGATCAGGGCGGTCTGGCGCATGTAGGTGGATTTACCGCCCATGTTCGGGCCGGTGATGATCAGCATGCGCGTGCTGTTGTCCAGGCCCAGGTCGTTGGCCACGAACGGCGTGGTCAGCACCTGCTCGACTACCGGGTGACGGCCCTGCTCGATGCGCAGGCACGGCTCGTCGGTGAAGCGCGGGCAGTTCAGGTCGAGGTTCAGCGCACGCTCGGCAAGGTTGCTCAGCACGTCGATCTCGGCCAGCGCGGCGGCGCTGTCCTGCAGGGGGGCCAGGTGGCTGATGAGGGTTTCCAGCAGCGCGTCGTAGAGCATCTTTTCGCGCGCCAGGGCGCGACTCTTGGCTGACAGCGCCTTGTCCTCGAAGGCCTTGAGCTCGGGCGTGATGAAGCGCTCGGCGCCCTTCAGGGTCTGGCGGCGGATATAGTCGCCCGGGGCCTGCTCGGCCTGCTTGGTCGGCAGCTCGATGAAGTAGCCGTGCACACGGTTGTAGCCGACCTTGAGGTTGGCCAGGCCGGTGCGGGCCTTCTCGCGGGTTTCCAGGTCGATGAGGAACTGGCCGGCGTTCTCGCTGATCGCCAGCAGTTCGTCCAGCTCGCTGTCGTAGCCGGCCTTGAGTACGCCGCCGTCGCGGATGACCGCTGGCGGGTTGTCGATGATCGCGCGTTCCAGCAGGCTGGCCAGCTCCGGGTAGGTGCCGGTAATGGCGGCCAGGCGCGCCAGGTGCGGCGCTTCCAGCTCGCTCATGGCGTTCTGCAGTTCGGGCAGGGCGCCGAGGGCATCGCGCAGGCGCGCCAGGTCACGCGGGCGGGCATTGCGCAGGCCGATACGGGCGAGGATCCGCTCGATATCGCCGATTTCCTTGAGCTGCGGCTGCAGCTTTTCGAAGCGGTAGCCGTCGAGCAGGCAGCGGATCGAGTCCTGACGTGCCTGCAGCACCTTGAGGTCGCGCAGCGGGCGGTTCAACCAGCGGGTCAGTAGGCGGCTGGCCATGGCGGTCTGGCAGCGGTCGATCACCGATTGCAGGGTGTTGTCGCGGCCACCGGCCAGGTTGACGTCCAGTTCCAGGTTGCGGCGGCTGGCGCCGTCGAGGATCACCGTGTCGTCCAGGCGCTCGTGGCGCAGGCTGCGCAGGTGCGGCAGGGCCGTACGCTGGGTTTCCTTGGCGTAGGTCAGCAGGCAGCCAGCGGCGCCGATGGCCAGGGTCAGCTTGTCACAGCCAAAGCCCTTGAGGTCCTTGGTCGCGAACTGCTGGCACAAGGCCTTGCGCGCCGAGTCGCGGTCGAAGTCCCACGGCGCGCGGCGACGGGCACCCGGGCGCTTCTCGGCTGGCAGGTCGCGCGGCCAGTCGTCGGGGATCAGCAGCTCTACCGGGTTCAGGCGTTCGAGCTCGGCCAGCAGGTTTTCCCAGCCTTTGATTTCCTGCACGCTGAAGTTGCCGCTAGTGATGTCCAGTACCGCCAGGCCGAACAGGCGTTCGTCACCGAGCAGGGCGGCGATCAGGTTGTCGCGGCGCTCGTCGAGCAGGGCCTCGTCACTGACCGTGCCGGGGGTGATGATGCGCACCACCTGGCGTTCCACCGGGCCCTTGCTGGTGGCCGGATCGCCGATCTGCTCGCAGATCACCACCGACTCGCCGAGCTTGACCAGCTTGGCCAGGTAGCCCTCCAGCGAATGGAACGGAATCCCGCACATGGGGATCGACTGGCCGGCCGACTGACCGCGCGCGGTCAGGGTGATGTCCAGCAGTTTCGCGGCTTTCTTCGCATCTTCGTAGAAGATTTCGTAGAAGTCGCCCATGCGGTAGAACATCAGCTGGTCCGGGTGCTGGTTTTTCAGCTTCCAGTACTGCTGCATCATTGGGGTGTGTGCGGAAAGATCAGACATTCAGGGCCTTACAGCGGGTGATCTGGTTGGCGATTGTGAAACCGGCAATGGTACAGGCTTTTTCAACCAGATGCAGGCGCGGGCCATGGGGCATGCGCGCGCAGCCAGGCGCATTGCATTTGCTGGCGCACGCCTGCATTATGCACGCTATGCAAAAACGCAACGTAGCCACCGTACTCAGAGAACTGCTCGACCGCCACGGCCTGTCCCCGACGGAGCTGCACCGGCGCACGGGTGTCCCTCAATCCACCTTGTCGCGGATTCTCGGCGGCAAGATCGTCGACCCTTCCGACAAGCACGTGTCGAAGATCGCCGACTACTTCGGTGTGAGCACCGAGCAGTTGCGCGGCCGCGCCGAGCTTGGCGAGTCGCGCGAAACCGCGTTGCCGGCCCACGGCCATGCGGACCTCAGCGACATCAGCCTGTGGGACGATGAAACCCCCGTCGAGGATGACGAGGTGTCGGTACCTTTCCTTCGCGAGGTCGAATTGGCAGCAGGATCAGGAAGATTCGTCATCGAAGAGAGCGAGCGTGCGCGGCTGCGTTTCGGCAAGCGCAGCCTGCGCCACAATGGCGTGCAGTTCGACCAGGCCAAGTGCGTGACCGTGCGTGGCAACAGCATGCTGCCGGTGCTGCGCGATGGTGCGACGGTCGGCGTGAACACCGGCAAATGCACGATCGGCGACATCATCGATGGCGACCTCTACGCCATCAACCATAACGGCCAGTTGCGGGTGAAGCAGGTCTATCGCCTGCCTACCGGCATCCGCCTGCGCAGTTTCAACCGCGATGAACACCCCGACGAGGACTACAGCTTCCAGCAGATGCAGGACGAGCAGATCAGCCTGCTTGGGCATGTATTCTGGTGGGGCATGTACGCTCGCTGACGACCCCGCTCCCAGAAAACCCGCTTCGGCGGGTTTTTTTTCGCCTGCAGAAAATCCCTACACATCAGGCCATGCATGGCCTGCATGCATAAAAGCAAAATCTAGCGCATAGAAATTTGAAGAAATGCATTGACTGCATATGCATGAATGCATAGCCTGTGTCTCAAGCCGGACGGAAACCGGTTGTTACACAGGCAGCGATGGACAGGCCTCAACTGTCCAGAGGGTTGGCAACTGGCCCGGGTGTGCAGCGTAAAGCACCACGAACAGTTATCCGGCGGGCAGGTGGCCGCGGTCGGAGTCACCAATTTGTAGCGGAACCGCGCGGCGTCACCAGACGTGGCCGGCGGTTCGACAACGCATTACTGAAAAGCCTGGCGAGCCGGGCTTTTTGGAATGCCGAGGCTTTTGAAATTTGCAGATAACCCACAACCCGCCTGTTGGCCTTGCCAACAGGCCCTACACAGGAGACAGGACAGTGACGAACGAGCAACAAGCGTTGCTGGAGATGCCGCTCTGGCTGGTAATCGTCCTGGCATTGCTGGGCGGCCTGAGCGGCGAAATGTGGCGGGCCGACAAGGCCGGTGCCACGGGCTGGTCACTGCTGCGACGGCTGGCGCTGCGCTCCGGGGCCTGCATGGTCTGCGGCGTGTCGACGGTGATGCTGCTGTATGCCGGCGGCCTTTCGATCTGGGCGGCCAGTGCATTTGGCTGCATGACTGCGGTTGGCGGCGCCGATGTCGCCATGCGCCTGTACGAACGCTGGGCGATTCGACGCCTGGGTTTGCGCGACAACACCCAGGCCGACGAGCCATAAGGAGAATATGCATGAGCGAACTGGCCACTTTGCATGCGGCCGTGACCGCAACGATTCGTGAGGCAATGCCGGAACTGGCCTCGGTCGATGCCTATACCGCTGTAGGAAATGCCCCGGAGCGACCGGCGCTGCGCCACGGCATCGTGCAAATGACGGCAGATGCAGCGCCGCGCGATGGCCGTTCGGTGTTGATCGCCACCTTCGAGGCGGACATCACCGCCGACAGCGCCAACCCCGAAGCGCGGTTGCAGGGCAGCCTGCTAGCCGCACAACTGATGGACCTGCTGCGCCAGCAACATTGGGCTCTGGACTTCGTCGAGGCCAGCCGCAACGTGCAGGCGCAGTTCGAGGGCAGCGCCTGGACCGTGCGCTGGGACCAGCCGGTGCTGCTTGGCGAGGCGCGCTGGAACTGGCCGAACCAGCCACTCGGTAGCCTGAGGCTGGGTTTCGCGCCCGATATCGGCTTGGGCAATGAAGTGCAGTACATCGCCCCGGAGGACCTGTCATGAGCTACGTCAGTGCCATGCATGATCGCATGCTGGCGTGCCTGGTGATTCCCTGCCGGGTGGTGGCGGTGGACCTTGCCGCCGCCCGGGTGCGGGTGTCTGACGGTAGCGGCTGGACCAGCGCCTGGCTGCGCTGGCACGCCCAGGCTGCCGGGCAGGCGCGGCACTGGCGAGCACCCAGCCTGGGCGAGCAGGGCGTGCTGCTCAGCCCCAGCGGCGAGCCTGCCCAGGGCACGTTCCTGCCCGGGCTGTATGGCAATGCCGGCAATGCGCCGGACACCCGCGAGCATACCGAGGTCTGGCGTTTCGCCGATGGCGGTTCGCTCAGCTACGACTGGCAGGCCAGCCACTACGACATCGAACTGCCTGGCGGCAGCGCGACGATCAAGGTCGGCGCCAGCACCGTGCAGGTCAGCGAGGCTGCAATCAGCCTGCAGTCGGCAGCGATCAACCTCACAGGCAAGGTCACGGTCGATGGCCCCTTGCAGGTCAGCGGCGATATCAACGGCGGTGGGCGGATCATCGATACCGCCGGCAACACGGCCAATCACAAACATTGAATCAAGCCCGCCCATGCGGGCTTTTTCATATCAGGAGAATGCCATGCATACCCATGAACAGGGCGGTGCACCATGATCGGCATGGACCGCCGCACCGGCCAGCCGCTGGCCGGCATCGATCATTTGCGCCAGTCCATCGAAGACATCCTCACCACGCCGCTGGGTAGCCGGCGCATGCGCCCGGAGTACGGCAGCCAGTTGCGGCGTTTCGTCGACCTGCCGGTCAATGAGGGCTGGAAGAGTGCCGTGCAGGCCGAAGTGGCCCGCGCACTGGGCCGTTGGGAGCCGCGCTTGCAACTGGAGCGGGTCAAGGTCGTCGCCGTGCTCGACGGCCAGGTCAGCCTGGCCTTGAGTGGCCGCTACCTGGGCGACGAAGCCATGGTGGAGGTGAGCGTATGAGCCAGGTCGACCTGTCGAATCTGCCAGCACCACAGCTGCTCGAAGACCTCGACTACGAAACCCTCTACCAGGCCGATCTGGAGACCTTCCGCGAATACCTGGGCGACGCCTGGACCGCCAATCTGGAGAGCGACCCCGTCACCAAGCTGCTCGAGGTCGGTGCCTACCGCAAGCTGCTCAACCGGGCCCGCATCAACGACGCCGCCAAGGCGCTGCTGCTGGCCTACGCCCAGGGCACTGACCTGGACCAGCTGGCGGCCAATGTCAGCCTGCAGCGCCTGGTGATCCAGGCCGATGACCTGGCCAGCGTCCCGCCCGTCGAGGCCTTGCTGGAGTCGGACGATGCCCTGCGCGAGCGGGTGCAACTGGTCTACGAAGGCCTGACCACCGCCGGCCCGCGCAACAGTTACATCCTGCATGCCCGCAACGCTTCGGGGCAGGTGGCTGACGCCACCGCCGAAAGCCCGTCGCCGGCCGTGGTGGATGTCACCGTGCTGGGCCTGGAGGGCAATGGCGTGGCCAGCGCAGAGCTGCTGGCGCAGGTGGCGGCCTACCTCAATGATGATGATGTCCGGCCCGTCGCCGACCGGGTCAATGTGCGCAGTGCCGAGGTGTTGCCGTATCACATCGATGCCGTGTTGTACCTGGCTGACAGTGGCCCTGAGTACGAGGCGATCCTTGCCGAGTGCCAGCGCCGGCTCGAAGCCTGGATCAATCCGCGGCGGCGCCTGGGCGTGGAAGTGGCCCGCTCGGGCATCGATGCTCAGCTGCATATCGACGGGGTCAGCAGGGTCGAGCTGAACGGCTGGGCCGATATCCGCCCGAGCAAATCCCAGGCAGCCTGGTGCACGGGCTTCACGCTCAAGCGGGGTGGCTGACATGCAGAGCCTGTTGCCGCTCAACCATACAGCGCTGGAGCGGGCCATCGAAGTGGCGGCCGATGAGGACCTCATGGTCAGCCTGCGCCAGCTCTACAGCCCGGACAGCTGCCCCGCGCACCTGCTTTATCACCTGGCCTGGGCCTGGTCAGTGGACCGTTGGGAGGATAGCTGGAGCGAAGAGATCAAGCGTTCGGTCATCCGTTCGGCGTTCTTCGTCCATGCCCACAAAGGCACCCTCGGTGCGCTCAGGCGGGTGGTGGAACCGTTCGGTTACCTGATCGAGGTGCAGGAGTGGTGGCAAGCCACGCCGCCCGCACAGGCGGGCACCTTCGCCCTGAAGATCGGCGTTTCCGATGCGGGCATCAGCGAAAGCACCTACCAGGAACTGTCATCGCTGATCGATGACGCCCGGCCAGTCAGCCGCCACCTGACTGGCCTGGTGATCAGCCTCGAAAGCCGAGGCGACATTCATGTCGGCTGCGCGATCCAGGATGGCGACGAACTGGACATCTACCCGCTGACGCCACGTGACATCGAGGTCATTGGCGTCGTAGGCCGGGGCGGCCGCGAACATACAATCGATACCTTGGACATTGCACATGGTTGACCAGACTTCTCAGTTCTACGCCATCCTCACCAACGTGGGCGCGGCGAAACAGGCCAATGCCGATGCCTTGGGCATTGCCTGGAAAATCACCCAGATGGGTGTCGGCGATGCCAACGGCTCCGACCCCACACCCAACGCCACCCAGACCAGCCTGATCAACGAATGGCGCCGCGCGCCGCTGAACCAGCTGAAGGTGGATGACAATAACAGCGCGATCATCATTGCCGAACAGGTCATTCCGGCTGATGTCGGCGGCAAGTGGATCCGCGAGATTGCGCTTTACGATGCTGATGGCGACATGGTGGCCGTGGCCAACTGTGCGCCGACCTACAAACCGTTGTTGAGCCAGGGCTCGGGGCGCACCCAGGTGGTGCGGATGAACCTGGTAGTCAGCAGTGCCAGTAACGTGCAGCTGAAGATTGATCCGGCAGTGGTGCTGGCTACTCGGGAGTGGGTGAGCGAAGAGTTGGCCAGGCAGGATTTCAAGCATTCTGTACTGGTTGCAACTACAGCAAACATCAACTTGAGTGGTTTACAGACGATAGATGGCGTAGCGCTAGTTGCGGGAGCGCGGGTCTTGGTGAAGAACCAGGCTGCCGCCAAGGACAATGGCATCTATCAGGCTGCAGCGGGAGAGTGGAGCCGTAGCAGCGACGCCGATACCGATGCCAAAGTGACCCCGGGATTACTGATATTGGTAGAGAGGGGGACAGCCAATAGCGACAGTGCCTGGCAATTGGTCAGCGACGGGCCGATTACGGTGGGTGTTAGTGCACAAGCGTACGAAATGGCTTTCGGGCGCAGCGGAATTACGGCGGGAACGTATCGCAGCGTCACGGTAGACAAGTATGGCCGTGTGACCGCTGCAACTAACCCAAGCACGGTAGCAGGCTACGGCCTGACAGATGTTCTTACCACCTCTCAAGTTAATAACGCACTCAGTCTCAAGGCAAACCTGGCCAGTCCGGCGTTCACGGGGCTTCCCAGCGCCCCGACCGCTGCTCGCGATGACAACAGTACCCAATTGGCTACAACGGAGTTCGTCAAGCAGCTGGGTCTTAACTTGCCAAGTGCTGGAGTCGGGTTATCCAATGGACAAACCTTGAGTCAGGCGCATGCTGGCAAGTATTCCACCATGTCCGGAGTGGGTAGTTGGACCGGCACTCTATATCTTCCCGACTCGGGGATATCAAATGGATCGGTTTTCATCGTGTCGGTTGGCTCGGGAACCGGAACCCTTACAGTGAACGCGCCTCGTTCTGGCAAAGGATACATTGCCGTTGGTTCAACGGCATATGCGGCAGTGACCGTTACGGATCTAGACCCGCCGCTGATATTGACGTGTGTTTCTGACGGCATTTATGGGCTTGTTGCAGGCGGCGCGACAAGCACCACCAGCGCTCACTTTCCTTTCCGCGGTCGGGCGCTCTATTCCAAGGCAGGTACTTACCAATGGCAAGTACCTGCCAATGTGACTCGAGTGTTTGTGGATGTTCGCGGAGGGGGGGGCAGCGGTGCGTTAGGACCACCTGAGACAGGCGCGGGTGGTGGTGGTGGCGGCGGAATCTGTAGTCGTATCTGCCTTGTTACTCCTGGAGCGAGCATCACTGTAACGGTTGCTGCAGGCGGCAAGTCCGTGAGTGTCGTAAATACGACAGGCTCACCGGGTGGTACATCGTCGTTCGGTTCGTTCTGTTCCGCGACTGGGGGAGAGGGGGGCTCGCTATCTAACGGAGCGGGCGGCGGTATGGGTGTTGGTGGCGACTTCAACGCCTCCTTGGGAGCTGGCTCACCGCCTGTTCGCAACACGAATAACTCTGGTGCTTGGGGCGGGCCTGGCGGTGGCGGGGAGTCAATTTATGCCGCCAGTGATTTTTCCACGCTGACGCAGCCAGGCATGGGCGGTGCCGGTCGAACGATTACCAGGTCGCAGGCGGGCGCCGATGGCTGTGTATTCATTACTTACTGAAGAGATTTGATATGTGGGCACGAATTGCAAACGGTCTGGTGATGGAAGTTACCGATATCGATCCATTCGACCGCTATCATTCCGAGCTTGTCTGGAAAGAGTGTTCTCTTGAGACCATGCCCGGTTGGAAAGTTGTCGAGGGCGGTTATGCTCCCCCTTCTGAGATGAGTGAAGGTGAGTTGATTCAAGCGCTACGCATGTGGCGTGACTATCAGTTGCAATCTAGCGAATGGCTGGTGATGCGTCATCGTGACGAGCTTGCAATGAACATCACGAGTTCGCTGTCGTCTGGGCAATACAGTGAGCTACTGACCTACCGACAGAGTCTTCGCGATTGGCCAACTTCTTCACTGTTTCCTGATTCCTCATCGAAGCCAGAGCCGCCGGCTTGGCTCGCTCTTCAAACTCAGTAAAGCCCCGTCTCTTCGGGGCTTTTTTCTATCTGGCGGATTCTTACCCGGCCCTGCACCCGCAGGGCCTTTTCGTACCTGAACCTGGAGTAAACCTACATGAGTGGATTCTTCCACGGCGTCACCGTGACCAACGTCGACACCGGCGCCCGCAGCATCGCGCTGCCTTCTTCCTCGATCATCGGCCTGGTCGACACCTTCACCGAAGGTGCTGGCGCCACCGCCAAGGCCAACGACCTGGTGCTGATCACCAGCGAACGTGAAGCCGTCGCCGCCTTCGGTGAGAAGGCGGCCATTACCAAGGCCTGCCGCGCTATCTTCACCCGTGCCAAGGCAGTCATCGTCGCCTGTGGCGTGGCCAAGGTGGATGATGCAGCCGAGCAGACCGCAGCGATCATCGGCAGCGTGCAGGCCGACGGCAAGCGCACCGGCCTGCAGGCGCTGCTCGATGGCAAGAGCCGTTTCAACGCCCAGCCACGGCTGCTGGCCGCGCCGCGCCACAGCGCCACCCAGGCGGTCGGGACTGCGCTGGTAGCCCTGGCCGACAAGTTGCGCGGCATCGCCATCATCGACGGCCCCAACACCACCGACGAAGCGGCTGTCGACTACGCCAAGAACTTCGGCGCCAAACGCGCCTTCATGGTCGACCCGGGCGTGCAGTACTTCGACAACGGCGAGGAAGCCACCGTCGATGCGCCGGGCTCGGCCTGGGTCGCCGGCCTGTTCGCCTGGACCGACAGTGAATACGGCTTCTGGGCCTCGCCGTCGAACAAGGAGTTCGTCGGCATCACCGGCACCACTCGCCCGGTGGAGTTCCTCGATGGTGACGACAGCTGCCGTGCCAACCTGCTGAACAACGCCAACATCGCCACCATCATCCGCGACGACGGCTTCCGCCTGTGGGGTAACCGCACCCTGTCCAGCGACCCGAAATGGGCCTTCGTCACCCGTGTGCGGACCATGGACATCGTCATGGACGCGATCCTCTACGGCCACAAATGGGCCGTCGACCGCGCCATCACCGCCACCTACGTCAAGGACGTCACCGAGGGCCTGCAGGCCTTCATGCGCGACCTGAAGAACCAGGGCGCGATCATCAACTTCGAGGTCTTCGCCGACCCGGAGCTGAACACCGCCAGCCAGCTCGAGCAGGGCAAGGTGTACTGGAACATCCGCTTTACCGACGTGCCGCCTGCCGAAAACCCCAATTTCCGCGTTGAAGTCACTAACCAGTGGCTGACCGAAGTCCTCGATTCCGCTGCTTAAGGAGCGCACTTACATGGCAATGATTCCCGAAACCCTGGCCAACCTGAACCTGTTCGTCGATGGCGTCAGCTTCCAGGGCGATGTACCCAGCCTCACCCTGCCCAAACTCACCCTGAAGATGGAAGAACACCGCCCTGGCGGGATGGACATGCCGGTCGAGATGGACCTGGGCATGGAGAAGCAGGAAGCGGCCTTTACCACCACCGGTGTACGCCGCGAAGCGCTGAAATTCTTCGGCCTGGCCGATGGCAGCGGCTTCAACGGCACCTTCCGCGGCGCCTTCAAAGGCCTCAAGGGCAACATCACCCCGGTGGTGGTGACCTTGCGCGGCACCCTCAAGGAAATCGACATGGGCGACTGGAAGTCCGGCGACAAGGCCGAGATCAAGCACAGCGTCGGCCTGAGCTACTACAAGCTGGAAGTCGATGGCCGCCTGCTCTACGAGATCGACGCGCTGGGCATGAAGCGCGTGATCGATGGCGTTGATCAGCTGGCCGCCCAGCGCGCCGCGCTCGGCTTGTAAGGGGGCGACCATGGCTCAAGCGAAAAAGCAGCCACAGTGGCTGACCCTGAGTGCCGACCGCATCACCGTACGCCTGTCGCGCCCAAGCGAAGCCAATGGTGTGCAGGTCGACAGCCTGTCGTTGCGCGCGCCGACCGTGCGCGATATCCGCAATGCCCAGGCCGGTGGCGGCGTCGACGATGAGCAGCGTGAGCTGAACTTGTTCGCGTCGCTGGCCGAGGTCGGCATCAAGGACCTCGAAGGCCTTGCCCTGAAGGACTATAGCCGCTTGCAAAGCGGCTATTTTCGCCTGGTGCAGGACGACGAACTTTGACCCGGCCCGGCAGAAGGCCGCCGCCAGGCGGCTGGCCAAGGAGCTGAACTTTTCCGCGAGCGAAATCATGACCATGTCGTATGGCGACATGGTCTGGTGGCTCGCGCCGTGACAAGGAGGAACCTATGGCGAACACACAGGTGTTCACCCTCGGGCTCGGCGTCACCGTCATCAACCCCTTGGGGCAGGCCATCGACCTGCTGCGTCGGGATGTCGAACGCCTGCGCAGGCAGGCCGACGGCACCCGGCTCGGCCGGCTCATCGGCGAGGTGATCCGCCTGGGGTTGGAGCTCGGCAAGGTACGCCAGGTCGAACGCCAGCTGGCGCTGGACCAGGAACAGCAACATGAAAACCAGATCGCCCGATTGGGCGATGAGGTCGAGGCTGTCGAGCGTTTGCGTCAGCACTATCTGATGCTGGACCGGGTGATTGCCGGGTTGGCGCGGCTTGAGCCGTTGCCCGGCCAGATGACGGTCAATGTCTTTCAGCAATGGCACGTTTTCGTGCAAGGTCAGGTAGCCCCCGCAGCGGGCAAGGTGCAAGCACCCGTACAGGTGCCCAGAGCGGATGTCGGTGGTACCTCGCTTACCCTTGGCAAAGGACTTGCCATAACCGCTGGAGGCCTTGGAGGACTCGGACTTGGAACTGCGTACGTTCGCGCCTACCGTAAACAGCCGCCGGAAAAACAGCGAGCGATACGCGAACGTGGTTTGACGGAGTGGCGGGAGAATCGTGCCCAGACTTTGGCCAAGGTCGCCAAGGCAGTGATAACCGGCGAGGACGGAGAAGAAATGGCACGCGGTACCGGCGCTGCACTTGGCGACCTCGGTGGCCGTGTGCTGGGCGCCATGGGAGCGATGCTTTTCAGAGGCAAAGGTAAAGCGCTCGGCAAGGCCATCGGCAGTGGTAAAAGTGCAGCTGCGGATAAACCCAGGCGCACAAGAAAAAGCCAGCGTAAAGCCCATGCCAAGGAACAGCGAGAAGCCGCCAAGCAGCACGCAGCGCGAGAGGCTGAAGAGAAAAAGCAGGACGAGGCCGCCCAAAAGCGCTGGGCCGAAGCTGGCGGCCTGATTGGCGAGGCTGTGGGAGACAGGGCCGGCGGTGGGTTGTTCAATGTGCTCACGGGAGATGAAGAACCCCCTTCACAGGGCAGCGGGGCGCCTTCAGTAGCCGAGACCCAACCTGAATCTCAGGTTGCGCCTGGCTTGTCCTTGAGCTTCACAGGCAAACAGCTGCCATCGGTTGGAAGTGTCCTCAAACGTTTCCAAATGGCTGCGGTGCTGGACACTTCGTTGCAGGTACTCGACACCTACCAGAGTGATGGCACGCCCGCAGAAAAACTGGAGGGTTATGGCGAGGCTGTCGGCGGGTTGGGCGGCACCTTGGCGGGATCTTCGGCGGGATGGCTGGGTGGCGCGGCAGCCGGTGCCATGATCGGCTCGGTGGTGCCAGGCATAGGGACCGTGATCGGTGCCGCCGTCGGCGGCGCGCTTGGAAGTCTGGGCGGTGGGGCATTCGGCGGTATGGCGGGTGAATTCGCAGGTGGCTGGCTTGGCAAAACCGTGGCCTCTGTTACTGGTAACGACGCGCCCGGGGCAAGACCGGACGCGGTGGACGCTCCCGCCCAGGCAAACCGAATTCAGGAGAGCGCTGGGCCACCTGCGACCTCGACACAGCAGTCAGCGGCTGCGGTGTCACCCACCATCAATCAGCAATTCACCTTCACTGCCAACATGCCGGTGACCTTCAACAACAGCCTCGACGACCCGACCACCTTGCAACAACTCGAAGCCATCGCCCGGCGCATGCTCGAAGACCTGATGCGTCAGTCGCGTTCGGTGCAGATGGCCGATCAACCCCAACCCTGAGGAGGACCCATGACCTACCTGGAACAGTTGCAAGGCGGCTTGCATGCACTGGTCAAGGCGGGCGAGGAGGGGCGTCGGCGTGCCGACGCCATGCTCGACCCGATGCAGCAGGCGGTCGGCCACGCCAAGGAGGCCGCTGCCGAACTAGAAGCCCTGCCATGGATCGGCAAGCAAATCGGCAAGCGCCTGCAACGCACGATGCGCGCCATCGACTCGGCCAAGCAGCGCGTCGACAAGGTGATCGCCAGGTACGACCAGACCCTGGAAGTGGTGCGCAAGGTGCGGGACCAGGTCGATGCCTTTGCCGAGCACCTGGGCAAGGCCGACGCGGCCATCCGCCGGGTGATCGGCGATGTGAAGGCCGTGGCCAAGGGCGTGCTGTCGACCTTTGGCTTCGCACCCGAGGCCACGCCGGCGGCCGAGGCGATCAAGCCGTTTCCGCACCTGCTGGTGCTGCAACCCTTGAAGGCCAATGCCGCGCCTTACTACTTCAACCTCGACACCGCCGCCTTCGACCAGCTGCGCCGGCAAACGCGTTTTCGCTGGGCGGGGCAGGAGCGCCTGAGCCGGGAAAACGCCCAGCAGGCCGTCAGCCTGGGTGAAGAAACCATCAGCATCCACGGGGCGATCTTCCCCGGCTTCAAAGGTGGCCTCGGCCAGTTGCAGGCCCTGCGCGGCATTGGCCGCCAGCTACTGCCGCTGTCGCTGACCACCGGCTACGGCGAAGTGCTCGGAACCTGGTGCCTGACCAGCATCGAGGAAGACCAGGGCGCCTTGCTGGCCGGCGGCATTCCACGCAAACAAGGCTTCTCACTGGAGTTCGTCAGCTATGGACAAGACTTGCAAAACGTCTGAGGGCGATGTGCTCGATACCCTCTGCCACCATTATTACGGGCACCTCGACGGCACTGTCGAAGCGGTGCTGCAAGCCAACCAGGGGCTGGCCGACGAGGCCCAGCCGTTTCGCAGCGGGGTGATGATTCGTTTGCCGATGTTGGCGCTGGCGCAGGCCAACGTCGTGCAGCTGTGGGACTGATGCCATGCAACCGCAATTTCGTATCCAGGCCGACGGCAAGGACATCACTGCGCTGATCAACGACCGCCTGTTGTTGCTGCGCACCACCGACAAGCCGGGCATGGAGTCGGACGACTTCGAACTGCGCATCGACGCACGGGATGGCGCCCTGGCGCTGCCCGCGCGCGGCGCGCTGATCGAGGTGCACCTGGGGTACACCGGCCAGCCGCTGACCCGGCTGGGGCGTTACACCGTTGATGAGGTCGAGTTGTCCGGCCCGCCCGACACCCTGGTGATCCGTGGCAAGGCCAGTGACCTGCGTGGTACTGGCCGGACCATCCGCAGCGGCAGCTGGGAGGCCGTGCCGCTGCAGCACATCGTCGCCGAAATCGGCGCACGCAATGGCTGGCAGGCGATCTGCCCGGTACTCACCCAGGTGCAGCGGGTCGATCAGTACAATGAGTCCGACTTCAACTTCATCACCCGCCTGGCCCTGCAGTACGACAGCACCGCCAAGCTCGCCAACGGCCAGTTGCTGGTGCTGCCGCGCCAGGGCGGGCAGAGCGCCAGCGGCAAACCCCTGGATGTGGTCGGTATAGCCCGCAGCGATGTCAGCCAGTGGTATTTCCGCCTGGACGACAAATCCGCGCGCAAGGCCGTGCGTACCCGTCACCAGGACAGCGCCAGCGGTGAGCTGAAAACGGTCGAGGTGGCCAATGAGGAGGCTGCGGACGGCCAGCGGCCGGTGCACACCGACCGTCACCTGTACCCCAACCGCGCCGCCGCCGAGCAGGCGGCCAAGGCGCGGTTGGCCAGCTTCAACCGCAGCACCGCCCATGTGCGCCTCGACCTGCCAGGGCGCACCGACCTGTTCGCCGAGCGCAGCATCGACCTGCAGGGCTTTGTCGATGGCCTGGACGGGCTATACCAGATCGATTCGGTGGAGCAGGTGTTCACCGCCTCGGGCTGGCGCACCACGGTGCAGGGCAATGGCGGCAAGGCGGGCAAGGTGCAGGCCAAGGGGGCAGCGCCCCGCCGTCAGGTCGTGATCAAGGCTTGAGGACGATACAGGGAAGGAGAGTCAGACATGCTCACTGAAACGCAATTGCTACAGATTCTGCCGAACGCCCGCCCCGTTGCGGGCGTTTTTCTTTCGGCACTGAACGTCACCCTGCCACGCTGGGAGATCGACAACCCCAAGCGTGTGGCGGCGTTCATCGCCCAGGTCGGCCATGAGTCCGGCCAGTTTCGCTACGTGAAGGAGCTGGGCAACGACCGCTATCTGGCGCGCTATGACACCGGCAGCCTGGCCTTGCGCCTGGGTAACACGCCGCAGGCCGATGGCGATGGCCAGTTGTATTGCGGGCGCGGCCTGATCCAGGTCACCGGGCGCAACAACTATCAGGCCTGCAGCCGTGCGCTGTTCGGCGACGAGCGCCTGCTGGCGCAACCGCAGTTGCTGGAGCAACCGCGCTGGGCCTGCGAGTCGGCGGCGTGGTTCTGGCATTCGCGCGGGCTCAATGCCCTGGCTGACCGCGGTGAGTTCAACCGCATCACGCGTCATATCAATGGTGGGCTCAATGGGCTGGAGGATCGTCTCAAGCTCTGGGCGCGGGCGCGCGAGGTGCTGTGTTGAGCCGCTTGCAACTGGGCCTCGGTGCATTGCTGATGGTGCTGTGTGTAGCGCTGGCCTGGCAGGTGCAGGGCTGGCGTTATGGGCGGCAACTGGCGCAGCTGGCGCAAGCCCAGGCCGATGCCGAGGCTGCCCGGCTGATTGCCGAGCGCGGTCAGCGCCAGTCCCTCGAACAGCGCCTGGAACAAAGTGAAAGCCGTCATTTCAAGGAGCTTACCGATGTGCAATACGCTCAGGCTCGCCTGCGTGATCGCCTTGCTACTGCCGATCTGCGCCTGTCGGTCCTGGTCGAGCGCGACGCCATCTGCAGCGCAGTGCCTGCCGCCTCCAGCGCCGGCGGCGTGGATCATGCAACCGTACGCGCCGGACTTGAGCCGGCGCATGCTCGACGAATTATCGCCATTACCGATGAGGGGGACCGGGGGTTGATGGCGTTGCGGGCCTGTCAGGATTATGTACGCGCCTTGCGGCCTTGATCCCTTGTGTGGCGTTGTCAGGGTGGTAGGGTAATGCGCAACATTGAAGGAGCTCGTCATGGACCCGATCACCGTTCTCGCCACTCGTCTCGGCGAACACCTGCGCCGCTTCAAAGCCCAGGTGACCACCGCCGAATCCTGCACTGGCGGTGGCATCGCTGAGGCCATCACCCGCGTGCCTGGCAGCTCGGCCTGGTTCGAGGCCGGTTACGTGACCTATTCCAATGCCCAGAAAACCCGCCTGCTGAACGTGCCCGAGACGCTGTTCGCCGAGGTTGGCGCGGTCAGCCAGGAGGTGGTCGAAGCCATGGTCCGTGGCGCCCAGGCCGCCAGCGGTGCACGCTTTGCCGTGGCCGTCAGTGGCGTGGCCGGGCCCGACGGTGGTTCGCCGGCCAAGCCGGTGGGGACCGTTTGGCTGGCCTGGGCCGATGGCGAGCAGGTAACCAGCGAACGCCGGCACTTCGACGGTGACCGCGAAGCCGTACGCCGACAAACGGTGATCGCCGCGTTAGACGGCTTGTTACAGCTTGGCGCCGAGTAAATCGACGACAGGGGTTTGCGCGCGCGCTAGCCTGTGGAATAATACTGGCTACTTATACAGGTATTCCGGCCGTCAGGGCCAAGTCGAACACGTGAGGATTTCAATGGACGACAACAAGAAGCGCGCCTTGGCTGCGGCCCTGGGTCAAATCGAACGCCAATTCGGCAAAGGCGCGGTCATGCGCATGGGCGACCACGAGCGCCAGGGCATCCCAGCCATTTCCACCGGTTCCCTGGGCCTGGACATCGCGCTCGGCATCGGTGGTCTGCCCAAAGGCCGTATCGTCGAAATCTACGGCCCGGAGTCCTCGGGTAAAACCACGCTGACCCTGTCGGTCATTGCCGAAGCCCAGAAGAACGGCGCTACCTGCGCCTTCGTCGACGCCGAACACGCCCTCGACCCTGAATACGCCGGCAAGCTGGGCGTCAACGTCGACGACCTGCTGGTCTCGCAGCCGGACACCGGCGAACAGGCCCTGGAAATCACCGACATGCTGGTGCGCTCCAACGCCGTTGACGTGATCATCGTCGACTCCGTCGCCGCACTGGTGCCGAAGGCCGAGATCGAAGGCGAAATGGGCGACATGCACGTCGGCCTGCAGGCCCGCCTGATGTCCCAGGCACTGCGCAAGATCACCGGTAACATCAAGAACGCCAACTGCCTGGTCATCTTCATCAACCAGATCCGCATGAAGATCGGCGTGATGTTCGGTAGCCCGGAAACCACCACCGGTGGTAACGCCCTGAAGTTCTACGCCTCGGTACGCCTGGACATCCGCCGTACCGGCGCGGTCAAGGAAGGGGACGAAGTGGTCGGCAGCGAAACCCGCGTCAAGATCGTCAAGAACAAGGTCTCGCCTCCGTTCCGTCAGGCCGAGTTCCAGATCCTTTACGGCAAGGGTATCTACCGCAACGGCGAAATCATCGACCTGGGTGTTTCCCAAGGCCTGGTAGAGAAGTCCGGTGCCTGGTACGCCTACCAAGGCAACAAGATCGGTCAGGGCAAGGCCAACGCGGCCAAGTACCTGGCAGAGAACCCGGCCATTGGTGCCGAGATCGAGAAGCAGATTCGCGAGAAGCTGCTCAAGGCCGGTGCTGTTGCAGAAGCTGGCAAGGCTGCTGCCGCTGAAGCCGATGCCGACGACATGGCTGACGCCGACGCCGGTTATTGATAGCCGCTGGTATGTCCGCCGTGCTCGACACCCCCGTCGCCGTCAGGCGGACAGCCATGGACCTGCTCGCGCGCCGCGAGCATGGACGCGTCGAGCTGACGCGCAAGTTGCGTCAGCGCGGTGCACCGGATGAACTGATCGAGCCAGCGCTCGATCGGCTCGCCGAAGAAGGGCTGCTTAGCGAAGCCCGTTATCTGGAGAGTTTCATCCGATACCGCTCCAGTGCCGGCTATGGTCCTGCGCGTATTCGCGAGGAGCTTGGCCAGCGCGGGCTGAATCGAAGTGATATCGAGCAGGCCCTGCGTGAAAGCGAAGTGGATTGGGCGGCGCTGCTGCGGGATACCTGGCAGCGCAAGTTCGCTGGGCTTCGCCCCCAGGACCCACGAAGTCGCGCCCAGCAGACCCGGTTTCTTGCCTACCGCGGTTTCCCCATGGACATGATCGGCCGGCTGCTCAATGGCCGGGATCTGGATGATTACTGATCTGGCTTGCAACGCCCTGTAGGAGCGGCCTTGTGTCTCGAAAGGGGCGCAAGGCCGCTCTTACAAAGACCGTGCATGTTCTGCTTCAACTGACCTTCAATGCCTCCCGAGCCCGCTGAGTGGTATGCATCGGCTCCGGTTTGGCCCAGTTTTCCGGCAAGTTGATGAAATCGACCAGTTCCCGCAGTCGCCCTTGGTCACGGCCATTGAAGGCAAACGTCAGCCGCGTCAGATGGCTGAAGTTGCCCACCTCGTGTTCGGCACCACTGTCGGCGTGTTGGTAATACCGGCCACTCAGGCGCAAGTCGGCAAATCCCTCCTGAATGTCATGCAGTGCGGCCTCACTGAGCCGATGATGCATGCGGATCACGAACTGGTTCTTCAGCCAGCGGCTGGAGTGGTAATTGCTGTAGAACTGGTTGATTTCCTCGACGGCCTCATCGGCGCTGTACACCAGCCGCAGCAGCTTCAGGTCACTGGGCAGAATGTAGCGGTTCTCTTCAAG
The DNA here is from genome assembly GCF_044749405.1 of Pseudomonas sp. NPDC089422. Lineage (NCBI taxonomy): Bacteria > Pseudomonadati > Pseudomonadota > Gammaproteobacteria > Pseudomonadales > Pseudomonadaceae > Pseudomonas > Pseudomonas sp. NPDC089422. The sequence goes on from NZ_JBIVHW010000010.1 coordinate 45,896, forward strand.
CTGGCGGCTGATGAACGCCAGGCAGTCGCGCCAGAACGTGCCACCCGGTGAGTCCAGCAGTACCACCGGCACCAGTGGGCTCTTGCCGGTCTGGATCAGCGTCAACACTTCAAGTGCTTCATCCAGCGTGCCGAAGCCGCCTGGGCAGAGTACCAGTGCATCGGCTTCCTTGACGAAGAACAGCTTGCGAATGAAGAAGAAGTGGAAGGGCAGCAGCTTGTCGGTGCCATCCACCGTGGCATTGGCATGCTGCTCGAAGGGCAGGGTGATGTTGAAACCCAGGCTATGGTCACTGCCGGCGCCTTCGTGGGCCGCAGCCATGATGCCGCCGCCGGCCCCGGTAATGACCATCAGATCGGAGCGGGCGAGGGTCGCCCCCAGCTCGCGAGCCAGGGCGTACATCGGGTGTTCCACGGGAGTGCGTGCCGAGCCGAACACGGTGACCTTGCGTCGCCCCCGGTAGCGCTGGAGCATGCGGAACGAGTGGTCCAGTTCGCGCAAGGCCTGCAAGGTGATCTTGGCGCTCCAGCGGTCGCTGTCGTCATGGGCCATGCGCAAGACCGTGAGCATCATGTCGCGGTACAGCGGCAGGTTGGGGCTGCCCGGCGCGACCAGCTGCAGTTGCTGGTCGATCTTGCTCAGGTCGATGCCGTGGTCCCTGAAGTGATTGAACAGGTGTTCATTCGATTGGTAAGGCATTCAACGTCTCCTTCTGCAGCAAAACCTCTGACCGGGCCGATGGTGTGGCTCGGCCGCGACACTACGTGTGTCGCTGGCTGCCGTGACTCGAGTGTGCATCCCGAGCATTGCAGTAGGCCTTCAAGACCGTGGCGCAGGGCTGTCAGCCCTGCGTGTCGTTTTTCGGGCCTTCGCTATCAATCTAGACCGTTGCGCCTGATCGTGCAGGCGCGAACACAGTGGCCACTCGTCGGCCTGCGACCTGCCTCGGCGAGGGTTTGGTTAACTGGAGAAGTGAAACGTGTCGATGCAGGAGGTGGCGGTATGCATCGCTTGGTCATCGAGGTAGACCGGCAGCTTTACCAGCAGCTGGAACATGCAGCCCAGGATCACCATGTGAGCCTGGAAGCAGAGTGCCGTCGCAGGCTTGCTGCACTTGAGTGTCAGTCACGCTACCTGCAGGCATTGCTGGCAGAGATGCGCGCCGACGAAGAGCCGCGGCGCGCCGAAGGAGAGCGGGTTACCTAGTCACTTCTTCTTGTTGCCAGCGGTGCAGCTGGCAGCATCGAAGGCCTGATCCATGACCGGCTGGTTGGTTTTGTACACGCTGAAGCGATAGACCATCACCGCCCCTTTGGACATCAGGTTACGGAAACCACTGTTGCGGCACACGCTGTCGCCCAACTGGCTGCGGACTTGCGCCGGGTTCTGCTGCATGCGCGCGGCATGCTCGGCACGTACGCTGAGGTGGTTGACCAGTGCCTTGCCTTCAACGGTATAACCCTGATCGAGAATGTCTTCGTTGATGGCGCGAGGGGTGCCGACACTGCTTTCCGTGGCGACCTTCTGCAGCAGCTTGTTGAGCTCGAACTCCTGCTTGGAGGCAGCCTGGGCTGCCAGTGGCAGGGTGAGCAACAGGCTCAGGGTCGGGACGATAAGACGCAGCATGAATCTCTCCTGGTTCGATGACTGGCGCTTTGACATGCGCCGGCGGCGGGCGTTCCATGAAACCCGCTGCATCGCAGGCAGATTCACGGTGGCCAATGACGCCGATTATAAGGGACCGGTTGGCTCCGCTGCACGGCCAAATGGCGCCTGCTCTGGTAGACTGGCGTTTTGCATCTTCCGAGTCCCTGCAGTGTCCAGTCACAACCCGTCCACAGGCTTGCCAGCATGAGCCACGCGGTAGCACGCCTGCGTGCCGAGCGCCTGGCACGCAGCAACAAACCTTTCATTGCCCGTGGTTCACGCGCCGAGCGTTGCCCCGATTGCCGGGTGATCGCCACCCACTGCCTGTGTGCGTGGAAGCCCAGGGTGCAGGCCGACTCCGGTGTGTGCCTGATCATGCACGACACAGAGCCATTGAAACCGACCAACACCGGCTGGCTTATCGCCGACCTGATCGAAGACACTTGTGCCTACGGCTGGTTGCGTACCTCGGTGGACGAGCGCTTGCTGGCATTGCTCGACGACCCGCAGTGGCAGCCTTACATCGTCTTCCCTGGCGAATTCGTCGCCCAGGAGCGGGTGGTCAGCGAGGTCGTCCGCGAACCCGGCAAGCGCCCGTTGTTCATCCTGCTCGATGCCACCTGGACCGAAGCCCGCAAGATGTTCCGCAAGAGCCCGTATCTTGACCGCTTCCCGGTGCTGAGCCTGCAAGCCGAGCAGATGTCGCGCTATCGCCTGCGTCGGTCCAAGCGTGACGACCATTTCTGCACCGCCGAAGTCGCTGCCATGTGCCTGGACCTGGCGGGTGACAGCCTGGCTTCCCAGGCGCTGGATGCTTACCTCGACGTGTTCAGCCTGCATTACCTCAGTGGCAAGCGTCGCCTGCCGCTGGATGATCAGGACGACACCCACCAGCGTTTGCATACCTTCCTATAGTCCAAGGGGCATAAGTCTTACTTTGGTTCATAATGACGGGGCTGGCAGCCAGGGTGGGCGAGACGGCAGGGTAGTTGGCTTGACCACCTCCGGCCGTGCTCGGCATTCTTGGCGCCGATTCCCCGCCAGGCGCTTCACTACCCCGCATGCGCCTGGCACAGAACAGGATCCATAGATCGATGGCCACATACGAAATCCTGATAGCCGATGACCACCCGCTGTTTCGTAGCGCTCTGCGCCAGGCCGTTACCCTCGGCCTGGGCGCCGATGTGCGCCTGGTTGAAGTGGCGAGCATCGCCGAACTGGAAACCCGCCTGAGTGAAAAAGCCGACTGGGACCTGGTCCTGCTGGACTTGAACATGCCGGGTGCCTATGGCTTCTCCGGGCTGGTCCTGCTGCGCGGCCAGTACCCGCAGATTCCGGTAGTAATGGTCTCGGCGCAGGAAGAGGCCGCCGTGGTGGTGAAGTCCCGCGAGTTCGGTGCCAGCGGCTTCATTCCGAAGTCCAGCGGCCTTGAAGTCATTCAGGATGCCGTGAGAAAGGTGCTCGATGGCGATGTCTGGTGGCCACCGCAAGCCTTCGAGAAGGTCGATGTCTCGGCTGAAGCCAAGGCCGCCAGTGAAGGCCTGGCCAGCCTCACCCCACAGCAGTTCCGCGTGCTGACCATGGTCTGCGAAGGTTTGCTGAACAAGCAGATCGCCTATGAACTGAGTGTGTCGGAAGCGACCATCAAGGCCCATGTAACCGCTATCTTCCGCAAGCTGGGCGTGCGCACCCGCACCCAGGCGGCGCTGTTGCTGCAACAACTTGAATCGGTTGCCAGTAGCTGACGGCGCCTGGATTCACGCTTTTTTGACCCGTGCCGCACTAGTCTGCTGGCCTTTCTGTTGTGAAGTGACTCACATGACATCGCCATTCAAAGGCCAGACCGGCCTGAAACGCATCTTCAACGCCGCTGGCTACTCGCTGGACGGCCTGCGCGCCGCCTTCAAGGGCGAGGCCGCCTTCCGCCAGCTGGTACTGCTCAACGTGCTGCTGATCCCGATTGCCTTCTGGCTGCCGGTCAGCCGTGCCGAGCGGGCAATCATGATCGCCGTGTGCCTGCTCGGCCTGATTGTCGAGCTGTTCAACTCGGCAGTGGAAGCAGCCATCGATCGTATCTCGCTGGAGCGCCACCCGTTGTCGAAGAACGCCAAGGACATGGGCAGCGCCGCGCAGCTGGTGGCGCTGACCATGGTCGCGCTTGTGTGGGGTGTGATTCTGCTTTAAGCGATCGGCGGCAAGACGATCTCGTCACTGCGGGTAAAGCCCGCAGTGAAGTTGCGGCACAATTCCAGGAATTCACGCATCGCCGAAGTCTGGTATTTCTGCTTGTGCCAAATGAAGTAGAACTGGCGCATCAGGTCCAGCTCCGGCGTCTCCACCGGTACCAGGCTACCGCGGCGGAAAGCATCGCGCAGAGCCAGGCGGGAGATGCAGCCGATACCCAGGCCCGATTCCACGGCACGCTTGATCGCCTCGGTGTGTTCAAGCTCCAGGCGGATGTTGAGGCTGGTGCGGTGATGACGCATGGCTTGGTCGAAGGTCAGGCGGGTGCCGGAACCCTGCTCGCGCAAGATCCAGGCCTCCTGCGACAGGGCTTCGACATCGGCGCGGCCGGCCTTGGCCAGTGGATGTTGCGGTGCACAGAACACCACCAGCTCATCCTCGACCCACGGCTGCACCTCCAGATCCGGGTGGTTGCAGTCACCTTCGATCAGACCCAGATCAATTTCGTATTGCGCAACCTGGTGCACGATATGCGCAGTGTTCTGCACATGCAGCTTGACTTGGCTCTCCGGGTGTATCTGCATGAAGCTGCCGATCAGCAGGGTGGCCAGGTAATTGCCGATGGTCAGCGTGGCACCGACCGCCAGCGAGCCGAAGCCGGACTTGCCGTTGAGCAGGTCTTCGATTTCCTTGGCCTGGTCGAGCAGGGCGACGGCCTGGGGCAGCAACTGATGGCCCAGGGCATTGAGTGCCAGGCGCTTGCCGGCGCGGTCGAACAGCTGGCAGCTCGATTGCCGCTCAAGTTCGGTAATGGACGTGCTTGCCGCCGACTGTGAAAGCGCGAGCACGCTGGCAGCCCGCGACACACTCTGGTGCTGGGCCACGGCGACGAATACCTGAAGCTGACGAAGTGTAAATCGCATATCTATATAACCGATAACACATATCTTGATAATTCAGTTAACAGATATTCTCGCTGCCCCTAAACTATCGCGCAACTGTGCGCCTTGCCCGCGCCGCGTTTTTCTTCAGGAGTTTCCTAGATGAGCAACATGAACCACGAACGTGTCCTCAGTGTGCACCACTGGAACGACACCCTGTTCAGCTTCAAGTGCACCCGCGACCCGGGCCTGCGCTTCGAGAACGGTCAGTTCGTGATGATCGGCCTGCAGCAGGAAAGCGGCCGTCCGCTCATGCGCGCCTATTCCATCGCTTCGCCGAACTGGGAAGAGCACCTGGAGTTCTTCAGCATCAAGGTCCCGGACGGCCCGCTGACCTCGCAGCTGCAGCACCTGAAGGAAGGCGACGAGATCATCATCAGCAAGAAGCCAACCGGTACCCTGGTCCTCGACGACCTGAAGCCGGGCAAGCACCTGTACCTGCTGAGCACCGGCACCGGCCTGGCGCCGTTCATGAGCGTCATCCAGGACCCGGAAACCTACGAGCGCTTTGAAAAGGTGATCCTGGTTCACGGTGTGCGTTACGTCAACGAAGTGGCCTACAAAGAATTCATCACCGAGCACCTGCCGCAGAACGAGTTCTTCGGTGAATCGGTCCGTGACAAGCTGATCTACTACCCGACCGTGACCCGCGAGCCGTTCGAAAACCAGGGCCGCCTGACCGACCTGATGCGCAGCGGCAAGCTGTTCAGCGATATCGGCCTGCCACCGATCAACCCAGAGGACGACCGCGCGATGATCTGCGGTAGCCCGAGCATGCTCGACGAGACCAGCGAAGTGCTCGACAGCTTCGGCCTGAAAGTCTCCCCGCGCATGCGCGAGCCGGGTGACTACCTGATCGAGCGTGCCTTCGTCGAGAAATAAGACGAACGCAGCAACGAAAAAACGCAGACCTGGATCTGCGTTTTTTTATGCCTGCACGGCGGTGATTTTCAGCCTTCCCGAACGACTTCCAGCACCTGGATCTGATCCGGTTGCGGGTAATGCCAGCGGACCTGCACATCCCAGAACTTCACCCCGTACACCCGTTCCGGCGGTGGCACCTGATAGGCCGGGCGCGGGTCCTGCGCCAGGCACTGCTCGATCAGTTCCACCAGCGGCTCGCCAAGGCGCAGCCCATGCGCGTGGGCCTGGGGCAGGGCACTGTCGCTCCAGCCAACGGCAATCGCGACTGGCGCATCACTGGCCATCAGGTTGCTTGCCCCGGCAACGCTGTCGGCGTAAGGGACATAAGGTTTGATGTCCAGTACCGGCGTGCCGTCCAGCAGGTCGATCCCGGACAGCAGCAGGCGCCTTGGCTCCACGCCCTCCAGGCGCACCACCGACTGGCCGATGCCGTTGGGGCGGTGGGTGGCGCGGGTGGCGAACACGCCCATGCTCTTGTTGCCGCCCAGGCGTGGCGGGCGCACTTTCAGGCGCGGTTTGTCTTCCAATGCCTGGTGGAACAGGAACAGCAACCAGACATGGCTGACCTGCTCCAGCCCGGCCACCGCATCGCCCTGATCGAACGGCGGCAGCAGTTCCAGCACCCCGCGGGCAGCTGGCGCCAGCTGCGGCTGGCGCGGGATGGCAAACTTCTCCTTGAAGCAGGAACGGACGATGCCGACCGGTGCAACCGTATGCTGCATGGCCACTCAGCCGCGCACGCGCAGGGTCAGGCCCTTGAGGAAGTTGCGCAGCAGCTGGTCGCCACACGGGCGATAGTTGTCATGCCCGACCTTGCGGAACAACGCGCTGAGTTCAGGCTTGGACACCGGAAAATTGACCGTCTTGAGGATGGCGTGCAGGTCTTCTTCCTTGAGTTCGAAGGCCACCCGCAGTTTTTTCAGGATGGTGTTGTTGGTCACCGGCAGCTCGACGGGCTGTGGTGGGCGGCTGTCGTCCTTGCCACGGCGGTGGATCACCAGGCCGTCGAGAAAGTGCGCCATGACCCGCTCCGGGCAACGCACGAAACCGGCTTCGTCTTCCTTCTTCAAGTAGGTGGCGAGCACGATCGGGTTAACTTCGAGGCCGGACAGCGCGATGATTTCGGCCATCTTGGCGTCGTTCACCTTGAGCATGTAGCGCAGGCTGCGCAGGACATCGTTGTGGTTCATTGTTGCAAAATCCTGTTCAGTAGCCACGCCGGGGGCGTGGCGCATTGCTTAGAAACGTTCGGTGGCTGCCAGGTAACGCCACTGCCCCACAGGCAGCTTGCCCATCGACACCCCCCCCAGGCGAATGCGGCGCATGCCCAGCACTTCCAGGCGCAGGTAGGCGCACAGTTCGCTGATCTGCCCGGGTTGCGGGTTTTTCACGACCAGGCGCAAGTGGGTCTCGTTCTGCCAGCTGGCCTTGGCCTTGGGTAGCTCCCGGTCATTACGCGTCGCACCGCGCGCCAGGCGCTCCAAGGCCTGAGGCGTAGTCTCACCGCGCACTTCGATGATGTATTCCTGCTCCATGCGGCGCAGGTCGGCGTCGATCTTGCGGGTGACCCGCCAGTCCTGAGTGAACACCTGCAGGCCGGTGGCGCCACGTTCCAGCGGCGCCAGGCAGGTCAGCCGGGCAAAGTGTCCGTGCAGAGGCCGTACGCCTTCGCGGTGGGCCTCGCTGAGGTTGCCCATATTCATGCTGGCGCGAGCGGTTTCGCTATCGACACCGGCCGCTTGGTGCATCAGCAGGGTGACCGGTTCCAATGCCTCGGCCCGTGCTCCCGGCAGCAGTTCGACGCGTTGCTCGTCGACTTTGAACTGGGGCTGCTCGACCACCACGCCATCGACCGTGACCCAGCCTCCTTCGATATACAGCTCGGCCTCGCGGCGGGAGCAACCAAGCTGCTCGATGAGGCGTTTGGACAGGCGGACGGGTTCGGACATGGGGCAATTCGCAAGGCAGGGAAAGACCTACATTGTACCTGCCTGTGCGCGGTTGATGATGGGAATCTGTGTCAAATGCGCCGTTTTGGACGCAGACCACGGCATATTCAGACGCCGCCTAAGACGCTGTAGGAATCAGCCTCATGTGCAGAAGGGGATAAGGCTGCCCCAAGCCATCTGTTTCCGAGCGGCCGACCACTTCGAAGCCTTCATGCAAGTAGAAGCCCAGGGCTTGTGGGTTCTGTTCGTTGACGTCCAGGCGTTCGGCATTCAATTCATCGATCGCATAACGCAGCAGGCGCTGGCCAACGCCCTTGCCGCGGTAGTCGGGTGCGACGAACAACATGTGAACGCAGCCGTTGGCGACACCGGCAAAGCCACAGATGCGCTGGCGATCCTTGCAGCAGATCAGCATCACGGCGTCGAGATAGCGGCGCAATACCTGCTCGCGCAGGAGCAGGATGTAGGCCTCGGGAAGGAAGTCATGGGTCGCGCGCACCGAGTCTTCCCAGATCTGCACCAGCTCGCTGTAGTCGCTGTAGCGAGGGGTTTGCAGTGTCAGAACTGAATGCATGCCGGTGTTCCTCCTGGGCGATAGAGCAAACATAGCAGGCCGACCACTGGTCGGCTTCTCTGCGTGCGGCTTGAAGCCTGGGGCGTGGAGGTCTATTAATTAGGCGTGGGAAAAATTCCCACATAAATAAATGAAAGAACTCACAACAGATTCCCGGCTTGATTTGGCGTTCTCATGGCGAAGACCTGGAGACGGAAAATGCAAATCCACATGCTGTTCAAAAGGGCTCTACTGGCGGTCGCCGTTGCCGGCGTGCTGTCGAGTGCCATCGTTTTGATTCCAGATTCGATTTCACATGGCTCCAGCGCCTATGCCAAGGATGGCGGCGGTGGCGGTGGAGGCGGCGGTCACGGTGGCGGTGGCGGCGGTGGTGGTCACGGCGGTGGAGGCGGAAGCGGTGGCGGCGGCGGTGGTCACGGCGGTGGAGGTGGAAGCGGTGGCGGCGGCGGTGGTCACGGCGGCGGCGGTGGAAGTGGTGGCGGCAGCGGTGGTGGTGGTGGCGGCCACGGCGGCAGCGGCAGCGGCGGCCATGCTGGCAACAGTGGCAGCGGCCATGGTGAAGCAGGCCAGGGCCACGATGGCAACTCGAACTCCGGACGCAGCAGCCATGCTGAAAGGGGTGATGACCATGGCAATCACGTTGGTGGTGAGCCCGGCGACGATCATGGCAATCACGTTGGCGGCGAACCCGGTGACGATCATGGCAATCATGTTGGCGGTGAGCCCGGTGATGATCATGGCAATCATGTTGGCGGTGAACCTGGCGACGATCATGGCGTTCACGTTGGTGGTGAACCTGGTGACGATAACGGCAACCATGTGGGCCGCGAACAAGGTGATGACCGCGGTGCTCATGCCGCCGGCGAAGTCGGCGATGACAACAGCAGGAGCTGATTGGCAGTGAACAGCCCATACAAGACCCAGGGGACGGGTTTTGTATGAGCGGGTCTGGGGCAGTGAAGCCCTATCACGGGTTTGCAGTGAGCGCTGACAGCTTTTTCTCATGCTCTGTGGGAAGTAGTTACAGTTCGTGCGGGATGTTTTCCCGCGTCGTATGCTGGTTTCAACTGTCAAGGAATGCGCTCCATGCAATCGCCCTCTATACCCCCGTCCATGTTGAGCGCACTGCGCAGGGTCATGCGCCCTCTGGTGCGCCTGATGCTGCGCAAAGGGGTGACCTACACGATGTTCACCGACGTACTCAAGGAAGTTTTCGTCGATGTGGCTCATCGCGAGTTTCGCCTGGACGACAAGGTGCCGACAGATAGCCGCATCAGCCTCCTTACCGGCGTTCATCGCAAGGATGTTCGGCGGCTGCGAAGTGAACATGACGCGACTGACGTTGAGTTGCCGGAAAACATCACCTTAGGTGCGCAACTGGTGAATGTATGGACCACCAGTCCACCCTTCTGCTCCGAAGCCGGGCAGGCGTTGGCGCTGCCACGGCTCGCCAGCGTTGGCGGCGATCGCTCTTTCGATGCCCTGGTGGCGAAGATCAGCACGGACATCCGCGGGCGGGTAGTACTGGATGAGTGGCTGCGTCTGGGCATCGTTCGCCTCGATGATCAGGATTGCGTTCACCTAGAAGCCCAGGCATTCGTGCCGCAGAAGGGTTTCGAAGAGAAAGCCGCGTATTTCGGCCACAACCTGCATGACCACGCCTGCGCGGCGGTGCACAACCTCAGTGGCAAAGGCCTGCCGTTTTTCGAACGCAGCGTGCACTACGATGCCTTGACCTCGGCCAGTGTCGGTACGCTGCGTGAGGCGGTCTCCAAGGACGGCATGCAAGTGTTGCTGGCTTTCAGCCGGTTGGCCGCCGAGCTGGAAAACACCGACGTGCCAAGCCACGAGGAGCGCCAGCGCATCACCGTCGGGCTTTATTTCTACACTGAAGCCACCGATCCCGAATCGTCGAAGACTGCCGACTCATGACCCCCCTCGCGCGCTGCCTCAGTCTCGTCGCACTCGCCCTGGGTTTCGGGCTGAACCTGGTGGCGCCTGCCGAGGTGGCTGCGGCGCCGGTTTGTGTCAGCCGTGATGAAGTGGGGATGGCTGGGGCTGCGGGCATGCAGTTTCCGGGGGGCGTCGGTGGTACAGGTGCCAGAACAGGCGGAGTTGGCGGCACCGGCGCGCGCAGCGAGAACGGCGGCGTGGGCGGCACGGGGGCGCCGCTGCAGCAGCGCCCCGGCGGCACGGGCGGTACCGGCGCGGTGGCAGAGGGCGTAGACGGGACCTTCATCGATCGCGGCCACGGTGGTGTGGGCGGTAGCGGTGCCCCGATCCAGCGCCCGGGCGGTACCGGTGGCACGGGGATCGTCGGCACCATCACCGGGTTCGCTTCGATCTGCGTCAATGGCCAGGAAGTGCACTACGGCAAGGATGTACCTGTGAGTGAAAACGGTGCCCCTTCCAGCAGCGCTCATCTGGCGATCGGCCAGGTTGTCGCGGTGGAGGCCTTTGGCACGCAGCGCGGCCTGCAAGCCGGGCGTATCGCGATTCTCAACGTCTACGAGGGGCCGCTGACGGCACTGCCGAATGCATCGGGGCCACTGCGGGTCATGGGTCAAGCTGTGCGCCTTGCCGCTGGAGCGCGCGTGGCTGAAGGGCTGCGCCCGGGTGAACCGGTCAGGGTCAGCGGCCTGCGCGATGCTGCTGGTGAAGTGGTGGCCAGCCGTATCGAGCGGGCGCCAGGGCTCAGGGAGGCCAGTGCCATCGGTGCGGTTGACCGTCCGGGCAGCCTGCAGGGGCTGAAGCTGGGGACCCGCGTGGCGCCAGCGCGGGAAATGCTGGTGCGCGGCCAATGGACCGGGAACCAGCTGGAAGTGGCGCAAACCCGTCCTGACCCGAGCCTGCCGTTTGCTGGCAGGGTGCAGACTGTGGTGATCGAGGGGCTGGTGCAGCGCACGCAGGCGCGTCAGTTGGTGGTTGGTGGCGTCAATGTGACGCTGGGACAGGATACGGTGATTGTCGGCAGGCAGCCTGCATCGATCGCGCTCGACCAGAAAGTGCGGGTAAGCGGGGTGTTCAGTGCTGCGCGCGAGCTACGGGCATCCCGCGTCGAGTTCGATGACGACCGCAGAGAGCACTCGGACAGAGGCCATTCCGGGCGTAGCACCGAGCACGGTACAAGTGGCTCTGCAAGCTCGAGCAACAGCGGCCAGGGTGAGCGTGGTGCCTCCAGCAACCGTAGCGAAAGCAGTGATGACCACAATGGCCGGAGTTCGGTTAGCGGCTCCAGTGACCACGACAGCGTGGAAAGTGAGGACAGGTCTGGTAAGTCGGGACATGTCGATACCGTGGAGCAACGCGCGACCAGCAATAGTGGTAGCTCCGATCGGGTGGAGAGGGTCGTGGAGGTTGAACAGGTAGAGGTCGAAAAAGTTGAGAAGGTAGAAAAGGTCGAGAAAGTAGAGAAAGTCGAAAAGCCCGAGAAAGTGGAGAAGGTAGAGAAAGTCGAAAAGGTCGAAAGGCCGGAGAAAGTCGAGAAGGTGGAAAAGGTCGAGAAGGTCGAAAGGCCCGAGAAAGTCGAGAAGGTTGAAAAAGTCGAGAAGGTCGAAAAACCTGAAAAAGTCGAGAAAGTGGAAAAGGTAGAGAAAGTCGAAAGGGTCGAAAAGCCTGAAACGGTAGAGAAGGTCGAAAAAGTGGAACATCCGGAGCGGTCCGGGCATTAGGCAACTAGGCTGGGTAAGTCCGATCACACTTCCCGAAGGAACCTGAGGTGCAGATGAGACCGACGCTCCCTCTTTTCGCCTGTTTGCTGTCCTTTACCGGTGCGTCGGTCCAGGCCGATACCTTCAGCGCCTCTATTGGCATGGACTATTCGAGTGGCGACTATGGCACGGGTACCACTTCGGAAATCTGGTACGTGCCGGTGGTCGGCAAGTATGAAACCGGCCCCATGACCTACAAAGTCACGGTGCCCTGGCTGCGCATCACCAACCCTGAAGTAGGCCCGAATGGCGACCCCTTGCCCGGTGGATGCCATGCGGTGGAAAGCGGGCTGGGCGACACGGTTGCCAGCGCCGATTATGCGCTGCTCGACGGCAGTGACGGCGGCCTGATGCTGGACCTCATCGGCAAGGTCAAATTCCCCACTGCCGATGAAAAGCAGTGCCTGGGCACGGGCGAATACGACTATACCGGCCAGGTCGATATCGCCCAGGCATTCGGCCCGGTGACCGGCTTCGCAACCCTGGGTTGGAAGAAGTTCGGCGACCCGCCCGACAGCAATTTCAGGGACCCGATATTTACCAGCCTGGGCTTTGCCATTCCTGTGGCGAAAGGCACCTCGGCGGGCGCCTCGTACGACTGGCGGCAAAAAGTCGTTTCGACAGGCTCAGAGATCCAGGAGCTGACCCTGTTCCTGACCCACAAGCTCAACCGTGAATGGAAGGTTCAACTGTATGCGGTCAAGGGCTTTTCCGATGCCAGCCCTGATGCCGAAGGTGGAGTGATGGTTTTTCACACCTTCTGACAAAAAAGCCCCTGCCCGGGTATTTCCTCGTTGGGAATACCCGGGCAGGGGCTTTGTCATGGGCAGGCTGCCTTAAACGGGCTCGGCCCACATGTCGTATTCGTCGGCATCCACCACGCGGCAACGCACTTTGTCGCCCGGCTTGAAGCCATGGTTACCGTCGATGAACACGCTGCCGTCGATTTCCGGGGCGTCGAAGAAGCTGCGGCCAACCGAACCCTGCTCCTCGACTTCATCGATCAGCACTTCGATTTCCTTGCCGATGCGCAGCTGCAGGCGGGCGGCGCTGATGGCCTGCTGGTGAGCCATGAAACGGTCCCAGCGGTCCTGCTTGACGTCATCCGGCACTTCGTCCAGGCCCAGGTCATTGGCCGGGGCTCCTTCGACGGGCGAGTACTGGAAGCAGCCGACGCGGTCGAGCTGGGCTTCGGTGAGCCAGTCCAGCAGGTACTGGAAGTCTTCCTCGGTTTCGCCAGGGAAGCCGACGATGAAGGTCGAGCGGATCACCAGCTCGGGGCATTGCTCGCGCCAGTTCTTGATTCGTGCCAGGGTACGGTCTTCGAAGGCTGGGCGCTTCATCGACTTGAGTACCTTGGGGCTGGCGTGCTGGAACGGAATGTCCAGGTACGGCAGGATCTTGCCGGCGGCCATCAGCGGGATCACGTCGTCGACGTTCGGGTATGGGTAGACGTAGTGCAGGCGCACCCAGGCGCCCAGGCTGCTCAGCGCTTCGCACAGTTCGAGCATGCGGGTCTTGACCGGGCGGCCGTTCCAGAAGTCGGTCTTGTACTTGACGTCGACGCCGTAGGCGCTGGTGTCCTGGGAGATGACCAGGATTTCCTTGACGCCGGCCTTGACCAGGCGCTCGGCCTCGCTCAGCACTTCGCCGACCGGGCGGCTGACCAGCTTGCCACGCATCGACGGGATGATGCAGAAGCTGCAGCTGTGGTTGCAGCCTTCGGAAATCTTCAGGTAGGCGTAGTGGCGCGGGGTCAGCTTGACACCCTGTGGTGGCACCAGGTCGATCAACGGGTTGTGGTCCTGGCGCGGTGGCACCACCTCGTGCACGGCGTTGACCACCTGCTCGTACTGCTGCGGGCCGGTCACCGACAGCACGCTCGGGTGCACGTCACGGATATTGCCTTCATCGACACCCATGCAGCCGGTGACGATGACCTTGCCGTTTTCCTTGATCGCTTCACCGATGACTTCGAGCGACTCGGCCTTGGCGCTGTCGATGAAGCCGCAGGTGTTGACCACCACTACATCGGCGTCCTCGTAGGTGGGCACGACTTCATAGCCTTCCATGCGCAGCTGGGTCAGGATGCGCTCGGAATCGACCAGGGCCTTGGGGCAACCCAGGCTGACGAAACCAACCTTGGGGGTGGCGGGAGTGGTGGACATGACTAACCTCGGTATTGAATGCAGTTCGCCCTGCCGCAGCCGGGGGCGATCTTGACGGGCGCTTTCGGCGCCTCTGATCAAAAAGTGCGCAATTCTAGCGAGCGCAAGGTCGCTTGACCAGCAGAAAAGCGACGAACGCTGCGCTATGCTTCGCGCCATTGCGCCGGGGTTTATGCATGCCCCTGACGCAGGCGTGAATTCTACCGGCCTTCAAGGCCATGTGCGGGAGTGTTCGATGGTTCAGGCAAGCAGTCACGCCGAAGGCGGGCACGCGGGGAAGCAGGGTGCGACACGGTCGCTGGGGTTGCTCGTGGCAGCGGTTGGGGTGGTGTATGGCGATATCGGTACCAGCCCCTTGTATACCCTGAAAGAAGTCTTTACCGGCGGCTACGGGGTGCCGGTCAACCATGATGGTGTGCTGGGGATCCTCTCGCTGATCCTCTGGTCACTGCTGTGGGTGGTGTCGTTCAAGTACGTGATGTTCATCCTGCGCGCCGACAACCAGGGCGAAGGCGGCACCATGGCATTGACCGCGCTGGCGCGAAGGGCCACGGCGGCCTATCCGCGCCTGCGCGCGCTGATGGTCGTCTGCGGCCTGATCGGCGCCTCGCTGTTCTACGGTGACAGCATGATCACCCCTGCGGTGTCGGTGTTGTCCGCCGTGGAGGGCATGGGCCTGGCCTTTGAAGGTATCGACCACTGGGTGGTGCCCATTTCGCTGGTGGTACTGGTGGCCTTGTTCCTGGTGCAGAAGCATGGCACCGACAAGATTGGCAAGCTGTTCGGCCCGATCATGGTGGTCTGGTTCCTCGCGCTCGCCGCGCTGGGGGCGCATGGCATTTCCCAGAGCCCGGAAGTGCTCAAGGCCTTCAACCCTGGCTGGGCGGTGAACTTCTTCATCGTCCACCCCGGCATGGGCGTGGCCATTCTCGGCGCCGTGGTGCTGGCGCTGACCGGTGCCGAGGCGCTGTATGCCGACATGGGCCACTTCGGGCGCAAACCGATCGCCCGCGCCTGGTTCGCCCTGGTGCTGCCGGCCCTGGTGCTCAATTACTTCGGCCAGGGCGCGATCTTGCTGCAGAACCCTGAAGCTGCCCGCAACCCGTTCTACCTGCTGGCGCCAGGCTGGGCGCTGTTGCCAATGGTCGGGCTGGCGACCATGGCCACGGTCATCGCCTCGCAGGCGGTGATTTCCGGGGCCTTCTCCCTGACCCGCCAGGCCATCCAGCTGGGCTATATCCCGCGCATGCAGATCCAGCACACCTCCAGCGACGAGCAGGGGCAGATCTACATCGGTGCGGTGAACTGGACCTTGATGGTCGGTGTAGTGCTGCTGGTGATCGGCTTCGAGTCCTCCGGCGCCCTGGCGGCGGCTTACGGTGTGGCCGTGACCGGAACCATGCTGATGACCACCATTCTGGTGTCGGCGGTGATGCTGCTGCTGTGGAAATGGCCACCGGTGCTGATGGTGCCGATCCTGTTCGGCTTCCTCTTCGTCGATGGGCTGTTCTTCGCTGCCAACGTGCCGAAGATCGTTCAGGGTGGTGCCTTCCCGGTGCTGGCAGGCGGCGTGCTGTACCTGCTGATGAGCACCTGGAAGCGCGGCAAGCAGATACTGGTGGAGCGTATCGATGAAGGCGGGCTGCCATTGCCTGTGTTCATCAGCAGCATCCGCGTGCAGCCGCCGCATCGGGTCGAAGGCACGGCGGTGTTCCTGACGGCGCGGGCAGATGCGGTGCCCCATGCGCTGCTGCACAACATGCTGCATAACCAGGTGCTGCACAGTCAGGTGGTGCTGCTGACGGTGGTCAGTGAAGACCGCCCTCGGGTGCCGGAGCAGGAGCGTTTCGAGGTCGAGGCCTATGGTGATGGCTTCTTCCGCGTGCTGCTTCACTTTGGCTTCATGGACGAGCCGGACGTGCCAGCGGCATTGAAGCTGTGTCACCTGGATGAACTGGATTTCAGCCCGATGCGTACCACCTACTTCCTCAGCCGGGAAACGGTGATTGCGTCGCGTCTGGAGGGGATGTCGCGCTGGCGGGGGAACCTGTTCGCATTCCTGCTGAAGAATGCCAACGGTAACTTGCGCTTCTTCAACCTGCCTTTGAACAGGGTGATCGAACTGGGTACCCAGGTCGAGATCTGAGTTGTAACCGATTCGCGGGTAAACCCGCTCCCACAGGTAGTACATGTTCCCTGTGGGAGCGGGTTTACCCGCAAATGGCCATCAAGCGGTATCAGTTCTGTGCAGCGACGCTGGACTTGCCCTGACGGGTCTCGATCTCGTCGATCAGGCGCTTGGCCAGCGCCGGGTAGTTTTCGTCGAAGTGGTGGCCACCTGGCAGCTTCATGCGCTCGCCCACTGCAGTCTTGTCGGTGCAACCGCTCTCGTCGGTCTCTTCGATACCGTACACGCAGACCACCTTGGACGCCGGCAGCTTGGCCATTTCCGGCCCGGTAGGCGCTTCCTGGCCTTCCTTGCCCAACCAGCCCTCAACCTCGATCTCGAAGCTGCCACTGCGGGCGAACGCCAGCAGCACGACCGCGTCGATCCGCTGCTGGTCTTCGGCCGGCAGGCGGTTGTAGATGGCAGGCAGCACGTCGGCGCCGAACGAGTATCCGGTCAGCACGAAACGCTTGGTGCCCCACTTCTGACGGTAGTGCTGCATCAGTTCCGACAGGTCGGCGGCGCTTTGCTCCGGAGTCTTGTGCTGCCAGTAGTAGCGCAGGGTGTCGATACCGACCACCGGGTAGCCGAGCTTGGCCATTTCACCGGCCACGTCGCGGTCCAGGTCGCGCCAGCCACCGTCACCGGACAGGAACAGGGTGACGGTGTCGGTGGTCTGCCCGGCCGGGACTTCTACCACCGGAATGGCCAGGGCGTTGCCGTCACGGCCGACCAGGGCCTGCGTCAGCTGGGCCTTGAGCACCTGTGGCAGGTGGATGTCATAGTCGCTGATGCTGGTTTCGGCGTTGGCCTGGTCGCGCACGAAGGCAGCACTGGCGTCGTCCGGGTTGTCGTTCCAGGCGACGTTCCAGTGGCCGTGGGCGGCCGATTTCGGCAGCTCGACCTTGCAACCTGGTTGTTCCAGGGTGAAGTCGACCGAAATGGCCCGGGCCTTGTCGTCGCTCTGGGTGGCCAGCCAGCGCCATGCCTGGGCTGCGCCAGGGCCAATGCCGGCGACCAGGGTTGGTTTGTCGGACAGCTGGGTCAGCGCCTGATCCATGGCCTGTTGCTGCTTGGTGCAGTCGTTCGGCGGCAGGATCACCTGGACCAGCTGTGCCTCGCCAGCCTGGCTCAGGTCCAGCAGCTGCTTGTCGCTCAGGGCCTGGTCCTGGGGCACGCCGATGGCGACTCGGGCCTTGGCGTGCACGCCCGGGGTGACGCGGATGATGCTGGTGTCATTCAGGGTCAGCTGTTCCAGCCGTGCCTCTGGGGCAGGGCGGGCCCACAGCCAAAAGCCCGCAGCGCCGGCCAGGGCGGCCAGCAGCAGGGGAATCAGTACGTACAACCAATAGCGTCGGATCATCAACGTTTCACCAATCCAGTCAGGCCGCCGGCAATCAGGGCGGCAGTATCGGCCAGTGCCACCAGCGGGTCGAGCCCGGCCGGCACGGCCATGTAACGAGGTTCCCAGTCCGGCTGGAACTTGTCCTTGAAGCGCCGCAGGCCCTGGAAGTTGTAGAGCTGCTCGCCCCGGCGGAACACCATCGAGCCCAGGCGTTGGGTCAAGGGGGCGCCGCGCCGTGGCTGCAGGCCGGAAAGCGGGACCATGCCCAGGCTGAAGCGGCCGTAGTCATGGCTTTTGTAATGCAGGATCAAGCCGATCATCATGAATTCCATGGTCAGCTTCGGCGCCTCGGGGTGTGCGCGCATCAGGTCGAGGCTGGCCAGTTCGTTGCTGTGGGTTTCCAGCAGGTTGGCAAAGGCCACCGGCCGGCCCTGGAAACGAATCAGGGCGATACGGAAGTGCTGCAGGTACTCGGGGCTGAAGCGCCCCAGCGAGAAGCCTTTCTCGCGTACGTTCTTGCCGCCGAGCCAGGCGTCGGAGATTTCCTTGAGCTCGGCCAGCGGCGCATGGCCAGGTTCGTGGATCTCCAGGCTCAGGCCATCCCGGCCGCCACGGTTCCAGGTGTAGCGCAGGTCCTTCATTTCCTTGCCCTTGGCTTCGAGGTCGAAGCGGCGCAGGTCGACCCGTGCCTCCTCGCCCAGCTTCAGGGCAGTCAGGCCGATGTCCATGTAGAACGGCAGGTTCTCCGCGCGCACCTGGTAGAACACCGGGCGGGCGTGGTGCAGGTCGCAGAGGTCGCGGAACTGCCAGATCATCTCGGCGCGTTCCTGGGCCGGGCCGATCGGGTCGTACAGCGCCACCAGGCTGCGGCCGCGGCGGGCATACATGAGGAAGGCATTGTCGCTGGGGTGGAACAGCAATGCCTTGTCGCCGGTCAATGCCAGGCCACCGTCGGGCTGGTCGGAGGCCAGCAGGATGCGGTTGGCGCGCTGCAGTTCAGCGTCGTCAGGCAGGTGAATGACCGGGCGGGCGGTGCGCAGCAACCAGGTCAGGGCGACGATCACCAGCAGCACCGCGCTACCCAGGGCGGCACGCAGGCCGCGCGGGGCGTCGGCGTCGAGGGTGAACTGCCACCACAGCTTGTGGGTATAGGGGACGTCCTGGTAGGCGAACAGCAGCAGCCACACCGAAGCGCCGACCACGCAGGCGCTGGCCACCAGGTACACCGGTGAGAACGGCAGTTCGAGCAGCCGGCTCGGACGGTAGAACGAGCGGCGGAACAAGGCCAGCAGGGCAGCGGTCAGGGTCAGCAGGCTGGCTTCTTCCCAGTCGAAGCCTTTGAGGATCGACAGCAGTGCGCCGACCAGCAGCAACACGGTGGTCAGCAGCCAGGCTGCCGACAGGCGCCGGCGCAAGCCCTGGGCCAGCAGCAGGCAGAGCACGCCGATCAGGCTGGCGCCGAAGTGCGAGGCATCGATCAGCCGGTGTGGTACGAGGAAGCCCATGTGCTCCAGGCGCGTGTCGATCTCCGGGGTGGCGCCGGAGAACAGCAGCACCACGCCCGACAGGAACACCAGAATCGCCAGGATCGGTGCGCCAAGGCCCGAGGCCGCCTTGATCGCTTGCTGGGCGAACAGCAGGCGGCGTGCTTCGTTGGCCAGCAGCAGCACGCAGGCCAGCAGCAGTGGCAGCACCACGTAGATCAGCCGGTAAAGGAGCAGGGCGGCGGCCAGAGGCGCGGCGCCAAGCTGGTCGGCGAAGGCGGCCAGCAGGATCGCTTCGAACACCCCGACGCCACCCGGTACATGGCTGAGCACGCCAGCAGCCAGGGCCAGCAGGTAGACCAGCACGAAGGCACCGAAGGGGGGGGCTTGCGGCAGTAGCAGGTAGAGCACGGTGGCTGCAGCGGCCACGTCCAGGGCGGTGATCAGCAACTGCAGGGCCGCCAGGCGCCCACCGGGCAGTCGCAGGGTGCGACGGCCCAGCTGGACCAGCAGGTTATCGGCCAGCGGTTGTTCCGGCAGGCGACGGCGATACAGCCCGATTACCAGCACGGCGGTCATGGCCAACACGGCGATGGCGATGCCGGCCAGCACTGTCGAAGGCAAGCGCAGGGCTGTTGCTGCAGCCGGCAGGTTGCTCAAGGTGGCCAGCGCCGCAAGTGGTGGCAGTGCGCACCCCAGGGACAGGCTGGCAAACACGGTCATGCGTGCGACTTCAGCGGCACCGAGGCCCTGACGTGCATACAGGCGGTAGCGCACCGAGCCACCCGAGAGCATCGACAGGCCGATTGCGTTACCAATGGCAAAGGCGCTGAAACCGCCCATCACCAAGGATCGCGCAGGCAACTTGACGGTCGCGTAACGGCTGGCCGACCACTCGTAGCCCAGCAGGATCACGAACCCTGCCACCGTCGCCAGCAGGGCGCCGATCAGCGACTTTGCCGGTACGTCGAGCATGGCATCGTGCAGGGCGTAGATGTCCAGTTCGCTCAACAGATGCCGACAAGCGATCAGCGCCATGGCAAACAGCAGCAAGGTCACGGCCAGGCCAATCGGCTGACGGAAACGGCTCATTCGTTCCAGCAAAGGCAGGCGCTGGGCAGCAGTCGGCAGTGCCGAGGCGAGTGGCACCTGGGGTTCAGGGGTGTGCGATGTCATGAGATGCCTCGAGCGTGTTGCGCGAGGAGGGGAAGAGCTGCGGCCAAGTGAAAGTCCCTTTGGTAAACGTATCCAGATATTACTCCGGGCAACGTTACTTTCAGTCGTCCGGCAGTGTTAAAGATAGTTCATCCTCAAGTCGACACCTCAAACGAGCGGGTTTGGGTGCAGTACAAGGATTTATCAGGCGACGAAATGCAACAAACCCCGCGCTGCTGTTATACAGGCGGGGTTTGTTCTGACGAATATGGTTGCGGGAGCCGGATTTGAACCGACGACCTTCGGGTTATGAGCCCGACGAGCTACCAGGCTGCTCCATCCCGCGTCAGAGGGGCGCATTTTATAGATTCGGACGGGTAAGTCAAGAAATAAATGAAAATTGCCAAGCAATTGCTTCAGATCTTGAATTCCAGGCAAAGAAAAAGGCCACTGCGTTAACAGTGGCCTT